>CAKUSP010000018.1 GCA_934680015.1 uncultured Bacteroidales bacterium | reverse complement strand
AGCCTCGTTCCGTACGGAAGATAATCGTTTATCTCTATCGGGAAACCATTATCCGAGCGAACGACAGCGCGCACATTCCCAAGATAGTCCTTTATATCCCAACACTCCCATTTTCTCTCATCCGGAGTGTCACTGCAATACACCCTACCATCAGGAATACCTACAGACTCCAAGATTACGACCCCACTTGCACTGACATCGTACACAAAACTCCCTCTGTACATCACAGACGACCCATCGCTTTTCTTTACCGAAAGCTTCGTCCCATCCGAGAGATAACTATATGTCAGTGTGTTAACCATACTTGGCAAATAATAAAAGACACTGCTATGACACATATCCATAGCAGTGTCTTGGTTATTACTAATAAACTACTAATACATCACATGCTTTTTTAGCACGCTCAAATGCTAGTTTCGCTAATTTTACTATTCGATCAGAATATGTTGTATAGGTTTCTATAAGTTGATTATACTTTGACAAATAACATGGATCGTCAGAAAGTAAGCAAGTAAACGCCATTTGAATAAAAGATATAACTTCCTCATCAGTTTTCCCCGAAAAATACTCTGTAAACCTCTTTGGATGTATTAAAAGAATTTGCTTAGTCTCATAAATTACATAATTGACAGCATCAGCTTGCCATATATAACCAAAAGACAAACTTAAAAGTTTATCAAGAACTTTTGATTCTAGTACTTTATCATTAGAGAACAGAAATTTAATATGTTTAAAAGCATCATAATATAGCACATGAAAATTATCCTTATCGTACCCATACACATTCACGAAATTTTCATACTTATCTGGAAACGCATCTACATAGGCATCATAATCTTTCTCTTCATAAGCCTTTTGAAGAGCTTCAGCACATTTCTGCACATCAAAAGATGAGAATAATAAAACTATGCCTATCGTATAGACAATAAATCTAAATTTACTCATAATTAAATTTATTTTAATCGTTTATTACTTATTATAGTTCTAACATTCTTAGCCCCTATACTTTCTATGAAGCCTTGCAATTCGTCAAATTTATTTCCGCTATCAGAAATAACGCCATTCCCATTATAGGTAGTTCCAGGTAGTAAACATCCCGCTGTATCATCACCATTATTCCCCAAATGATACAGAATTTTTCGTGATTGCGGAACATTTTCATTAAATATGATATAATTATCCTTATATTTTGCACTATGATAATTATCTATATTGTAGACTCCTTCAGGGATTCGTTTATCCATATTCGGTGTAGTGGTATCAGGTCCTTCGGGTTCAAGTATGTATCCTGTAACTGTGACATCACCTCCGATGGTTTCAAAAATACTGACCGTGTAATTCGCACCTTCCTCAAATCGATGCTGGATAATTAGTCCACCGACTTCTTCAAATCCTTCTGGAGAAGCATTTCGTACCATTACTGCCGAATAAGTACTTATGTCTAAGTATTCATCTGTTACTAAAAATATTTTGTTATCATCGATATTATCAGAAGTGATAAAATCTCCTCCATAAGAGTAATACACCGCCTCCCCATTGGGATCCACGAAGTTTACGGGGTTATTGTTGCAGTAGTTGTATGGCGAAGTGGAAGTATAATTCCAAGCTTGTGGGTCAATGGAGTTCCATCGAGCAATGGTTGGACTGTAGTACCGCGAGCCGAAGTCGAGTAAGTCAGCCTCGTCGTATCCTCCGAAGTCTTGGAGTTCTTTTCCTGCGTAATGCCACCTGTTGTTACCTACCTGATATGGAGGATTGTATTCTTCCAGCCTCGTTCCATAAGGAAGATAATCGTTTATCTCTATCGGGAAACCATTATCCGAGCGAACGACAGCGCGCACATTCCCAAGATAATCCTTCACGTCCCAGCACTCCCAGTTCCTCTCATCCGGAGTGTCGCTGCAATACACCCTACCATCAGGAATACCTACAGACTCCAAGATTACAGCTCCACTCGCACTGACATCGTACACAAAACTCCCTCTGTACATCACAGACGACCCATCGCTTTTCTTTACCGAATGCTTCGTCCCATCCGAGAGATACTTATATGTCAGAGTGTTAACCATACTTGGCAAATTTAAGAAATTATACGATATGTTCACTCCATCGTATCCATTTTGTATGAGATTACCATTTTCATCGGATACAAGCTGCATTTCTACCATATCCGAGAATGGATCTCTATATATAAGTTCAAGCGTATTTCCATTATATACAAAACCATACTCAACGGAGGTCCCATCCACATTTCGCTTTACGAACTCCAAGTTACCATTCAAGTCATACATTATGTCTTTTTCAGTCCCCACTGAAGTCTGCACTCCATTAACG
>CAKUSP010000017.1 GCA_934680015.1 uncultured Bacteroidales bacterium | reverse complement strand
TGGGGACTGAAAGGGATATAATGTATGATTTGAACGGGAACTTGGAGTTCGTAAGGCGAAATGTGGATGGGACCTCCGTTGAGTATGGTTTTGTATATAATGGAAATACGCTTGAACTTATATATAGAGATCCATTCTCGGATATGGTAGAAATGCAGCTTGTATCCGATGAAAATGGTAATCTCATACAAAATGGATACGATGGAGTGAACATATCGTATAATTTCTTAAATTTGCCAAGTATGGTTAACACTCTGACATATAAGTATCTCTCGGATGGGACGAAGCATTCGGTAAAGAAAAGCGATGGGTCGTCTGTGATGTACAGAGGGAGTTTTGTGTACGATGTCAGTGCGAGTGGAGCTGTAATCTTGGAGTCTGTAGGTATTCCTGATGGTAGGGTGTATTGCAGCGACACTCCGGATGAGAGGAACTGGGAGTGCTGGGACGTGAAGGATTATCTTGGGAATGTGCGCGCTGTCGTTCGCTCGGATAATGGTTTCCCGATAGAGATAAACGATTATCTTCCTTATGGAACGAGGCTGGAAGAATACAATCCTCCATATCAGGTAGGTAACAACAGGTGGCATTACGCAGGAAAAGAACTCCAAGACTTCGGAGGATACGACGAGGCTGACTTACTCGACTTCGGCTCGCGGTACTACAGTCCAAACATTGCTCGATGGAACTCCATTGACCCACAAGCTTGGAACTACACTTCCTCCTCACCATACAACTACTGCAACAATAACCCCGTAAACTTCGTGGATCCCAATGGGGAGGCGGTGTATTACTCTTATGGAGGAGATTTTATCACTTCTGATAATATCGATGATAACAAAATATTTTTAGTAACAGATGAATACTTAGACATAAGTACTTATTCGGCAGTAATGGTACGAAATGCTTCTCCAGAAGGATTTGAAGAAGTAGGTGGACTAATTATCCAGCATCGTTTTGAGGAAACTTCTAACTATACCGTTAGCACATTCGAGACAGTTGGCGGAGATGCTACTGTGACTGGCGTTATTCTTGAGCCTGAAGGTCCTGATACTACTACCCCGAATATGAATAAACGCATACCTGAAGGAGTTTATAATATAGATAATTACCATAGTGCTAAATACAAAGATAATTATATTCTATTTAATGAAGATGTCCCTAAATATCGAAAGATTCTTTATCATCTTGGAACAATAAGAGGCCATACAGAAGGGTGTCAGTTAGTAGGGGCCACCTATATGGGGAATGGAGTCATTTCTTATGGCAAAGATATATTTAAAGAATTGCAAGGCTTCATAGAAAGTATAGGCGCAAAGAACATTAGAACTATAATAAGTAATAAACAATTAAAATAAAGAAAATTATGGGTAGGTTTAGATTTATTACCTATATGATAGGTATTGTTTTGTTGTTGTCATCTTTTAATGTGCAGAAATGTGCAGATGCACTTCAAAAAGCTTACGAAGAGAAAGACTACGATGCATTTGTAGATGCATTTCCAGATAAGTATGAAGATTTTGTAAATGTATATTATTGGGACAATATCAAAAATGAAAAAATGATCTTATATGATCATTATGTAGAACATTTAGATTTTCTGTTTAATAGCCCAAAAGTCATAGAAGGTAAAGTGCTCGATAAACTTTTAAGTCTATCTTATAATTATATATGGGGAGCTGATGCTGTTAGCCAGGTAATATATGAAACAGAAAAATTACTTTTGGAATATCCAAATAGGTTTACAGAGTATTTTTCGGGGAAAACTGATGAAGAAGTTATATCTTTTATTCAAATGGCACTCACAAATATTGAAACTAATAATAGTTATTATTTGAAAGGCTACTATAAATTATTAGAAACCTATAAACCATATTCTGATCGAATAATAAAATTAGCGAAAATAGCATTTAAGCGTGCTAAAAAAGCATGTGATGTACTAGTCGTCTATTAGTGATTATTGTGACACTGCTGAGACGGTGAGCCCCAGCAGTGTCATTCTTAAATTTGCCAAGTATGGTTAACACACTGACATATAAGCATCTCTCGGATGGGACGAAGTTTTCGGTAAAGAAAAGCGATGGGGCGTCTATCGTCTATAGAGGGAGCTTTGTATATAATATCAAAGCGAGTGGGGCTGTAATCTTGGAGTCTGTAGGTATTCCTGATGGTAGGGTGTATTGCAGTAACACTCCGGATGGTGAATTATGGGAGTGCTGGGACGTGAAGGATTATCTTGGGAATGTGCACGCTGTCGTTCGCTCGGATAATGGCTCACCGATAGAGATAAACGATTATCTTCCGTACGGAACGAGGCTGGAAGAATACAATCCTCCATATCAGGTGGGTAATAACAGGTGGCATTATGCAGGAAAAGAACT
>CAKUSP010000016.1 GCA_934680015.1 uncultured Bacteroidales bacterium | reverse complement strand
AAAAAGAATGGTGCGACTGCTTAAAATAGCATGCGTACGTGCGCAAAAAGCAACAGAAACAATGGTCATTTACTAAATTTTAGTAAGGGAGGTGGCTAAAGGTCGAAAGGACCAATTAGTCACCTTCTTTTTTTCGAAATAATTCAGTACTTGTGGATCATTTTATTCGTGGAAGTACGATTTCGTGGGGAACGAATTGGCATACAGTGAAAGGCATCAATATCGTTCAGGAGAGGTTCATGAGTTGCGTACGAAAAGCACTTACGATGATAGAGGACGGCTTGTCGGTAGTGAGAGAACACTTGATGATGAGGCGCTGAAAAGTGTTCAGTATGAGTACGATAAACTTGGAAGGCCTTGCAAAAAGAGTGGGAAAGAGGGAGATGCTGTAGAATGTCTTAGCGAAAGCACTGAGCGGAATTTGCTTGGATGGATTACCGGCGTAAAGACAAAGTGCTCAGGTAAATTACTTTTTGATAATCAGATAGACTATCGTTACGATGGACTTGTGAATGAAGTGCGTTTTAATCATAATCTGGTAGGAAGTTCCGATACCAAGCGCGTGCGAAATGAATATGACTATGACCACCTTGGCAGGTTCATAGGGAACAAGCGATTCGTAAATGGCATAGAGACTTCAATTGGTACAGAAAAAGATATAATATATGACTTGAATGGTAACTTGGAGTTCGTAAGGAGAAATGTGGATGGGACCTCCAATGAGCATTGCTTCGTATATAAAGGAAATACGCCTGAACTTGGGTATATAAATCCAAATGAAGAGATGTTGGAATTTGGATTCACATCCGATGCGAATGGCAACCTTACATTTAATGGACATGACGGGGTGAGCGTATCGTATAATTTCTTAAATTTGCCAAGTATGGTTAATACTCTGACATATAAGTATCTCTCGGATGGGACGAAGCTTTCGGTTAAGAAAAGCGATGGGGTGTCTATCGTCTACAGAGGGAGTTTTGCGTACGATGTCAGTACGAGTGGGGCTGTAATCTTGGAATCCGTAGGCATTCCAGAGGGTAGGGTGTATTGTAGTGACACTCCGGATGGAGAATTATGGGAGTGCTGGGACGTGAAGGATTATCTTGGAAATGTGCGCGCTGTCGTTCGCTCGGATAATGGTTTCCCGATAGAGATAAACGATTATCTTCCGTACGGAACGAGGCTGGAAGAATACAATCCTCCATATCAGGTAGGTAATAACAGGTGGCACTATGCAGGAAAAGAACTCCAAGACTTCGGAGGATACGACGAGGCTAACTTACTCGACTTCGGCTCGCGGTACTACAGCCCAACCATTGCTCGATGGAACTCCATTGACCCACAAGCTTGGAACTACACTTCCTCCTCACCATACAACTACTGCAACAATAACCCCGTAAACTTCGTGGATCCCAATGGGGAGGCGGTGTATTACTCTTATGGAGGAGATTTTATCACTTCTGATAATATCGATGATAACAAAATATTTTTAGTAACAGATGAATACTTAGACATAAGTACTTATTCGGCAGTAATGGTACGAAATGCTTCTCCAGAAGGATTTGAAGAAGTAGGTGGACTAATTATCCAGCATCGTTTTGAGGAAACTTCTAACTATACCGTTAGCACATTCGAGACTGTTGGTGGCGATGGTACTGTGACTGGCGTTATTCTTGAACCTGAGGGCCCTGATACTACTACCCCGAATATGAATAAACGCATACCTGAAGGGGTTTATCAGATAGATAATTATCATAGTGCGAAATATCCAGATCATTATATCTTATTTAATGAAGATGTTCCTAAATATCGAAAGATTCTTTATCATCTTGGAGTAAAAAGAGACCATACTGAAGGGTGCCAGTTAGTGGGCGCTACTTATAAGGGAAATGGAGTTATTTCAAGAGGTGATAAAGAATTTGAAGAATTAAAAGGTTTCATAGAAAGTGTAGGCGCAAAGAATGTTAGAACCATAATTAGTAATAAACGACTAAAATAAAGAAAATTATGAATAGATTTAGATTTATTATCTATATGCTAGGCGTAGTTTTATTGTTCTCATCTTTTGATGTGCAGAAGTGTGCTGAAGCTCTTCAAAAGGCTTATGAAGAGAAAGATTACGATGCCTATGTAGATGCATTCCCAGATAAGTATGAAGATTTTGTGAATATATATGGGTACGACCACAAGAATAAACAAATAAATATATTATATGATTGTTATGACGAGCACTTAGACTTCCTATTTAACAATAAAAAAATTCTCGAAGATAAAGTTCTTGATAAACTATTAAGTCTTTCTTATAATTTTGTATGGAATTCGACAGGTGCTGGTTTTATAAACGAAACAGAAAAAATACTCTTAGAATATCCGAAGAGGATGATAGAATATTTTTCTACAAAGACGGATGAGGAAGTTATATCTTTTCTTCAAATGGCACTTACAAATATTGATACTGATAATAGTTATTATTTGAAAGGCTACTATAAGTTATTAGAAACTTATACTCCGTATTCGGGTCGAATAGTTAAGTTGGCGAAAATTGCATTTGAGCGTGCTAAAAAAGCATGTGATGTATTAGTCGTCTATTAGTGATTACTGTGACACTGCTGGGGCCCATAGTCTCTGCAGTGTCATTCTTAAATTTGCCAAGTATGGTTAATACTCTGACATATAAGTATCTCTCGGATGGGACGAAGCTTTCGGTTAAGAAAAGCGATGGATCTTTCATCGTGTACAGAGGGAGTTTTGTGTACGATGTCAGTGCAAGTGGGGCTGTAATCTTGGAGTTTGTAGGTATTCCTGATGGT
>CAKUSP010000015.1 GCA_934680015.1 uncultured Bacteroidales bacterium | reverse complement strand
AAACATCTGTGAGGTCTGAAGATTATAATAACTTCCTGACTTGCACACTCTAAATGCGTCTTCATCAGGATGATACAACACTGCCAGGAACATCTTGTTCGTATCCTCGTCCCGTAAAAACTTAATATATGCCTGACAAGACGCGAGTTTGAACTCCTTAGCCGTGTCCTCGCTGAACCCAAGCCGCCCCGTCGCCTGCAATGTGATTTTTAATTTATGCGAGTACTGTCTCGCACTCAAAACTTGTATGTTCATAATATAAATACAATTTCTTTTTTAATAAATATAACAAATAACTATAATGTCTTATTGCGTAATATCAGTGCAAAGATACACATAAATCCATAAACGCAAAACAAAAAGCAAAATTTTACTGCAAATAATTTTTCACGATATTACTTCTCCCCTTTTTTTTGAATTACAGGAGAAACTGTATGAGTTGTCATTTTTTTTGAACTGATCTGAATACCACCTTTGGCATTGACATGCCCTATAGGGTTATCTAATGATGGTAAAAGTCACTTTAAAGTGTCAACCATTTTCAGGGAGGGTCATGTTGATAAATCTTTTTGGTTTGAACAACGATAGTTAAAATTATAATTCATACATTTGTTGCATTTTGGTGTGAATAAAAGTTTTATGGAAAAAATTAAGTCAAATTGTTTTCGTACATTGTCTTTAGTGGGACTATTTATGTTATGTAGTGTTTCTTGTTATCGATTGGATGATAAGAAAAAAGTGATCATGGATTATGTAACTCCTCCAGATGATTATGCCTATACCTCAAGTGTGGCTAATGGCGAAAAATACTTTTTAGATTCTTTTGATGTAGAGTATTATACTCAGACTAATGGCCCAGGGACATTGCAGCGAGTTATGATGGTGTTCCCCAAGAATTATTCAGGGAAGGTGCCAGCTGTGGTAGTTCCGTTTTATTTTCCAGAGGCAATGATTGGCATAGATCCGCGAATAGGCGAGAGTCTTCCGAAGTATTATGGTATAGAGATAATGTCGAAATTGGCTGAAAGAGGGATAGCTTCGATAAGTGCGGAAAGTTATCATTTGACTTATATTAAGAGCGCTAAGGATAGGGATGATTTTACGCGTTGGGAAGATGCTGGACAGGTGCTGCTTCGGGATTATCCGCAGTGGTGTGGTGTAGGCAAATTAGTATATGATACTCGACTTCTTGTCGATATGTTGGAGGGCGACCCTCGTATAGATAGGGGCAAAATTGGCATAGCAGGGCATTCGCTTGGGGGAAAGATGGCGTTTTATACCGGATGTCTTGACCCGAGGATTAAGGTGATATTAGCAAGTGATTTCGGGTTCTTGTGGGAACAGACCAATTGGGAGAAATGTTGGTATTGGGGAGATAAACTGAATATTCTAAAGGAGAAAGGGATTGATAATACTGTGGTTTTGTCGATGAGCGGTGGTAAACCGATTTTTCTTATAGCCGGAGAAGCGGACAATGAAAATAGTTATGAGGCTATGTTAAAGGCACACGGATATGAGAACCATAAGGAACGGATTGGATTTTTCAATCATGCTACAGGGCATCGCCCTACAGCAGAGGCTTTGGAAAAGGGTCTTGATTTTCTTGAAAATCAATTGAAATTCGAATAATATTCTTATATTTAAATAACCATGACTTCATGAAAAAAAATAGCATGCTTGTCCGTTGGAGTTATGATGTGTGTTTCTTGCTATCATAGTAAGGATATATATTATTTCGCGCGGATGGTTGTCGTGAATAATACCGGACGGACTATCGAGGTATTTAAGGAGGATGCATATTTCGGGACTTTTCGCGATCAAGAAAAGTTTGTTTTGTTCGAAAATGTTGATGAATACGAATTTATCGATTTGAAAGAGCTTATTCGTGAAGATGGGGACTTGATTGGAGAATATGTGGAAGAAAGATCAATTTGTGATGTGATGGATGGGATTTCACCTGTATTCTTGAAAAAATGGACCTATGGTGAACGCGAACAGAAAGGGAAGCAATTATACAGGCTTACAGATAGTGACACGAAAGTTGAAACGGAAGATGTGAAAGGATCACATTTCACTAATGGAAAGTTTTATTCGGAAGGACATGTTTATATTCGTTTCACCTATACATTCACCATCAATACCGAGGACGTGGGGTTGTAATTTGAATTTGTTAACAACTAATAACCATTTTTATGAAGAGTCATTTATCAAATCTTTTGATAGAAGATGTAATTGCTCCATCTGCTATGTCAAGAGCATTGAATGGAGCGAGTCATATAAATGATTTACATAAAAATCTGTATATGTATAATGGAGGGAAAACTCCTTGGCTTAATTGGGAATTTATAACAAGAAAATGGGGGGATGAAAAATGGGATGGAAAAAATGAGTGTCATCTTTCTGCTGCTATTGCTAAATAGTTGTAATCCAAGGGAAATCCGTTATCTTTATGCGGCTGAATTAGTTTTGGTAAATAATACCAATAGGGATTTGGCTATATTTAAAGATGGTAAATATTTTAAAAAACTAGAAAACGATAAATGGTTAGACATATTTAATACTCCAAAGCGAAATAATATGGATGGGTTTACATTGGAAGATCTAATTAATGAAGGTAGTAAATTATGTAATGATGTTTCCATCTATGAGGTCGTAGGCGATAGTGAAAAATTTTTAAAAAAGTGGACTTATGAAGAAAGAAAATGTGGTGGACGACAATTATTTAGGCTTCTGGATAGTGACTTAGAAATATATTATGTTAATGATTTTTTTTATAAGAAGGTTCTTTACACATACATTTTTACCATTAACCCTGAGGATGTGGGATTGTGAGTTTTGGCTTAGAATATTGTAAAAAATGCTTACTTTTGTAAACTATGTATAAGAGAGTTCTTTTAAAATTGAGTGGTGAAAGTCTCGGAGGCCCTTTTGGAAAGGGACTTGACGAAGGCCGTATTTCCAAATATGCGCAAGAAGTGGTGCGTGCCGTTCGCGCCGGACATCAAGTCGCCATTGTGAATGGTGGCGGAAATATCTTCCGTGGGCTTCAGGGAGCAGGTAAGGGTTTTGATCGTGTGGATGGCGACAAGATGGGGATGCTTGCCACTGTGATTAATTCCATGGCTTTATGCCAATTCATCCGCGCCCTAGGCGTTCGCGCCGAAGTATTCACAGCTACCCCGATGGAGCCGATAGCAAGATATTATGTGCGTGATGCTGCACTTAGACTTATGGAAGAGGGGGGAGTGGCACTTATTGCTGGTGGAACTGGGAATCCGTTTTTTACGACGGATAGTGGTGCAGCCCTTCGAGCGCTTGAACTTAAAGCAGATGCACTCCTTAAGGGCACGAGGGTGGATGGCGTTTATACGGCTGATCCGGAAAAAGACCCAAATGCCACAAAATACGATGAACTCACATTTGACAAGGCTCTTTCAGATCACCTTAAAGTAATGGATGCTACGGCATTTGCACTATGCGAGCAGGGAAATGTCCCCATTGTAGTTTTTGATATAGACGAGGAGGGGGCATTGCAAAGGCTTCTCGAAGGCGAAAAGGTAGGAACGATTGTACATGCTTAACAAATAAAGATATGCTTACAGAAAACGCAAAACAGATTATCTCTACAGCAGATGCTAAAATGCACGATGCTGTGGTTTTTCTCGAAGAGAGTCTTAAAAATTATAGGGTGGGGAAAGCGAATACGCAAGTATTCAATAAAGTACTCGTAAACTACTATGGTACTCCTACGCCGATACCGCAAGTAGGTTCGGTTACTGCCCCAGATGCTAAGACGCTTGCCATTCAGCCGTGGGAACGCTCCCTTATCCCTGCGATAGAGAAGGCGATTATAGATGCCAATATTGGCCTAACTCCTTCAAATAATGGAGAAACCATACGCTGCACAGTGCCTGCTCTTACCGAAGAGCGTCGTAAAGAACTTTGCAAAAATGCGAAAGCCGAAGGGGAAAATGCGAAAATAGTCATTCGTAATGCTCGTAGAGATGCTTTGGATGCTTTCAAAAAAGCGCTTAAGAACGATAGTTTGAGTGAAGATGTTCAGAAGGAAGGAGAGGTCGAAATTCAAAAACTCACGGATAAGAGAGTGAAGGAAGTTGATGAGCTTGTAAGTGCGAAAGAGAAAGATATCCTGGCCGTATAGAAAGTTTTTGTTATTTCAGAATAATTAGTTATCTTTGCGACCCCTTTGAAAGGAGGGATCGCAATTTTATTTAAGTATTAATCATTAAAAGTATCAAGACAATGGACACACTTAGCTACAAGACAGTATCGCTGAACAAGGCGACTGTGGAAAAGAAGTGGTTGGTCATTGACGCGACAGATCTCGCACTTGGTCGTCTTTCATCTAGGGTGGCTCTTATCCTTCGTGGTAAGAACAAGCCTGGATTTACGCCTAACGTTGATTGTGGTGATAATGTAATCGTAATTAATGCGGAAAAGGTAGCTCTTAAAGGGAAAAAGATGACTGATCGTGTGTATGTTCGCTACACGGGATATCCTGGTGGACAGCGATACAGCACTCCAGCTGAGATTTTGGCTAAAAGACCGACGGAACTCATTAGGAGAGCGGTGAAGGGTATGCTCCCTAAGAATCGTCTTGGAGATAAAGTACTTGGGAATCTCTACATTTATGCAGGTCCTGAGCATCCTCACCAAGCACAAAACCCTACAGAAATTAAGTTGAACGAAATTTAAACAGAGCAAATGGAACAGACACACGCCCTTGGAAGACGTAAGACAGCTATAGCTCGCGTTTATCTCTCAAATGGTGCTGGTAACATCACTATTAACGGACGCCCTCTTGAAGATTACTTCAAAGAGGAGACACTTCGTTATATTGTAATGCAAGCATTTATCGTAACTGAAACAGCAGGTAAGTTCGACACTAAGGTCACTCTTATAGGAGGAGGCACAAAGGGTCAGGCAGAAGCTGTTCGTCTCGGTATCGCTCGTGCACTTTGTGAGATTGATAAGGAAGCTTATCGTTCTGCACTTAAGGCCGCAGGCCTTCTCACCCGCGATTCTCGTGAGGTTGAGCGTAAGAAACCTGGTCAGCCAGGCGCACGCAGACGCTTCCAGTTCAGTAAACGTTAGTTATTACACTGTTATTAACGCACAGTTGCGGTTTTTTAAACTATCCCCGATGTGGAGGTTGCCGCACTGCGGAAAATTTTCGAGATTGGCCTAGGGCCACTACTCGAGGATTGAAGAAAAGAGAAAAATTAATTTAAAGACATTATGTCCAGAACAAATTTCCAAGAATTGCTTGATGCAGGCGTACACTTCGGACACCTTGCCCGTAAGTGGAATCCTAAGATGGCACCATATATCTTCGATCAGAAGAATGGCATCCACATCATCGACCTGCACAAGACAGTCGTTAAAATAGACGAAGCTGCGGATGCAATGAAGGAATTGGCCAAGTCCGGCCGTAAAATCCTTTTCGTAGCTACTAAGAAGCAGGCTAAGGAGATTATTGCTGAAAAAGCTGCTTCAGTAGGCATGCCTTCTATCACCGAGCGTTGGGCCGGTGGTATGCTTACCAATTTCCCTACTATCCGTAAAGCCATCAAAAAGATGAGCACCATCGATAAGATGAAAGAGGATGGTACATACGAGAAACTCGCTAAACGTGAGCGTCTTCAGATTGACCGCCAGAGAGCAAAACTAGAGAAGAACCTTGGCTCTATTAGAGATATGAGTCGTCTTCCATCCGCTCTTTTTGTGGTTGATGTTCAGAAGGAAGCTAACGCTGTAAAAGAGGCTAACCGTCTTAATATTCCGGTATTCGCAATGGTTGATACATGTTGCGATCCTAGCCCTATTGATTATGTGATTCCGGCTAATGATGACGCCACAAAGAGTATCGAGGTGGTTCTTGACGCACTTTGCGGAGCTATTCAGGAAGGTCTTAATGAGCGTAAACTCGAAAAGGAGAAGGAAGCAGAGGCTGAGGCAAAAGAAGTAGTAGGAAAACCATCTGAGCGTAAACTTCGCTCTCGTAAGGGTGCCAAGTCAGAGGCAAAGGAAGATGTAAATGCTCCTGCAGCAGAATAATCCATTTGTTAAATAATTAGAATATACAACATTATGGCAATTACAGCAGCAGATGTAATGAAGTTGCGTAAGATGACTTCAGCTGGTATGATGGACTGCAAGAAGGCTCTTGAAGAAGCTGAAGGCGATTTCAATAAGGCTATTGGCATCATACGTGAAAAAGGTAAGCTCGTGGCAGCTAAAAGAGCAGACCGCGAGACTACGGAAGGTGCGGTAAAGACTCGTATATCAGGGAACAAAGCCATTCTTGTATGCCTTGGTTGTGAGACTGACTTTGTATCACGTAATGCTGATTTTCAAAATCTTGCGGAGGCTATCGCTGATGTAGCTATAGCTAATGCGCCTTCAGATCTTGAGGCACTAAAGGCTTGCAAGATGACTGATGGCTATACCGTAGAAGAAGCCGTTGAAGCTCAGACAGGAAAGACTGGAGAAAAGCATGTGCTTTGTTATTACGCGATTATCGAAGCTCCTTTTGTTGCAGCTTATGTTCATGCTCTTAACGGAAAATTGGGCGCATTGGTAGGTTTTAATAAGGAAATCCCTGCAGATCTTGCAAAGGGGATCGTGATGCAGGTAGCATCTATGAATCCTGTTGCAATTAGCGCCGCAGATTGTCCTAAAGAAGTGGTAGAGAATGAACTCGCCGTAGCAGTTCAAAAGACTCGTGAAGAGATGATCCAGAAAGCCGTTGAGGCTGCACTCAAGAAATCTGGCATTAATCCTGCGCATGTTGATAGTGAAGAGCATATCGAGTCGAATACCGCTAAGGGATGGCTTACTCCTGAACAGGCACAGCAAGCACGTGAGATTATCAAGACTGTCTCTGACGAGAAGTCTGCTAATCTAAATGAGCAGATGATTCAGAATATCGCCAATGGTCGTCTTCAGAAGTTCTTCAAAGAACAAACTCTTGAAGAGCAAGAGTATCAAATGAGTGATGATCACATCAGCGTAAAGGCAGCGCTTGCTGCAGCTGATAAGGATGCGAAGATTGTCGCTTTTAAGCGTTTCTCACTTTCAGACTAAGTAATCTTTAAAATTAGATAAGGGATTGGACTTTTTATAAGTTCGATCCCTTTTTATTGTGTTTTACATCAAAGTCAATTTTACATCAAAGTCAATTAAAAGTTTTCGTTCCATTTGCAAGATATGAATAATTCTTCAAATCCTTCTGGAGAAGCATTTCGTACCATCACTGCCGAATAAGTACTTATGTCTAAGTATTCATCCGCTACTAAAAATATTTTGTTATCATCGATATTATCGGAAGTGATAAAGTCTCCACTATATGAGTAATACACCGCCTCCCCTTTGGGGTCCACGAAATTGACGGGGTTATTGTTGCAGTAGTTATATGGCGAAGTGGAAGTATAATTCCAAGCTTGTGGGTCAATGGAGTTCCATCGAGCAATGGTTGGACTGTAGTACCGCGAGCCGAAGTCGAGTAAGTCAGCCTCGTCGTATCCTCCGAAGTCTTGGAGTTCTTTTCCTGCGTAATGCCACCTGTTGTTACCCACCTGATATGGAGGATTGTATTCTTCCAGCCTCGTTCCGTACGGAAGATAATCGTTTATCTCTATCGGGAAACCATTATCCGAGCGAACGACAGCGCGCACATTTCCAAGATAATCCTTCACGTCCCAGCACTCCCATAATTCTCCATCCGGAGTGTCACTACAATACACCCTACCCTCTGGAATGCCTACGGATTCTAAGGTGACGACGTTTTGAGCACTGACATTATACACAAAACTTCCTCTGTACACGATGAAAGATCCATCGCTTTTCCTTACCGAAAGCTTCGTTCCATCCGAAAGATACTTATATGTCAGCGTGTTAACCATACTTGGCAAATTTAAGAAATTATACGATATGTTCACTCCGTCGTATCCATTTTGTATGAGATTACCATTTTCATCGGATACAAACTGCATTTCTACCATATCGGAGAATGGATCTCTATATATAAGTTCAAGCGTATTTCCATTATATACAAAACCATACTCAACGGATGTCCCATCCACATTTCGTTTTACGAACTCCAAGTTCCCGTTCAAATCATACATTATATCCTTTTCAGTTCCCACTGAAGTCTGCACTCCATTAACGAACCGCTTATTACCTATAAACCTGCCAAGGTGGTCGTAGTCATATTCATTTCGCACGCGCTTGGTATCGGAACTTCCTAACAGATTATGATTAAAACTCACTTCACTCACAAGTCCGTCGTAACGATAACTTATCTGATTATTAAAGAGTAGTTCATCAGGACGCCTTGTCTTCATGCTGGTAACCCATCCAAGCAAGTTCCGCTCAGTGCTTTCGCTAAGACATTCTACAGTATCTCCCTCTTTCCAACTCTTTTTGCAAAGCCTTCCAAGTTTATCGTACTCATACTGAACACTTTTCAGCGCCTCACCATTTAGACTTCGCTCGCTATTTATAAGATTACCTCTATCATCGTAAGTGCTTTTCGTACGCAACTCATGAACCTCTCCTGAACGATATTGATGCCTTTCACTGTATGCCAATTCATTCCCCACGAAATCGTACTTCCACGAATAACGCGAACTCCACCCGTCACAAAATCATAAATAAAGCCGACATCATTAGAGCCGGCTTTATTTTATTATGGAAATTGTATTTCGCCTCCATCCAAAGAATCATTAAAATACATTGTGCAAAATTTTGCTTTCGTCCCATCTGTATTGTATTTGATGTAGTTACATTTATATTTATGCTCTGTCGAGGCCTCATTCGGTGTTATCTCATATACTATAGTTGTTATCTGATTGTTCCTATCAAAATTAATTTGAGTCTTTAATACTCCAATTTCATAATAATTAATTCTTTGTACGTGTCCATGGTCTTTGCTCATAACGACTTGAGTGCCATTTAATTGTCCATTCATAAAGGTTTCAAATATAACGCTGCTTTCTGTTTCATATTTATTATGAATAACTTTCCCGAAATCATCATATTTTTCCCACTCTCCATATTCGAAATAATCAATTAATGGGTTTTCGTCATAAAGACATACACCAAATTCTTTCTTATTCCCACTTTCATAAAAATCTAAAAAGTAGCTTCGCAACTCAAGTATAATACCAGGGCAATATATTTTACTATTTTCTGGAACTGGAATATTATTTTTTTGGGTATCATATATAGCATACTGTATCTGTCCAGTGCTTCCGTAAAAATATAAGATAAAATTGATTGAATCCTTCTCGTATTGATGAATACTAAATAATTCATTCCTATAATAATCAACACAACTGTCTGTGGTTTTATGGGTTTTCTCTGTTTGAGAAGATCCGTTAGAGTGTGGTGTATTAGGATATTTCAGTATGTGCGTATTTCCATACGCACATACTGAAATAAATAGAGTTAAAAACCAGATAATTTTTTTCATGTTTATCTTCTTACGATTATTCCAATTTTTGAAGTGTTAGGTAATTTGTCAAAATGACTCATAAACTCATCCCATCTGTTTATGTCAATTAGGAAACATGCCTGAGATATCACGGGTTTTCCTTTAGCCTCTGTTGTTAAATTGCCTTTTCCGGCCTTGTGGATATTACCACCAGAAACATATGTTCGTCCATCGGTATATGCTGGGTTAGTGAAGCCTAACTCTATCGTGTTATTTGAAAGATCTTTACCAATATCGAACATCTTTAATGCAGGATACCTATTTTTATGCATTCCTTTCATCGCCTCGTACGAGCCTTCAGGGATAGTAGGATATCTCTCCAAATTGCTCGGATATGTACAAGCATCGAATAATGAAACATCTCCATCCACATCACAGACTATAGCAATTGAAGATCCTATGTTATACGGATTACTTGGGTCAAATTCTTTTCCAGGAACAAATGCTATCATAGATTCATAAAAACCAGGATATAAATTACCCTCCGAATCTGTAACATACTTATTATCGATCCAATATATTTCAAATGAACCATTCGCATATTCATTATATCCCCATGCCTCCCCATTGGGGTCCACGAAGTTTACGGGGTTATTGTTGCAGTAGTTGTATGGCGAGGTGGAAGTATAATTCCATGCTTGTGGGTCGGTGGTAGTCCAGCGACTAAGCCCTGGGCTGTAGTACCTTGACCCAAAGTCGAGTAAGTTAGCCTCGTCGTATCCTCCGAAGTCTTGGAGTTCTTTTCCTGCATAATGCCACCTGTTATTACCCACCTGATATGGAGGATTGTATTCTTCCAGCCTCGTTCCGTA
>CAKUSP010000014.1 GCA_934680015.1 uncultured Bacteroidales bacterium | reverse complement strand
TACGGAACGAGGCTGGAAGAATACAATCCTCCATATCAGGTGGGTAATAACAGGTGGCATTATGCAGGAAAAGAACTTCAAGACTTCGGAGGATACGACGAGGCTAACTTACTCGACTTCGGCTCGCGGTACTACAGCCCAACCATTGCTCGATGGAACTCCATTGACCCACAAGCTTGGAACTACACTTCCTCCTCACCATACAACTACTGCAACAATAACCCCGTAAACTTCGTGGATCCCAATGGGGAGGCGGTGTATTACTCTTATGGAGGAGATTTTATCACTTCTGATAATATCGATGATAACAAAATATTTTTAGTAACAGATGAATACTTAGACATAAGTACTTATTCGGCAGTAATGGTACGAAATGCTTCTCCAGAAGGATTTGAAGAAGTAGGTGGATTGATAATTCAGCACCGCTTTGAAGAAGGATCGAATTACACGGTCAGTACTTTTGAAACCATCGGAGGGGATATTACTATTACAGGATACATACTTGAACCTGAAGGCCCTGATACCACGACACCGAATATGGATAAACGTATTCCTGAAGGAGTCTATAATATAGATAATTATCATAGTGCGAAATATCCTGATAATTATATTTTGTTTAATGAAGACGTCCCTAGGTCAAGGAAAATCCTCTATCATATAGGCAATAATGGAGATAAAACAGAGGGATGTTTATTGCCAGGAACAACTTATGATGGAAAAGGAAATGTATGGAACAGTGGTGATAAATTTAAAGAATTGCAAGGCTTCATAGAAAGTGTAGGGGCTAAGAATGTTAGGACGATAATAAGTAATAAACAATTAAAATAAAGAAAATTATGAACAAATTTAGATTTATCACCTATATGGTAGGGATTGTTTTTTTGCTTTCGTCATTTGATGTGCAAAAATGCGCTAATGCTCTTCTAAAGGCATATGAAGAGAAAGACTATGACGCCTTTGTAGATGCATTTCCGGATAAATACGAGGATTTTGTGAATGTATATGGATATGATTCTAAAAAACGTACAAAAAAATTATTATACGATTATTATGCAGAACATTTAGATTTTTTGTTTAATAACGAAAAAGTTCTAGAAGAAAATGTACTTAATAAACTTTTAAGTCTATCTTATAATTATATATGGAATGCTGATGCGGTTGATTATGTAATTGAGGGAACAAAACAAGTCCTATTAGATTATCCTAAAGAAATGACGGAGTATTTTTCCAAGAAGACAGATGATGAAGTAATATCATTTATTCAGATGGCGCTTACTTGTTTGCTTTCTGACGATCCAGGATATTTATCCAAATATGACAAACTCATAAAAACCTACGAGCCCTATTCGGGTCGAATAATAAAATTAGCGAAAATAGCATTTGAGCGTGCTAAAAAAGCATGTGATGTACTAGTCGTCTATTAGTGATTATTGTGACACTGCTGGGACTATGGACCCTGGCAGTGTCATTCTTAAATTTGCCAAGTATGGTTAACACTCTGACATATAAGTATCTTTCGGATGGAACGAAGCTTTCGGTAAGGAAAAGCGATGGATCGTCTGTGATGTACAGAGGGAGTTTTGTGTACGATGTCAGTGCAAGTGGGGCTGTAATCTTGGAGTTTGTAGGTATTCCTGATGGTAGGGTGTATTGTAGTGACACTCCGGATGGTGAATTATGGGAGTGCTGGGATGTGAAGGATTATTTAGGAAATGTGCGCGCTGTCGTTCGCTCGGATAATGGTTTCCCGATAGAGATAAACGATTATCTTCCGTACGGAACGAGGCTGGAAGAATACAATCCTCCATATCAGGTGGGTAACAACAGGTGGCATTACGCAGGAAAAGAACTCCAAGACTTCGGAGGATACGACGAGGCTGACTTACTCGACTTCGGCTCGCGGTACTACAGTCCAAACATTGCTCGATGGAACTCCATTGACCCACAAGCTTGGAACTACACTTCCTCCTCACCATACAACTACTGCAACAATAACCCCGTAAACTTCGTGGATCCCAATGGGGAGGCGGTGTATTACTCTTATGGAGGAGATTTTATCACTTCTGATAATATCGATGATAACAAAATATTTTTAGTAACAGATGAATACTTAGACATAAGTACTTATTCGGCAGTAATGGTACGAAATGCTTCTCCAGAAGGATTTGAAGAAGTAGGTGGACTAATTATCCAGCATCGTTTTGAGGAAACTTCTAACTATACCGTTAGCACATTCGAGACTGTTGGTGGCGATGGTACTGTGACAGGAGTTATTCTTGAGCCAGAAGGACCAGATACCACCACGCCAAACATGAATAAACGTATTCCTGAAGGGGTCTATAATATAGATAATTATCATAGTGAAAAGTATAAGGATAATTATATTCTGTATAATGAATTAGTTCCGAGATCACGAAAGATTCTATATCATATAGGGCGCATACGTGCACACACCTTAGGGTGTCAGTTAGTGGGTGCTACTTATAATGGAAATGGGAATATTTCTGGAGGTGGTGACAAATTTAAAGAATTGCAAGGCTTCATAGAAAGTGTAGGGGCTAAGAATGTTAGAACCATAATAAGTAATAAACGATTAAAATAAAGTGAATTATGAGTAAGTTTAGTTTAATTATCTATATGATAGGCATAATTATATTACTTTCATCCTTTGATGTGCAGAAATGTGCAGATGCACTTCAAAAAGCTTACGAAGAGAAAGACTACGATGCCTTTGTAGATGCATTTCCAGATAAGTATGAGGATTTTATAAATGTGTATGGGTACGACTTTGATAATTGGCAAAAAAAAATACTATATGATGATGCGAATGAACATCTTAATTTTTTGTTTTCTAATGATGGAGTACTAGAATCAAAAGTACTTGATAAAATACTTAGTCTTTCTTACAATTATGTATGGAGTTCAACAGATGCCGTGGAATATGTAATTGATGGAACACTGCAGCTTCTGTTAAACCACCCAAAGAGAATGACATCGTATTTTTTTAAAAAGACTGATGAGGAAGTGATTTCTTTCCTTCAAATGGCTCTCATTGGTTTTTTTCCTGTTTATATTTTAAAACATGGTAATGAACTAATTGAGATTTATAAGCCATATTCAAAAAGAATGGTGCGACTGCTTAAAATAGCATGCGTACGTGCGCAAAAAGCAACAGAAACAATGGTCATTTACTAAAGTCGTAGTAAGGAATGTGGCTAAAGGTCGAAAGGACCAATTAGTCACCTTCTTTTTTTCGAAATAATTCAGTACTTGTGCATCATTTTATTCGTGGAAGTACGATTTCGTGGGGAATGAAATGGCATACAGCGAAAGGCATCAATATCGTTCAGGAGAGGTTCATGAGTTGCGTGCGAAAAGCACTTACGATGACAGAGGACGGCTTGTCGGTAGTGGGAGAACACTTGATGGTGAGGCGCTGAAAAGTGTTCAGTATGAGTACGATAAACTTGGAAGGCTTTACAAAAAGAGTGGGAAAGAGGGAGATGCTGTAGAATGTCTTAGCGAAAGCACTGAGCGGAACTTGCTTGGGTGGGTTACCAGCATAAAGACAAGGCGTCCTGATGAACTACTCTTTAATAATCAGATAAGTTATCGTTACGACGGACTTGTGAGTGAAGTGAGTTTTGGCCATAACCTGTTCGGAAGTTCCGATACCAAGCGCGTGCGAAATGAATATGACTATGACCACCTTGGCAGGTTCATAGGAAATAGGCGGTTCGTTAATGGAGTGCAGACTTCAGTGGGGACTGAAAAAGACATAATGTATGACTTGAATGGTAACTTGGAGTTCGTAAGACGGAATGTCGATGGAATAACCAACGAGCACTGCTTTGTGTATAAGGGTAACATGCCTGAACTTGGATATATAAACCCGAATGAAGAGTATGATACTTTGTGTGAGCATTTAGGGGTGTCATATGAGTAATAGTGAGAAAGAATATCACTGCCCTAAATTATTAATAGTATGAAATTGAATTATTTAATTGCATTTGGAGCTGTTTTTATTTCAGGGTCTTGCATACTTGAACACCATGGCTTGGATTTTAGTCTTCATAATGATAGTCAAAAAGATGTTTCATTTTTTATTCCTTGTAAAATATATGGCTATTGTATGGGAGGAGAAATTTTTCGGAGTAAAGATTTAAAGGAAGTATCATCTAAAAATACAACCATTATGGGATATAATGATGTTTCGGTGTCTTTTTTTACAACTGCTGGAGAGGTGTATAGCTGTTATTCCTCATATGGTTTATTTGAAATTTTTAAGCTTGATACTCTGCGAGTTTTTGTTTATGAAAGACATGAATATGATTTGGCTCAAGTTGAATCATATTTGGTGAGGTATGATATAACTAAAAAAGATTATTTTAATTTGGTAAACAATAAAAGAGAATTAGAGATTCATTTTCCGCCAGATGAAAGAATGAAAGATATAAAAATGTGGCCGAAGTATGAATATGTTATTTCGAAATATGGTAATACATCAACAGACAATGAAAAGAGAAATCTTGGATTACGGTGACTATATTGAAAATAAATAAAGTAATAACGATATGAAAATAAATTTAATAGCAATCTTTGTGGGTATTTTACTAGTATGTGCGTTGACTGATAATGTGGTGGAATACACCTATGATGATGCGGGGAATAGGATAGAAAAGAACATAGAATAAGTGAAAAACAAAAATTATAAAACTTGAGATATTTGAGTTATATTTGTATGTTTTTGACGAAATAATAAAAGAAACAAAGATATGTTCATGATTAACTCTTCTATCGGCAAGAAATTCGTGCAAGCTATCAGCGGTGCATTCCTTATTCTTTTCTTGCTCCTTCACGTAACCATCAACTTCTTTTCTGTAATCGACTCTTTCACTGGCAAATACGGAGTCGTTGCTGCAGACGACAAGCTCTTTTCTGCAGGTGATGGACTATTCAAATTAGGCTGTGACTTTATGTCCACACCCGTTATCAGCATTATGGTTCCAATCCTTGCTTTAGGATTTCTTATCCACATAGTATGGGGCTGCTGGTTAACCGCTAAGAACGTATCTGCACGCGGCGGACTAAAACGCTATGAAGTTAAGTCAAAAGCTGCTGCCGATTCGTGGTCTTCAAGGAACATGTTTGTTCTCGGAATCGTCGTTTTAGGATTCATAGCCTTCCACCTTACCCACTTCTGGGCTAAAATGCAGTTACCAGAACTTTTCGGAATCGGCACCTACGAAGATAATCCTTATATCCTTTTAAGCTTTACCTTCGGCAAATGGTGGATATTGGCTCTTTATATCGTTTGGTTCATAGCATTGTGGTTCCACCTGACACACGGATTTTGGAGTATGTTCCAAACCATAGGATGGAACAATTCCATTTGGTTTAAGAGGCTGAAAGTTATAGGCTGCATAGTTTCTACCTTGATCGTAGCCGCTTTCATTGCTGTCGCAATTAATGCAGCCATTCAGGCTCCAGCAATATTGGCTAGTCTTTAAATAGAACTTCCGATGAAGATCGGAGACATCGATTTAGGCAGTCGCCCTCTGTTATTGGCACCTATGGAAGATGTTACAGATGCATCGTTCCGTATTTTGTGCAGAGAACAGGGGGCGGCAGCAGTATATACCGAGTTCGTGCCAAGTGATGGTTTAATAAGGGACGCGGATAAAGCTATCGCTAAAATGCGAACCCTTGATGAAGAAGCACCAGTTGGCATTCAAATCTATGGACACATAATGGAATCTATGGTAGAGGCTGCAAAGATGGCTGACAATGCGGCAGAAATAGCAGGAGGACACGGAGCGGATATCATAGATATAAACTTCGGCTGCCCTGTATCCAAAATCGCAGGCAGAGGGGCTGGGTCTGGGATGATGCGTGAACCGGACAAATTGGTCGCCATCACAAAAGCTGTAGTAGATGCAGTTAAGAAGCCTGTAACTGTAAAAACGCGACTCGGATGGGATGAAAATTCGAAAATCATAGTTGAATTGGCAGAAAGACTGCAAGATGTAGGAATACAAGCACTTACAATACACGGAAGAACTCGCTGTCAACTATACAAAGGGGAAGCCGATTGGACACTCATCGGAGCCGTAAAAAACAATCCTCGCATGCATATTCCCATCATAGGAAATGGAGATATTACTGGCGCACATAAGGCAAAGGAGGCCTTCGATCGCTATGGAGTGGATGGAATAATGATAGGAAGGGCCACATTCGGTCATCCTTGGATATTCAAAGAAATAAGGCATTACCTTGATACTGGCGAAGAACTTCCAGACTTAAGCATAAGCGAAAAAGTGGATTTGGCAAAAAGACATCTTGCACTATCCCTCGCACTAAAAGGTGAACCTCGCGGGGTATTCGAGATGAGAAGGCACTTGTCGTGCTATTTTAAAGGGCTACCAGATTTCAAAGACACGCGCATAAAGATGGTAACTACTTTAGACATAAATGAATTATACTCTATCTTAGACGGAATTAAAGACAAATATGCTGTATAGACTGATTCTAAAATTAAGGGATGCCGCATATCGAAGTGGCCGAAAAAAAAGTTCCCGAGCCGCTCTTCCTACTATCTGCATAGGTAATGTTACCGTAGGCGGTACTGGGAAAACTCCTCACACAGAGATGCTTTTAAGAATGCTCCAGCAAGAAAACGGCGTAGCAGTACTTTCAAGGGGTTATGGCAGAAAAACCAAAGGATTTCTGATAGTACAACCAGACGGGTCATCTCGCGATTTTGGTGACGAACCTTTACAAATAGCGCGTAAATTTCCAACTCGAATCGTAGCTGTGGATAAAGATAGAATTGAAGGGTGCGCCAAGCTGAAGGAAGTGGGCGCAAAGATAGTACTTTTAGACGATGCATTCCAGTATAGAAAGCTTCAAGCAAATCTTAATATAGTATTAATCAATTACTCTCGACCTGTTTTTGATGACTCTCTTCTTCCTTTCGGCAGACTTCGTGATCTTCCAGATCGTATTTTCGATGCCGATATCATCATAGTCAGCAAATGCCCCTCTGATATAACAGAGGACGAGAAAATCGCTTTTGCGCAAAAGATTCACCTAAAAAATTATAATCAGCAGAGTTGCGATGCTTTATGTCCGAATGGAAAAAAAATCAAATTATTATTTTCAACTATACGCTATCTTAGCCCCACTATGTTATTTCCAGAAGGGGATCCACGCTTCATTTACTCTCAAAGAATAATGTACATGAGTGGAATAGCTGAGGGGAAACGCCTTGAAGATGAACTTTTAGGCAGATATAAAGTACTGAAATTCTTCGAATTCGGCGATCACCACGATTTTAGCAAAGGAGAATTGGCAAAAGTTGAAAAAGAACTTCGAAAAGCCAAAGCCTGTGCACTTGTAACTACAGAAAAAGATGCCCAGAGACTACGCTCTCTAAACTATGTAAGTTCTTATCTTAAAGAGAGATTATTCATGGTCCCAATAGAAGCCGAACTCACCACTCTATCAGAAAAGAAAGTACTTCTTTACGAATTAGATAAACTAAATAATGGATCCTATTAATCACGAGGCTCAAGCCACTGGGCTAATCCCGTGTCTAAGCGAGCTATATCTTTAGTCAAACCCTCCATTTCATATCCGCCAAAGATCTTTCTAAAATAGATGGTGTCTTCACACATTTTAATGATACGATCAACTACTGAAGCCCGACGATAGATCAAATCTGCACCTTTCTTCTTTACTAACACATACTTGCGCGATTTCATAAACTCTGATAATTTTTCTTCTGCTTGAGCGTCATCGCCTGGAATAGCAACATTACGCTTAGTAAAGCCTATTTTAGGATACACTGCAGCAAAAACAACCACTATAACAGCCATTTGAGGAATAGACTTCCATCCGTTTACAAAAAGGAGGTTTATATCCTTTGGCACTAACCCCAAAAGGCAAAGCGCAAAAATAAATAACACTAATATAACGGAAAGGTATACAAAGTATTTTAAAGCACGAACTAGATATTTCATATTCACTATTTTTAGCAAATATACGCTTTTTGAGCATAAAATTTGTAACTTTGGGTGACTTTTGTAATCTAAAACATTTTGAATATGGAAAAGGAAGATCCTATCGCAAGAATTGACAGACAGAGGGCCGAGAAGAAAGGGTCCAAAAACATCGTTGCCATCTTAGGTGTTATTGCAGGTGTACTCGCTATTGCACTTACAGTTGTAGCCATCAGAGACTATAAGATGGTTCAAGAACTCGAACAAGACAAGTTCGATTTGGAGCAACGCATCATAGTTCTAAAATCTGACTTCGATAATCTACAATCAGATTACGATTTTATAAACACACAATTAGACTCTTCTCGTGAGGAAGTAACACTTTTAGTAGATCGCATAAAGAAAACCGAGGCTACAAATAGAAAGAAGATGCGTCAGTATGAAAAAGAACTCGGAACACTTCGCAGTATAATGAAAAGTTATGTCGTGCAGATAGACTCACTTAATACAGCTAACCGTAGGCTTGCCGACGAACTTTCAAACTCTCGTCAAGAATTGGCAAAGGCTACGGGAGAAAATAAAGCACTTAACGCCAAGGTGGAAAATCTATCTTCTAAGGTTGCTACCGGCTCCATCATAAAAGCTAGAGCACTCAGTGTTAAAGCCTATAACGGGTCCAACAAAGTTACAGACCGAAGCAGTAGGGTAAAAAGACTTGCAGTATCACTCTCTTTGGTGGAGAACGAATTGGCAAAAAAAGGCCCTATGAGAGTTTATGTAAGAGTAAAAGACCCTGATGGGAACTTACTTCTTGATGGAGAAGGTGCTTCATTTAAATTAAATGGTGAAGCTGTGGCTGCAAGTGCTTCTCGTGAAGTCGATTATCAAGGAAGCGAAGTAGATATGATTATCTATGTAAATAATATTGCTGATTTCACAAAGGGTATCTATACTGTCGATGTTTACACTGACAAATCTCAACTCGGCAGTGCAGAACTGATGCTTAGATAATGATTTACGTCCATGTTCCTTTCTGTAAAAGCTTTTGCATCTATTGTGATTTTTATTCTGAACTAACATGTAATAAATCCACAGGTGCATTTGAAAGCTACGAAAAACGCTTATTATCAGAAATAAAGGAACGTCGTGAGCAGATTCTAAATACAAAAGAAATAAATACTTTATATATAGGAGGAGGCACCCCATCTGTGATGCCTCTTTCTTTTTTCGAGTCTCTACTAAAAGCCCTTCCACTAAAGGATTTTACCGAATTTACCATTGAGGTTAATCCAGATGACATAGTACATCGAGGACATAGTTTTACTGAGGGCCTTAAACAGTTAGGGGTAAATAGGATTAGCATGGGTGTTCAGTCGCTTGATGATAGATTGCTGAGATGGATGGGGCGTCGTCATGATTCAGCATCTGCGCTAAAAGCTTTCAATATTCTACGCGAAAGCGGATTCGATAACATAAGCCTAGATCTCATCTTCGGAATTAATGGACTAACCGATAGTATCTTACTTGATACTTTATCTACATTCACCAAATTAAAACCTGAACACATTTCCGCCTATCAACTATCCATAGAAGAAGGCTCTACGCTCGAAAAGTTAATTGCAGAAGGGAAATACACCCCGATGGAGGACGAACTCTGTGCCAATCAGTATTCTCTTATATGCAAATACCTTCGTGATGCCGGCTATTCTCACTATGAAATATCTAACTGGGCACTGCCCGGCAAAGAATCAGTACACAATAGCGCCTATTGGACACGCGAGCCCTATGTGGGTTTAGGGCCGGGAGCGCACTCCTTTTCCATTGGCCCGGATGGAACGCAATCAAGGAGTTGGAATAGTGCGGAGGGCATTACGGATTGGCACAGTGAAAGAGAAATTCTTAGCGAAAAAGAAATTAAAGAGGAAATTATAATGCTAGGGATGAGGAAAAAAGACGGCATAATCTACGAAGGAAGGCACCTGTCTATACCTGAAGACAAATGGTTTATCGCCGATAGTATAATCGAAGACGAAATCTAACGATCATCAAGAACTGCCATTTCACACACCGCACAATCAAACTGCAGTGGGAACTTTCGTCCATTATTTACAAGGAAAAGTCGTCTTTTATCCGACTTGTTATTTTTTAAACAACAGCCTAATTCCGCTCTAAGGCAATACTTTGAACGCATCAACTCCCCATGCCGGCGTCCGGTTTCATATTTAATAGGATTGCGACTTGACACATTTAAAATCGTGGCTCCCAAGCATTTTTTTCTATCTAAGAGTTCGGCAAGCTGCCTTCGCACTCCATTTAGAGTAGCTGCAGATAAATGGGCCAACTCTCCCTGTACAAATGCCAATTCAAAAGCATAGACAGAGCTATGCTTGCCAATCTGTGACTTGTATACGCCTTCCTCTCTCTCTGGATTATTTGCCCTTTCAGCACCTTCTATAGTAACCTCCACTTTCCTTCCATCCTCGCTTACAGCAGAAAAAGCCACCGAAATAGTTCCATCCGAACTTGCCTTCGAATTATATGTCACCATGACTGTTATAACCCTACGGCACTTATTTTCATTTAACTGAGTTTCGAAAGCAGAACTATAATTGCGGTATAATTTCACCCCTTGTTTTAGGCCATTAACATAGTGGCATCTTATAATATTCCCTTGACATACATCTCCCCTAAAGCCAACGATTTCGCGCCCTCGAACAAAAGCAAACCCATCACCATTTTGCAAGTCTTTAACATCCGACTTTATACTTATCTCCACTACTTCCGAAGTCCCTATCCTTTTTACAGACACCACTTCTCCTATGATTTCCCCCATAGATTTAGGAGCAGTAAAATTAGCCCATGAGTGAGAATGCTCAAAAAAAAGTGACGTGTAAGAGCGGTTGAATACCTTCGTTAAAGAAGGGGTAAAACCACCTTCAATATGTCCGATAGAAGATCGTTTATATTCCGATGGTCTACGCGATATAATCTGATCCAATCGAATAGAATACTCTCTTACCACATTACTCACATAAGCAACATTTTTTAGCCTTCCTTCTATTTTAAGAGATGTCACTCCTGCGTCAAGAAGACTCTCCAGATTATCCGATAAGTTCAGATCCTTCAAAGAAAGATATGCCTTATCCTTTCCGAGTACCTTTCCCGTTTCGTCCACAAGATCATACAGATTACGGCACGCCTGAATACATTCGCCACGGTCTGCACTGCGCCCTGTAAGTCTTTCAGACATAGTACACACACCAGAATAGCAAACACATAGAGCTCCGTGAACAAAGAATTCCACCTCACAATTTACCGATGCACATATCCTCCTCACTTCAGAAATAGGTAACTGTCTTTCCAGTACAATACGGCTGCACCCGGCTTTCTCAAATAGTTGAGCTCTCTCTCTGTCTTTTATAAAACACTGTGTAGATGCATGAAATGGTATATGTATATCTTTATACAAGCACAATCTAGGATCACGGATTATAAAAGCATCTACTCCTACCTCCTGACAGGCAAGCATTTGTCGATGAGCCCTTTCTAATTCGTTATCCTTAAGCAGGATATTAAAAGTAACAAAAACTCTTACTCCGAATGTTGAAGCATATCTGCACAAACGTGCTATTTCCGAAATTGGATTACCTGCATCCTTTCTAGCGCCAAATTCCGGACCTGCAATATATACAGCATCGGCACCGCAGTCTATTGCCGCGATGCCGATGTCTGCATTTCTCGCCGGAGCAAGAAGTTCGACATAACGCATGTTGTCTGCTATTCTGTCTTTCCGCCCTTTTTCAGAGCTTCTACCACTTGACGAACAGCCTGTGAATTACTAGCTGCTGGCTTTAACACAAGATATTTTTCAAATAAGCTTATAGCCTCAGTATTCTTTTTCAAAGCCTGTGCAGCGATGCCTCCTAAATAGTATGCATTTGCCTCTGTATCATCATAAGAAATCGCCTTTTTAGCATCTTCAAGAGCCTGTGCATAATTCTTCGCCCCACTTGCAGTCTTCGCTTCCTTTACATAAAGATTAGCGAGCTGTCTTTTTGCCGCCTTTTCTTGTCCATTAGCCATGGCCAATTCCAATGCACTTTTAGCATTAGCAACATCGTTTGTAGCAAGAAGTATCTGACCTTTTAAAAGCGCAGCTTTTCCGTTAGTCGGTTCAAGTGCCAACACCTCATCGAATGCCTTCACTGCTGTAGCGTAATCCTTTGTCTTAACAGCCTTATTTCCTTTCTGCATATAGAACTGAGGTTTCATTTTATTGAACTTCTCAACATCTGATGTTAATCCCATTGACTCGCAAAGAGCTGAAAGTTCAGTTAATTTAGCTACGGCACCATCATAATCACCTGCTTCCGCCTTATCTTTTGCGATAAGAGTACCCAACTTAGGAATATATGTTTCGCAGTCTGAAACTATCTCTACGCCATCTTCCCCACACTGTTTTGCAATCTCATGTGCTTTCTTAAAATTACTGAGGGCAGCATCCAAATCACCATTTGAATAAAATCCCACAGCGTTATTATAATAATCTGTCGCCTGATTTACATCCTGTGCACTAACTGCCACTGCAACAAACAATGAGCAAAAAAAGATAAAAAACTTCTTCATATTCTATATTAATTAACTTTCAATTCCTTATACCAAAACCAGAATCGCAAAAATAATAAAAATTCCACAAATTCCCAATTGCAAGAAAAATCTGAACCTTCATTTAATTTTTTGATATGAAAGTATTATTTCATACCTTAGTCAAATAATTCAAAACCACATTGATATGCGACACTTTAAACTATTTGTAGTTTGTCTATCAACGATTTTTACACAAGCATTGTATGCACAGGATTTCAGGATTAGTGAGCCGCTATAATACTCCCGGATTTTAGTACAGGTGCTTAAGTTAAAAACAATAACTTTGCACCATGAAGCAGACAAGAAAGAA
>CAKUSP010000013.1 GCA_934680015.1 uncultured Bacteroidales bacterium | reverse complement strand
GGAGGTCCCATCCACATTTCGCTTTACGAACTCCAAGTTACCATTCAAGTCATACATTATGTCTTTTTCAGTCCCCATTGAAGTCTGCACTCCATTAACGAATCGCCTATTCCCTACGAACCTGCCAAGGTGGTCATAGTCATATTCATTTCGCATGCGCTTGGTATCGGAACTTCCGAACAGATTCTGGCTAAAACTCACTTCACTCACAAGTCCGTCGTAACGATAACTTATCTGATTATTAAAGAGTAGTTCATCAGGACGCCTTGTCTTTATGCTGGTAACCCACCCAAGCAAGTTCCGCTCAGTGCTTTCGCTAAGACATTCTACAGCATCTCCCTCTTTCCCACTCTTTTTGTAAAGCCTTCCAAGTTTATCGTACTCATACTGAACACTTTTCAGCGCCTCACCATCAAGTGTTCTCCCACTACCGACAAGCCGTCCTCTGTCATCGTAAGTGCTTTTCGCACGCAACTCATGAACCTCTCCTGAACGATATTGATGCCTTTCGCTGTATGCCAATTCATTCCCCACGAAATCGTACTTCCACGAATAACGCGAACTCCACCCGTCCGAAGTCTTTTCCAGCATCTGAATTAATCGTCCCTTATTATCATACCAATAAGCCCTTCGGGTATAGCCTCCTAAACTATCTGTCAGTTCGCGAATGACTTCATACGACACGCTACCAAGACAACGCGTATAACACACATTCGAAGAACTCACGATCCCATCCACCGCTTCGAATACCATATCCGATGGGATACGACCTGAGGCCGAAGAGGAATTCCAGTAAGAGACTTTTTTCGTATCCTGCCTTGATGTAATCATCTGATTTAAAGGTACATCGTATAGTAATCCGCTTCTTATACTCTCTATATCTACTATCGGTTCTCCTATCCCTTCTTCGATTATCCTGTCATATTCGTCATAAATGTAATACCTGCCTTTTCCATCAGAGCGTTGAAGAGCATCGTCACTGTAGACGAGCCGCCCCCTGCGATCATAGGCATAACGCGAAGCACCATCGCCCGGAGCATGCTGATAGAGAAGTCTTCCAGCGCCGTCGTATAACCGACTAAAACAGAAATTCTTCACAAAGGTTCCATCAAAAGAGAAAGTATCTCCTGTGTTTATCCTGTGGCTTCCTTCTGGCTGAATCACAACTACCACCGAATCCCTTAAATCACGGATGTAATAGGTGTCGTGATTAATTCCCTTATTGATAGAGCGAGAAAGTATCGTTCGTCCTAATGCATCTTTAAAGACAATACTGGTATCGTTTTCTTCCGTTATCTGTGTAGTCCTTTCAAGAGTCATCTGATCCCATTCCCCTATGCACTTCACCGATGCGCTATCAGTTGAATGCATGGTAAAAGAGAACCTCTTAATCGCATCGACATTGGAATTAAACGAATAATCATACTTTATCTTTTTCCCTGCAGTCATGTACTTACTTCCAGGCTTTCGCTCCTCGACGACTCTACCATTTTCCCAATTTTCGTATTTTCGATGAGTAAAGGCATACGCGCCGTCACCATACTCCCGCTGATACCACTGAGTCTGAGCCACTTTCCAGTCATACCCATCAAAGGTGTCGAAATCTATCGAACTTAGATCACTTACCGTAAAGGGAAGATATGCAGCAGAATCAGCCCTATCCATATAGTCATAATAGATGGGCTGTATTATCATAGGATTATTTGACCCACTTCCTACATTCACCTCGTACGACTTTCTTCCCAATGCATCGTAGTATTCTATGTCCCGAACACATCGGCTTCCACTTTCATCGATATACTTATCTACAATGATACGTGAGGACTTTCCATCTATTTCGGAAGAAAGCCGTCCAGTAAGGCGACTAACCATCTTACCATCACTATCCTTTATGCTCGATACTCTGTTGTAGTTATCGTAGAGATAGCTTTCCGAAAGACCGCTTGGATAACTTACAGAAGTAAGCCCTATCATATCGTACCAAGTGTACAATGTCTTATTCTCTTCTCCATTAACTGTACGGCTCACAATATTGCGTCCATAGTTATCCCACTCATATTCAATATATGCTCCACCAGGAAGACTCACTCGCAGTGGACGTAGATGAGCATCCCTTGTAATGTCATACGAGTCCAGCGAATCAAATTCCCCTTCTAAGAACCTGTCTTTTTTCGGAGTATCCATCCTGTACACCCACATCGCGGATGGCTTTGCACTCTTATCGCTTCTTTTATAGTTGAACTGGATATGGTCTGTAACGATGTAATCCGCATCGGCATTTTCCCTAACACTTGTATACACTTTTCTTACTGCTCCAGGACATACGCTTGCATCGTTATCCTTCAGCCCACTGCAATAAAGATACTCCGTCTTTTTCGACCAACCGCTCGCAAGGTCAGTTACCACTTCGGCGCCCACACACCCATTCCCATCACGACTCCACTGGGTTTGAATGCCCAACGTCCCATTCAAAGTCTCAGTTTTTGTCCGCAATACTGGTTTAAACAAGGTTCTGTTCGTAGAGCCAGAGATCGTAAACAAATTGGCATTCTCATTTACAACTATCGGTGTATTAGGGGTATAGGCCAATTCTTGTTTGTGCTGTTCCACTCCTGCTGCATCATAATCCGTACTTGATTTCAATCGGCCCCTAAAGGATGACCTGTCCTGCGAGGATGGCATGAACATGTTAAGTATCTTGCTGCGCATCGTCTCGTCGAGCGGCTCAACATCTGAAAGAAAACTGCTTATCGCCTCGGGATAATAACTATCCGGATAGTCTTCCCAGCCATAGTATGTATGATGTGTATGACTGCCATCGGGATGCTTTTCGATGACCTCCCCATAGCCAAGTTTCTGGCCATACCCAGTACTTCCAAATCCTGTCCTTGCATAAAAAGTCGAGCGCAGCCTCACAATACTTCTTATCTGAGTGCTCGGATCGAGCACAGATTTCTTATAATCACACTTGAAGGCTACCCGTGGATAACGCCACAGCACACCATCTCGGTATTCGTATTCTTTTCTTCCTGCCAATTCGTTTCCGTTCCAATCACTCACCGCTTTCACCCTTACACCACTAACCTCTGCCATAAAGCTCTCCAAGTGTGGTCCTTCCCTCCAAGTTCTTTCAAGAAGATATTGGACATTATTATTCTCATATTCAATCTCACTATATCCTCCCGCAGGGTAATGGATGCGAGTAAGAGCGCCGGTGGATGCCCTTTCAAAGGAAGAGTTTTCGCATAGCCTCTGATGGCGTAGTCCTCCATCATCGTAATTTTCTCTTCCTCTTAAATCGTTTGTCCCATATCCGCCCCAGTAACCATAGATATCCACTTCATTATAATCATCGAAAGTAGGAAGACTATCTCCTGATGGAACTCCCTTATAATCAAAAACCCATTTCCCTCGAGTCTTGGTTTCAACGGAAGACAGCATCACACGATTAGCGCCAGCATTGCTTGAATTCAAAAAGCCGTAATTAAACACTACATCTTCTACTCTGTACCCGCTCCCATTTTGCACGATAAACTCTGAGAGTAAATGATTTCGATAATTCTTGTGGATGTTAGGAAAAATCGCTTCGGCATCAGCAAAATTGGCAGAGGAGTGTTCATCTTGAGCCGAGGTGCGCTCTTTCCAGTTGAACTCTATTAAATTATGATTTCTTCCATCCTCTTTAATCGTAATGCTTTTAAGAAGGCGCATGTGACATAAACTGTAGCGCTTCTCCTTATACGATGGGACATTTAATTCTGTACTGCTCTCATCTGCAACATCCAGTCGCTCAACCGCTGGCGTGTAGGATTCGAATGTCGATACCTCGGTGTCTGATTTTGTGTCATATTCAAACACTAGTTCCCTTCCGCTTGGAGACTTAATAGAAGTTAGTTTCCATGCGGTAACTGTCTGGTCTCCATAGGTATTGGCCTGCTTGGTTCCTTTAGGGTCATCTGTGAAATAACAACTCCCTTCGCTGTATTCGCATGATTCCATGCTTGTCCCGAAAGCGTAAACATATCCATCAGAAGTAGTTATCTTGAAGTTAAATGTCCTGCAATCAGGTCCGCTCATTTCTCCGACTTCTATTTTGAAGTCACTCTCTGGCTCGTCTTGACAGAAGATATCTATCTTTCCGCCCTCCCCGAGGCGAAACTCTCCGCTATGTCCACAGAAATTAAACCTGAATATATCTGGTTCAGTCTCGTACTTCTCATTATATGCAGTGGGTCTTGATACTATTATATCATTAGGCAGGTCATCTCGAAGTAGTTCCTCAAAAGTCATATCTTCAGGTTTCATACTTTCTGAATACAATAGTTCCTTACGAAGTAATTCTTTTTGAGTACCATACGTACTAAGCGACTTCTTCCACGCATAGTAATAACCATACAGATAAGTGCCATTCTCGACTTGCTTCAAGCACTCATCGCGAAGGCCACGCACTTCGCGAGTGATAACCCCTCCGACATTGAGGGTCCAACCAAGTCCTACACTGCCAGATGATTCTCCCACACGAAATCCATCGAAAGAATAATCTAAACTAACAGGTAGTTCAAAGTCGTAATCCTTATAAGTGTAAAGAGGCAGGCTCCACTGCATCGCTCCAGTATAAAGCGAAGGACTAAGTCCATCATGACGAGTCATCTTCCATGTCTCGATGCTCGGGGTGATATCCGACTGTTCCCTGAAGGAATCGATGCTTTGCGCATTAACTATGTGAGCACCGCTGAGCAAAGCCAACATGAATGCTCCTTTCCTTATTCTCCTTGAGAACTTGGAGACCTCAACCTTAATATGAGGAATTTTGAAATTTAAAGAAATCATGCTGCAAAGATCAAATGAGTTTTTCGATTTATTTCTAGCGAATTCTGGCGAAATGAAAACACGGTTTACACGCCAGATAACACTAAAATAACACACAAGTAAGCACGAAAGTTAATACGCCAGAATGTAAGTTGTAAAACATTATGAAATAAGAAAGTAAATGGCTATTTTTGTGACATGAAGTCATCGAAAGACATAACGCCTGTTTTTTTATACTTTTTTCTGCCCGAAATCGGACTAAATTTTGATTCGCCAGAAGATAAGGCTTTATGGACTGATACTGAGCGAAGTATCTGTCAGAAGAAAAACTCAGAAGACCTGTTAGAGTACCTAAAAATCTCGCAAAAAAAATATTTCGAGGGTGAAACGGACCATCCTGAAGTAATAGAGGATGTCAAAGAAAAGTTTCGAAGTATCCTTTTGAACTATAACGATAATTTACAAAACACATTTAAGAAAAGAGATTGTTTTTCAAGGTATTGTGCGTTGTGTGATTGGTATAAGGAAGTAGACAAGATTATTTCTCAGTTATCTAAATCTTCAAATTATATAATTTTTACTAATTCTATTCTTGATTCTGTTAGAGGAGAGGTCCTATTGGAAAAAAGTAGATTATATAATAATTCTTCCTATGCAGATTATATATTCGAATCAAAAATTGAGAAGATATATAAAAAAAGTCCTACCTTGCTTCCTAATAGAGCTGAGGAAAGACTTTTTAAGACACTTAAAAAGTATATAGGGAATGGGATTAAAGATTGCATAGGTGTTGATGCATATAAATTGTCTATATTTAGAATAATAGAAGCATATAGAGTGATCTACTCATCGATATCAGGAATTAGTATTTTACTTGGTTCTTTTGATTTTGACTTTAATCGACGTGTTTGGAATGTCGTTTTAGATTTTGAAGATCAGATATTAACAGAAGAAAAGAATCGTCTAACTTTAGGCTTGGCTGCGCGTCAGAAACGTATTCCGCGCGCGAAAAGAATCGAGTCTTTTATTAAACCTGACTACGATAATAAAAAGGTTATTTCTTGTCTAAAATCGTTGATAAAAGGTTGTAAAGGTAAGTCCGTGGCTATTGTGATAAGTGCAGCATATAAAGCCGGTCTCACTAATACAGAAAGAATCCCTTACGCCACGCTTAGGCGTACTTTCGGAGAAATCGGCGCAGAATCTGGTTATAATTATTATTTTAACGAAGGCATTTTAAGTGATGAGGATGTTTCTATTGTAAAAGAAAAGTTACTAAGTAAATTAAGTGTAAAATAGGATATGATGAGTTTAGTTTTTAGTGTGGTCCTTTCTGCCCTCGTCGGACTAGGTTCGATGGGGAATGTGGATTGGAAGATGAGTGATAAGACAAACGAACATACGATAGTGATAGAAGGAACTATCCCACAGGGGTATTTTTTGCATCCTATGGGCGATAGTTATAATGCGATCACTTTTTCGATAGAGTCAAACTCTGCTTTTGATATTGTAGGACAGCCTCGGGAGGAATATACGGAATCTGAATATAAAGGCGAAAAGGTGGCTATAGACCACTATATTCTTTATCAAGACATACGACTAAAAAGTAAGAAGGCCGATATTCACGGCACGATATCTTATCAGACTTGCCATGGTGATGATTGCGGACCGGTTGAAGATTATGAGTTTTCGGTGAACATAAGTGGAACCCCAGTATCCGATAACATTCAGGCTTCGCAGCGGTCCTCTAAAAGTCTGTGGGCCTTGATTCTTCAGGCCATATTATGGGGATTTGCCATGCTTCTAACCCCATGTGTATTTCCTATGGTACCTATGACCATTTCCTTTTTTCTTAAAGGGGGAGATGACCCTAAAAAAGGACGCTTTCGTGCGCTTATGTATGGCCTTTTCATCGTACTACTCTATACGGTTCCGATAAGCATTATAATAGGACTTACATGGCTATTTGGAGGAGACGCGGTTACTGCCGATATTTTTAATTGGCTTTCAACGCATTGGCTTCCTAATCTTATTTTCTTTGCGGTATTCATGGTGTTCGCAGCTTCGTTTTTCGGAGCTTTTGAAATTGTACTTCCTTCTAAGTGGGTGAACGGGGCAGATAAAAAGAGTGCAGGAAAAGGACTTGGGGGCGTGTTTTTCTTGGCCCTTACACTAGTGCTTGTAAGTTTCTCATGTACAGGGCCAATCGTGGGTACTGTACTGATACAAAGTACAAGTGGGCAGTTTTGGATGCCAATGGTCACGATGCTCGCGTTCAGCCTCGCATTTGCACTTCCATTTACAATTTTCGCTCTTTTCCCATCACTTCTCGACAAATTGCCTCAAAGTGGCGGGTGGCTTAATAGTGTGAAGGTGGTGCTCGGTTTCGTAGAAATAGCGCTTGGCCTAAAGTTCTTAAGCACAGCAGATCAGGTATATCACTGGGGGATTCTTAACCGCGAAGTTTATCTCGCAATATGGATTGTATGCTTCACTCTGCTCGGTCTTTATCTTTTAGGAAAAATCAGATTCAAAAACGATTCCCCGGTGGAATATGTTTCTGTAAAGAGACTTTTCCTTGCGATAATAGACTTCGCTTTTGTGGTGTATCTTATTCCTGGTATGTGGGGAGCTCCGCTTTCTGCTATCTCGGGCTATCTTCCTCCGCTTGAAAGTCAGGAGTTTGTCCTATCTCAAGCGCGCTCTACGCAGGAAATTGCGCCTGTCGTTTCGGATAATGCCAATTCTGACCTTGTTCCTCTTCCTCATAATTTGTGGGCATACGATAATCTGGAAAAGGGTCTTGATGCTGCAAGACAAGCAGGGAAGCCTGTATTTGTGGATATATCCGGTCATGGGTGTGTGAATTGTCGTGAAATGGAGGCCAAAGTGTGGTCCGATTCGCGCGTTCAGCAGATTCTGCGCGATGATTATATTCTTGTGGTTCTTTATATGGATGATAAAAAGCAACTACCAGAGAATCAGTGGGTAACGACAGCATCTGGGAAGGTGCTTAAGCAAGTAGGGAGGGTTAATTCTTATATCGTTAAGGAGCGTTTCGGCGTGAATGCTCAGCCCAATTACGTACTTTTAGACCCTTCAGGGAATATGCTTGCACCTGTAAGAGGGTACAACCTGAATGTAGATGATTATATTACTTTTTTGGAGGATGGGCTGACGAAACCGCTGAGGGTTACTATCGAAGGCTCTAAAGGAAGATTGGTCGGAACTATACAGAAAGCCTCTAAAGGCAGATCTTCAGTGGCTATCGTATGTCATGGATTAACCGGGAATAGAAATGAGCAGTTGCTTCTCGCGGTGGTAGATTCTCTTTCAGCAAAAGGCATTTCGAGTGTGCGTTTTGACTTCAATGGACACGGAGAAAGCGATGGGGCATTCTCAAAAATGACTGTTGGGAGTGAATTGGCCGATTTAGGTCAGATCTATGAATATGTAAAAAACCTTAAATGGGTTGATAAAAACAGAATTAGTATGGTAGGGCATTCTCAAGGAGGTCTGGTCTGTGGTTTGTTTGCTGGTGAAAAAGGCTATCCAGCTATTCATAGTGTCGCTCTAATGGCACCTGCTGCTTGCATTCCCTTTATGGCTCGGGAAGGTAACTTCTTTGGCGAGAAGATGGATGTCAATAATATTCCTGATTCTCTAAGGCTATGGGGGAAGAGTTATATTGGGAGAGATTATATTAGAGATGCCGCATCCATAGATGTTTATGCCCGCACGTCACGATACAAAGGACCAGTTTTAATAGTTCAAGGGGATAAGGATGATCCGATTATCTACAAGTATGCTGCTCTGTACCCTAAGTATGTATATCAAACAGAGTATCATGAACTCAAAGGGCTAAGTCATAGTTTCGCGGAAGATCTGACTGCGCCTGCTACGTTAGTGTCAAGGTTTTTAAGTAAGTAAAAAATATAAGTTGCGTCAGATTAGAATGAGATTTTCGAGGAAATAAAAAGATTTACTAAGATGATACAGGTTATTTTTTGAAAGTTACTAAGTAAGTAAAGGTATATGAATCTAAAAACTCTTGTGAAAGATACCGCCATCTATGGGCTGAGTAGTATAGTCGGCAGGTTTTTAAATTACCTGCTGGTTCCATTGTACACTTATAAGATAGCAGCGGAATCAGGCGGGTATGGAATAGTCACTAATCTTTATGCCTACTCAGCGCTACTGTTGTGCCTTTTGACATTCGGAATGGAAACGACATTTTTCCGTTTCAGTGGAAAGGAGGGCCAAGATTCAAATAAAGTGTATGGCACGGCGCTAAGGCTTGTTGGTGGTGTTGTTGCAGCTTTTTGGATTTGCGTTTTCTTTTTTTTAAGGCCAATTAGTTCTTCTCTTGGTTATGCCTCTCATCCGGAGTATATAGCCTGCTTTGCATTGATTTCGGGAATGGATGCTATTCAAGCCATTATGTTCAGTCGCCTTAGGCAAATGCATAGGCCATTGCGATTTATGGCCTTGAAGATGACTTTCATAGTGCTGAACATCGCATTGAATCTTTTCATATTTTTGGTGATGCCGAAGTTCAGTGCGCTTGCTTCCATTTACGATAGCTTCGATGGGGGAGTGGGACTGATTTTCTTTGCCAATCTGTTTTGCACCTTTGTCGTCTCACTTCTTTTTGCTTCAGAATACAAGTTTTTCGCGCAATGGGGCGGGGGAGAATTGGCCAGGAAGATGCTTAAATATTCTTTTCCTTTGCTTTTGCTATCTCTTGTGGGAATCTTGAACCAAGTAGCTGACAAGATACTTTTTCCATATCTTCTTCCCGGGCCAGAGGGAAAGGTTCAACTTGGCATATATGGCGCGTGTGTAAAATTGGCCATGATCATGGCTCTTATTACTCAGGCTTTCCGCTACGCTTACGAGCCTATCATTTTTGCTTCGCGCGAGTCGTCAAGAGAAGAAAATTTGAGCGTGGGCACAAAGTATTTCGTGCTGTTTTCTATGCTGGCATGGCTGGCAGTGATGGTCTATATGCCTTTGCTTCGCTATTTTATACAACCGGGATATTGGGAAGGACTCAAAGTAGTGCCTATAGTTATGGCAGCAGAGATCTTTATGGGGGTTTATTTTAATCTGTCTTTTTGGTATAAGCTTACGGACAAGACTTGGTGGGGCGCCTTTTTAAGTGCTGTGGGGGCAGGCGTAATGATTGCTGTCAATGTGATTTTTGTCCCTAAGGTCGGTTATATGGCTTGCGCATGGGGCGGATTTGGCGGGTATCTTGTGGCTATGCTTTTAAGTTATTTTATAGGAAGAAGGTATTACCCGATAAAATACGATTTAAAGGTAATGGGATCTTTTACTCTACTTGCCGTGATTTTTTATTTCATTTATATGCAGGTGGAAAGATGGCAGCCTTCGCAGTGGATATCTTTAAGCATAGGGACAGTATTTGTAATTGCGTTTATATATTTTATTTATAGAGAAATAAGAAAAGAAAAATGAAAAAGTTTATGGCGGTTTTAGCACTTGGACTGGGACTTGTCGCATCTTGTGGGCAAGGTCCTAAAGGGAAAAAACAGGCAGCATCAACTCAAGCTGCTGAAGACTCTGTCGCTGCTGTTCAGCGAGAAATAAAGATTAATGAAAAAATAGCTGCACTTCCAGCTGAGCCAGAATTTGATATAATCACAACTCTAGGAACTATTCGCGTCAAGTTGTATGCTAACACTCCGAAGCATAGAGAAAATTTTGCCCGATTGGCACTTGAAGGTTACTATGATGGGGTGCTCTTTCATAGGGTGATTAATGGTTTTATGATTCAAACAGGGGATCCGCTTTCAAAAGACGCAAGTAAGATGGACTCTTGGGGAACAGGTGGCCCTGGTTATACTGTTCCTGCTGAAATAGTTCCTGAAAATAAGCATCTTAAGGGCGCTCTTGCGGCGGCTCGTCGTGGGGATAGGGCCAATCCTCTTCGCGAATCGAGTGGTTCTCAGTTTTACATCGTTCAAGATGCACAGACTTGTGCTCAACTCGATGGTCAATACACCGTATTCGGGCAGACTGTATCAGGATTTGATGTTATAGATAAAATTGCATCTGTTTCGACCGATTATCGGGATCGTCCAGAGAGCCCGGTAAAGATCGTTACTATCAAATTGGCCGAATAGATAGATGCGATACATAGAGCTAAGCTCCACGAATCCTCATTATAACATGGCATTTGAGGCTTGGGCTATTAAAAATTTGCCTCAAGGGCAGACTTATTTTTATCTTTGGCGCAATGCTCCAGCTGTAATAGTCGGGGAAAACCAGAATGTCTATGTCGAGGTTAATTTGGATTTTCTAAAATCCAATGGGATAACGCTTGCCCGAAGAACTACTGGTGGTGGAGCAGTGTATCACGACTTGAATAATCTAAATTATTCATTTATAGGAGAAGATGTGAGCGTAGAGCCTATTGTACAGGCTTTGCGCTCATTAGGAGTACAAGCGGAAATTACAGGACGGAATGACATATTTGTAGATGGCAGGAAGGTATCAGGATATGCCAAGCGCCTTGAAAACGGGCGTTCACTTGTTCATGGTACTTTGCTTTTCGATGTGGATTTGTCCGTATTGCAGCGGGCTTTGGATACTCCGTTCAGCAAGATGAATGTGAAGGGTGTAAAGTCTGTTAAAAGTAAAGTGGCTAATCTTAAAGACTATCTTCATCAATGTTCTAATGTGGAACAGTTTAAGGACACTTTGCTAAATTACTTTGGGACTACTCTTGAAGAGTACTATTTGAGCGAGTCGCAAAAAGTGGAAATACAGCACCTTTGCGATGCGAAATTTTCTACTGATGCGTGGAATTTCGGGAAAAAGCCGGATGCTTTAATTACAAAGAAGGAAACATTCCCTTGTGGTACGATAGAAGTCCAGTTTCTGCTTGATACTGGAGTGATTTCGCAATTGGCATTTGCCGGAGATTTTTTAGGAGGGAAAAGTGCAGTGGAATTGGCCGAGAAACTAAAAGGCCTCCCTTATGAGAGGGAGGCGATATCGAATGCGTTAAGGCAGTCGCGAGTGGAAGATTACTTCGATGGCGTTTCCGTCGACCAACTCACTTCCTTGATTATCTCCGACACGCTCGGGTGAGGGAATTTACTTAATTAGATCTAGTTTAAGATAACCATCTATAAGGGTAGATGTTTTGTGATCATATATTAAGTAGTGATCAATGGTAATATATATATGATGATCATTAGATCCTGTTATCTGAACTCCTCCAAATGTCTTTAATCCTATGCGATTCTCGTCAGGCCAATCCAAATGATCAAATTTATCTGATTTTAATGTTCCGTTTTCATTTATGGTTACATTAAAAAAGATTTTAGCAAACTGAAATGGCGGATCGGCTAAAGTAGTTCCGGCTCCCACAAGGTTATAATAATCTAATACTGGTATAACGGCTCGAAGTGTCGCAGTTTTTTCATCTTTATTTATGGATAGTATGGAATTTTCCCATTTTGAATGATCCGTTATCTTTAGAGTTTCATCAACGATATCGTTAGTTCCCCTTCCATCACCATCTATATCGAAGGTAGTTACACCTTTTTCTCCATACTTGTTCCAATCCATAGCGTATACGCTATATTCACCAACATAGTCGTTGATATTCTTTGTCTCGTCATCTATCAAATTGTTTTTGTGGCAAGATGATAGAAACAATGCGCTCAACATTAAATAAGCAAAATGGATATTTTTCATAATGATTAATATTTATTCGTATAGTGTAAGAATCTGTGCGTCTACATCGCCAGTAGTGTATGTTTTTATCTTAGCTTCTGAATTGTTTTGATTTAAAACAATTTTATCTGTGTACTGAACGACAAAATTGCCAAGATTATCTGATTCTTCTGTTGTTTCAACAGAGTTTGTAATCGTCTTTGTAGTAGTTTTGGAAACACCAAAACCATATCCTCTTTTTACTGTTATAACCTCAATTGTTCCGCCACCTTCGACATTGGTGGTGAAATTAGTAGCGTATGTATATGTATTTTGAGTTGTGTTAGTTACCTTTGTTGCTTTATCATATTCCTCAAACTCAATAATATAAGATGTTGCATACTGTGATAAATCCCAATAAAACAATTGAAGATTAGCATTAATCCACTTTGGCTCAAGCCATTCTGTATTATCTTTAGATAGTGCTACTCCTAAATAGTATGATCTTGATTTTAGGGCTCCTAACCAATTATAATTTTCCCTCAACTCAACTTTTTTTACATAAAAAGCATCAGCGAAACTAACAGATACATTTTTTTTAATAGGCTCTTTTCCAACATATATTCTTATTCTAATATCAATAGAACCTTTCCCCCATGCTTTTGACGCCAATTGTTCTTGAGTCAATTTTGTCGCTGATCCCCATGATGCTTCATAATAATAACTATTTGTCTTAAAATCGGTCCCATTATTTGTTCCTGTTGGATTGTCCATTATCCCTTTTGCGTTAGGGGATAATTTAAACCTGTAAAGTGTCTCATAATAGTTAGGATTAACGGAACCTGTATCTATCTTTGATGTCATACCATAATAGATATGATCTCTTTGGAAAACGCGAGAATCATTTGAGCAAATGCTGAAAGCATCTTTTGATCTATTTGTGAGAATACTGGCACTAATGTAATCCGATGCTACTTCGTATGGAAGATCGTACGTATAATACTTGGATGTTGTCTTTGTCTGAAGATTAGTCTTGGACGAAAGATCAATTATATTATCACAATAAAATCTGTAGTTTTGTACTCCATTGCTTTTGGTATGTGGCTCTGCTATGATTCTATCATTGTCTTTTACTATCAGTGTAGGAGTAGAACAGAATTCTCCTGATTTTAAAGAAAAGGCGTATTGGCCATTCCAATAAATCTTATGTTCTTGTTCTTCAGATGAGTAACTTGTTCCGACATCTGGTAATGAGGTGTCCCATGAATTAATAGAAAAACAGTTTTTATTAATCCAAGACCAGTCTGGAACATAAATAGTTAAAAGAGGGTGATCTCTTAATACTGAAGGAATGATCCCATCATTATCATACTGTAAGAGTATTTCTTCAAATGTTCGATCCCCATCTACCACTTCATTTTTTACATATGGGTAGAAAACATCGTAATCAAAATCTTTTCTTTGAAGAGCTTCAGTTTTAATAAAATTTCTCAGTTCTGGCTCAGAATAGACCGCTTTTGAGAGAAGAATAGAGAACTTTTCAAGCGTGCACTGATTAGTGTGGTTATTCGTTTCAATGTTCGTCTCCTTCGTACATGAAAAGAAGAGAGCAAACAATAGAGGAACAATAAAAAAATTCTTTTTCATTGTCTTTTGCTTTTGTTTTGCAAAGATAGATATTATTTCTAGATATTGTTCAAATTTAATTGTTTTTTTGAATATAAAGGTTTTAAGTTTTTCGTTTTATCGGGAAAGGGGATTTTATCGGGGGAAGAAGTGCGAGTGAATTGGCCGACCAGCTACTTCCTTGATTATCTCCGACATGCTCGGGTGAGGAAATTTACTTAGTAACATAAAAAATAAGTTGCGTTAGATTAGCATTAGATTTTCGAGGATAGATTTCTTTTCGAAAAAGGAGTGTGCCGGTGGCACATAACTGATGAGAAAAGGAATATAGACTAAAAAGATTTACTAAGATGATGCAGGTTATTTTTTGAAGGTTACTTAATTAGATCTAGTTTAAGATAACCATCTATAGGAGTAGATGTTTTTTAGGTACAGGGTATCTGACTGAATATTTCCATTTATTTGTGATCCAGAAGTCTAACACTAGAAGTAATTCGTATAGTTGTGTCTGCAAGTGTATTACCCTCGTCATTAAATTAAAATCCAATGTTATAATTTTGCGTATATCAAGTCTTTAATAATTATCCGTGTAAAAACGAGTTTACACGGATAATTATTTTTACCTTTGTTTTCAAGATGGGACTTATTCCTGTCGAACTTTAATTATGAAAAATTTCATCAATCCCAAACAGGTCTATGCAGACCTTCGTTCCGACTTCATGTTCAAAAAAGCATTCGGGCAAAAGCACATTATGATTCCCTTTCTTAATTCTATCCTTAGAACTGATCGCATTTACGATATCGATTATCGCAATGTTGAATCCTCTGGACTAACTAAAGATGATCGAAAAGTCTATTACGACATCTACTGCCATTCCAGTGATGGAAGAGATTTTATCGTAGAGATGCAACGAATAGGTCTCAAGTATTATCGTGACAGGGTTCTCTTTTACGCCACTTATCCCATAATGAAACAACATATCGAGGCTAAGCAGAAATTCTTAGCCCATAATCACGATGAAAAATTCAACTGGGATTATCACCTCTACCCTGTCTATGTAATTTCTATAGTAGATTTTGTGATGGAACACTGCGAGTCATGGCCAAGAGATAGATTTCATAGTCACTACATCATGAAAGAGGAGGAGTATAATGAACCTTACAGCAATAATCTGCATTTTCTCTTTATTGAACTTCCACGTTTTAATAAAGTGCTTCAGAATCTATCCGATGAATCTGAAAAGTGGGCTTATCTGTTTCAGAACTTATCTCGACTGAAAGATATCCCATCGGAGTTCGATGAAAACTATTTCACAGATTTGTTCTTGACCGCTAAAATCGCTAACTTCACACCCGACGAAAAAGAAAAATACACGGAGGACCAGAAAATGATTTACGATTATCAGAACTGTATAGACTTCGCAAGAGAAAAAGGTATTGCAGAAGGAAAAGCAGAAGGAAAAGCAGAAGGAAAAGCAGAAATTGCTATAAACATGCTAAAAAACCATGTGCCCATTGAGCAGGTTTCCCTTTATACAGGGATGTCCGAAAGCGAAATAAACAAACTGCTTGCTCGCTAACTTCGCTCCGAAAGAGAGACTCATAATAGCACAAAAAAAATCTTGAGCGATCCTTTCACATCCACAACCCTTCTATTGCAAATTTTGTTGAATAATATTCACCCAGCTCACTTCCTTGATTATCTCTGACACGCTCGGATGAGGGAATATGGTCTTGCGCAGATCTTCAAGAGTCGCTTCGTTTTCTATGGCAAGGCAGCATGTGCTGATTATCTCACTTGCCGGGCCGCCTAAAATTTGAACACCGAGGACCTTTTGTGACTCATTCTCATAAATAATTTTGCAGAGCCCATTCTCTCTTTCCGTCTCGGCAACGAATCGCCCAGAATATGTAAGAGGGAGAGCACTTGTGCTGTAATCAAGACCACTTGCAATTGCTGCTTTTTCTGTGAGTCCTACACAGGCCAATTCAGGCTTCGTATAGACAACACTTGGCACGGCGCGGTAATTCATTTTATCCGCGACTCCAAGTATATTATTCACGGCTACTTCTGCCTCTCTACTGGCCACATGAGCTAACATATATTTGCCTGTAACATCTCCTGCTGCATATACGCCATCTACATCGGTGTGCATGAAAGAATCGGCGGCAATTTGATCGCGTTCGTCTGTTTTTAGCCCAATCGTTTCTAACCCAAGCCCTGTTACATTCGGCTTTCTGCCAATGCAAAGCAGAATCAAGTCTGCTTCAAGAGCCTTGGTTTTTCCGCTTTCATCACCATTCAGGAAGAATTTCACTCCCTTTGCTTCATAAATTTTTCTTAGGGGTGCTACTATATCGGAATCAAAAGAGCCAAGTATTTCATTCTGCATTTCAAATATGCTCACTTGGCTTCCGAGCGCATTAAATAGACTTGCAAACTCCATCCCTATGACACCACCACCTATGATCGCTATTTTGTCTGGTATGCTGCTTAATTCCAGAGCCTCCTTGCTTGTGATGACTTTGTCGCTTGCACTTTCGAGCCAATCAATCTTAGGTCTAAAGGTATGACTTCCAGTGCATAATAGAATATTCTCTGCGTGATATTCTGCCCCTTCGCAGACAATTTTAAAATCGCCCTTTTCTCCGCCATTCAATATAGCGGTTCCTTTAATCACAGTAACGCCTAGACCTCGCATGGATGCTTTTATAGCACCTACAAGTTTTTTAACCACTTTTTCTTTCCTTGCCAAGATTTTTTCGTAATCGAAACCAGGATCCAAAGCCTTAACTCCGAATTTGTCTGCATTCTTGATGCTTTCATATAGTTTTGCACTATATAGCAACGTTTTGGTCGGGATGCATCCTTCATTAAGGCATACTCCCCCCAGCTCATTTTTTTCGAAAAGAATGACGGATTGCCCTTTGGCGGCCAATCTTTGTGCGGCTACATATCCGGCAGGCCCGCCACCGATTATTGCAAGTTTAAACATTATCTTTAAAATTTTCTGTGTTTATGGCACGGCTATTGTAATAAAGAAAGACGAATAGTTTTTTCATAGGTTAAATTTTAGGTTAGAAGAAAAGGGCAGCGTCGTGAAGATGCCGCCCTTTTTGATTATTCTGCTTGGGCCTGTGTCGGCTTATTTCTGAAATTGAAATTTTTCATTCTAAGCATATCGTATCCCCATGATTTTACTCTTTCAGAGAATTTGTTGAAATCTTTATTAGACATTTCACTCCACTGAACCTCACTTAAAGAGAACAGACGAGGCATAATCATATATTCAAGTTGCTCATTTGTCGGGATATATTCAGTCCATACATTGGCTTGAGCTCCGAGAATATGTGATGCTGCTTCTTTAGAAAGCCCCTCTGTCGGATTGAAGGTATAGACTTTTTCGAAGGTTAGATCACCCCAAAAGGCACAAATAGGTTCGTCACTTTCTTGTCTTCTCGGGTCCTGACAGTAATCAAAGTAGCAGTATGTCGTAGGAGTCATAATGACATCAAATCCTCTATTGGAAGCTGCAATTCCGCCTTTTGTCCCTCTCCATGACATGACTGTAGCACCTTCGCCAAGATCACCTTCCAGAATTTCATCCCATCCGATAAGCTTTTTGCCCTTAGTAGCAAGGAAAGCTTGCATACGGGATGTAACATAACTCTGGAGCCGTTGCTCTGCTGTGGCATGCTCGTCACTAACAAGTCCTAACTCGTGTATTTTCTTCTGACAATTAGGACATTTTTTCCAATTGTCCTTAGGACACTCATCTCCTCCTATATGAAAGTATTCTCCTGGGAAGATCTCACAAAGTTCTCCTATTACTGTTTCCAAAAATTTGTATGTTTCTTCTTTACCTGCACATAGAACATCTGGAGATACGCCCCATCTGTACCATACTTCATAAGGTCCTCCGAAGCACCCGAGTTCTGGGTAAGATGCGAGGGCAGCCACCATGTGACCAGGAAGATCGACTTCTGGAACTATTGTAATACCTAATTTGTCGGCATATTTTACCACATCTCTCATCTCGTCCTGTGTGTAGAATCCACCATAGCGGATATTGTCAGAAGGCCCGTCATAGTAACCTACCATGGTGCCGCTTCTATATGCTCCGATTTCTGTTAATTTAGGGTAGCTTTTGATTTCGGCGCGCCATCCTTGGTCTTCAGTTAAATGCCAATGGAAACGATTCAGCTTGAGCGTGGCCATTACATCAAGAACTTTCTTTATTTCATCTGTGCTGAAAAAGTGTCTTCCGCAGTCAAGATGCATTCCTCGATAAGCGAAGCGTGGTTTGTCTTTGATTTCACAGCAAGGCAATTCCCAATTTTTGTCTTCCGCAGCGGCGCTTCCGTATATTTCTACTGGAAGCATCTGTTTTAGCGTCTGTATTGCGTATAAGAAGCCATTGTCTGATGAGGCTCTAACAACGACAGCTTTTTTAGTGACATTAATAGTGTAAGCCTCATCTTTAAGTGTAGGATCTACGCAGAATACTATACCTTTAGCCACGCCATCGCGAACAGTAAGAGAAAGTCCGTTAGGTTTGGAAATAGGGTAGATTTCTCCGGCACATAGTGTGAGCTGGCTGGAGAATTCGGCAACAGCCTGAAGAGCTTTGTCCCCCATCTGGGCATCGCAGCTTATAGGTGTACCTTTTAGTTTAAATGTTCCCTTATCCTCTCTAACGCTAAGAGGAGCTGGGATGATGTTGATTAGGCTGGCAAGCAGCACGGAAATAAGTGTTAATTTCATAATATAATATGTGTTTTAATATGCTATTAGTCCTATGGCACCGGCAGCGATTATAACTGTGATAGGATTGGCCTTAAAAAAATAAGTAGCTACAAATGAAGCCCCGAAGAGTGCCCAGCTTTTCCAATCAGGAAAATTCTCAGTTATAATTTCTATATCAGGAATTAACCCGTTCCAACCCACTCTGAAAGTCAGTATTATGCAGGCGGCAAGGATAAGCCCAGCTACGGCAGGCTTCAGTATTGACATTACTCCGATAAAACGTGGATCGTTTTGAAACTTGTCGAAGAGTTTCATCAGGAGAAAAAAAATTAAAAAAGAGGGAAGTACTATGGCGAAGGTTGCGATAGCGCTACCGAATATTCCAATCAGGTTACTGAACCCGGCATCGTGCATAACTTGGAATCCTACGTATGTGGCGCAGTTTATGCCAATCGGCCCTGGTGTTGTCTGCGAGATGGCCGTGATGTCCGTAAAGGCAGTTTCAGTAAGCCATCCGTGGACTCCGACGACTTGATTTTGAATGAGGGAAATCATCGCGCCGCCACCGCCGAAGTTGAATAATCCTATGATAAAGAAGGTGTAGAATAGTTCCAGAAAAAGGGTCAGCATCTTTTATTATGGCGCTCCTTTATCACCTCAAATATTATAGCTAAACTAATCAGGCAGATTAGTATCCATATAGCCGAGATCTTCAAAAAGGCCACTAAGAATGCTGTGACAAATGTCAGTAGCCATGCCCACCATGTCTTGTTACCTTTTTTTGCCATATTGACGGCGGGGACTAAAATCAAGGCAACAGCCACTGGTCGTATGCCTTGGAAGATGCGTTGGATGATGGTGTTTTCCTTAAATGAAGTGAAAACCATAGCTATGGCTAAGATTATCACAAAAGATGGGAGAACGGCGCCTAATGTGGCTGCAAGACTGCCCTTAATGCCTCGAATTTTATATCCAGAAAATATGGCCATGTTAACGGCAAGAAGACCGGGTGCACTTTGCGCTAGGACTATTACATCATCGATTTCTTCTGGCTTGACCCAACCTCTTTTTTGAAGTTCATCTTCTATTATGGGTATCATGGCATAACCACCACCTATGGTGAAGGTGCCGATTTTTGCGAATACGCCGAATATTTGCCATAACGAAGCCATGCATTACAAAATTACAAAAAAGGATGCATTTCACCATTCTTTTAGGAAGATATTACTCATTTATCACCACTCCCATAGGGGCTTTCCAGATAGCATCTTTTTGTGGGATTAAACGCTCTGCGATATCTTCAAACGCTACATTGCTATTCTTTAATTTACTTAACACATTCTTCACTTTAGCCGTAGCATACTTATAGATAGTATGTTCAAGAATAAAAATATCACTCCCATCCCATGTATCGAGATCTAACGGATCTCCTTTATACCCGGGAGCAGAAGGACCTCCCTTATATGTCGGGGGAATTATTACTTCTTCACAAAGCGATGGCTTTACAGCACCACATCTCCCAGTAATGGTAAACCCATTAAATCCCTTTATCAATTCTCCTTCTTGAGTATACACTTCGACAGGATATGTCTTCCACCCAGTTATGTTGTTTTTTATAAGTAAATCAATCACCTCATCGGATACAGCAAAATTTCGCCCACCATGGTCTGTCTTCATGAAATGAGTAAGCAAAAACAACTTTCTGTTTTCATCATTTTTATCATAGTAATATCTGCATCCTCCCGCTTCCTTATATACGATGGGAAAAGTGTAATTATCATATTTCCCCAATAATAATTCCTCGTCTCGCTCATTTACTTTAAACTCATGTTCACCTTTGAATATCCAATATCTATTAGGTAGATATAGCCTATAAACTTCATTACTCTTCATAACCTCAATTATTCTTCTATTCTAACATGTTTATTATCTTCCCAATATGGTTTACCCTTAAACATTATTTCTGTAAATTCGGCAATATCCTCAAAACAGATATTTGTCAATTTATTTTTTTTTATAATATTCTTAACTTTTTTAGATACAAATTGGAATGTTGTTCCTTGTAAAAGAAAAATATCCGAACCATCCCAATAATCAAGATTCAGCGGATGACCCTTATAAGTATTATATGGTCCTCCAGGATATTGTTTTACATAAGGTTCTGCAAGAGATGGCTTTAACGCTAAGCAACGTCCCGTTATGGTAAATCCATAATACCCTCCTATATAGTTTTCATTCTTATCATATACCTCAACAGGATAGGTCTTCCACCCTGTTATGTTGTTTGACGATAATACATCTACCACTTTTTCACTAACCGCATAAACAGAACCTGCGTAGCCAGTGCTTAAAAAATCAGTTATTTTTTTGTTTTTTATATATTCACTATCTTCCGATAAAAAAATGACAGGGAATTTATAATTCTCGTATTCTCCATATAGCAAATCACTATCATATTGTGATTCATAAAATACGGGGGCTGCGAACAGCTGACTCAAAGAGCCTTTTAAAGAAAATGAATAAAATCGATTTGCTTCTACCATAATTAATACTTTGTTTCAAAATGAAATGTGCCAGATAAAACTTTTCCGTATGCGAGAATATCTTTGAGCGTTACCACTTCTCCGTTCTTTTTCTTCTCTTTAAAAAATTTTTTCCACGCTTTATTGTATTCGTATGCAGTATGTCTATGTTCTTCTTTTTTTACCCACGCTCCATACTCGGGTAAATTGATATCTTTCATCCCAGCATCTCTAAATTCCTTTGCGAATTTCACTGGAAACACATGATGGACTTCATATTCCACACCTTCTTCAAGTCCTTCCTTTCCAAACTGTTTTATAAAATTTCTCTTAAACGCAGAGGATCTCGAGGAATTCTTAATTCCAAGTACAGCTCCATCTACAGCAGACGCCGCCTTTTCCCCAATCTTCGTGCCATTTACGACGCGTCCTGCTCCTCCAGGAAGAAACGGAACGGCAGCAGCGGCAACATCGTATGCAGTAGCGATACTATTTAGTACTATTCCTGTGACATTTCCATCCTTTATAGCATCGCGTAAATCCTTTATGTCAAGACCTATATTGACTATATCACTTACCGTCTCTATCCAATTTCCATCCTGGTCATAGAAATTTATGGGATCGCTTCCGCAGTAACTATACGGACTCAAATATGGATACGACAGGGCTTTCTCGTCAGGGCCTAACCAGCTACCACTTTGAGGATTATAAAATCTCGCTCCGAAATCTATATATGGAGTATCATACCATCCAACCCTCTGTTCTTCCTTTCCTGAAAAACGATATCTATTAGTACTTTCTGTCCTGTAATCAGCATCTATGTACCTTCGTCCATAAGGAAGATATGTATCTTGCTCTCGAATATTAGCTTGTGTTCCATCTAATTCGACAAGGGCTTGGCTACTGCCTATAAGATCACTAGTAAAATGAATATATTTCGGGCCGCCATCTTCATTTATTATTCGTCCATTTTTAGTCTTAATGCTTTCTATATATTCATTCCCTTCAGCATTTCTACAATATAAGAAATTCCCTCTATAGATATACCCCTCTCCGGTTTTACTTATCGCAGAGTATTTGCTTCCATCAGCAAAGTAAGAATAAGCTATTGCCTTAGAACCTTCTCTATTATTTATGGTTAACGGCAAACCTCCTACAGTATACTCTATCCTTGTCCCACTTTGAGCATCCTCTGTTATTTGTCCTCGTTCATTATAATCATCGGTGGTTCGGTGATTCCCATCATAGAAATAGGTCTTCTGATTATAGCGTAAGATGTTACTATTTAAGTCATATTCAAAATGTTCCCCTCGCGAAGTACCACTTAATCTGCCTAACCCATCAAAATGATATCCAAGACTAATAGGAATCTCAAAATCAATATCCTTATATGTATAAACTGGAAGATTATATGAAAAAGCACCTGTGTACATCGCGGAATTCACCGCTCCGTACTTGGTCATCGCAAATGACTCCGGCGAACTTACCTCACAAAACGACTGCTGTAATGAGCTTGCACTAACTTGTGAAAATAATGGAATACACTGAATTATAACAAGTATTGCCAGAAAATATTTTTTCATAGCCCTGTGGTTTTTAGTGTTACTATCTACAAATATAAACAAAATTAGTGTCTTGTTAGACTATGTAATAAGGTTATTTCTAATGTGGAGTAGTTGACTTTGATCTTGAATTTTTTCTAAGTTGTTTTTTTTGAAGTTCAAATGACTCACATCAAGTTTTCTAAATTTTACAATAAGGGTATGAAATGCGGTATTGCTATAGGGGGGCTACAATGTACATATATTCAAACACATACGAAAGACCGAGTATTTTTGCCGAATCCCTTAGAAGAAAAATGAAAGAAAAAATTAAAATTTTTACCAGAAATGTTTGCAGATTAAAAATAATTATCTACCTTTGCAATCCCTTTCGCGCTGAGCGAAAAAGTTCTTTGAAAATATTGGAAAGATAAGTACAAGCAAGTACCGAGAGAATTCAAGAAAATTTAATCGAGAGCGTTAATTTCTAAGAGAGATTA
>CAKUSP010000012.1 GCA_934680015.1 uncultured Bacteroidales bacterium | reverse complement strand
GACTATGACCACCTTGGCAGGTTCATAGGAAATAGGCGGTTCGTTAATGGAGTGCAGACTTCAGTGGGGACTGAAAAGGACATAATGTATGATTTGAACGGGAACTTGGAGTTCATAAGACGGAATGTCGATGGAATAACCAACGAGCACCGCTTTGTGTATAAGGGTAACATGCCTGAACTTGGATATATAAACCCGAATGAAGAGATGTTGGAATTCTACTTCACGTCTGATGCTAATGGAAATCTCACATTTAATGGACACGATTGGGTGAGTGTATCGTATAATTTCTTAAATTTGCCAAGTATGGTTAACACACTGACATATAGTCATCTTTCGGATGGAACTAAGCTTTCGGTAAGGAAAAGCGATGGGGCGTCTATCGTCTATAGAGGGAGTTTTGTGTACGATGTCAGTGCGAATGGGGTCATAGTCTTAGAGTCCGTAGGCATTCCATGAGTATGCGAGACTAGAATGAATATATTAGAATTTTAGAAGTCGCCAATTAAAAATGAAACCATTTCATATAGCATTATTATTATTATTTTATTTCTCTGCTTCTGCTCACGAGCATATTTCAAAACCTGAAACAATAAGAATTGAAACGGACCTAACAGTTAGACCTCTTTTTAAACCTGACACTCTTAAGGTCCTTATAGTAGGGGATTTAATGCTTCATTACCCCCAACTGATAAAAGCATGTGGAGAAGATGAAAGTTTTGATTTTTCTAACTACTTTAAACATGTACGACATTATATCGACAATGCTGACCTAACGATAGGAAATCTCGAATCTCCAATTTGTGGCGAGCCATACAGTGGATACCCTAGGTTTAGTGCTCCAGAAGAGTTCCTCACGCAGTTACTCAATGATGGATTCGATGTTTTTCTCTGTGCCAATAACCATATTATGGATTATTATACGTCCGGAGCCACTCATGAACTCATTACATTGAAAAGATATAAAGCCAAATACGCTTTTTCTTATACTGGGCTATCTGAAGACCCTCAAAAACAAGACCTGGCGCTCCTTGTCGCGCGACAAGGAATTAGACTAGCCATTGTGAACTTTACATATTCTACTAATGTTCGACCCGACTCTAGCTTTCCTAAAGCCAATTTACTATCTGACAAACAGTCTCTGACTAAAGCGTTTGAACTATCGCGCAAGGCTGATGTCGTAATAGCAACACCGCATTGGGGAGATGAATATGTGCTAACACATAATAAATCACAAGAAGAAATGGCAGAATTCATGGCTAATAATGGCGCTGATATCATAATAGGAACACATCCTCATGTCGTTCAAGATAGAGGGATTATTAATGGAATACCTGTGTTTTATTCCATAGGTAATTTTGTATCCAATATGAGTGCTGTAAATACTCAACTAGGGCTTATGGTAAGTATCAATATTATAAGGGAATCTAACGGAGATATCAAGTTAGACGAGCCCACCCTAATATGGACATGGTGTTCAAGACCAGGAGGTTTTTGTGATGATTATACAGTAATTCCAGTTGTTGAATATATAGAGAAAAAGTCGGAATGGAATGGCGAATGGGACTATAATAAGATGATGTCCACATTTAATCGCATAGCCACTTCATATTAAAAGAAGGCGACTAATAATACTATTAGTCGCCTTACATCTAATAAACATCACTACCAATTCAAGATCTTCTTGAAGTCGTAATCCTCAGGATTAGGAACATATTTTCTAGCAGCCTCATAATCAGCTTCTGTGATGTAGTGACAGATATGATTGTAGTAGTTTTGTGCAGTACCACCTTCAATATTTACACGACGAGGTGGAATTTTACCTTCAGCATTCTGCAGATCATGTAAATAGAGAGGCTTTGCATCTCCATTATGATCAACGAAAACCATACACCCTGTTTCTCCCTTCTCGAAAAGTTCATATACACCCATAGCGAGCTCTGAACAGTATGTAAGGTCAAATGCAATAGGATCTTGGCAACGCACATCGTAGCCTATCTCAATAGGGCGTGTCTTTACTTTCATACCTACCTTTTTGAATTCTTTTTCAAGAATATCGTTGAACATCACAGCCTTCGAGATCTTTCCAAGTTCTGGGTGACCATGCTCATCATAAGTAAGGTGAGCTCCTGTAGCTTTTATTTCTTCTGGATCTAGGTCATGGAATACTCCTTCTGCTACTACTACTGTTCCATAATCGATACCTAATATCTTACGTTTAATAATAGAACCTAGTGTAAGCTTGATGATCTTGTCAATATGAATCTCTGTCTTATTGAACATTTCAGGGATTATGGTCATAGGGCAGTGTGTCGCTTCTCCTATACCTAGAGCCAAGTGACCAGCACTACGTCCCATCGCTGAAATAAGAAGCCAGTTTCCTGAAGTACGAGCATCTTCGTATACTGTTCTTGCTATGTGCGCACCCTCATCCTTAGCGGAATTAAATCCAAAGGTAGGAGTGTTGTTAGGAAGAGGCAAATCATTGTCAATAGTCTTAGGAACATGTATATTGGCAATAGGATATTTTTTCTCTTCCAAGAATTTAGCAATTCTATTAGCTGTTGATGCCGTGTCATCACCACCCACAGTTACTAAAAGCTTTATATCATTCTCCGTGAATAGCTCCAGATTGAAGTTTTTTTCAAAATCCTCTGCAGTCGGCTTAAAACGACTCATCTGTAGATAACTACCGCCTCTATTAAAGTAAGCGTCAGCTTTAAAGAAATCAATGTCCTCGATACGAGGAGACTTTGAAAAAAGTCCGCTATAACCCCCGTGAAGGCCAATTACGCGATAACCATTAGCTAAAAAAGTCTTTGCGACAGAACATACGACAGTGTTCATGCCTGGGGCCGGACCACCGCCACAAAGAATAATTACTGAACCTTTCATTTTCTTATTATAAAATTAATTAAAAATTCGCGACGCAAAAATACATTATTTCGTTAAAATAGTAAAATCCATTGGCGCTATATCCACATTAAGTTCTGAGCTAAAACGGGAATCAGCTTCACTAGGCACCTTTATTACCATACTAGCTTGAGTATGAGAGAAATTACAAACCACCAGATAATCATGCACTTTACCTTTTCTTAAGAATGCAAATTGATGGTCTGGGTCAAATCCTAAAAGAGTAGACTGGCAATAGCATAAATCAAAATTCGGAGCTTCACCTAAACTTGATTTAAGTTTCAGGATTTTACGATATACCATAAGAATATTTTTCTGTTCTTTTGAAAGTCTACTGATCTCAATGGAACGTACATGCGAGAAAATCGAAGTGCGTCCATCTACTCCATCAGCCGCGTCTTCTCCGATCTCCTGGCCAGCGTACAACATGAAAGCAGCTGGATAGAAGAGCGCACTTACGGCCAATGCAGCATAACCCGAAGCAGCACTTCCTGCAAATTCTTTACTTGCCAATCTTTGTTCATCGTGGTTTTCCAAGAAATTCAGCATTCTGGGCTGAAGATCCCCAAGACTCTGCCAATTGGCCGTAATCCCCTTGGCCGAACCATATCCACAAGTAAGAGCTCGCAAAGTGTCGTATAAGCCAGATTTATCGTATAATTCATCGAAAAGGGCGTCTTCGATAAATTTCCTATAATTATCTTTCTGATATACTTCTGCAATAAATAGCAAATCTGGAAAATCAGATTTAGCGTTGCTTATAAGAAAGTGCCAGAATTCTATGGGTACCAGTTCAGCCATATCACACCTAAATCCATCCACGCCCAGTTCGGCCCAATATCGTATAATATCAAGTAGTTTATTCCAGTTAAGTGAACATGAATAATCTATCTTGTCCGTATCTGTCCAATCATAATCACATCGATGGAGTGTCTTTATCCCACCATGTTCGTCTGCATAATCTGGACTCACATGATTAGGGACAAAATCTATAATTACCTTCATCCCAGCAGCATGTGTCCTTTCTATAAGAGAACAAAATTCGGAAAGTCTTTCAGATGGTGTATCAGCAAGATAAGGATTAACATCATAATAGTTAGATATAGAATATGGTGAACCCCAATCGCCTTTAACATATGATTTTCCTTCGCTATGCCTTATTACTCCAGTGTACCATATATGAGTTACAGATAACGACTTTATATAGTTAAGTTCATCGTTATTAAAAGAAGAAAAGCGACCCGTTGAAAAGAGTCGCGTTAAAACTTGATATATAATCATAATGGTAAAATCTTACTGATGATTTGAGTATTATCCATTCGTCCAGAAAATCTCTCCGCTCCCACACCTATTGCATATATAGGCACATGATCTCCATTATGATGCGTAGTGGTCCACCCGATTCCGTTAGAGCGATTAAATTCGTCACGTGTTTTTACAGATGAGAAAATATCTTCCTTTCCTGCATTTTCCCATTGTTTTATAATTTCGCTCCAATCGACGCTCGATCCATTCTCATCGCTACCAAGACTTACCCCTCCTGTCTGGTGATCGGCAGTAACTATAATTAAAGTCTCTTTAGGGTGTTTAAGGTAAAATTCATAGGCTACCTTTACAGCATCGTCCATTTTCAGTATGGCTTCTATTGTAGACATCGTTTTATTAGCATGACTAGTCCAATCAATTTCACCTCCTTCGCACATTATGAAAAATGGCGTGTCATCATCGAAAGATTCGAGACAATCCTCCATCATTTGACTTAAAGAAACTAGTTTATCATCTTCATCATCGTAATTGGCAACTCTCTCCCTGTGCTCTTGATTAGGGTTAGCGACCATAACTATTTTATTACCCCGGGCATTTTCAAATTCTGATTGTCCAAATACCACTTCATATCCATGTTCCTCAAGATATTTCTCGCTATTCATATCCACATTTTTAGGATCGTTAAATTCTAGAAAACCAGAGCCACCTATAAAATCAAAACCAGAATCTGGAATCTGAGTAGTAATAGTGTAGTAATCGCCACGACTATTTACATGAGCATAAAAAGAAGCAGGAGTAGCATGATTCAATGGAACTGAAGAAAAAATTCCCACTTGATATCCATAATTATCTTTTAGTAATTTAGCTACACTATTCACTGGAAGACCTTGAGGATCCATGCCTAGAAAACCATTGTTAGTCTTATGACCAGTGGCAATGGCAGTTCCAGACGCTGCAGAATCTGTAATTAAACTATTGGCAGAGTAAGTCGTACACATGCCTAGAACAGGGAACTTAGTAAAAGTTAACTGCTCTCCACCCAATTTACCCTCACAATATGATAAATAGGATTCAGTAACTGCCACTTGTGAAGCCCCCATACCATCACCTATAAATAGAAATACGTATTTAGCTTCTGGTTTTTTCTCGCAGGACACACTCAATAAGATACCTGCAAATAATGCAAATAAAACACTTTTACTTTTCATAATTTCTCTTACGTTGAAATTCAGCGACCACCACAGCACTCGCTATTGCTACATTAAGGCTTTCGGCATGCATCCCTGTGGCAAATGACGGAATAAGAATACGTGAAGTACAGAAAGCTCGAATGTTCTGGCTTATTCCTCTCGATTCGTTACCCATAACTATTAGACCATTGCACTTTATATCGCTTTCATATAAATTTGCCCCATCTAAAAATGTCCCATGGATTGGCAGTTCTGCAGAGAGAAAATCCCCACAAACCTTATCTAACGCCCCATAATGAATACTTTTTCTAAACACCGCACCCATGGAGGATTGAACCACTTTAGGATTATACTGATCCACTGTGTCTTCTGAAGCAAAAATGCCATCTATCCCGAACCAATCACAAATGCGAAGGATAGTGCCTAAATTACCAGGATCCCGTACACTGTCAAGAGCCAAATAAAGACCATCTTTTCTTATCGATATTTCTGGTGTATCAGGTCTTTTCACTACAGCAAGAATAGGGGATGGTGAATCACAGGATGAAATCTTTTTCATCTGTTCTTCGCCAATATCGTCTCTTTTAAACAAAAAAACTATTTCCATTCCATTGCAAATGGCCTCATTTATCATTTTTTCGCCCTCTACTACAAACAAACCACTTGCATCACGAAATTTCTTTTGTGACAGGCTTCGAATTAATTTTATATCTGAATTAGATATTTTTACCATAGTCCTGCGCAAAGATACTATAATATTTGCTAAATTTGCCGACAATGTCCATAAATAAACAAAGCCTTTTTTTTATTTTTCTTTTCTGTCTATTGTCAGGAAATTTCTTTTCGTGCAGTACGACTAGGACACTTCGCGAAGATCAGCTTAGGCTTGATAGAAACGAAATCGTTGTTACAAATAGTTCCACTTTTCCAGCCTCGTCCCTAGCTGATTATATAAAGCAACAGCCTAATCATAGCTTACTAGGATGGAAACCAATGCTTTATATTTATAATTGGTCTGATGGTAGCGATAAGGGGATTAATAAAATATGGAAAGGTCTTGGTGAAGCCCCTGTCATTTATGACCAGGCACTTGTAGAACGATCGAAAAAAAGTATAGAAAGCAGGCTTGAAAATATAGGTTACTTTAACTCGAATGTAGAAAGCGAGTTAAGACTAAAAGGACAAAATGCCGAAGTCACATACTATGTGACATTGGGTAACAGATATATCATAGATAGTCTAATCTTTAACATTCCTAATGATAGCCCTGATTTTGTTAAGGACTTCGACGACGACATGCCCAATAGCTTAATAAAGATTGGGGATTACATCTCTGAAGAAAACCTTGAAGCTGAAGTCGAAAGAAGTGTCTCCACGCTTAGAGAAAAAGGCTATTTCGCACTTAATCGTACATGCTATAGCTTTTTGGCTGATACATCATCAAGAAATGGGCATGTAGTCTTAGAATATATAATTAGAGAACAGGATGCCCCTTTTAAAAAAGTAGTCATAGACAATGTTAGAATTAATTACCCTGAAAACCTAAACGTAAAGGAATCCGTACTAAAAGGTGTAAATCTTATAGAACCTGGTGCTCTATATAAAGAATCTACAGTAAGTGATACTTATTCCCGTTTTTCATCTCTTAAAATATTCAAGACTGTGGGCATAGATATGTCTCAGGTTTCCGATGATAAAGTGGATTGCGATATTACACTAACAAAATCTCAACCTCAAGGATTTAAAACTAATCTGGAAGTATCTACAAATTCATCTGGTCTTATGGGCATCTCCCCACAGATAAACTTCTATCATAAAAACATATTCGGTGGAGGAGAGTGGCTAAATGTAGGATTTATAGGAAATTTTCAGTTTAAGCCAGACGATAATGTCTCATCTAACGAGCTTGGAACTTCTCTATCGATCAGCTTTCCAAAGTTCCTAGGGCTTGGATATAAAGTATTTAGGGGTCCTACTATCTCACGCACAGAAATCAACGCCTCATTTAATTATCAAAATAGGCCTGAATATACTAGAAATGTGCTGTCCACATCCTTCGGTTACTCTGGAACCATCAAGGGCCGGTTTTACTATCAATTCTATCCATTTAGGGTCAACTATGTCAGGCTTTTTAACTTGAATGACGATTTCTTAAAGAAATTGGAAAAGAACCCTTTCATGAAATACTCATATCAAGACCACTGCGATCTTGGTATAGGTGCCTCTATTTTCTACAATAGCAGTACCGATCTTATACCTAAGACTGACTATCACTCCATAAGGATTTCTACCGATATCTCAGGGAATGGCTTAAGTTTATTCAAGAATTTAATGAAAATCAATGATGGAGGCGAGCATCTTGTTTTAGGAGCACCTTTTTCACAATACGCAAGGTTGGAGGCCAGCTATACAAAATGTTTTAGATTCTCTCACGATGACAGTAAAAGCATAGCTGGAAGGATGCTGATTGGTGCTGGATTGGCCTATGGTAATTCCACTGCTCTTCCTTATGAAAAACAATTCTACTGCGGAGGTGCTGGAAGTATGCGTGGGTGGCAGGCAAGGGCACTTGGCCCAGGTTCATCTAAGATGGATGAGACATTCAGTATACCTAGCCAAACAGGTGATATAAAGTTAGAAGCCGACATTGAATATCGTTTTCCCATGGTCTGGAAATTAGAAGGAACCCTCTTTATGGAAGTGGGTAATGTGTGGAAAAACGAACAGGGAATCAACCTAAAAGAATTAGCAGCAGACTGGGGACTAGGTCTTCGTATTAACCTTGACCTTTTATTGCTTCGTATCGATTGGGGTATAAGACTAAGAGACCCTTCTCTTGATGGGAACAAATGGTTAGGTCCTATATATGCTATAAAATCAGGTGGAAGCGCCATTCATTTTGGTGTGGGCTACCCATTCTAATATCACTTTTTCGGATAATATTTAGGCCAACATGCCTGCAAATACGACTTTAAATTATTCTCGTGCTTGTTATCCACAGGCTCATAAAACACCTTTCCCTCCAAGCCTGATGGCATAAATTCTTGATCAATAAAATGTCCTGGGAAATCATGTGCATATAGATAATTCTGTCCATAGCCAAGGTCCTTCATAAGAGAGGTAGGAGCATTTCTAAGATATAGTGGGACAGGCGCAGTGTTATTCTTTGACACCTCGTCAAGAGCCGCCCCGATTGCTTTATATGCCGAATTGCTCTTCGGAGAAGAGGCTAGATATATAGCACATTCCGATAGTGGAATCCGAGCCTCAGGCATGCCTATGTTATGGCAAATTCTAAAGCAGGCATCAGCTATTAGAAGGGCGTTGGGATTGGCCAATCCCACATCTTCGGCTGCACTAATACATAGTCGCCTCGCAATAAAAAGCGGATCCTCGCCTCCGTCTAGCATACGGGCCAAATAATAAACAGCAGCATTAGGGTCAGACCCGCGTATGCTTTTTATAAAGGCTGATATGATGTCATAGTGCATCTCGCCACCCTTATCATATATGGCTATATTTTGCTGTAAACATTCACTGACAGACTTATCGTCAATTACTATTTTTGAGCCATTACGCGATAATGAATCTACGACTATCTCCAGTATATTGAGCAATTTTCTTCCATCGCCTCCGCTATAACGAAATAAAGCATCGCTTTGCCTTACTTCAATATCTTTTTCTTTAAGTAGTTCATCTTCCTTTAGTGCTCGGTTGAGTAATGTCATCAAGTCATCAGCCTCTAAAGGCTTTAAAACAAAAACTTGACAGCGAGAAAGAAGGGGAGTGATAACTTCAAAGGAAGGGTTTTCCGTGGTGGCACCGATAAGCACGAATATACCTTGCTCCACAGCGGCTAGAAGCGCATCCTGTTGAGCTTTATTAAAGCGATGTATCTCATCGATAAAAAGTACTGGCGCACCACCTGAGAAGAAAACAGATTTACTTTGAGCTCGCTCAATCACATCTCTAACATCCTTTACCCCAGCGCTTACTGCAGATAGCGTGAAAAAATCTCTATTCAGCGTTTCCGCCATTATCCTGGCCAATGTAGTCTTTCCTACACCTGGTGGCCCCCAAAGGATAAAAGACGTAATATTTCCACTATCTATCATATTTTTCAGCACGCCGCCTTGTCCTACAAGATGCCGTTGACCTACATATTGGTCCAGGCTTGTCGGTCGCATACGTTCTGGAAGGGGAGCTAAAATTCTATTTATATTTGCCATAATTATCTTCGAATTTACCTATTCTCTTCGCAATTCACAAATTTCTGACTAAATTAGAAGTTGTTTTGATATGGGTTCCTCATTTTATTATAAGGATTTTTCGGGGTAACCTCGACTTTGGAAGAAGAAGTGTACTAAAAATAGAACAAAAGATGGGCTCAAAACTCATTAACAAGAACTATAGTTTTAAAGTGTTCCTATTATGCATGGCATCACTTATAGTTCCATGCGTACGATCATCAGCACAGGAAGGAAGGATAAAAGTTCTACGGGTAGGTGTGATGAATTCCATAAAAGAACAAAGCGTATCAGTTCTTACTAGCTCCTCAAAAAAAGAAAATACTTATAATACATACTCTCTAAGTCTTGATTGTTATGGTACATTTAACCACAAAACTAAATATCCTGGAGTGAAATTCATTTTTTCACATAATACCATATTACACCGCGCCACACTTAACGACTCAATAGACTATTTACTTTACTTAGGCGCTGGAGGAGTATGCGGTTATGTTCGAGATTATTCTAATCTTAAATATGCTCCAGGAGGTCTACTAGGCCTTACGACATCGGCTGGTTGTATTATGGCATTCGCAGGAACGAATTTCGAACTTGGATTAGACTTTACAGCCCAATGGGCACTACACCTTCGTAGAATGGAGGAGCATAATAATCGTCTCGGTCTTTCGTGGTACGCCAATGGACTTATTTACGCCCTAATCCCACAAGTATGCATAATATATAGATTCTGATGAAACGAACTTTTATCTGTATAACATTTTTGTTATTTCCATTAATTATAAACGCTAAAACTCCATTAACTTATGGTGTGAGCTGGGGATTCAGTCCACAAGTATATAAAAGCCAAGATTTTTCGTACATATCGAATCGCATCGGCTATAGAGTGTCAGATTCATGGGAAGGGTTTACTTTTTACGAATGTGCATACATTTATCTGGATGCTGGTGTAAATGTGGCTAAGCATTGGTCTGTACACCTGGTATCAGGATATCGAGGAGTCGACGAAAATTATAGCATTGTACCCCTATACATGCAAGCAAGGTTCAATTTAAAAAAACACGGCGAGAATGGTATTTTTCTGGGAATAGGGGCTGGAACAGCACTTAAAGATTGGCATTTAAAAGACGATATAATCTTATCGAATATCGAATTTGGATATAAGGAGTATTTGTACAAAACTCTAAACCTAGAATTTCTACTTAAATTAGAAGTCATGTCCCTGCATCCTCTTCCTATAGACAAATATGAGGGCGTAATACCACGCCCTCAAGTTCTATATTCATATCTAGGATATATGTTTATCAGTACAGGATTTAGAATTAGTTTCTAAAGCTTAATAAAAAGATATATCATATAAGCTAACTCCATTGCAATCGATGTAATCCCAAACGGCTTTGACAATTGACCTTTTTTTGAGAAATTGGCAAATAAGAAAAGCGATACCGAACTAATAATTATAACCCCCATATCGACATAAGTCACAGAAGAGGTTTCGAGCGGATGAATAAGGCCAGCTATACCGAGGATAAGCAAGATATTGAAGATATTGCTTCCTATTATATTTCCTAAGGCCAATTGACCTTTTTTCTTCGCTGTAGCCACCACACAAGTCATAAGTTCTGGTAGGGAAGTTCCTATGGCAAGAATGGTTACGGCTATAAATTTTTCACTGGCACCCAGAGCATGTGCTATATCCACTGCGTTATTTACAAATAATTTACCGCCAAATATCAAGCCAGCTAACCCTCCTACTATCATTAAGATAGATAAAAAATTACCATATACCTTCTCATCGCTTGACTCACTTTGAGCCTGGCTTTTGCTAAGTTTAAAATTAAAAACGGAATATGCGATAAAAGCAAGAAGAAAAATAACAGCGTCGACCCTGTTAATATTACCCTTTAATACAATAAGACAGAAAAAAATACTAATGCATAGTAAAATAGGTATATCTATTTTCTTATTCTGACTTGTGATTCCAATAGGACTTAATAAAGCTGTTAAGCCTAGAATAAACACCACATTAAAAATATTAGACCCGAATACATTACCCAAAGCCACTGCCGATGAACCTTCTAGAGATCCCGTTACACTGACCACCAGCTCAGGTAGGGAAGTACCGAATCCCACTATGATAATGCCTATAACAAAATCGCTGACTCCTAATTTTTTTGCTACGCTTGAAGCTCCATCCACGAGAAGATCCGACCCATAGACTACAAGGCCAAGGCCTACCAAAAGTAATAATACAGAAATGATCATTTTCTAACTAATTTACATACATTTTCAACATGATGCGTATGCGGAAACATATCCACAGGCTGAACATCAGTGATCTTATATAAAGTGCTTAAAATCTGCAAATCCCGTGCCTGAGAAGCAGGATTACAGCTCACATAAACTATCCGTTCAGGAGCCGTTTCCATGATCACCTTTGCCACATCTGGATGTATTCCAGCACGGGGAGGATCCAATATAATTACATCTGGCCTACCATGCTCTTCTATGAATGACTTTGTGAGCATGTCCTTCATATCCCCAGCGAAAAAATCACAGTTAGACAGGCCATTGGCGCGTGCATTTAGTTTAGCATCTTCAATAGCCTCTGGAACATACTCTATGCCAATGACTTTCTTAGCTTTTCCTGCGACGAATTGTGCAATCGTTCCTGTACCAGTGTATAAATCATAAACCACCTCATCGCCTTTTAGCGATGCAAATTCTCGAGCTACTTTATAAAGATTATATGCCTGAGGAGCGTTAGTCTGATAGAAAGACTTCGGGCCTATTTTAAAGCGTAAATTCTCCATGCTCTCATATATAGAGTCATCTCCTTTATAGAGAATGCATTTCTGATCTGCTATAGAATCATTAAGCTTGTTATTTATAACATAATATAATGATGTTATCTCACTGAATTCAGCACTTATACTCTCTAACATGTCAACTCTTTGAGGAAAATCACGTGCGAAACAGATAATGAGCATGACTTGTCCATCCTCTGTAGTACGTATAAAAATATTCCTTAAAACACCTTTATTCTCCCTCAAATTATAAAAAGGAATATCATGTACTATAGCATATTCTTTAATGAAAAGCCTTATGGCATTAGATGGTTCTCTTTGAAGATAGCAGTGATTAATATCTAAAACCTTATCGAAAAATCTTCCTACATGAAAGCCTAGCCCGACTCGCTCTTTATCACTGAGATGCTCGGGCTCTTCTCCAGAAAGAATCCATCTATGATCCGAAGCGCTGAATTCTAACTTGTTACGATATTCCGTTGTACGTAAAGATCCGATAGTAGGCTTTATTTCAGGTACTTCAAGATGTCCGATACGCACTAACTGATCATAAACCTGTTGCGTTTTAGCTTGTAGTTGCATTTCATAAGGAAGATGCTGCCATTTGCAGCCACCACAGATTCCAAAATGCTCACAAAATGGTTGTAACCTATGTTTAGAAGGGGAGAGTAGTCTTTCAATTCGGCCTTCCATATAGTTCTTTTTACGCTTTATAACTAAAACATCCACCACATCGCCTGGCACTGCATATTCTACAAATAAGACTCGCGCAGAGGCATCATCACTTTCAGTTGGGAGTTTAGCATGCGCTACAGCTTTCCCTTCAGCTGCCACTCCTTCTATCACTACATTATGTAATATAACCTTATCTTTCATTTAGATTAAACTTATGATTGATTATTATTGATTTCGTTTATATTCAACCTATTAGCTGCGAACATATAATTTTTCGACATCAAATCGCTATAAAGCGTTTTATAAAAATCGTAAAACACAGTCCAATAATCTTCCGACTTTACCCATAATTTCACGGCAAATTCCACACAGTTAGTGTCAATGTTATTCAAAACGACAGAGGACTCAAACACTCTATTATCTTTCGATATCAATGAGTTTACATCATTTATAAATGCATCGGCGTCTGTACCATGATCCATAGGAATGAGATAATCAATACGCCTTTTCTCTTTTTCATAATGGTTTTCTATATTTCCTGAAGAAAGCGCGCCGTTAGGAATAATAATCACTCGATTATCATTAGTAATAAGTTTAGTGGATACCATGTTCACTTCGCTGACAGTGCCTTCAAAACCTTGCGCTTCGATATAGTCGCCCACCTTAAAAGGTTTGAAAGCCAACAACATAATTCCGCCTGCAAAGTTTTGTAATGTTCCGCTTAAAGCCATGCCTATAGCCATACCACCAGCGGCAAGAAGAGCAGCAAGAGAAGTAGTATTAATACCTAATGTACTAATACATAATACAATGACCAATATCGTCAAGATCACCGAAACAAGCGAATTTGTGAAGCTGGCTATAGTCTTATCAGTATGCTTACGCTCAAACCTGCGATTCATCGACTTTTTAACGCGCCTTATCAGCCATACACCTATAACATATATAATTATGGCAGCAAGGACCTTTAACCCGAAATCAATCATCATGTGAATTAACTGATTAAAAGCTGTTTGCGGATCATCCTTAAGCACTGTCATAAACTGTTCAGTAGCTGTTCTTAAAGAATCTGTAGTCTGTATTATTCGATCTTCGTCAACCACAGGTATTTGCTGTAGAAAAATCATCATTAATTTATTTTATTTCCCAAATCCCATTATTTGCCTGCAAATATACGCACGTAAATTCATGTTATCAACGATAGTTATTCACTTTTAGACCCAGAAATCAAGATAAACATTTTTGGGTTTCCGAGTCTGCTGGATTACATTCTTAAAAGTAAATACCACCTTTGTTATACAATTTATATTATGTTAACTTATACATATAACACGAACTATCCTACTATTATATATGCCTATGCAGAAACCTTAGCAAACCACTTTTCAACAAAAAAGCAGCATTATCTATTAGGAACTAATTTTCAATTTCCTATCAGTCGTATACATTTAAAAAGCTATTTTGAATGCTAGTGACGTAGTTATGTAGTTATGATGCCCTTATAAGGACATATTAATAAAAATTATGTATATTTGCCTATGATCAACTATTCGAAATCACAACACTTTTAACAATATGATTAAAAGATACTTTTATAACACACGAATCACTCCGCTGATAGGCGCAGTAGCATTTACCATTTTTTCATCCTGCCAAGTCGACGAGCAGTATTCATTTGAAAAGATAAAAAATACAGACACGAACGTCACTCTGTTCGAGAATGGTTTGTCCCTTCCCCTTATAGGGCAAACGGCTAAAATCACGACAGATTCCTTAATAAAGCTATCTGGACTAGATACTACAGCATTTGGAGATTACCTAAAGGTATCTCCCGACGGAAATTATTTTCTCAAATACAGAGAAGAGCATGATCTTGACAAGACTATAAGTGAAATCGACTTTAAAAATCTAATCAAACTCGATGAAGTCACACACACATACACGCTCTGCTATGACATAAAGCAAGACATTGCGATTTCCGGAGCCAGCGCTAGAATGAACAGCATAAACAAAGCCGTTATCAATGTAGATAATCAACTAGATTTCACTCTTTTAAACACGTCGGATATCCCTGAAATGCTAGAAAAGATAGGCTCTGTTACCCTAAAAGACACAAAAGCACACCTAAACATAGGATTCAACAATCTCCCAGACATAGAAAATAGTACATATCATATTTACATAAAGGCTCAATTACCTGATTTTATAAGTCCGTCCGTACTTAACATTGAAGGAGAATTAGATAAAAAAGGTCATTATAGTAAAACATTTATCCTAGATGGATTCGATTTATCCGCATACGACCTTACGCAGATGCGAAAGAACGAGGAAAATATTGATATACAGATAAACCTATCTGGTAAAATAACTGCAGATAATGTGATTCTTTCTGTAGACGACCTGAACAATAAAATCTCTGGAGAAGCAACAGTCACTCTTACAGGACCTAATAAGATGATACGTATCAAAGAGTTTGATGCATATCTGAATTATTCTACAGACAGCCTTTTAAGGGTCCCATTCTTTACTCTTCCACAAGAACTTAAAGAATGTAGCCTTGATCTTCCTGAAGCCAGCTTAGGACTCAATCTTTCATCTAATATGGCTATCCCAGCCGAGGCAAGTTTGGATTTCAACAAGGGTATGTATACTTTCCCTATCGCTATCCCTTATTCAGAAAGTTCAAGCGAACTTATGACAGAGAAAAACAGCTTTGATGTGGATCTAAATCCACTTATCACTTCTCAGATTGACACTATCGATGTACGCTTAGATTTCAATATAAGCCCCAATAGGATAGCCCATTTCGATATGGATGCAAGTTATAGTCTGAAAGCCGAGGTGGGACTTGAACTTCCACTAAGACTAGGCGAAAACTCCTCTATATCTTACGCTGACACATTAAGTATCGAGGAGAATGCCGATCTATTAAAAGATATCTTAAAAAGAACTGCTGTACAATTGTATGGGAATGTGGATAATACTCTTCCTTTGGAAGCCACTGTAAAACTGGAACTATTAAGCTACAACCCACAAAATGACACTTACTCTGTCATTCCTACAGAAAAACCGGTAGAAACTGTATTGGCTCAAGCTAATAGCAAACATGACTTTACCATTTCACTAAAAGCAGCCCCGAACGCACATCTTCAGAATCTAAGCCATCTTCGATTCAGCATTCAGATGGGAACAAACGGATCTGATTTAAATAAAGACGACTACATATTAGTAAGTGGAATAGGTATTACTGTTCCTGAAGGGATCTCCTTAGATTTTAAAGAACTGACAGAAAATGAAGACTAATAATATATTAAAAGCCATAATGACCATAATGGCTTTATCGCTTGGCATCATCGCTACCTCAGCTCAAACGCAAAGTACATTCTTTCTGGATAATTATAGCTATAGTTACCAATTCAATCCTGCCCTTATGCCCCAAAAGACATTTCATTCTTTCCCAGGGCTAGGCAATATTTCTGTGGATATACATAGTAATATCGGACTCAGTTCCATTTTATATCCATCCACAGATGGGCAAGGGCTGGTTACAGGCTTGAATAGTAGCGTTACATCTGAGACATTTCTGTCTAGATTAAATGATATCAACATGATGGGAACAGGTGTAAATGCTAACTTATACGCCTACGGAAAACGAAAAGAGAGCAAATTTTTCAATATCGAACTTAATCTTAAGACAGTTGCATCCACTACACTTCCTAAAGAGATGTTTAGTTTTTTGAAAAACGGATCGCAAGATACTGCCTATGACCTTTCTAACACATCACTTCTGGCCAACTCTTATTTAGAATTAGCCTTAGGCTATGCTCACAGTAACAAAAGCAATACACTTAGTTACGGATTTAGAGTAAAAGGTCTGTTTGGTTTAGCTTCTATTAATGCCAATCTTAACGGCACCCAAGCCACCATTAACGGCACTGAAGTAAATGCCAATCTTAATGGCAAAGCCATGCTAGCCTGCCCGTTTGTTTCCCTTTCGAGCGATGAAAACGGACAGATAAACGATATGACTTTAGATAGCAAACATATTTCACCTGCAGGATATGGTGGTGCCGCCGACATAGGAATTAATTGGCAACCACTTGAGGGATTAAACATATCTGCAGCTGTAATCGACCTGGGGGCTATAGTTTGGAATTATAATGCATTAGCTGATGCTAATGGTATAGCCTCTTTCAATGGACTGGATCTCGGCGAAGAGAACTCGAATGCAGAAGAAGAAATGAATAAGGCGTTGGAGCAGTTCAAAGCCCTTGCCAAGTACAAATTACAAGATGGTTCAGCCTCCTTATCGACCATGCTCCCATTTGCCGTAAACGCAGGCGTGCGCTATCGTTTACCGTTTGCACATTGGATGAAAGTAGGTGTATCTGGAAGATACCAGAACAACTTAGCGCCTAACTGGGAAAGCCGGGCTGCGCTCACCATTACACCAGCCTCATGGTTTAGCATAACGGCCAATTATGGCTACGGCAACTATGGGCCAATATGCGGAGGAGCGATGAGTATTTCTTTGCTTTGCTTAAATCTGTTTATGGGAATAGATGGATACTGCGGCCCGATTGGCCTATATAATAATAACATACCTTATCCCGTAAATGAATTCAGGTATAAGGTCAACTTCGGACTTACTCTACAGTTAGGCCGCCGCTATTAGATCTAAAAAGCAATGAACTATCCCCATACGAAAGAAAACGAAAATCATGTGAAAGAGCATAATCGTATATCTTACGCCAATCCTCTCCAACGAATGCGGCTACAAGCAAGATAAGAGTGCTTTCGCTTTGGTGGAAATTCGTAATTAACATATCTACTATTCTAAACCTGAAGGTGGGTACTATAATAATTCTAGTGCCTACCTTTAATTCGTTTAAAGCATTAGCATTAAGATAGTCTACAATGGCTTGCAGTGACTGTTTTGTTGTATACTCATAATCACGCTGATATGGCGCCCATTGACTTACATCCTCAGGATGACCATTTTCTATACATGATACTCCTACATAGTACAAAGATTCTAGCGTACGTACAGATGTAGTACCTACAGCCACAACTCGTCGATCTGTGGAAATGAGCTTTTCTATTAATTCCTTTTTTACAACGAATGGCTCTCTATGCATGTGATGTTCAGATACGTCTGAAGTCTTAACGGGAAGAAAAGTCCCGGCCCCTACATGTAAACAAACATTTTCCATTTCCACTCCTTTTCCTTTTAAAGCAGTAAGAGTATCTTCAGAGAAATGCAGTCCCGCTGTAGGGGCGGCTACAGAGCCTCTAATATGGGCATATACAGTCTGATATCGCTCTATGTCTATCGCTTCAGTATCTCTATTAAGATATGGGGGAATAGGTATATTACCGCATATATCCAATACTTTAGAAAAAGGGATACCTGTATTCCATGTGAACTCCACATCGCCACTTTGACCGTTCCTTTTAAAAAGTCTCGCTTTAAGGCCTATTTTTTCCATTTCTGGTGACTGTATCCCTTCTGGAACATAATAAGAGAGGATATCGTCCTTCCATCTTTTAGAATTACCGATAACACACTGCCACACACATCGTTCTGTAGAGGAAAAAGCCTGTACATATTCGGAAGGATCGATCGGTTGTAAGCAGAATATTTCAATATGAGCCCCACTGTCACGCCTAAAATGTAATCTTGCAGGTACCACTTTAGTATCATTGAAAATCATTAAAGAATGTTCTGGAATATAGGCTGGTATATCCCTAAAATGTTTTTGATCTATATTTCCTCTATTATAGATCAATAATTTAGAACTATCACGTTGTGCTAGCGGATATTTAGCTATCCTATCTTCTGTTAAAGGATAACTATAATCTTCTATATGAATCTCTGGTATCATTGTAGTTTCATTTTTAGGGTGCAAAGATAAAAATAATATATTTATTCAACTATTTTACAAAAGTTAAAGAACATAAACGAATTGCATAAATCTTTTACTTACATCTGTAAATATATCGGCTTTACTTATGTAAAAGTTTCATGGAGTTTCAACGGGTACAAATTAAAGGCTCCAAAGCTTTATAAGATATACTTATAACATGAATTCAATTTGACTACATTGTTGAAAATCTGCATTTTATTGCATTTATTTAAAGTTAAATTAACTGTTATATTCAGTCTTTAAATCCCAGATTTTCCCAAGACGTCATTTTAAAGCGAGTATAAACCGCCACGCGTATAATTATTATATTTATATCTAATAGTTTATCTTACCCATTTCAAGTAAAAATTCATGACGTGATTTTCTATTTTACATGTGTATATATCCATATTTTACAAAAGGGCACTTGTTTCTCTTTAAATTTTACATTACATTTGTTAAAAAGATTTTTACATTATGATTTCACGTTTGAAACAACTAATGGACTCCCTTAATATTTCAAAATCGGAATTTGCAAATATGGTGGGAATATCCCCTGCCACAGTCTCACACCTTTTATCTGGAAGAAACAATCCTAGCTACGAGATCATATCAACCATTAACGAGAAATTTCCTCAGATAAATCTCGAATGGCTAATAAATGGTAAGGGTGATATGTATAAAAACGGGGAAAATCGCGTACAAACTCTAACAAGCCCAGGATTATTCGATTCTCAAGGGGTTATGGATAATAAAAAATCATCGTCTCAGATTGAGTTAAAGCCAGTTATAAAAGAAAAACGAATAAGCAGAATACTCATATTTTTTAGTGACGGCACATTTCAAGAAATCGATGTAAAGTAGTATCTTTACTTTATGATGATAAAAAAGACTTTAGACATTGAGAGAAAGGTAGGGGAACTACTGAAAAAGACCCATTCTACCCTTTCAGTTGCAGAATCATGCACGGGAGGCAATATCGCTCACAAAATCACTCTTGTCAGCGGGGCTTCCAAATACTTCTTGGGTAGCGTTACCTCTTATGCAATCAGTGAAAAGGAAAAAGTACTTGGAGTTCCTAAGGAAGTCATAGACAGATACGGAGTTGTCAGCAAGGAAGTGGCATGCGCTATGGCAGAAGGCGTCAAATCCCTAATGGAAAGCACCTACTCTGTGGCAACTACAGGATTGGCAGGACCTGGCGGAGATGGGACCAATGCGGAAGGAACTGTATGCATAGCTGTTTCCGGACCACAAGAAACAATTAGCGCCCGTTATGTATTTTCAAATAACGAGCGCTCAAAGAATATCGAACTATTTACCGAAGCTGCTTTACAGCTTCTATACTCTTACATATTCACTTCAAAAGAAACCTTGCCTAATATTTTATCTGAAGACGACCCTACATAGGCAGTAAAACTCCCCTTTTCAAGAGCCCAATCAGAGCTGTTTACATCGTAGAACTTTAGCATATCAGGGCTAACCACGAAATCGACTCTTACTGTTTCTCCTGGAGCAATCGATACCTTGTGAAAGCCCTTCAGTTCCATTACAGGTCTCTCAACAGAAGACTTGTCGTCCCCTATGTAAAGTTGCACGACCTCCTTTCCTTCTCTATCCCCGGTATTTTTTACATTCACGGATACGGTCAAAGTGTCGTTTTCCGAGATAACCCGCTTGTCAGACTTGACTCCAGAATAAGAGAATGTCGTATAACTTAATCCATGGCCAAAGGCAAATAGTGGCTGAATATCGTATTTTTGAGCCCATCTGTAGCCCACAAAAATGCCTTCTTTATATACTTCCCTCTCTGAATGAGGATGAAAAGCATCTAAAGCATGAGCACCATTATCCTCGAGTTTTACAGGAAAAGTCATAGGCAACTTTCCGGATGGATTCACCTTACCGAACAATACATCGGAAAGAGCCAGACCAGCTTGTGACCCACAATACCATGCTTCTACAATAGATGGAACTTCCTTTACCCATGGCATAGACACGGCATTTCCGGATACAAGAACCACGACAAGATTCTTATTCACTTTAGCAAGTGCTTCTATAACATCATTTTGATTATAAGGAAGATCTAAAGACAAGCGATCCGCCCCTTCACAATCCTGATGGTCTGACTTGTTAAGACCTCCTATAAATATGACTGCATCTGCATTTTTTGCCTTTTTACAAGCATCCTTAATCAGTGTCTTAGCGTTTCGACTCTCAGACAGGTCTTGACCAGTCTTTACTCCATTATAGTCTCCAGTAACATCCCCCACATAACCTCTTTCATATTCTACTGTCAGATTACCACATGCATCTTTAATACCATCGAGCGGAACTATCTCTCTCTGGACTTTAAGAGAAGAAGAACCTCCCCCTACAGTCATCATCTTGATGGCATTCTCTCCTACTACCAAGATTTTACCCGATTTACTATTATCTAATGGCAGTACATTGTGATCATTTTTAAGAAGAACGATTCCCTCATCTGCTATTCTTCTGGCAGCTTCGTAATGCTCTGGTGAGCACATAGAACCGAAAGGCTTGCCAGTATTCATGGCTGTGCGGAAAATCAACCTTAGAACTCTACGAACCTTTTCATCGAGAACTTCTATAGATGCCCTGCCGTCGCGCAGTCTTTCAAGATAAGGTGCAGCCAGATAATAAGAATCATAAGCATTTGTAGCACCCATAGTTAGCCCATCTGTCCATGTTCCAAACTCAAGGTCAAGACCATTGGCAATGGCCTGATCCGTATCATGGCATCCGCCCCAGTCAGAAATCACAGCACCATCAAACCCCCAATCCCTTTTTAAAATATCATTGAGAAGGTATTGGTTATGGCAAAGATGTTGGCCCTTATAAAGATTATACGCGCCCATAATGGCCCACGCTCCCCCTTCCTGAACAGCGGCTTTAAATGCAGGAAGATAAATCTCATTCAATGTCCTATCATCTACGACGACATCGACTATGTGCCTGTTAGTTTCTTCATTATTTAAAGCAAAATGCTTCACACATGTAGCCACTCCATTCTTTTGGACTTCCTTGACATAAGGAACTACCATTTTAGATGCGAGGAAAGGGTCTTCTCCCATATATTCGAAATTGCGACCATTAAGAGGAGATCTGTAAATATTCACTCCAGGACCAAGCAATACATCCTTTTCACGATAGCGAGCCTCTTCACCTATGCTTTTGCCATAAAGAGCGGACATTTCTTCATTCCAAGTAGCGGCAAGCGCTGTCAGTGCCGGAAATGCCACACAAGAGTCATTTGTCCATCCAGCTTGATCCCAGTCATCCCAAAGAACTTCTGGACGAATGCCATGAGGGCCATCAGTTGTCCAAAGATCCGGAATTCCTAGACGAGGCACACCGGCAGAAGAAAACTTGCTTTGTGCATGAAGAATTTTCACTTTCTCTTCGAGTGTCATTCTCGAAAGTGCATCTTCAACACGCTCCTCAATAGGCTTGCTTTCATCTAAATATACGGGTCTATCCTGTCCAAAAGAATAATTCAAACAAAATATTCCCATAATAAAAAGTATAACTTTACATGCTTTCATATATTGATAATTAAGCGATTAAGTATTTATTGAAGGGAAAACCATTCATCTGTCTTAGAATCAAGTTTCTGCTTCAATTCCAGATACTCCTGCGTCTTGGCCATGATATCCGTTTCTTCAGGAGGATCGGCTAAAAACTCCTCTATCCCTTTTACTTGGGCTTCAAGAGATGCTATCTCCCCTTCCAGTGTCTTAATTTTGTTCTGTCTGGCTCTTTGCTGCTTGGAAAGTTCCTTTTGCTGCTGATAGGACAGCACATTTGACTGTTTTACATCTTCTTGAGCAGTAGCTTCTTTGTTTTTACGGTCAAGTTCGTGCAGAGAATCCAGCTTACGCTTTTCCAAAAACTCGGATATGGTTTCCAGATGTTCTCGAACCCTACCCTTTTCAAACTCATAGAACTTATCGGTAAGACCATCTAAAAAATCGCGGTCGTGAGATACTAATAACAAGCTCCCATCGTAAGATTTCAATGCCTGTTTAAGTATATCCTTACTCTTAATGTCCATATGGTTAGTAGGTTCATCAAGAAGCAGGAAATTATGACTCTGGAGCATTAATTTAGCCATACCAAGCCGTGCCCTTTCGCCTCCGCTCAATACTGCTACCTTTTTGTCTATATCTTCACCTCTAAAAAGGAATTGTGCCAATATATCACGAACCTTAGTGCGTATATCTCCCACAGCCACCCTATCAAGAGTTTCAAAGACTGTAAGTGACTTGTCCAGCACATCTTCCTGATTCTGTGCGAAATACCCTATATCGACATTATGTCCTATCCGGCTCTCCCCTTTTATAGGATCCAACTCCCCCACAATCACCTTCATAAGTGTGGTTTTTCCCTCGCCATTTCTTCCCACAAGGGCCACTTTCTCACCCCTTTTAATCTCTATATTGGCATCAGAAAAGACAGTTTTTTGAGGATAAGCCACTGTGATATCCTTTGCTGAGTAGACAACATCTCCAGAGCGTGGGGCAGGTGGGAATTTTACAGTTAATCGTGCATTATCCGTTTCGTCTATTTCTATCCTATCTATCTTTTCCAGGGCTTTTATTCGGCTCTGGACCTGGTTACTTTTAGTAGGTTTATATCGAAAACGCGCGATGAAATCCTCCGTCTTTTCGATCATCTTCTGCTGATTCTCAAAAGCAGCCATCTGCTGACTCATCCGCTCGGCACGAAGTTCCAAATACTTACTATACGGGACTTTATAGTCTTGGACATGACCAAGTACTATCTCCACTGTACGATTGGTAACCCTATCCAAAAATTTCCTGTCGTGAGAAACCAGCACCAGCGATCCCTTTCTCGATGCTAGATAATCTTCCAGCCACTCGATACTTTCTATATCCAAGTGGTTAGTAGGCTCGTCCAAAAGCAGAACATCGTGCTGACGCAATAGTAACTTGGCCAATTCTATACGCATATTCCACCCCTGAGAGAATGTCTCGGTAAGGCGTCCCAACTCTTCATCCCTAAAGCCCAATCCTAAAAGCGTCTTGCGGGCTTGCACCTCAGGCGGTTCACTGTGCGAAGCAGATAGATGATCATTCAACTCGGAAAGGCGCGTAGCCAGATTTAGATATTCCACTGATTCATAGTCTTCCCTTTGCGACAGCTCAGCTGTTATCTTCTCTATTTCACTTTCTACTTCCTTTTCCCTATCGAATGCGCTCATCGCCTCATCGATAACGCTACGCCCCTTATGGTGTTCCATAATCTGTGGAAGATATCCCACGCTTATATGAGATGGCATATCTATCTTACCGGATGTCGGCGATTGAAGACCACATATCATCTTCATAATAGTGGACTTGCCGGCACCATTCTTACCGACAAGTCCTATTCTATCAGTTTCGCTTATATGGAAATTAATCTTATCCAGAAGGACAAACCCGCCATAAGCGACTGTTACATCGTCAAGTGAAATCACTATTTTTTCTTTTCAGATGGGTGAGAAGGACTCTGATCATCTACTTCATTAAGCCCTTTTTTATAGTTGCTGATACCCTTACCTATGCCATGCATAAGTTCTGGTATTTTTCGACCTCCTAAAAGAAGAAGAATGACTAATGCTATAAGAAGTATCTCCCAAAGCCCAAGTCCTATTAATAGCGGATAAATCATACCTAAAGAGTTTTAAGTGAAGCTTCTAAAGCCTCTATACGTGATAAGGCGTCTGCCTCTTTCTTTCTTTCCAACTCTACTACTGAAGCTGGAGCATGCTCGACAAAGGACTGATTAGACAGTTTTTTACGCACTGAAGCAAGAAAACCTCTCTGATGCTCAAGTTCTGAAAGTATTTTAGAACGCTCCTCTTCTGCATTTACAAAGCCATCTAATGCAACACTCATCTTGACAGTACCTACGATAAATGACACTGACGCACCATCGTATTCGCCACGAGTAATGCTCGAAAGATTGGCTGCTTTTAAAAGAACGGATTCAAGTTCAGATGGCATTTCGCCCTCTACGTAAAGCTTTAGACTCTCCTTCGGAGAAATCTGCTTTTGAGCCCTTACGCCTCGCACTCCCACTATAGCCTCTTGAAGCCAAGAGAACTGTTTAAGGAATTCTTCGTCATACGGACCAGCAACAGGAGTGCGTTCAAACATGATAGTCTGCCCGTCTCTGCGAGCCGACATGGTCTGCCATAACTCTTCCGTGATAAAAGGCATTATAGGATGAATCATCTTAAGCAATTTCTCGAAGAAGTCCATAGTGCTTTCATAAGTTCGTCCGTCGATCGGCTGGCCGAAAGATGGTTTCACAAGTTCAAGATACCATGCGCAAAAGCTATCCCAGAAGAGCTTATATATAGTCATAAGCGCATCCGAAATGCGGAATTTCGCATAATGGTCTTCAACTTGTTCTATAGTCTTTGAAAGCAAATTATCGAACCACTTGACTGCTAATCGGCAACTCTCATTCTGCTCTGCCTTTTCATCAACCATCCAGCCGCTTATCAGCCTATAGGCATTCCAAATCTTTCCGCAGAAATTACGCCCTTGTTCTACCTGAGATTCGTCGTAAAGGATGTCACTTCCTGCAGATGAACATAATAACATACCCAGACGCACGGCATCTGCTCCGTACTTGTCTATCAGGTCAAGCGGATTAGGCGAATTCCCTAGAGTCTTACTCATTTTCCGGCCCAGCTTATCACGAACAATACCAGTGAAATAGACATTTCTAAATGGAACTTCGTTCATGAACTCATCACCTGCCATAATCATACGAGCTACCCAGAAAAATATGATATCCGGACCGGTTACCAGATCATTTGTAGGATAGTAGTATGCCAAGTCTGCATTAGGCTTGTGCTTAGGACAGCCTGGCTTTTTAGGATCGAAAACAGAAATTGGCCAAAGCCAACTGCTAAACCATGTATCTAGCACGTCCTCATCCTGGCGCAGCTCTGCAGCTGTAATATTAGGATCAAGCACGCGAGCTGCCTCAAGAGCTTTTTCTGGTGTGCTCTCCACAACATATCTGCCATCTGGAAGATAATATGCAGGGATACGCTGACCCCACCACAACTGCCTGCTTATACACCAGTCGCGGGCATTTTCCATCCAGTGACGATAGGTATTACGATATTTATCTGGTATAAACTTAATCTCGCCATCCTCTACACGTGCCAATGCAGCTGGGGCCAATTCTTCCATCTTCAAGAACCATTGAGCACTCAATTTAGGCTCTATGACAGCATTCGTACGCTCAGAATAACCGATTGGTGAAACATAATCTTCTATCTTCTCTATGTTTCCAGCCTCTTGAAGCATCTTGGCTATCTTCTCTCGTGCGACAAACCTATCTTCACCTACAAGGATTTGAGCATCTTCATTAAGACAACCATTATCATCGATAATGTCGATCACTGGAAGATGATGCCTTAGGCCGATCTCATAGTCATTGGCATCGTGAGCCGGTGTAACCTTTAAACATCCCGTTCCGAAGTCCATCTCAACATAGTCGTCTTCGATAATAGGTATTTCCTTATTTATAAGAGGGATAAGCACTTTCTTTCCTCTCATCCAGTGATGACGCTCGTCATTAGGATTGACACATATCGCAGCATCTGCCATTATAGTCTCAGGACGGGTAGTAGCTACAACTATGTATTTATCTGTAGGATGTCCGTGACCATCAGAGATAAAATACCTCATGTGATAGAAATGGCTCTTAGTATCCTTATGATTAACCTCATCATCCGACACGGCAGTGTGCCCCACAGGATCCCAGTTTACCATGCGAACTCCACGATAAATCCAGCCCTTCTTGTAGAAGTATACGAAAGTATTGATAACAGCTTCGTTCAGTTCAGGTTCCATAGTGAATCTGGTTCTATCCCAATCACATGACGCACCGAGCTTTCTAAGCTGTTGAAGAATTATTCCTCCATGTTCTTCCTTCCACTCCCACGCGTATTTCAAGAACTCCTCGCGAGTGAGATCCTCTTTCTTTATGCCCATGTCCCGAAGTTTGGCAACCACCTTATTCTCAGTAGCTATACTTGCATGGTCCGTTCCTGGGACCCAGCAAGCATTCTTGCCATCCATTCTCGCCTTACGCACAAGTACATCGTTAAGAGTGTTGTTCAGCACATGACCCATATGCAGAATACCTGTCACATTTGGTGGCGGTATTACTACAGTATATGGCTGACGATTATCAGGTTCCGAATGAAAAAACTTGTATTTTAGCCAATAGGCATACCATTTATCCTCGACTTCCGAAGGATTATATTTTTTAGATAATTCCATAACTCACAAAAATAACATTTTTTATGCATATTTTATGATATTACTTAGCTACTTTAAAAAAATCACTTGACAATCCCCATCTTATCTATCAAATACCCTTCAGAAGGAGCTTCTTTAAGCGTCTGAAAATTATGAGTTTCGTCTCTTAGAATGCCTCCTCTGCCACTGCCGGAAGCCCCGCCGTTAGTTTTCAAATAGTCTCCGCATATTGCGAAATCCCAATCCGAGCGTTTAGCCCAAATAGCATCTTCCTCTTCCGAAAGAAAAGCACTTGACCCTACGACACTACCACTCTCGATTGAAAAATATACCCATTTTCCATCTTCCAAGCCACTTATCGTCAATTCATCTCTAACAACGGGAACACGCTCACTTCCATTTTGATTATTACATGAAGTCAAAACACATACAGTGAGAAGAATACAAACAAATAGAAAAATCTTATCCTTCATATAGTTTATTCGAGATTTCTACTCCCATCTGGAGCATATACATATTTGATTTTAATAGTTCCTTCAGTTCTGTCATAGTCAGATAGGCGTATTTTAGCATACTTGCCATCTGCAGTCCTAAGGACAAGAGGAGCAGCGACAGGCTGTCCATTGGCATTCAACCATTTAATTTCGGAGTAGGAAGTCTTCGAAGCTGGAACCGTCTCTATTCCGAACACATTGTTCCCACTTAAAATCTCTTTTCCCTCTATATCCTCACATACATATACTTTGGGATTTGCGGCGTCTTCCCGATAATCATACACAGAAAAAGCCAGCATTTTTCCAGAACCATACTCTTTTCCTCGCTTGTTTCTACAAACTGTCAGAAAAAATTTAGGCTCTGCAGTATCGTCTATCGTATTTACATAAGAACTATAGTCGAAGGCAAATTCTATTTCTGAAGAAGCATTATTACCTTGCATAGGGTAATCACCGCCTTGATAATTGGCGATAGGGACAAGATAATCATTTGTCGGGACAGTGTCCGATGCTTTGTTTGATACGCCTATCCTGAATGACAAGTCATTCCTTGAACTATATTCCAATTTTACCCTAAATACCACCTTCGGCTCGCGATATTCCACATCTGTCCCGACCATATCTGCCCCTAATGCACCAAGGTCTCTATCCTTTTGTTCCCAGAACCAATATGGCAAATAGAATCTACCCCTATCGTGTTGATAAGCATACTCTCCCCATGTATTACATACGATGAATGCCCCCTTGCTTAAAGTCCCATCCGGAGCATTGAATTCGACAAGGTCGTCATATCCCACTATAGTCATAGCATGAGCCCCTGTAGGAGAAAGAGCAGTAAGAAGTGCCTTATAACCAGTTTCAGATGGGCCAGAATAATGAGTGTCAATTGTCCACGCACTGGAACGTGAGGAAAAAGTAACTATCCCACCAGGTTTTCCTTCTTCTCCACGATTCCATAAATAGTGCTTGACAGCTTCTACCCCTTCATGATCCAACACCTCAAAAAATCTGATTTTTTTTACCCTGTTATGAATGGCCTTTAAGTAATTATCGTATCCACTAGTCCATTTAAATTGATAGCTTGTATATTGCGAAGGAAAATCTGCTTCTGTGGCGATTCCGCCTTCGTATGCAATTTGAAGCCCTTCCACTCCAAGCGAGCCTTCATCCTGACCTCCATTTATAAAATTCCATGTATATAAATAGCTGTATTGATAGTCTTTGCTTGACGATGCATCTCTATCCAATAGCCTATTCATCTCATAGGTAAACATATATCCTATATATGAAGCCTGTGCGCATGATCCTCCTATTTGGTCAATCAAAGGAGGAAAATACTTATGCTTTGAATTATCCACGGATGATGGCATATTGTCTTGAGCCGATACTGAAATGCTAAATAAAGCCGCTACTAAAACAAGCCCAACACACCTTCTGATATTCACTTCCATTGCAGTCTTTTTATGGTTTTCTCTATTTCTAATGCCAATTGCTGTGGTACATCTTCCACATTAATACTTTCAAGAGAGGATATAATCTTATCTCTTTGAATAGATTGATTATACCATCCAAGAGCTTCACACGCTACGACCCTAACATATTCATCGTCAGAGCCATCCGCAACTATAGCAATCAGTGGCTCAACAGCATAAACACTCTTGGCATTTCTAAAGATCCTTATATCATTTACTCTTCTCTTGACAGGGAGAGTCTTATCGGATACTCCCATAACGCTTTTTCCATAGTGACCCTCATTTGTAAGTATGGCAATAGCATCTTGAGAAGCATAACCACTTGCACGAACCATTTCAGGATGCGACTCACTGAATATCTTGACATCATTAACAAGAGAAGTGTCCCCTAATGCCGCTGACATCTTCACGGAATTTCTGGCGACGAGTTCATAAATATCAGACAATCCCCTTCTCACATAACCTGAAAAATCAGGATCAGGGTCAGTTGCGAGAACATTGAAAGCGTGAATTCGTACTACCCAAGACGAATCATCGAACAATTCTGCCGCACGCTTATGTGCAGACTTGGCATCGACATATCCCATGTGAGTAATGCCAGCACTTCTTAAAAGTGGCTCATCGGAATGGGTATATTTTTCCCAAACATTTATGTTTCCAGAATTAAATATAAGGTCTTTATGTAAGCGCTTGCACAATTTCTCTTCTTTTTTACTATGAGGAGAAAAACGGAATGTCGGATCGCCTATCAGGTGAGATTCCAAATAAGGAACCTCCTTTTGCCACATACCTACCCGCTCTCCTATTGAAAGATATCCCATAAGTTTATCTTCCCACTTATCTTGAAGTACATTAACGGTATTGCCTTGAGCTACCACACATTCCCCTTCGCCAAACACATGGCACCCAGCCACATATCCCTTAGGGTTGTGAAAAGAGCCATTATAGCAAGCATTGAAAACGATCATTTTAGCATTGCTGTGCCCTTTCATAATGTCATCCAGAAATATATTGGCCTTTGAATAGTCAATAGAATCCTGGGCAGCATACTTTACAAGCATGGAATCAGCCACTATATCTCTAGACAATTTATATACCGAATCTACAGCTTCCTTTAGGAAATCCTCGCCATAGCCTCTCTCCTTGTAATATGTATAAGACTGAGCAATAGAGCGTTTAAGATAATCTATATCCTCGTCGAGATTCGTAGCAACCTTTGTTTCATTTATAAACTGAGTGTCATAATCTCCATGTTCGCTAAAGACGAACAAGTCCGTGTCCTGCCTTGCCACTTCACTTAAAAGAGCCCATTTCATCTGCCTGTCTTCACGGAAATTCAAAAAACGATTATGCGATGCCTTATCAAAAGCATAAGGAAAATACTCGCGAAAAACGATTGGCTTCTGCCTCCATATAGTTAGGCAATCGGAATTATAACCATTACCGGCAAAGTATGTAATGTTATCCAAAACATTTGCTTCTTTATGTGCTCTGACCACTTTCTCGAGGTATTTTCTCATTAACTCGTATTTGTGGTCTGCCATAACACCCGGCACCTTCATTCTTGCAGAATAGATGTCAGGACACAGATGCTGAGCACCTTTCTCAGACAATCTATAATAAAATACGTCCGTGTCTAGAGTATCACGGCAAATATACTCAAAACGCAGGTCGAAATCGTCATAGAATCTATCCGAAGCTACCGATGATTCTGACATGGGCCAAGTCTGCTCATTCATCTTGAACGCAGTGGTAAGATGCTGACCTTGACGAACTTTCACGATAGGAATATCCCCCACAAAAACTATCCCCTCTAATTTAGGCTTCTTTTCTGATAAGGACAGAATCTCGGATTTTACTTCATCTGGACTATTCCATTCAGCACTGACGATATATGTGCCAAGTCCCTCATCCTCAAGGACATGTTTATAAGCATGGAGTTCTTCATAACACTCGGAAAGAGTCTTGCTATCAGTAAAAATGGCAAAAGATGTGGGAGATTTCACCCCGCATTTTTCGATTGCCACTTGGCCATATAACGAAATGGCACTACAGAGAAATGAAACAAATAAAAATATCTTCTTCATAGTAATTTATCTTAAGAACTCCATAAGACGGCTTCTTGTCTTAATCAATTCCTCTTTTAAAGCCTGTGGCATCGCATCTCCATCCGAAGAAAGATATTCGTCAATACCTTTCACGATTTCCTGTCGATTCCATGACCTTACAAACCAGCCTAGAGTTTCAGCACATTGTACTCGTATCTGTTCGCTTTCAGTATTATCTTTAAGTATCTCTAACAAAGTCAGCGCATATTGAGGATATGGTTGATTCCTCATTCCGCTGATATAGAATTTGCGGAATTTATCGTTTTTGTCTAAAAGCGCCTCTCCTGTAGCTGATTCTATGGAAAAAGACTGCCTAAAAAGCTTCATGGACTTATCTTGAAACCAGTCCTTATCGTATACCCATGGAGAATCGTTTAGTTTCTGCTCATATTTCTTTATAAAAAGACTATCTGGAAAGTGCGCACACACAAAGCCCACATTATTAGCTACTCTAAGCGAGTTATAATCGCTAAAATACAAATTCACAAGAGCGTCTGCCATCTGAGGAGTACCTACTTTACCCATATAATAAGCTGATTTTCTGCGGATAAATTCGTATGGGTCGTCAGCGCCGTCAAGCAACACTTTTTCGTAGTTTCCATCTAAATAATGTGCGATAAGATGAAAACACTGTAGTCTAAGCATATAATCATCTGACTCTTGCCAAGTGCGCAAAAGTAATTCTGGCAAATCCTTATACTCTAAATTATATAATTTATGAAGTGCCAATCCCCGAATATCGCAAGGGTACTTGGAAGATGTGTATTTTAGCCAATACTTGCAATCCTTTACATCAAGACAAGGCCTAACGGCATCAGGACATGGAGAAAAATGGAAGGTAGGATCTCCGAGAATATGTGATTCGAGAATATTGACCTGTTGCATCCATTGGCCTACCCTATACCCTTGAGCAAGCATCCCGAGAAGATCGGAAGATGACTTGTCCTGAAGCACATTCACAGAATTACCAATACCTACAACTGCCTTACCATCAGAGAGTATATAGCGCGAAGCGATGCAGTCGTCCTCTCTAAAATCCCCATTGTAACATGCATCGAAAATAGTCATCCTGACATTAGGAGAAAGTTTTGCGATATCATCCAGCATAATACCAGTAGCAGCGTCGTAAAGCGAATCTTTTTCTTCAAGTAAAGGATCATCCCAATCATCTACCCATTCCGCAGGAATGTCATATTTATTCAAAATCTCCGCTTTTACCTTTTCAGCATCTTTTCCCCTTTGAACTGCAGTTCTTATATTACTTCTTATGCGATATTTAGCATCCTCATAATACCCATCAGTGTCGCCGGGATGTGGAGTTTCAGTAACATATTGTCTTTCTGGCACTCCGTGCTCGTGAAAAATTGCAAGATCCAAATCGTCACGAGCTATCTCCTTCAAAAGTTTTTCCTTTATGTCGGGATACATCGCGTATATTAGGAATTTCGCTCCATCGGATCCACTTTCGAATGCAGATGGAATCTGCTCGGAAAGGGTAATGGTTTCATCTTTCCATGCCACCAGACTGTTTGAAAAAGAACCACTTCCTGTGTACGACATCACTTTATCCAAAGTATTGCATTCGGACTTAACGGCAGCTGCTTTCAATAAATATCGGGAGATTTCACCATACTTATCCCCCCTTTTTTCCGATGACTTGATACGACCGGTGTATATGTCGCATTCAATATGCTGAACAGACTCTGGAGCAAGTGTATAATAAAAGAAATGCCTCTCGACACTATCTCTTTCCTCAAAGGTGAATTTTAGATCGAAATCATCATAGAACCTATCAGAAGGCACACTACAATCTCTCTTAGGCCACATCCCGTTTTCATCCATTTTAAATGCGGATGTAAGGTGTTGTGCGCCGCGAATCATCGCTATCGGGACATCTCCGACAAACACTGCACCTTCCAAAGCCCTTTTATGATAATAAGATAACAGACTATCCTTTACTTCTTCAGGACTTTCCCATTCTTTTGCTACAATAAACGCATCAAGTCCATCTGCACAGATGGACTTTTTATATGACTCTAAAGCGACATAACAATTCTCTTGAGTCATTTTATCTGTTATGATTGCAAACGAATGCACCTGCGCCGAGGCTGAAACTGACAAAAGGGCAATACCCATAGTCAGCAAAAATTTATGCGACATATTATAATTACCTAAAACAATATTCCAAACGATGCCATACACATTAGCCTGCTTTTATTTATAGCAAAAGCATCCATATACACGCATTTGACACCTAAAACCCATGCTACTTTATTACTCTCCCCCATCGTCAAGTCAATCCTTCCACCAGCTTTCAGATAACTTGCATTAAGCCAATCAGCCTGATCTTCAAGCATTGACTTCGGAGCATTATATACTTTCGTTCCCAAGCACTTATAGCCAGAACCCAATCCAGAAGCGTAACCGGCATCGAGCCCAACGATTAGTGAGCATTTATTCATTTTTAACTGCCTGTCAGCAAACAAGCCACCATATAGTCTCATTGCATTTGAAGTAGATGCCGGAGCGAGGTAACTTTGATCGAAGATATGAAAATTCGATTCACCTCCTACTTTCCAAGTATAACCTCTCGGGTCATCGGCTCCGAACATATGATCGTAAGATAGTCCTGCACTAAGTTCAGTGAATGTAGACATTTTATTTGTACTTATGACCATCCATTCTTGCTGATATGCAGCCGTATTCAGTTTTTGAACATACTCGATTCCGTCTGTAAAGGTATATTCAAAGTTAACGGCAAGCTTATCCGACTTATTGTTACCGAAAAGCCAATCGGCCTTTAAAGATATGTCATTCTCCTTAATGGTGCCAAGTTTTTTCGGCAATTTGGGGTTTTCAAGGCCGCTCACTTCTCGATGAGATAAACCCGCTTCCACAAAAAAGAAATCAGACAAAGAATACTGTAAAGAGCCTCCATATCGATAAGTCCGATAGGTATGGTCCTTCATGCCGTCATTTCCTCCGACTTTATTCTGAGTACTCTCCCCAAGTCCCCTATGTTCCCACACTTTCGGATCTACCCAGACATTATTCACGCTAACTGTAGAACGCTCAAACCCATTGGCATAAAAAGCACTGAGTCCTAATATATTGACGCCTAACCGCAGGGCAACCGAAGGCTGCACGCTGACGCTATACTTATAAGTCTCACCTCGAGGATCAAGCTGCTTGGCGCCCACTTTAGCAGAATAATCGAACTTTATTCCTAATGCTAAACAATCCCAAATCACTGGAGAAGAAAGACCTGCATTTAAATTATACTCCTGCCTATTCCAGTCACTAGACTTATCGTCAATCGGATAATAAGGCATATTATCTTCAAGCTCGTAGAGAAGCACATTGTAAAGGGCATCTTTATCGAATGCATTTTTAAAAGAAAACGAGCCTATAGCAAGAGTCTTTCCTATATATGCCGCACCTTTCGTATTAAGTGATATTTCAGTGCTGTTTTTACCCACTCCATTAGCCCTGTACTCTCCATAACCACCATCGTAGCCAAAATCAAGGGTATTAAAAGAAGAATAATCGAAAAATGCCAATCCCGCCATCGATGAAGATCCTAACCATAGCGAATTTCTCTCGATAGTTTCTTGAAGAGCGGTATTTTTAATATATGCAGAAGGCTCAGCGGCATGGGCCGTTAAAGAACCCACGCCGATAAGCATTCCCAATAATATTACTATGAATTTCTTCATTATTTAATCCATGTATTCCATGAAGGCACTTTCGCACCATTTCTTCTCACTTGAGGATCTTTATTGAGTACGAAATCGTTAGTGGTATTGTTAGTATCCTGATAAACGATGGTCCCGTCTTCACGTGTTTCCTTAATTTTTCTTGAAATACTCTCTTTTGTATACATTCCATCAGACCAGATTGCTCCTGCATCAAGCACTGTAGGAAGCCCAAGAAAACTCATACCTGCTTCATCACTTACGGCCTGCACAGCATCTATTACTTCTGAGATTGGAATCTCACGACCTACACCATTATAATCGGCATTTGTAGCTGTTATGAAGTCTTCGTTTTTAAGTTTTCCAGAAGGCTTGAAAAGAATATATCTTGTACCTGATACCGGTGTAAGATACTGAGGCAAAGCATAACCAGCCTCAATTGCCTTTACCATATTTACTGCAGGATTATCTGTAAGTACAAGACCTGTAAATGTAGTGCTCTCTTTTTCAAGAGCTTCAAATTCTGCTCCACTTAAATCAACTGGAGAAGCACCCTGACTCAATTCTTCGGTCTTATGATTTGTCGCCCATTGTGCTATGACAAAAGACTCACCTGGTTTGATAGGATATGTAGTGCCATTACCAGGAATCTGCCACACTGTCTTCACAAATACATACTGATCGGCATTTTCTATAGGCCAATCGTAAATAACAGTATTGTCACTAGTAGCATACAGTGTTTCAGCTATGCAGAGACTATCTGCATACACAACTTCTGTGCTATTATTATAGATCTCATAGAATTGGTCACGGAAATACCAATCCCCGCATCCTGTATAGTAGATCTCTTTGAATACAAGTGCAGCTTCTTTAACTGCATCTACTGATACACTTACTTCATCTTCATCATTTAGAAGACTGACATCAGTCGCTGAACCAGCAATAGTGTAGGTAAAACCATCGGAAGATAGCATCGCGCTTGCAGTTACACTATACATCCCAGGTACCACACCAGTGGCAGATGCAATTCCATTTTCAGTTTTAAGATCTATCGTTACTCCTGTAGTGTAGTTAGACAATTTTACATCGTAACTTTCTGGAGATGCAATTCCTGTAGCAGAGAGCTTAGACTCGTCGATTTTTACATTAACACTGATTGTCTTTGTCTCATCATTTTTCTGGCATCCGACAGCAGCCAGAATCGCAAAAGCCGTTAAGGCGATTAATGAATGTTTCATAATTTTATTTATTTAGTTTATAATAATTTACTTAGTAACGTGAAAAAATTAAATTGCGTCAGATTAGAATGAGATTTTCGAGGATAACGACCAAAAAAATTTACTAAGATGATGCAGTTTATTTTTTGAAGGTTACTTAATAGATACTTTAAATTCAAAGCCGAAGAAAATAGGAATTCCTAACTCTTCATATTCACCATTATACTTTGATTGATACAATGGACGACTATTAAAAATGTTATTTACATAAAAGGATGCGGTAAACATTTCGCCGATTTCCTTGCTAACATTTAAATTGAAAAGAACAGTAGGAAAATACTTTTCTACAGCGAAGCGATTATCGTTCAAAGTAGGGAACATATAACTAAATTCTTCGTCTTTTTTTAAAGAAGGATCAAAATCATACACTTTCCCATCCTTTCGCGATATGTACTTGATAAACATGGTGTCATTACCATACTCTGTCCAGTATTTACTATACCAGTTTAATTGACCTGTAAGGGTCACGGCAAGTCCGACTTGCGGGATATTATGAGTTGCTCTAAATGTCGTATTAAATAGTTCGGCATAAGAAGTTCTAAGTTCTGGTTCGTAAATGCCAATATTCTTTTCCGGAGTACCTGTTTTCGCTCTGGTCCCGAAATAATAACCCTTATTGGTATTAGAGCTACGCATCCATGCTCCATTTATGTAAAAGGATGTTCGTATGGCATCAAAACGTCCTAGATCTATCTCATATTCAACTCCGCTGTTTCGCGACTTTACATTATTAAGCGGCTTATATACTGTATAGAACAGATTATACTCCTGACCTTTTTTAAGAACAGGACGCTGTCCTTCATCTTTATGATCAACTTCGTATGTTGTAGTCTGATACCAGATAAACGAACTTATATCCGTACCATAAGCGTATCCATTGTCCATTCTCTCATCATATGCAGTCACACTGACACGATATCTGCCGAGAATATTGAAATCCACACCCACTTCAGCTTTATGATTCACTGCGATTTCCAAATCAGGATTAGACGCATCGTAAACATCTGTCTTAGCAATCAGAAGCTGTTCATTTTCAGGCATTCCAGCAAAAACCCCATTATAAAGGATATAGTCGTGATAGGACTTGTTAGGATACAGATAATATGCAGTAGGAGCCTTTGAAGTTAGACCATACCCTGCTCGGATGGTCATCCATGGAAATACATCTATAGACGCATTGATACGCGGAGCAAGTGAACCAAGCCCATTGACATTATCATATCTTACACCTGTAACCAAATTCAAAGTCCTATTTAAAAAGTTCCAATTAAAATAATTCTCCGCATACAAGCCTAACTGGTTAATAAAAGGAATCTCGCTGTAAGATCTTGTTCTATAACCCGATTCTGTATTATTAATGTTTCTAAATGGAGGAAAATCCTCGTCATAAACTGAACCCTTCCCCAGATTTCCATCCGTTTTAAAGTCTACTCCTAAAAGCAATCTTTCATTAACATTTCCCCAAGTATGTCCGAAATCAACATTCAATTTTGCAAAAGCATTTACCTCTTTTCCCAAGATATCATATTGATAAAAATAGCTGTAAGGTAACACGACACCTTTAACATTACTATCCTCAGATACATTAGTAATTAAATTCCCTTCGACATCGTATATCTGTCCTCCAAGCACATTACTATATACCTCACCATCTGTCATAGAGTTTGAATACAGATTCATGGCATTAGTCGCAGTACTTTCATAATGAGATTTCTTATCATTCAAGCTTCCTGAAACAAGCCAATTCACACTGCGAAGCCAACTCCCATTTACACTTGCTCTACCATTAGTACTAAAAGCGAAACCGAGATCATTAGCATAGGATTGTGTTCTCGATGTCTTGTCGTCAGGATTAAGACGACTGCGATCTCTACCATAACTTAGTGTTAAAGAGGTGGTTTCATTAACTATTTCGCTAGGCCTTATAGTCCAAAGCGCTTTGACATTAGCTCTTTGATAAAAAGACTGGCTTTTTGTAAGAGAGTTTCTACTATATGCGTAATCGCTGGAGATATTCAAATCACCAGCTTTTTCACCTAATGAAAATCCTTGCCCTGCAGATACCTGATAGATATTAGGATTAGTCTTAAATCTAACTGTAAGTGGCGATTTACCTGCTTTAGATTTTACAAGCACCACACCTGATGTCAAATCTCCATACTCTGCCGAAGGAATACCTCGAATTATCTCGATAGATTCTATATTATCTGTCGAAAGAGAACGCACATCAGTTCCTCTTGCTGGAGAAGAATACAGCCGGCTATCATCGCCTGCAGAGCCACTGACAACAGGACTAAGAGTTTGAAGATTAGCATTATTCGAAATAGGTGCCCCATCTACGATTAGAGAAGTCCCCAGACTATTCATTACTGATGCACTATTGGCAGTTTCACCTGGCAATATGGGCTCAGCCGAACGAATCGTAATGGATTGCGAATAAGACAAGTCCGGGTTAGTCATTGAAACTCCAGGAAGTAAAGACATGGCATCGGCAAGCGAACTAGTCTGCATGTGATCCATAGCTTGCCTTGAAATGTTCGATGCAGTACTACTCCCCGCCTTGTTACCGGTAGCGACCACTACTACATCTTCAAGTCTAAATGACACTTCTTTCAACGATAACTTAAGCGTGACATCTTTTCCTGCTGTTGCGACAAATGTAGTGTCAATCCTCTCCATACCATAAGCCTGAACCGTAAGAGTTATTTTGCCCACAGGAACATTACCTATAGAAAATGACCCATCCTTATCAGACATGGAGTACAATTGAGATGGACTGACAAGAATAGATGCGAAATCCACAGGTGTCCCATCAGAAGCGGCTACAATATCCCCACTTATAGTGATGGTCTTTTTAGGCGATGCCGCATAAACATTAAAACACAGGCAAAGCGACACGGCAAGCACTGCCATTAAATTATAATTATGACTTTTCATTCTTAATAAGTAACACTACTTGCAAATATATGCTATCAAAAAGTGATTTCAAAATGAAAGTAATACCAAAATATAGTGATTTTGCAATTCCGTGTGCCTAAATTGAAGTATTATAGTTGAATCTTATTGCTCGGTTTTATCAATAGACCGAAAAATACTTTCAATTTGTTATTATTAAATACCACATTGTAATAATTATTAAATTGCGATAATTTTTAAAAAATTCAATTTTTTATTTGAGGTTGTTTTGAAATGGCTCCCAAATTTTATCATGAAGCATTTCGAAGTAGTTTCGACTTTGGAAAAGGGAGTATACTGATGACACACGACTGATAAAAAAAGAATATAGACCAAAAATATTTATTAAGATGATGCAAGTTATTTTTTAAGGATTACTTAATTTGTTATTTTTGTATCAATAATAAATACAAATCTTATGGAAGAAAAAGGACTCAGTATCGAGATCAATCCTGAAGTAGCAGGAGGAAAATACTCTAATATGGCTATTATCAGCCATTCTGGAACAGAATTCATTCTTGACTTTGCACAAGTATTTCCAGGAAGAAACAACAAAGCATGTGTATGCAGTCGCGTCATTATGACTCCTGAACACGCAAAACGTCTTATGAACGCACTGATAGATAACATAAACAAATACGAATCACAGTTCGGAGAAATAACTTTCAAACAAGCTAAACCCACCGGCACCATTAATCTAACCGACCTAATGGGAGGAGGCAATGGTTCGAAATCCTAAACTCATCCTATCCAGTGGCTCACCTCGCAGAAAAGAGCTTTTAAAAGGCGCGGATATAGATTTTTCCGTAGATATTGCCAATAACTTTGAAGAAGTGCTTCCAGATGGCATAAAGCCAGAGGAAGTGCCTGTTTATATGGCTAAAGGTAAATCGCATGGCTTTCATAGAGAGCTTGACCATGACGAGATTCTACTAACAGCAGATACTATAGTTATAGCGGAGGGAAGGGTACTTGGTAAACCTCATTCATACGAACAAGCTAAGGAGATGCTTAAGCTTCTATCTGGGAAGGCTCATGAAGTCAGAACTTCTGTGGTCTTACGAAGTCGCGAAAAAGAACTTGTTTTCACCGATGTGACCAAAGTGGTTTTCGCCTCACTTTCTGTAGAGGAAATCGATTATTACATTGAAAGATATAAACCCTTTGACAAGGCTGGCGCTTACGGGATTCAGGAATGGATTGGCTTTATCGGGATCAAGAGTATAGAAGGTTCCTATTTTAATGTTATGGGACTTCCAATACAAAGAGTCTACGAGGAATTAAAAAAATTCGGATTTGAAGTACAACACTAAATTCACATATCCTTTCCGCTACACTCCTAGCGAGGATGTAAAAAATGCAGCAGCAGACCTAATAAAAAAGATTGATAGCGATCCAGCACTTGAAAACATCTTCAAGGAAGGTAAAATGCTCGGTGTACTGATTGGCCTAGAGAAAAACAGTGGTAAGAAAGTAAGATTGAATGCATTTTCTGGCCTGGTTGGGGGTAAAAGCATAGTGGATGGTTTCGTACCACCTATTTTCGACACGACCACACTTCCTATCCTACAAAAAAAAGCGCAAAGTCCCGAGCAATCTGCCGTATTACAGAGCTATCTATTCGATAACTATATAACGTCTAATTATTTAGGGGAACGCCTAAGTATAAAAGAAATTTTTGCGCGAAGGGGCTTAGTACCTCCTGGAGGAACAGGAGAATGCGCTGGAGCCAAATTACTAAATCGTGCTTATCAACTAGACTTGAAGCCATTATCAATGGGTGAATTCTGGTATGGAAAATCCCCTTTTAGTGGCGAGGTGAGAGAACATGGCAGGTTTTATCCAGCCTGCACCGGCAAATGTGGTCCACTTCTTTCTTTTATGATGGAAGGACTTGATGTTGAAGAAAATCCACTTCAAAGAGTCCCTAATGTCGAAGAAGTTTCCATCATTTTCGAAGATGAACATATTATCGTCTCTGACAAACCATCGGGAATGTTATGCGCGCCAGGCCTTACAGGGACCACTTCACTAATTGAGTATTTGGAAAAAGAACATGGACATCTTTATAGCTGCCATAGACTAGATATGGACACGAGTGGAATCATGGTCTTTGCAAAGACAATAGAAGCTCAAAGAAATATACAAAGCCAATTCGCCACACATCAAGTTCATAAAACATATCTTGCTCATCTTGTTGCAGGGAATCGTCCATGGAAGGGAAGGTTACATGGTACTATAGCCCTTCCCCTATCGCCAGACTACTACGATAGACCGAGACAAATAGTTGATAGGCAGAATGGGAAGCTTGCTATAACCGAATATGAAATTCTGGAAATATTCCCTGACGGCGAAATGGATGTACGCTTTACACCTAAAACAGGACGCACGCACCAACTAAGAGTCCACGCCGCATCTCCATTAGGAATGGGAAGGCCGATAAAAGGAGATGCGTTGTATGGTTCGCCTTCCTGCGAAAGACTTATGCTACACGCTCAAAGTCTTACCATTATGCATCCAGCTAGTTTAAAGACCATTACATTTAATAGTGCAGCATCTCTACCATTTAATGGTTAGCCCCTTTATTTATAGTAAATTTCCTTATCTAAAAATTTCTACAAGTATACCATCCTCGTTTTCTTTTTTTAGAAAAGCATGAAGACCCATCTCTTCCGATTTTAATGACAAGATTTCGAAAATGCGACCCGATTCGAATGGCGTAACTGCCCTTATATCCACCAGAGCAGAGCCATCTTCTAGTTGAGTATAATTTAATGTGACATTAGGAAAGACCTTTCTAATAGTTCTTTCCACAGCCTGAACTTGAAGTGGATGTATCTTATAGAAGCCTTGCCTTGTGTGCATTTCACTTTCGCGTTGCACCCATAAATCTATCGAAGGTCGCAGCGAAGAATGTCTAGCACCGCTCCCTTCGAAGATTTGTTCATATCTTGTCTCTAAATAATTGTCAGCCATCTCAAAAGCCTGCCACAAAGCATTACATACATATACTACCTAAATGTCCTGTAAAATATAAGTACGCCACGACTATTACCGCGATAATCAATATAGCCAATAATATACCTGGTACAGATGATTTCTTTTTCTGAGCAAACGGATCCCCGACATTCAATATCTGCGGATACTTGGCAAGCGAAGTGAGCGTCGCACCAAAAAGACTGTTTACAATTATAGATGAATTGATCGCCCAACCATTGGCATTAAGAATAGGTGCTAAGTTACGCTTACGAAGCTTAACCCAAGCTAAAAACATAGATGGGCCAGAAATTACAAGACATAATCCGACTATCACAAGAAGTAATGTGTACCAAGGCTTTACAAGAGCAGATACGGCATTTAGTATCATACCAGCACCCACGCCCAAACCTGCTGTTAGGGCAACAAGAGTCGTAGCATCAAAAGGCTTCTTTCCGACCGAAGCACTGCCCTTAGAATCTACGTCACCATTGGCTAGATTTACAAGGCCTCCGGATACTTTCGATTCTTTTTCTGCAGCCCGCTTGTTAATACGGTCGCTTATCGCCTTAGCAAATTTCTTATATGGATAAAGGAAAGCTTGTCGAATACTTGTCGGATTATCAATAATACGCGTTACTACTGCATCGTAATCTAATCCGTTCCTATCATAAAAGACAGCATTCATCCCCACACTAAGATTATCTGTATCGCCATTAGTAAGAATGGCTGCTATACTTAGCTGCTTACCTGTAGACTTGGAAATGCAGTCGCAATACAGAATATACATACCGCTTTGAGGTGCCATCACGATCTGCTTAGACATATCGGCCACCTTTATACATAATTTCAGACAACGCTGATCTATATAAAGTTCTCCAGCGTCAAAGGCTGACTTTTTTGACCTATCATAAAAAGCTCCGAAAACTACAAAATTGTTCAAAAAGTCGTAAAGATGACTATATAACACGAGAAATTTATGCACATCATCTATACCATCAGCTTCCTGTTTATATGATAAATCTTTGTTTATAAGTTCTAAAATAGCATCTTTTTGATTTTGTCCCAAAAGCAGTTCAACTTCGCTTAAGCCTAATGATTCTACCTGTGAACCTGTTTTAGACTGTAGCCAATTCTCGTATTCCCTTAGAAGCGACTGCACCTGACTCCACTTTTCCTTTGATAGAATATCCTCATTAGCTGAAAGGGCCAAGCTTTGAAATTTTCTCACTTTTTCTGCCCATTGAGGGTTAATCTTATCTAGGTGCAAAAGTCCTTGTGCATCTGGATGTGAGATAGACTCCATACTGTCTTCTCCCTCTTTACACTGAGGATCGTATGCAAAATACTCACAACGAATAAAATAAGCATCTATTAATGGTTTCAGTTCCTTAACCAAGTCATAGACTTCAACCGTTTCATTCTCAAAAGGTAAACATTCTTTTCTCTGCCCACTCTTCGCCCATCCATCATATCCACTAAGAGTCTCATAAAATTCCTGGATTGTGGCAGCATCCACACCAGCATTGCCACTGCGATCCTTTAATGGCGGGAAGCATTTTAGACAATCTTCTATGGCGCGCCTCAAAGACTCATCATCCCCTGCCGATGCGACTGTTACGATGCCATCGCCATTAAACTGAGTATTTGCAAAAATAGCTTCAGAATCTATAGTGTCGGCAAGTTCTATATGCTCCTTATCCTCTTTTCGCAGACATTCTATGATCTTCCGTGCACTCTTTTCTATATCTTGGCCTTTAGAAGTACTTAAATCGATTGCAGAAAGGGCCAATTTAGACTCTGGAGCAATCAACACTTCTTTATCTTTAAGGATACTACATACCCAATTACAAGCGTTGATTACTTCTTTTACCCTTATACGTCCGTCTTTATCCGTATCCATATAGGAAAGGAATTCCTTATCAAATTCCAATCCGGTTGTGGGGCAACTCAATGCCGTCCATAACTTTTGATCCAACTCCCCTATGTGGGCTATATCTTCTCCTTTACTGATACAAACTCTTGTAGCACCTCCTACGGACCAGTACCTCCATTGATAATCACTTTTATTCATCTTACTAATAACTTATTGCAATTATTAAGAAACATTCAACGCTTCCGCTTTACGAAAAGACACAATCTCGACTTATGAGTTTAAAACACACCCATTACGTAAGAGTGTTTTACTTCGATAGCGGAAAGTTTTCAAAGATAACGAAAATTATCGGTATATTTGCACTGATGTGAATCAGTAAAGGCTTCTTAGTTTCATGTCAGTTTTACCATTAAGAGCAAGAATTGATAATCATATTTTATTATAGCACATGAAAATACAGTTATTTCAACAGCTCAAAGACCTGGTCAATATGAACGACCAGATAGATATAAACTCAGCCATTGCCTCCATAAAAAAAGGCATACACTTTAAAGGGCAGAATGTATTCATATTGGCTTGCGCCATTATTATCGCTTCTATAGGGCTGAATTTGAATTCCATTCCAGTAATCATAGGTGCCATGCTTATATCCCCGCTGATGGGGCCGATTTTAGGCTTAGGGCTTGGACTAGGTACAAACGATCTTCCGCTGCTTAAAGAAGCTTTAAAAAATTTCGCTATAATGGTAGGGATAAGCATTATAGCAAGCACCATCTATTTCATACTCTCCCCTTTCGATCCCGCACAAAAAACGGAATTATTGGCCAGGACAAACCCCACCATCTATGATGTACTAATCGCACTCTTCGGCGGAGTCGCTGGCATGTTGGAAAATACAAGAAAAGAAAAAGGTACTGTTCTTTCTGGCGTTGCCATAGCCACAGCCCTTATGCCGCCTTTGTGCACGGTAGGATATGGGCTTGCTAATTGGAACTGGTCCTTTGTGGTAGGTGCTCTTTATTTATTTATCATTAACAGCATCTTTATAGCACTTTCTACTTTTATAGTTATAAAGTATTTACGCTTTCCAGAAGTAGCTACAACCGATGAGGTAAGAAGTAAAAAGACAAAGAAAATCATCGGTGTCACTATGCTTCTTATAATCATTCCTTCCATTCTTTCTGCTATAAACATCGTCAAGCAAAGCAACTTCGACAGGAATGTCAGCACCCTGGTAGAAAATAATAAAGTACTAGGAAAGAGTTACATTTTTAATTACACTATTCATCATAACACTAAAATACCTACTGTAGACCTATTCGTTGCTGGTGAACAACTTGAAACATCGGAAAGGGATAGGATTTACGCCTCTGCCGAAAATTTAGGGATAAGTCGAAATCAAGTTTTTATAAAAGAAGATGCCGCGATAAAAGCCGGGTCTGGACTAGATGCGGATTTAATGAAAGGTATATACGAACATAACACACAGACTATTACCGAGTTAAATAGAGAAGTCGATTCACTTCGTAACGTCGTAAAGGAATACCGCAAAAAAGAATTACCTTCTAAACTGTTAACATTGGAAATATGTGCTCAATACAAAGACGTAACCGATGTCATATTAAGCCGAGGGGACGATGTCGATCCATCTACAGGAGAGAGCAAGGAAGCCGTTATAGTAATTGTAAAAACCAGTCAAGCTTTAAACGAAAATGAAGTAAAAACGTTGACCGATTGGCTACGAGTAAGACTTGACACTGAAGAAGTAATAGTTCTTCAGCAATAGACTAGTAATCCCATAAAATCGTATATATGATAGCAGACATTATCGGCTGGATAGCCACCATCTTTAGAGGCGCTGGAATGCTTGCCAAGCATCCAGATGCGGTAAAATACCTAGTCAGTGTAGGAAACTTATGCTGGCTAATTAATGGAATATTGAGCCATAACACACCACTTATCGCTAGCAACGGATTCTGTTTAGTCGTTATCATAGTGGAAATAGCAGTGAAAATGATCAAGAAAAATAAAAGACAAGTGTAATTTTTTTACGTTTCTAAGTATATTTGCGCAGATTAAAAACAATTAGATATGGCACTCGAAACACAGATTCAAAAAGACATCATGGCTGCAATGAAAGAAAAGGACACAGTCCGTCTTAACGCAGTACGCTCCATAAAATCGGCAATTCTATTGGCAAAAACTTCAGAAGGTGGCAGCAAAGAACTAACTGACTCTGACATCATCAAACTAATACAAAAGCTTGCAAAGCAAAGAAACGAGTCTGCCCAGCAATACAAAGCCGCCGGAAGAGAAGAATTGGCAGAAAACGAATTGGCAGAAGCAAAAGTGCTGGAGACTTATCTCCCAACTCAGTTAAGTGAAGCTGAAGTCGAAGCAAGAATCCACGAAATCATCGCTCAAACAGGCGCCTCAAAGCCATCAGATATGGGAAAAGTTATGGGTGTCGCAACCAAGCAATTGGCAGGATTGGCCGAAGGAAAAACGATCTCAATGATAGTTAAAAAGCTTCTTGCTCAATAGATTAGAATGGAAAAAACGCTTGTAATCATTAAACCCTGTGCACTTCAGCGTGGGCTTGTAGGCGAAGTGTTGTCACGTTTTGAGAGAAAAGGCCTTAAGATTGTAGCTCTCAAGATGTACCAATTCACAAAAGAAAAGTGTGCAGAACACTATTCTCACCTAGTACAAAAGCCTTTTTACCACATTATTGAGTCTTCTATGATGGCCTCTCCAGTGATTTTAGTGGCACTGGAAGGAATAGATGCAGTGGAAGTGGTGAGAGAAATGACGGGCAGTACTTCCGGAAGGAAAGCTTTATTAGGAACAATCCGTGGAGACTACTGCATGAGTCACCAGGAAAACATTGTTCATGCTTCGGATTCTAAGGAAAACGCCGAAAAAGAACTTAAGAGGTTTTTCGATGAATCAGACTATTTTGAATACTCTCAAGCACTCTTCCCGTATTTATATGCCGAAGATGAGATAGTATTATAGTATCGAGCCCAATTAAGGCGCCATTCACCCTTGCCCACAGAAAGATGTTCTCCGAGGTTCTCAGTATTTGTAGTATTTTGATGTCGTACTGAGACTAAGCCAAAATTTCCACGATTTCCCTAAGCTCCACATAATGCACCCGGGGAAAATATCTAAAGTATTGTCATTTTTATACAATGCTAAATGATACTTAAAAACACAGACCCACGCCCACTTCAACATCACATGTGCGAAAATCTATAGTGGAAATACCTGTAGATAAGCGAAGGCGGCCAAGCCGAAACTGAACCCCCGTATCTAATGCCAATCCTTCTGTACTGAAATCACTTACACGAACCCAGCGTGACGATGTATCTTCCCATAGTAAAGTTCGTTTTCCATATCCAAGTCCGGCATAAGCATCGAGCCAATCAAAAATTCTGTACACAAGCCCTCCTGTAAGGCTTAATTGCGATATACGCGACTTTCCCGTAGTCCAGATTGGCCCGTAAGAAGCAGTACCGTCTGAAAGACAATCATAAGTAAAACTGTCACTTTCGAAATTAGAAACTGCTTTTAAATACATGCCCAATCGATGTTTTTCCCAGCCTAACATAAGACCCGCAGAATGGTTAGGTAAAGAGAAGATGCCAGACACGACAATGCCTATCGGGTCTGGTCGAAGCCTGCCGGAATAAAGCGAATCCTGAACATAAACTATCGAATCCCTTACGATAATCTCCTTTTCCAAGATGGGAGGAGTTCTCAACACCATCTCATAAACCACAGCAGACTCTATATGTTCAGGAAAAACATAATCTCTAATGACTCCGAAATCCCTATGTCTTATGGTTATCTTCCGCACCTTTTCCGGGACATAAACCCATATCTCCCCCACTTCCTGTTTTACGTCTACAACACCCATCACACCCACATCGAAATCCAAGTCATCTGCAGATGTAATCACCTTTATAATGGCTGCTTTCTTTCCATTTTGATCACAAACAGGATGATTACTTCTCGCATCAAGGTCCCAGTCCAACCGCCGGAACGACTGCACCGAAAATTCGCTGCCGAGTATAGTCTGGGCATCTAATTCAGTGCCTGCACAGAGAACTGAAAGCGCCGATAGTGCCAATATCAGAAAACCTCTTCCACGAAATACTTCCTGTAATTGCTTTACCATAAGGCATCTAAAAATGATATGGCCCGATTATTCCGAAATTCTTGTCCGGAGAATCTTGCCAAGTCCGCACATGAATAACAGGAGATTTATAATCAGATACATCTACAAGTATAAAAAGGTAGCCCACATCTGAATATGTAGTAGAAAAATACTCTTGTCTTATCTTAATTCCGAACAGTTGTTCTCCCTTGCCAAGTTTTATAACCTCACAATCGGAAAACTGTATATTGATATATTCCTGACTGGCAAAGACTCGTGCAAGATTACGAATGTAAGTATCTTTATTCTGCCTTGTAAACCGGACATATTCATTATCATTCCATTCCCCTTTAATGCCTGTCTTCTTGAGTACGCGTCCCGTGATAATCAACGCATCATCATCGAAGATGGAACTGATGTAATCGAGTCGATTAAGGGCGTATGCTGTCTTATAATTTTCCAGAAATGACACTAGAATAAGTCTTGCCTCCTCACTCCAACCTTCATGCGAACAAATATCTGATGTAGCGGCTTTCCCTAAAGAAAATGTGAGATCGGAGACAAGCCCGTCTTCATCGAAAACAAAGACTATATCCTCAACGAATTGTCTCATATTACCGCTAAAAGAAAACACCATCGGAACACTACGACAATAGGTTTCTCCCTCTAAAGAATAAAAATTCAATTCACCATAAGAAAGAACGCGTGCATGACCATATGCGACTAAACGAAGGAAGACATCGTAGCCATTTTTTGTAAAAAGCGAGCGCACCGACTCATATTCCCTTGTCGTAATGGCATCACATATTTTAGCGACCGACTCTTTTTGTTTAGATGTAAACAAAGTAGGAGTCAAATGCACTAAAGACACAGAATCGGAAGATGATTTGAACTTAGACTGGGACATTACATCCAAAACCTTGTTTTTCACCTCCTCCATATCTATGCTTTGAACGGATGAAGCATCTATCACATTCTTATTTTTAGCTACAGACTCTCTTTCTTTTGTTACTTTATTTTCGGCAAATGCCCTCTCTACTGCCTTAACTTCCCGATAAATATGACGCATAGAAGAAGGGTCCGATTCGTAAAGAATGCGGTAGTCCTCGATTCTAGAATCCGGATTGACTTCGATGAAGCCCATACCATCCTTTGCAGACATAATCCCAGACCACTGTTTGCCGTTAAAAAATCGATAGTCTATATTTCTAACTGGCTCACCTTTATAAGTAAAAGTGAGTTCAACCACATTCTTGTCCGCTATATTCTGCCTTGCAAAAGCTACATTCATCCCATCTAAAATGCTAATCCGCTTCGAGCGCAATTCCGCTAGGTCTTCAGTTTTAAATCCAGGTATGGATTGCATCAATACTGCAGCCCATGAAAAATATCGCAAAGCCACATCCATCTGCAATTTTTCCTCAGCAGCGCTAGCAACAGACTTCATTTCAGCGATTCTCTCCCTTCTCTTTTCAAATACAGAGTCGAGGGAAGATTGGCCGATATAACGAAGGACACTCACTTCTCCTCTCCTGCTTACAACGCTGAATTCAGAGCAACTAAAGACATCTTCTCTGTATGTATTCATTAAAGCCTCCTTCACATCAAGATCATAAGGAAGATCTATAGTTAAAGCTATTTTGTTCAAAAGAGCATCTAAAGCAAGACTATCCGATGTGTGAGTATCCTTTGCAGCACCTTCGCCCCAAATAAACGACGCATCTCCTTTAATATCAGAAAATTTTTGAGCATTCAACCCCGTAGTATGGAAAAGCAGTACGATCGTGGCCAAGTAAAAGAATAGCAATTTCTTATGAATTTTTCTCATAAGTCACGTCTCCTCTCAAGATAGGCATTATAAGCCTGCTGTATTCTTCGGCGCTGCACTTCACTCATCTGTCCTTCTGCTTGCGATATCACAAAACGAAGACTATCACACGACATGGCCATCGTAGTAAAAGATGCTTCTTCAAAAGCGCACCGCTCACAAAAGCGCTCGAATCCTTCGACTATTCCCTCCCACGATTTCATATTATCCAGCTGAATACTATGCACATCCGACATCAGCACTTCCACATCTTTATCACTTGGCCCGTATTCCTGTCCAATTAGTTTTCCACCAATTTCAAAAAAATACCAACAGAGGTCCAAGTGCACAGCCACTATATCTTCGGCCAGAAAATAAACAACCTCATATTTAGATGGGATTACCTCCTTTCCATCCGAAGAAACAATTCCATAGCGAGAGTCTTTCATTACAAGAAAATACCCATTCATGCAAGGCTCAGCATATTGATACTCTTTAATGGCATCCGGTTTTTTAGAACCACCCAAAAGTACCATGCAACCAGAAATAAGCAGCAAATATTTGAAAAAACTCATTAGAGTTATAATGTTATTAATCCACAAAATCTTTACATCCGTACAAATTTCTTCCTGCAAATCGTACTCAATTATGAATTTGGATCTTGTACAATACACGAAATCCACGAATGGGATGTAAAATTAAGAAATTTGTATTTACTTTGCAATCAGGATGAATACAAGTTCGGTCATATTCAGTGTCACTAATAACGATTTCGAAAATCACGAGGCCTCGAAACCGGAATTGGTATATACCTCAGCAAATGGATATGCTTTAATATGGAAAACTACCATGGAAGGAAAGACGGTCTGCCTAAAATCACTAAAACCGGAGTTTTTAGGCAACCCCATATACACAAGACTTTTAGAAAAAGAATATGAGATAGGCTCCTCTATAAACCATCCAAACATTAATAAAACAATAGATTACCGCCAGTTCGATGGCTTAGGCCAATGCATAGTCTGCGAATGGATAGAAGGAGAGACATTGGCAAGTGTTCTTTTAAAAAATCAGATAACTCCATCTCTTGCTAGAAAACTAATTTTAGAACTATGTGATGCCATAGATGCACTTCACCATGCTCAAATTGTCCACCACGACCTGAAACCATCGAACATAATGCTGACATATAACGGACATAATGTTAAATTGATAGACTTCGGATTTGCAGATACCGACTCATACGAAGTATTAAAATTGGCAGCAGGAACTCCGGAATATGCAGCTCCAGAGCAGATTAAGGGCAGAACGCCACAGCAGTGTAGCGACATATACGCATTAGGTAAGGTTATAGACGAGATTAGATTGGCATTAAAACACAACGGTCACTTTTGGAAAGGCATAGCCGCAAAGTGCACCGCTCCTGAAATTGACAATAGAATCAGTAATGTGGCCAGCCTTAAGCAACTGATTTTCAAAAAAGAGCGACTTTACAGACAATTGCCCATAATCATTTCGACTGCCGCCCTTGCAATAGCAATACTCTTTGGGCTCTGCAGCCCTCATATCGCACATAAGATTGAACGTCAGAAAATAGATGGTTTGGTGCGCGAATTAAATGAAGAATTATTAGGTAAATAACTTTGGAGATGAAAAAGCCCATATTACTGATAGTTTTGACATTTATCATTACCTCATGTATTTCAGACCCAGTGCCATCGCTGTTCGGTCCTCCGAGAATTGACTCTATCAGTTCCAATATCGAAAATAATGAAGTCATACTTACTTGCAAGATTTCCGGTAATAAAAGAATCGAGGAGTACGGATTCAGATTCGGAACAGACGAAGAAAACCTCGAGAAAATAATATGCAAAGACTATAATGGCGGGATATTCACAATGAGATTTAATAATTTGACTTTCAATGTAGATTATTATTTCAGTTCATTCATTAGCAATGGAAAGGATGAGTTATCATCGTCGGTAAAACACCTGAAAATTCCGCAACAGTCTCCACAAATAGAACTCAAGCCTATCGTGGACAGGACTTCGGAACGTATCGTTACCGAATATTCTGTCAGCGAGAATTTCAGCGGAGAATTGATCGTATGTGGGGTATGCTGGGGGACGGAGCCGAACCCCACGATAGAAACCACTTCAAAGACCATCGACAGCGCCCAATACGGAGCGCACTCAACAGAAATCAGTGGACTCACAATTGGCAAAACATACTACCTTAGAGCATACGCGATTAATGCTAAGGGCACCGTCTATAGCAACGAACAAACATTCTATATACCAGTAACATTTAAAGATAAAGCATTTACAGAATACATACTGGGCATAGCTGATACCGATGAAGATGGATATATAAGCATCGAAGAAGCACGCTCAATCCATGAAATCAAATGGTGCACCGATAAAGTGAAAACTTTCTCTGGGATTGAATTCTGTACAGGTCTAACAAAAATAGAACTTTTCGGGAGTTCTGAGCATAGTGGAAAATTATCAGAATTCGATCTGTCGCCCTATTTAGATTTAGAGTACTTAGACCTAAGGAATAACCTGCTATCTACCCTTAATCTTTCATCTAATACACGCCTAAAAGAACTTGATTTAAGCAATAATTATCTTAATACGCTCATATTCCCATCGCACTCCGGGCTTGAAACGATAGATGTTTCGAATAATAAGCTCAAGACTCTTAATGTTAGCAATTTTTCCTTAATTAAAGACTTAAAGGTAACTGGCAATCCGTTATCTTCCATGATACTACCATTAAACTGCTTAATCGAATCATTAGACCTTGAAAATACTAACATTTCCGGATTGAACGATATATTCAAGAGGGCCAATCATCTTAAACGTCTTAATGTGCCGGGGGTATTTACTGATTCTGACAAATTATATTTTCTTCCGGAGTTAGAAGAACTGATCTGTTGCAAAAGTTCCATTTCTACAATCGACCTGCGATATAACCGACTTCTTAAAAAACTTGACATAAGGAACTGTACTTCACTTGGCGAATTAGATATCTGCGTAAACGATAAACTGGAAAGTTTGGACTGCAGTGGATGTAGTAGTCTAAAAACCATCTACATGGTAGAAACTCAGAGAATAATTGGCATAAATGCAAATCTCGAGAACGGGAGCAAAAAACCAGAATCAACTTCTATCGTGTATTCAGCGAAAATCGAAGATAGCGAATTTGCCCGTTTCCTTACGGATATGTTCGACAAAAACTATGACGACTTCGTGTCTATAAGAGAAGCGGAAAATGTAGAGGAAATGTTAATAGATAACTCACTCTATCGCGGAATATCCTCACTTCACGGACTGGAAATGTTCCGTTCTCTTCGAAAACTCTCCATACCGGGTCAAGACATCCGTGTACTCGACCTGTCAAGCAATGCGATGCTATCTGAACTTATTTGTGACAGCAATCCCCTGTCCAGTATCAATTTGCAAGAGTGCAGCAAATTACGACTCCTCTACTGCCAATCGACTTCGCTTACGAGTATCGATCTTTCAGGATGCAAAGAGCTTGAGAAAGCCTATTTATTTAATAGCCAATTCACTGAGCTTGACCTTTCCGAGTGTTCAGTTTTGAAAGTTCTCGACTGTAGCAACTGCCCTAAACTCACTCGCGTCATCATAAACAAAAACTGCGCGAACTCAGTCAAAATATCCAAGGACACACAGACGGAAGTCGTTATTTCTAATTAAGAGCCTCGTGAAATCTACCAGCCTTGTATTTCGCCACCGATGTCGATACGGACCTTTGACGGGTCGCTAGGCAAAGTAATGTTCAATGTGTGCTCCACTCCAGACTTGAAATTAAGACGGCTTTCAAGAAGATAAGAAACGCTGCCGGAAAGAATTTCAATAAGTGGCTGGCGTCGGGTTATGTTTTGTGGGACAATGATTGCCGCGTACTTTCCTTCCGCCTCTTTCCTTGCTATGATGCTGCGAGTAGTAGCGTGAGGGTCCTTTGTCACAACTCCGGCGCCAAGGTCAATAACTGCATCTGCCACTACAGAATGAATCTTTACCACGATGTCGTCTGGGAAATCGCTTTCAAAATCCTCACCCTTTAAAAGATTGATTACAAGCCTGCTCATCTTATGAGTAAACTTCAAGCCAACCCTTTGCGGATAGAAAACTCCGGAAGTCTTTGCCCACAGGAAATCCGATGCTTCGTAACCTCCAAGAGAACTACCATCCTTCAAGCTTGATTGATCCTCTTGAACTGAAAATCTATATTCGTCAACCGATGTAGGAGTAGCGTAAGGATAATAGCCATAGACATCATATTTTGTATCTGCATTCCACCATGTTTTCGGGCGCGACTCCCAAGACTCTCCATCAAATGTCAGGCGGGCGTTGCTAACGGTATTACCTGATGCTGTGAGCTTTACAGGAGCATCTTCAATCCATTCCGTCATATAGAGTCCTACAATATCTCCCGACTCAAAGCCAGTCATAGTAGCCTTTGATGCCACTCCAGGATATTCCACATCAAATTCCATTTCATGCGAGGGACTCCCTATGGATTTTTCCGCTTTGTCACAGCCGGCAATAAAAACCAACAGCACGACTGCATATATAATCTGTTTTATGGTCATATCTAATTTTCAGTATCAAATTTGGAATGTTTTTTCATAAACACAGGGCCGTGATGAGCATCACCTATTTCAGGATATATACTATTCCCGACCTTTCTCACGTCTGCAGATTTAGAAATACTATTAATAATGTCTTTCGCCACGAAATCTTCAAAGTTATACTCCTCTCCTGCATAAGCCTTTATGCGCCTTACAATAGACTCACGACTAATTGTGTTATAATATGGAATGTCATTATTCATACAGCTATTGGACTCTGAACGATATACTCCTCTGCTATGCATAAACCCGCCTTCGTATATATCCACAAGGCCTTTATATTTATCATATTCAAGAAGATGACTCCATGGGACTTCATTAGGTTTACCGCTTAACGAAAGGTTTTCATACCAACCCTTTGCCCGTGCAGTTGCAAGTTCCGCGACGTGTCCACAACACGAACATCCACAGGCATCGATAAAAGCATTGTGATAGATACATTCATCACCGAGTTTTCCAAATCCATGGCCTCCAGCCTCATGCTGGATAACGCCCCGAAAATCAAAAGGATAGACATAGTCACTCTTCGGGCAATAGGATACCGCGCTGCCATCATCGTACAGATAAGTAACACCACCATAATCTGATGTATTCGGAATCACAACGACAAGTGTCTGACAGATATTCTCCTCATTTACTGTAGGGGCATTGCATGCATATTTCAAAATTTCTCTAAGGTCGTTTTCATTCTGGCCTCCAAGTGTCACCCCATCCTTTGCTATGGTATTAAAACGATTATCCACTATCGTATTTACACTTCCTACTCCCGACTCTGCTGACACTGATATACCGGTATACACATTAAAATATTTCCTGTAAGTGCGATATGGCTCGATATCAAAGAAATTCTCAACTGCTTCATTCACAGCTTTTAGCAGCTTACCTTCGCTGATATCCTTTGCACTATAACCATCGCCTAAAAACACCAGATTAATGCCATTTCCTTCGGATGCGCTCTGGAGGGTAAGGGTTTCATCTTCAGCGTATTTATAATCGTACTGGGCAAGTGTCATCGTCACTTTATAATCACTATCTTTCAACTTAAATACAATTTTTCCCTCCCTATTCTCCCCAGGTGGCATTTGTAAAAATGTAAGGCTCATAGATGTCTTTCCTCTGCCAGAAGTCTGGCTAAGAACTATCCATTCAGGGCACTCCGCCACTTCCCACTCATCGTCCGCATAGAGAACAAAATCACGTGAAACTTTAGAATTAAGTGCACTAGATGTGCGTGGCACGAGTGAAAGATTACGATATGCAGAAATTCTATTGAAATCTTTCCAGCCAGTAGCAGTCTGATAACGAACTATCGCATTTTCAGGAACTTCAACAGTGAAATTATCTTTTGACACGCCATTGAAAGCTCTAGACTGAATGTACGGAGGCTCCACTCCCTTACAAACGATACGATTAATACCAAAACAATCCTCAAATGCACCGCTACCGTTATCTTGTTTAATCGACTCAAGGCTTTCCGGAAATACCACACCCTCTATGTTATAACATTTGGCAAATGCACCTGCTCCTATACTGATGACGCCTTCGGGAATTTCAATAAGCCCGGTTAGTCGCCCGTTATTTTCGAAAGCATGACTTCCTATCGTGCGAATCGTTTTAGGAAGAACAAGATTGCCTGTAAAATCACAGTTCGAAAAACATTCGTTAGATATGACCTCTAATTCGGATGGCAAATTAAGTTCTCCTTTGAATCGGCTGTTCTTGAATGCATTGGCCCCGATTACCGTTATTCCATTATGAAGGGACAATGTTCCATTGAATCCACAATTATCGAATGTCCCTTCATGAATCGTGCTTATCGCCTGAGGTATTTTTATGGATCCTGTCAAGCCAGTACATCCTCCGAAAGCTCCTTCACCGATTCCCTTAAGAGATTCAGGCAGATGTAGTGAGCCATACAACCCAGGACAATTGTAAAACGAACCCATTCCGATAATTTCAATATTCTCCGGCAATACGAGTTCGCAGCATAGTCCTGTACAATTTGCAAACACACCATCCCAATAACTGACATAACCCAACTCATTTCCTATACGAGTCAAGGAGGTCGGGAAATTTATGGATAACAGTGATTTGCAGTTTCTAAACGCGGCCTTTTCAATGGAAACCAAGCCCTCTGGAAAATTAATGTTGCCAGATAGTGATGTACAATCACAAAAGGCGGCATCACCAATAGACTTGAGCCGGTCGGGCAGGACAAGGAAAGTCAATGATTCTTTTTTCTCAAATGCGCTCGACGGGATGCAGTCTTCATTGTTAGCTTTATAATTATTGTCGCTATCACTTTGAAACCATCCCCCAGCACCTTTAACAATCCGCACCTCTTTAAGATTAAGAGCCGTGAGATAATTCATCATATATTTCATCACGGCAAAATCCACAGAATTAATTTCTCCCGTCACTTTCAGGTTACGGATCTTGGCCACATCCTTACCGGAAACAGTTATGCACTCCTCAAGAGTTCCAGCCTTCGGTACATCCACAACGATATATTCCCTTGCCACAGCATCGTGAGACACGGAATCATTCTCCCATGCGGAGATGCTTTCATCGCTTAGAATAAACTCAAAGTCCCCTCCCGGTTTCTTATTAACCGTTATCGTAAAGTTATGCTGTTTGGACGGAGAAAATGTAAAATCCTCATCGCGACTGAACCTGTATGGCAATCCATCAACAGTGATAGCGATAAGTGGCACTCCGGCAGAAATGGTTTGAGGTACGACAACTGCCCTCCATTCTCCGTCTTTCTCGTAAGGAATAATTCCAGATCCATCAGGAATACTGGTTACGGTGGCTATTCCATCGGCAAGGTCAATCGTTGCCTCCCTGCCTGTTCCTGTAACAAGAACCGACTTTGAGGCATCGTTCCATTCTCCTTCCGCAAAACCAGTTCCTTCCTTCAAACTAATTTTAATTGAAGCCAACCTGTGAGTAAAAGGAACAGAGACAGCCTTTGAAGTAGGTGCTGCATTTTCTACTTTGCCCCAAAGGAAATCGGAAGCTTCATAGCCTGAAAGTTCACCTTTGCGGGCTGGAGAAGATTGGTCCTTACTAACCTCAAATGGTAGTGAGCCGACATCTTCTACTGATGTAAATGGGTAGTAACCATATATATCAACATGTGTTTTCTTGTCTTTCCAATAGATTTCCCTTGCTGGCGTCCAAAGACCAGTGCTCGAACTAAACTTAAACCACACATTGTCAGCACGATTACCTGTAGTCTTAAGAATTCCGGGATCTTCTCCATCATAGTCAACTACATAGATACCTATTTCATCTCCATTTGCAAATCCATTGTCATTAACCCTTGTCTGATAAATCTGAACAATGTTCCCTGAAAGCACAAATGGAATTCGCTCTTGATTGGTAACATCACCTCTCAATGATTCCCTCTGGCAACCTGATGCGAGGATAACTAATACCGCAAAAACAAACAGTACATTTCGAATAGACTTATTCATATTGTAAAAAGATTCCTTAATCAACCATTCCCCCATAATCGTTAAAATCTGTCTCCCATCCGCCAATTGTCGCATTGAAGTTCCCATTTGTTTTAGAAATAGTCACTTGGCAGGTATATCTCTGACCAGAAAGCAGTTCTATAGATGTAACTGCCGAATACTCGTCCGTGCCAAGCCTTATCTTTACAAGTTCGACATCGTTTACAGACTGAGGAATGACAAAAGCAGAAAACGCATCACCACAATTATTCGCTTTTATTTCCGAGACATCGCCTACGGCATCAACACTGCCGTTCTCCAAGTTTATAAGACCACCAAGCCTTAGACCACATATAGTCACCTCCGCCTCAGCAAGTTCCTCAGCAGTCCATCCCTTGCCAGGTTTTAGCTCTATCCTAAGAATTGGCGTAAGATGCTTCATTGAAATTTTCACAGGCCATTCGGATGGCTTAAATATAGTTCTTCTCCCCCATATGAAAACCGAGCCGCAGTAACCATCCGAGGTGCTCTGATCGGCATTCACACTGAAAGGCAAGGTTGCTATGTCAGTAATAGTCTCCACATAAGGATAATAGCAATAAAAATAAGTCTTCGTCCGCCCATCTTTATAGTAAAGATCGTTGGATACAAATTCACCATCATCAAAAGTAAGAAGCTCATTATCATACTGATTTCCTGCAGTAGCTAGAGTCTGCGTCTCATTCACAACGAAAAGTCCGAATGTATCCCCATCATTAAACTTCTTATAAGTATCTTGTGTGGCTACAGAAACGTATATTGGAATGTCTTCTTCGACAGTTACCACTTTATCATTCTTCCTACATCCATAAAGCAAGAAGACATTGACAAGCAACACGGCAGGACAAATACAGCGTATTATCATCGGTTTTAGTGTATATTCCACAAATATACACATTTATAAAGTTTTTCACAATTCATTCCGACATTGTCCTCTGGAAGATTCATATCAAGAGAATATCCATATTTCGTTTCCCATTCTCCTTCAAAATGAAGTTCCACTCTTCCGCTCCATCCTCCATCGATTCGATATTCATAATGCAGGTCATGATCATATTCTTCAATAAATATTTGGACATAACGGCTTGTCTGCCACGAACCAGAAAGGCTATATGTATTTAATGCTATTCGTTCCGGGACTCGACGAACTTCGTGATGCGATCAATTTCCTTAGTGCCGACGAGAGCGCATTGGATACGATCCATCTCCACCCCATCATAGAAAAGCATGTCTCCACTTCCAATGAGGCACTCCGCGCCCGGGGAATCTAGAATTGTCTGGGAATCTATGCGAGAAGCTGTTCTAAAGGCTATTCTCATCGGAAAGTTCGCCTTAATGTCACGGTTAATTACGGAAACCGACGGATGTTGTGTCGCAATGACAAGGTGGATGCCTGCGGCACGGCCAAACTGCGCGAGACGGATGATGGCTTTTAATATACCACCGGATAGTGCCTTGCTTTCGCAACCTAAGCCGGAAGGCATTGTGAGGTCAGCGAACTCATCGATAACTACTACTATATAAGGAAGATACCTATGGCCTTCGATCTTTTTCACCCCGGCAAGAGCGAGAAGTCCATAGCGGTTGTCCATCTCGACACATAGATAGTTCAGCACATCTGCAGCATCCTTTGTCCTCTTGATGATGGCATTATTGGCTTGCCGCCCTTTGAGCGAGCCGTGCGCTGTATCAAGTATTACGAGGGATGGCACGACATCAAGCGCAACTATCCCTATATCGGATGGGAACATCGGATATTGCCGCACGAGAAGTTCAAGAAGAACCTCACTTATCAGCAAGCCGATTCCTTGTTGCGCTCAGACCTCACCATGTTATGCGCCATGTTCCGCAAGTATGGCAAGGACTCATTAATCCTTGCCGTACTTGCCTACAATGTCGGACCTTATAAGATATTAGGGAACAAAAGATTTCCAAAGAGCCGTCTCTTGCAGAAGATTGAACATGGATTGGATAACATTGAAAAAGACTACCTTGACTTTTGCAGATGGAGAGGCAAGTACATTCAGTCTATAAGAAGACGAAGAATGACAGAATTTCAACTATTATACATCCCATAAAAAAAGCAATAGTACTTCATTTACCATCCAAGAAGAGCAGTATAGCCTATTTTAGGGAATGTTTCCTTAATGACACTCGATAATGTACAAAACATACAAGCCTTTCTTTGTTTTTAGAGTATTTTTTTTGATTTATCAAAATATAAACCGTTAAGTCATGTTAAATAATTGTTAATAAAATAATATTTTTATCTATTTCCTATATTTTCTCAATTTCTTTTTCTAATTTTGACATTTGTCAATTATACTATAATACAAGTTTTACTTGTTGAGTGGTCAAATATATAACATCTTTAATAAGGTGTAGAATATATAATGTTGATAAAATAGTAGATTACAAACATTAAATTTAAAAATTATGGCTAGTAAAAAATCTCTTTTGGGAAAAGTATTTGCTTTCTCTCTGTTTGCTGCATTCAGTATGTCTGCAAACGCCCAGATTAAATATAACTCGTCTGGAAGATTGACTATAGGAACGACTACTCCTTATTCTTTCTATCCAACGACACATAATGGTAGCATCTATTTCAAAGATAACTCTTCGCATTTCTTCCAAATAGATATAACTCCTGCAAATACGAGATTGGCAGGACAAGGAGACCAAGTAGTTTTCTACAACACACAAACGAGTACGTTTAACAGTATTCAAGTCAAGAATGTCTATAATTACTCAGATGCTAGAGCTAAAACGAACATTCAGCCATTAGCTAATTGTATGTCTGGGTTAAAGAAACTACGTACTTATTCATACAAGTTTAAAGACGAAGGAACGGCAGCTAAAGCTTATACTCTGCAAAAGGGAGGACATGGAAAAGAATATGGCTTGCTTGCGCAAGAGGTAGAAAAGGTCTTCCCGAATTTGGTTGTTACAGATAATGAAGGTAAAAAGCTCATAAACTACACAGAGTTGATACCTGTGTTGATTAATGCAGTTCAACAACTGTCTTCTGAGGTAGAGGAATTAAAGGGTAAAATTTCAAAATAGTATATGCAACAAAGACAATTAGACCGTCGATTGTATTTCAAAGAGCTTGCAACAACCAGTGAGAAATACTTTGTTCCTTATTTGGAGAACTTTGTTAAAATCGGTGCTGGCACGAATGTTCTTGAAATCGGTTGCGGAGATGGCGGGAACCTATTGCCTTTTGCAAAATTAGGTTGTAGTGTTGTAGGCTGTGACATTGCAGACATGCGCATTAACGATGCTCGAAAATTCTTCTCGGAAGAACATGTAGAGGCAAAGTTTATTGCGTGTGATGCTTTTTTGTTGAAAGACTTAGAGAATCAATTCGATATAATTCTTTGTCATGATGTAATAGAACACATTTATGACAAAATCGGTTTTATGACAAAGTGCAAAAAGTTGCTCAAAAGCAATGGAATTATATTTATGTCTTTTCCTGCATGGCAAATGCCATTTGGAGGTCATCAACAAATTTGCAAAGGATTTCTGCTCAGTCATTTACCTTTTATGCATCTTTTACCAAATATTATCTATAAAGGGTTATTAAAAATAGGAAAAGAAGAGGCTGGTTGTATAAAGGAATTAATGAATATAAAACAAACGAGGTGTTCGGTAGAACTCTTTGAGAATGTTTTAAAAAGGACAGGTTATACTATAGAAAACCGTATAGCATGGTTTATAAATCCACACTATGAAGTTAAATTTGGATTGAAACCACGAAAATTATATATGGTTATAGATAAACTTCCTTACATTAGAGACTTTTTCACGACATCCTCTTTTTATGTATTGAAAAAATAATTATCTATATGGCATATCTATTTACATCAGAGTCTGTTTCTGAAGGGCATCCGGATAAAGTGGCTGACCAAATTTCAGATGCTTTACTTGATCAGTTCTTGGCTTACGATGACCATGCTCATTGTGCCATAGAAACATTTTGTACTACAGGACAGGTGGTCACTATGTGGACGGCAAGGGATTCTGCTGCAATGACGGCAGCTTGGAGGCTGCTCAGACACGAGCTTTAGCGAGAGCT
>CAKUSP010000011.1 GCA_934680015.1 uncultured Bacteroidales bacterium | reverse complement strand
CAAGGCGTCCTGATGAACTACTCTTTAATAATCAGATAAGTTATCGTTACGACGGACTTGTGAGTGAAGTGAGTTTTAGCCAGAATCTGTTCGGAAGTTCCGATACCAAGCGCATGCGAAATGAATATGACTATGACCACCTTGGCAGGTTCGTAGGGAATAGGCGATTCGTTAATGGAGTGCAGACTTCAATGGGGACTGAAAGGGATATAATGTATGATTTGAACGGGAACTTGGAGTTCGTAAGGCGAAATGTGGATGGGACCTCCAATGAGCATTGCTTCGTATATAAAGGAAATACGCCTGAACTTGGGTATATAAATCCAAATGAAGAGATGTTGGAATTTGGATTCACATCCGATGCGAATGGCAACCTTACATTTAGTAACATTCAAAAAATAACCTGCATCATCTTAGTAAATCTTTTTGGTTCCTCGAAAATCTAATGCTAATCTGACGCAACTTATTTTTTTTACGTTACTTAACGGACACGATTGGGCAGATTGGGTTATTGTTCGAAGTGCTAAGGTAGTTATTCTTTCCAATCCCTCCAAATATCATTTATTTTTGCTTACACCGCACAAGTAGCATAGGTAATGTAGGGCGTTCTATGTGCAAGCCCCTGATGAGCGCGGCGATTGTTATAGTATTCTATGTATTTCGCAATTCCACGCCACAACGCACCTACAGTGGACTCTGGATTCAAGTACACGTACTCGCGTTTTATAGTACGCCAAAATCGCTCAATCCAGACATTATCCAGACATCTTGCTCTTCCATCCATGCTAATGCGTACTCCATGCTTGATACAGGCATTATGCCATTCCTCACAAGTATACTGCACGCCTTGATCTGAATTGATTATCTCTGGCGCCCCATATTTCGCAACAGCCCTCTCAAGTACTTCTATAGCGTTTGACGAGTCTAGCGTATTATAAAGGCCCCAACTGACTATGTAACGGCTATATACATCAATAATGGCATACAAATACATAAATCCATTCTCCATGGGAATATATGAAATATCTGTACTCCAAACTTGATTTCGTCTCGCTATTTGTAAACCTCGAAGAAGATACGGCATCCGATACTTTTAGGTGTGACCCCCATTCTATGCACTTCCAGAAAGGGTATGGCCTAAAGGTGATCACAAAAACCATTCACCTTTACCTGCTACCCTTAATAGAAGCCCCTTAAAGGCATATTGACTTCAAAGGTGTTTTTCAGGTTTAACAATATTCCGTTCTGTATTTGTTCTGTGTAAAGTAATCTTTAACGCTTAAACACATATTATTATGTTAAAAATAATGGAATTCCATAATGTTGAAAGGCTCGCATCTCTGCGAGCCTTATCGATTAGTTAGTAGTGTATTACCTATTAAGAAGGTTAATTATCTTTGGTTAGAATTCTTACATTTCTGTAAGCTGAGTTGTTTATCATTTCCGAAGGCAAATATACTACGATTTTTTATATATACAAAACTTTCGCACGAATTTTATTAAATTTTTTTTTAGTTTTTAAAAATTTTTAATAAGTTCCGGTCTAAGTCGTTTTGTTCGCTCCATGGCTTGCTCGTCTTGCCAAGCCTGGATTAGTTTAGGATTGCCGCTTAAAAGCACCTCAGGCACCTTCCAGCCGTTAAATTCCGCCGGTCTAGTATAAATAGGTGGCGAGAGAAGATCGTCTTGAAAAGAGTCGGAAAGGGCAGAGGTCTCATCGGTAAGTGCTCCCGGAATTAGTCTTACGAGCGAATCTACTAGTAATGCAGCAGGTATTTCGCCACCGCTAACTACATAGTCACCCACGGAGATTTCCCTTGTGATAAGATGTTCCCGTATTCGATGATCGATTCCCTTATAGTGTCCGCATAGGATTATTATGTTCCCTTTAAGGGAGAGGTCATTTGAGATGCCTTGCGTTAGCCGCTCTCCATCTGGGGACATATAAATAACTTCATCATAGCTTCTTTCTCCTTTTAGTTCGTTTATCATTTTATAAACGGGCTCTATCATCATGACCATGCCTGCATCTCCGCCATACGAATAATCGTCTACGTTTTTTCTCGGGCCAATCCCGTATTTACGCAGGTTATGTACATTTATCTCCACGAGCCCCTTTTTTATAGCTCTGCCCACAATACTATATCCAAGTGGGCTTTCAAGCAGTTCTGGGACTACTGTTAGGATGTCTATACGCATATTCCAACTATTGTTTTTCTTGCAAAATTACCAAAATAATTGCTATATTTGCCCAATTTCCAAAACCTTTGCAATATGATAACAGATCTTGAAAATCCTAACCTTGAAGAACTGATAGTTGAACTTAAGAGAATTGGCACTTTGGACGATCGTATGGAGCGTTCAAAAGAGGTGGAGAATATAAAATCTATATTCTATAAACAACTGGGAAAGCTTAAATCCGAAGCTGAGGCTGAAGGTAGTTATGATCCCGATAAGTTCACTGCAATTGAAGAACAGTTTAAGACTGTGTATATAGACTATAAACGCGAGCGAGCAGAATTCAATAAGGAACAAGAAGCAGAAAGACAGGCTAATCTTGAAAAGAAATTGGCCTTAATAGAAGAACTTAAACAATTGGTGGACAATAGTGAAAATGTTCAGGCTGCTTTCCCGACCCTTCATGATATTCAGACTCGCTGGAAGGAAATAGGTCCTGTTCCAGCAAGTGAATTTAATGATGTAAATAAGTCATATAAATTGCAGGAAGAAAGGTTTTATGACATGGTTCAGATAAATCATGAACTTAGAGACTTGGATTTCAAAAAAAATCTAGAAGCTAAGGAAGAACTTTGCAAGCAGGCGGAAGAATTGGCCCAATCAGATGATGTCGTTAGTGCTTTCAATACACTTCAGATTCTACATGAGAAGTGGAAGGACTTGGGTCCTGTTGCAAAGGAGTATCGTGAAAGTATATGGGACCGTTTTAAAGCCGCTACTGCAGTTATAAGACGTAACTATCAAGAGCATTTCGAACGTCTAAAGGCAGAATTTGCCGCTAATCTTAATGCAAAGCAGGCTTTATGCGAAGAAGTCGAGAAGATAGCGGATATGGAGAACATATCAGATGCTGGAAAATGGAATGATTTGTCTAAGGAGATAGAAAACATTCAGGCAAAATGGAAGACCATAGGATTTGCATCCAGAAAGGATAACCAAAAGATATATGAACGCTTCCGTGCTGCGTGCGATAAGTTTTTTGAAAAGAAGCGTGTGTTCTTTATGAATGTAAAGAGCGACATGGAGGAGAATATTGCTAAGAAAGAATCTTTGATCGCACAGGCTGAAAATTTGAAAAATAGTGAAGAGTGGAAGAAAACAACGGATCAATTTATAGCTCTACAAAAGCAATGGAAGGAGATAGGTGCCGTTCCGAGGAAGAAATCAGAGCAGCTTTGGAAGCGTTTCCGTGCTGCATGTGATGAATTTTTCGCTTCGAGGGATGCTAAAGCCAAGTCGGAGAATGATTACTACTCAAATCTTAAGGCTAAGAGGGCTCTAATCGAAGAAATCAGGACATTCAAGCCTACGGAAGAGTTCCCTGCATCTAAGGCAAAGGAACAATTTGCAAATAGATACAAAGAGATAGGGTTCGTTCCGTTTAAGGAGAAGGATAATATAGCAAAGGCCTATAAGGAGGCTATGGATGAAGTTTTCCCTCCTGTTTATACTAAGAATGATCTCATGCGTAAATATAATGCTTTGCAGCAGGACATAATTACATATGAGAATAATATAGGCTTTTTCTCTAATTCTCGTAATTCAGAGGCTTTAGTATCACAGATGAGAAAGAGAATAGCTCAAGCTAAAGAAGAGTTAAAAGCGATAGAGGAGAAGATTAGGAGTCAGAAATAAAAATATGAATAAAAATTCTTTAATTGGTTTTATCTTAATGGGCTTAGTCCTTGTGGGCTTTACCATTTTTCAGTCAAAACAAGCAGAGCAACAACTTCTTGAAAGAAAACAACAGGAGGCAGAATGGTTAGCAAAACAGGATTCGATAGCTAGGGTAGAGGAGGTAAATACACAAGCGGTAGGTTCTGTTAGTGAAGCTGTAAAACAAGAGCCAGAGCATATCTATAAGGACTCTACATTAGACGTAAGAAAAAAAGATGAAGGACAGCTTATTCGTCTGTCAAATGATAAACTTGAACTTGAAATCAATACAAAAGGAGCACAGTTGTGGTCCGCGAAGCTGAAAGATTATACAAATTATGGAGGAAGTGATTTATACCTTTTTAAAGCAGGAGACAATCACTACGATGTGAATATTTATGCTGGAGAGTGGCTTCAGACAGAAAATTTTGCATTTGATGTAATTTCCCATAATGACAGTTTAGCAGTATTGAGAATTCCTTTTGAAGATGGCGGGTATATAGAACAGATATACTCATTGACAGCAGGTTCATATATGGTGGGAAGTGAATTGGCCTTCGTGAATATGAAGAATATTCCTCGTCAAGTGGGCTCTGTCGATGTGGATTTCTCAACAGTGATTCCACGCATGGAGAAGGGTTATAAAAATGAAAGTCAATATTCTAAACTGAATTACTATTTTTCCGGAGACAAGAAACCATCAGAGATGGGACGTGGGCGTAGTTCAAATAAAAAGATAAGTTCTAATCTTGAATGGTTTGCTTTCCAACAGCAGTTCTTCTCAATGATAGTTCGTGCTCCCGGCCAATTTTCGTCCGGAGAACTTAGCGTGAACTATTTTGGAGAAGATAATCCAGAGCATAATTTGATGACGTGTAATGCCAATATGCGTCTTGACTTGTCAAACGGATCTGATACACGTATTCCTCTTGAAATATATTTAGGCCCTAATCATTATAGTACCCTTAAGGCGTATGATCATCATTTCGAATCGGTTATACCATTGGGAGGTTGGCTTGTAGGGTGGTTCACGAAGTATTTCATTATCCCTATGTTCAACTTTTTGCATAAGTATATAGGAAATTTTGGAATCATCATATTAATAATGACGCTTATAATAAAGATTGTAGTGTTGCCGTTTACATATAAGTCTTATGCTTCTTCTGCAAAGATGAGTGCTTTAAGACCTTATATGGAGGATATAAACAAGAAATATCCTAAGCAGGAAGACGCCATGAAAAAACAGCAGGCCACTATGGATTTATATAAGCGAGCTGGGGTTAGTCCTATGGGAGGGTGTCTTCCTACATTGCTTACATTCCCAATATTGTGGGCTATGTTCCGATTCTTCCCTGCATCTATTGAGCTTCGTCAGCAGCGTTTCTTATGGGCGGAAGATTTGAGCGCTTATGATTCCATCGTTGATTTCGGAATGCGAATCCCGCTTTTGGGGGATCACTTGTCATTGTTCGCTTTGCTTATGGCTGTGGTTATGTGGGGATATAGTAAACTTACAGTGTCACAACAGGCTGCATCTAATGACCCTTCAGCCAAGTCTATGCAGTTCATGAGTGTATGGATGATGCCAATCATGATGTTCTTTATATGTAATAATCTATCTTCTGGTTTGAGTTATTATTACTTGATATCTCAGTTGATATCCATGGTGGAGATCTTTATAATTAGGAAATGGTGTGTCAAACCTAAAGATGTACTCGCGAAAGTTGAAGCATCTAAGGGTAAACCACTGCCTAAGAGCAAATGGCAGATGCGACTTGAAGAAGCACAGAAATTACAAGAACAACAAATGAAACAACGCAGAAAATAAGAATGAGAAAATTTTGGGTATTGGTGAGCCTTGTGCTATTCTCTTGGAATAGTGTGGCCTCAGTGGTTGATAATTCGGATGTAAAAAGTGTGTTGGGCAAGGGAGTTCCGGCTTGGAAAGTGTCTTTCTTGGGGCCACAAGGGGAGAGCCCAGAATTTGCGCCGGACTATGCTCGTTTTAAAGGTACTACCATCAGCGAAGACGGACAGCAAGCATGGATGGTCTGGAATATTACACTTGACCGGATAGAAACGAATGAAATTCGTGTTAGCGTGAGGATGGATGGCGATCTTCCATTGTGGTCTATTTCGGCTGATATACCTAACGGTTGGATAGTTGATGGTGTGGAATTTCCTATAGTAAAAGTAGAAAGACAGGAAGGTAGCAAAGCTGTTTTGCCTATGGGCTTTGGTGCGGAGTTCCCAATACCGACTGATGGGGGAGTTGTGTCTACAAGATATCCTTCTGTTACTGGCGGAATGCAGTTCGTCTTGACTCATAGTGAAAAAGGATGTTACTTTTTTTCATCAAGAGATAAAAGTGGAGCAGGTAAGTATTTCTTTATAAAAGGGACAGAGTCCGATTTGGAATTTTCACAAAAGGTCCCTACATCCTATGCGTGGACGGATAATGGACATTTTGAACTTCCATGGGAGACTACATTCGCTTTTAATGAAGATACATGGGATCAGACTCTTTTGAAATGGTATCGTCCTTTTGTGCTGACAGCTCAGTGGGCTGATACTCCTTTGAGGGAGAGAAAAATCGCACAGTGGATCCAGAATGCAGATGTATGGATGCGCCCGAAAAATATGTTCCCTGAGGTGGTAGAAGCTGTTAGAAAGGCTGTTGATTATTATGATAAGGGACTAGGTATACATTGGTACCATTGGCATCACTATGCATATGATACTATGTATCCAGAATATCTTCCGGCAAAGCCAGGCTTTAAAGAGATGGTTCACGAAGTGCAGTCAAAGGGAGCCCATGTGACTCCTTATATAAACGGACGCTTATGGGACCCGGCCAATGATTCATATAAAAGCAGGAAAGGTTATTTGGCCTCATGCCGCAAGCCTGACGGATCACTTTATACAGAGATTTATCCTACATCGAATGTACCTAACACAGTGACTTGTCCATCGTCTCCTATATGGCAAGAGGTGATATACGAACTTACTGACTCTTTGTTATATAGTATTGGCACAGATGGCGTTTACATAGATCAAATAGCTGCCGCTGCTAGTGAGCCATGTTATGCCTCGAATCATTCGCATGCAAAAGGCGCCGGTAGTTGGTGGCCAGAATCATACAGAAAACTTTTAACAAGACTTCACGAAGAGGTATTTACTGCTGGGCAAGCTGTCACTTCAGAGGAAAATTCAGAAGTGTATATGGACCTTTTCGATATGCTACTGGTAGTAAATACTCCTCATAGTGCTCAGATAAAAATGCTGCCAGTTTTCCCTTTGATTTATTCAGATAGAGTTTTGTATAGCGGTTTAAACTACTATCATAGGGAATTAAATGATGGGCATTTCCTATATAATAATGCAAGAAGTTTACTTTGGGGGTCTCAGTTGGGGTGGGCTCAGCCAGAATGGCTTTTTGATGGCAGTAATGAAGTGGAAATAGAGTTTTTGCGCACATTAGGGCGGTTCCGTTCTAGAAATCATGATGTTTTTTATGGTGGAAGGTTCCTTTCAGAATTAGAATTTCCAGAAGACTTGCCGACGATGACTGTTTTTGATGGAGAGGTTTATCCTGTAGTCATGGGAGCGCGATGGATTAATGTAAAAGGGAAAGAAGCTTTTATCTTGGTTAATATGAGCTCTGAAGACAGAACTGTGACACTCCCTAACGAGAAAACGGTAAAGGTAAAAGCCTATAGTGCTGTAAGAAAATAACAAAACTACAATTAATATTTTATGAAATCTATTAACCCATTGGTGGCTGTATGCTTGGCCACACTTGCTTTCTCTTGCACTCCAAAAGAGGAAGAAGGAGAAAAACATTATGCTCCGTTAAAAAACCCTACTAAATTCAATCTTGAGCAGGTGGAGTTTTCTTCGCAGGTGAATTTGACTTGGCAGGATAACTGCGATAATGAAATTGGTTACGATGTTTATGTTAAGCCAGCGAAAGGCGAAGTGAAAAAAGTTGCCTCTCTTCCTTCAGATGCCAATAGTTACGAAATTAAAGGAGAATTAAAACAAGGCCAGACATATTCTATAGGCATTCAGGCTATAAGTGGAGGCCCTATGCTTTCTTCTCAAGTTATTTATAAGGAGATAGCGCTTTTTGATTATTCGCTTCTTCCGGTAGCGGATCTTTCTACAGAGGTAGAATATACTCCTACTTCTGCTATGTTGAACTTTACACTTGGGAAGTCTGATTCTTATCCTGCAAAAGCGTGGGGATTGTGTTGGAGCTCTGAGCATACGCCTACTATAGAAGATTCACATGCACACGGGCCTAAAACCACTACTGTAAGGTTATATCAAGCCATACCTAATACAGGTGTTGAATATGGTAAGTCATACAAAGTTAGAGCCTATACTGTTACAGAGAAAGGTACCACATATAGTAATGAGGTTGAAATTAAATTAGAGAATGAGCCTGAGGCTATTTCGTTTAACTGGACAGCGGTTAAATTCGACAATATGCCTGAGGATATAGAAGTTTATAAAACTGAGGATAAGTTAAATGGTAGGCCTTTTAATGCATGGTACGCAATTGCTGATGTTACTAAAGGAAATGTAGAATTCCGTATGGAGTTCAGTGCCACGGCTAAAACTCTAGAAAAATTCTATACAGATGAAAACTATGTCATGACAAATGCTGGGTATTTTAACATGGCAACTGGCGTGACAGGTGATTTTCACGTTAGTGAAGGTGTTATTTCGCCTTCTACAGGAATGCCTACACTTCGAGGGACTTTCGGTGTGGATAAGAACCAAAAGCCTTCTGCAGTATGGGCTGCCAGGGATAGCGAGAATGTGACATATTACTATGATTCTCCTATGATGAATATTGAGGGAAAAGCCACGTATGATGGAGTCTCCGCTGATTATCCTACACAGTCTCATAGTTGGAATCCATATTATGCTATGAGTGCTGGTCCACTTTTGGTTAAGGATGGAAAGGTTGTTACGGATGTTACCATGGAAGATGGAAAGTTCGTGCGTAATTATGAAATCATTGCAAGCGACATTTTTACGAATTCATCAGTCACCCCAGATCGTACAGCAGTAGGTTACACAGAAGATGGTAAGATAATACTTTTTGTGTGCGATGGCCGTATTACTGCAAGTAAAGGTGCAAGTATATTGGAAATAGCCCAGATAATGAAGGGGTTGGGCTGTGCCGGTGCGGTCAATTTCGATGGTGGCGGTTCTACCGCTATGACCGTATTTGGCGCTCGTCAGAATTCACTTTTAAGCAATACCTCAGGTGGAACAGAGAATCGTGCCGTGGGTTCTGTTATGGGCTTTTATAAGAAGAAGTAGAATTATAACAGTATGAAAACACAGATCGCATATCTTGCTAGTACTTCTCTTTTGAAGGCGAGAGCTGATGATATTTTCGGCTCGTGGCTGGATGTTTCTTTAGTGGGACTTCCTGAAAACAAGTCTTATACCTTATGGAAAGAGATTGTAAAAGTATTATCCTCTTTAGAAAAAGTGTTTGATGGAAGTCGTAAAGATAGTGAAGTTTCTGTGTTGAATGCCTCAAAGGTTGATATAGATACTAGTGAAATGATGAAAGAGGCCCTAAATATATGTGAGTCTTATTTGATTAAGACTAAGGGCCTTTTCAATATTTCACATGGAGATAATCAGTATTTGGATTTCTCTGGTTTTATTATAGGGTATGCTCTTCAGAATATAGTAAGTGTCATAAAAAAAGGCAAGGTCAAGGATGCTTTTTTAAATTTTGGGGATAAGGAGATTTATGCCTTAGGTCATAAACCATTTTGTGACTCGTGGCCTTACACGATAGAGAATCATGATGAAATAGAGTCTATAGAAGTAAAAAATGAATCTATAGCATTCTCTCGTGAGGAAGATGGACGGCTATATTCCGTTTGTGCAAAGGATCCACTGGAAGCCCGAATACTTTCTTTGGTGCTTCCTAAAGCTACTGAATCTCAGCGCTATGAAATGTCATATAACTTTAAAAAAATAGAAGAAAAATATTACTAAGAAATCTTCAAAAAAAGGCCTTCATTTGAAGGCCTTTTTTTTATTTTAGATAATCGTTTATCCATTCGTATCGCTCTTTACAGATAGTATCATGCCACTCCTTCCAATATCGTGGCTTGGGTTCATCGTGGTAACGATATGGGCTAGGTTTGACAGTTATATCTTTACTTGGACATACATTGAGCCCAGCATAGATGGCCGATGGAAGACATGTTCTATCCATGAGGCCAATTTCTACCCAAAATCTAGCCTTGCTGCGTGCTAGAAAATTACACCCATCAAAATATTTCATTACGGAAATTCCTTGCTCACTTGTAGCAAACTGTTTGAATACAAATGGCCAACTATCTTCCCCTGCTGGAGTTACGCTCCCTGCACTGTTACACCATGCAGGAACGATGCCTACAACAGCACTTACTCTCTTGTCTAAACCGGCAAGAGCAAATGCTTGAGCACCTCCTTGGCTCTGTCCATAGGCCAATACCCTTTTCCCATCCCATTCTTTTAGAGTGCATGTAAAATCGAGAGCTCTTACTGCACGAAGATACATATTCTTGAAGAAGAATGTTTCTGGGCTATCTGATGGTCTTCTGGAGTAGTCTTTCAACTCTCCATTTTCCAGATCCTTATAGTATTGCTCATTCTGATCGTTAAGCATTCCAAATGCGTTGAAATCCACACATATAGCCCCGTTCCCCCATGCTGCCATGTCCATGGTTTGAACTGGATTGCTTCTGCACCAACTTCCACTCACACCAGCAGCGTGCATGAATACTACGATTGGAAGTGATTTCTTCTTAGCGTGTCGTGGCATAGCTATATAGCCTCGTACAGGAGTATTATCCACGCAATCAAGGGTCATCTCATAACATATATAGTTTTCGTTGTCCTTTCCTTCTACACGGATTTCTTTTAAGACAGCATTCATAGGTAGTCGTCTCATTTCTCTTTTTTCCTTGTTCCAGAATTTATCAAAATCCTTTGGACACGGAATGGCTTGTTTAAAATCCTGTGGATCGACTACCCAACCTATTTCAGTATCAGCATATTCGAATTTGATGGTTTGTGGACCATTGTAAACTTTTTCGTGGACAAGAGTTTTAACATTGTTTTCACTAGCGTAGACACGAACAGTATCTCCACTTTGATAAACTCCATCAGCTTTGTTCAAACTTAAAAGGACAAGAGCTGAAAGTAATGTACTTAAGAACATCATTCTATAGGTGGATTTTGAAATGCATAATCTGCATAATTATAATTTCTACTCTCATATAGAGGGATGAGGGCATTCTCGATACGTTTTACGAAATCCTCATAAGAGGTTCTATGCTCGTCACTCCATGCTACTTCGCTAAGTGCAGCAAGTCGAGGAAGTAACATGTGTAGAGCTTGCTTATAATCAGGAATATATTCAGTCCAGAGGTTACATTGAATGCCTTTTATATATTTTTCTTCATCTGGTGTAAGCTGGTCAAAAGGATCAAAACTATAACTTTTCTTGAGTGAAGTATAACCGCCTATGGCTAGAGGTTCACCATTTTTTTGTGGATCGGCAGTTTGGAAATGGTCGAGATAATAGTACGTAGAAGGAGTCATTATGACATCATTTCCTAATTTAGCCGCTTCTATTCCCCCTTTTGTCCCTCTCCACGACATTACTGTTGCTGTTTTTGTAACACCACCTTCAAGAATCTCATCCCAACCGATGATTTTACGTCCTTTGGCATTGAGATAATTTTCTATTCTTCTTATAAAATAGCTCTGAAGTTCTTTTTCGTCTTTTAGACCTTCATCTTTTATTCTCTTTTGACAAGCAGGGCAAGCTTCCCAACGCGTCTTACGAGCTTCGTCTCCACCTATATGTATGTATTCGCTTGGGAAAATCTCACAAATTTCATCAAGCACATCTTCCAGGAATTTGAAGGTCTCTTCTTTCCCGGCGCAGAATAATTCATGACTGACACCCCATCTTGTCCATACTTCATAGTCGTGGTCAGCTCCTAAGCATCCCAATTCCGGATAACTAGCCAGAGCCGCTTGAGCATGACCAGGCATTTCAATTTCTGGTATTACTGTAATTTGTCGTTTTGCAGCGTATTCGACCACATCACGAGCCTGTTCTTGTGTGTAGTGACCTTCGTAAGGTATGCCATCGTATCCTATCATTGCATACAGAGGGCCAATCAAAGTTTCCTTACGTTTAGACCCTACTTCTATCAGTTTAGGATATTTTTTTATCTCTATTCTCCATCCCTGATCTTCTGTAAGGTGCCAGTGGAATGTATTTATTTTGTGAAGAGCAAGTATGTCTATATAGTCTTTAACTTCATCTACTGAGAAGAAATGTCGGCACACGTCGAAATGCACTCCGCGATACCCGAAGGCAGGGGAGTCTTCTATGTGCATTCCGTGTATTTGATTAGGATTCTGTTTTGTTAATTGAAGGATCGTCATTAGCCCATTCCATACTCCATGCTTTGAACCACCACGGATTTCAATTTTTCCTTCAAGTGGTTTGCTATCTAAGGTGTATGCTTCCTCTTCGAGAGTAGAATCAAGATTAAGAACTAGTTGTGCTTTCTTTTCGTTAGATGAGCTCTTCCATACTCTTGCACCATATTTGTTATTTAGTTCATTGAAAGTGCCAATGAGTTCTTTTAACTCAGGTGTGCTAGCATAAATGGCGGCATCTGCACTTAGAAGAGTATTACCTTGTGTTTTAACTGCTACTGCTGGTTCTGGCACTATTGAAATAGCCGAGCGATCGATTATCCCTAGTTCGCAAGCTATTTTGCATGCTGTACTGTAGGCGTCCTTGTTCGTTTCAGTCCACTCGATTTTGTATGAAGGTTCTCCGAATGCCAATTCGAACTCTCTTACGCGTTTTTCGAATGCTTTTTGATCGAATTTAGGTCCACTACCATCCACGTCAGCGATTATTTCCTTCCAAAACATTTCCCACCTAGCACGGTAGTAGTTGCGTACAAGTCCACTCCATTGACGATTGGCATAATCGGTAAGTTGCCCTGTACCGCCCCATGATGTAAGAATAATGCGGGCGCAATTCTCGTAGTAATCTTTTTCTTCTGGCGTATCTCCCCAGTTTCTGGCTTGATCTATCCAGTCTTTTAGCGAAAAGGCACTATGACAAGAAAGTAAATCTTCCCAGAGGTCGTAAAGATGCCTCATGTTATCCGCATGTCTTTTCAGACCTTCAAGATCACGTTTATAATAACATTGAGTAAAGGCTTCTCTTTCAGATGGAAAGGCTAGTTTTAAAACTTCTGACCCGATATTCACTATGTCGAATTTATACCAATCCGTATCGTGCGGACTTTCTAGTAGCATTGCCCATACTTTTGCGATTTGCTCAAACGTATAGGGAACTTCAGGAAGTGTGGTCCATCTCCAGTGACCTTCTAGGCATGGGTGAATGCATGCTATAGGGCATATACCTGAATAAGTGGTCTTTACATAGATTTCATCTGCAAGTAGTTTAAAAGCCTTTTGAATGCTTGGGTCTTCTTTTCCCACATGTCTGTTGGCAAGAGTTTTAAGCCATTGCTCGTCGCTTTGATTTAAATCCCATGATCTGTCCAAGACATATTCATATAGCCATTGGCTTACACCGAATCCTTCGAGTGTACCACCTAAGCCCATAAGGTTGTCCCCACCATATTGGTATACGTCAGAAATTCGACGGCTAAGTTCGTGAAAATCTCCAGATAGGTTAGTGTTGCCACCGAAATTTCCCAAGAAACAAAAGTAATATGGCTGTCCGTAAAAATTCTGGTTTATTTTGTATATCTCGGCTTCATCGCAGAAGTAATCGAGCATGGCGACTTTCCCATCAGGAACGGCTTTTAGATAAGCTTTTACATTTTCTGGTTTCCAGTGTTTTTGGTCAAAGTAAAGCATCCAACCTACTTGTAACCATACTGCCTGTGGGTCAGCTGCTTCAAGAGTTTCATAAACATGGTGTGAAATACGGGCCAATACTGCTGGATCCCAATCGTCTCCTTCTATGTCTTCGAAGAAATCTACTTCATTGAAGATATCAAGTCCATAGACATGGCTAGTACCATACATCTTTGTCTGTTCTTCTATCCATACTTTTTGTATTTCAGCAAAAAGTGGATCAGCCGGGTCCAAAAACCAACATCCATATTCATCTTCAAAGCCGTCCCATTTGGTCACTTCCTTTATATGTGCCTTAGGGTAGCGCTTGGCAAATGCTGCCGGAACCTTGCCATTGAATGCTGGAAGGACCGGTTTCATGTCTAATTCGCGTTCGCGTTGAAGAATTTTTATCTGAAGGTCTTTCTGGCTGTCAATGAATTTTTGGGGAAGAGGCCCTTTCCATCGGTCGATATCCATCATCCTATTCCATGGGAGGAATGGTGGTCCGGTGAAGCTTTCCCTTATTTCGTCTTGTTCTAGTCCGAAATGCTCCCACACTTTCATCATCACTGCTTCTTCTCCTGTGATGTTAAGTGGTTGAGTGACACCATTAAGAGCCATCCAGTCTATCATCCACGACCACTCCTTCCATCCCCACCAAGGCATAGTATAGCCATAGGTGCAGTAGTTGAGAAAGAATCTATCTTTTGCTTTTGCTTCATGTGAAATCTTAGTCGGAACAGAAGGAAGTTCTTCAGGCATATAAAGGGGATCGGCAACATTCCATGATACCGTGGTGAGACAGTAATTCTTTAAATAGTAGTTAAGTCCGAATGCCATTGAATTAGCGTCGTTACCTCCGATTACTATTTTGTTCCCTTTGCTTTCAAGTGTAAAACAGTCGGTACTATCTTCAAGATGTACAAACTTTATATGAGAAGAGTGTTCAGGAATAACTCTTTTGGCCAAATCCTTAGCTGCTTTGACTTCTGGGTCAGAGTTGCATGCACAGATTGAAAGCGTAAGGATGGTCATTAATGTAAAAACAAGTTTTATGTTGTGCTTTTTCATTTCTAATTTTTAAAAAAATTCTTAGAAGTTGTTTTGAAATGGCCGGAAAGAACCATAAGAGAAGAGACGAATCGTTCCAAAACAACTTCTTAGTGGATACTACCTATTATGAAAAGACATAGGTCATTATATAATTGCTGATCTTTAGGATAGGTCGATACGCTTAGTTCATAGAAGTCGTTAGTCCCAAAGTAATAGGATAATTCTCTTTTTCCATAGAGATTCATTTTTTTACACATGGACATATATTCATAGAATCGTGCACGGTATCCGTAGGAATCGTTATTCTTTTCAAGTATTGCCTGATCTAACTCGAATTCCATTGATAATCCATCACTTAGAACCATAGCCATGTAGGAATTCATATCATACTCCGAGTGCCAGAAGTAATTCGGCTGCATCATCGCATAGTCGATACCGAATTGTTTCCAAAGTTGATGACCTCCAGCAGAGTTATAGGGGATCCATGTAAGCGTTTCGTTACAGGCATGTATATAGTTGCTAATTTCGGGATATATGTCTTCCCAGTGTTTGAGCTCAGGGCTCCATCCGTATCCAGGAATTGCAAGATCTTCGCTTATAATATAAAATCCTATGAATTCCAGGTTTTTGTAGTTAGCTTTGTCCCATCTATCACGCACTTCATCTATATACCACTTCATAGCGGCAAGTCTATCCGCAGGTTTTTTGAAGTCCATCTGCTTTCCATCTATGAATCCCCAATATGTCGTACTGGAATTCATGTCTTTAAAGTTTTGATAGATAATAGGATCAGGAAGAGTGATTACTACTTTGCGACGTGTCTCTGGATTGCCCATTTTTTTAGCCGTTTTCTCGACGGAACGGTCTAATGCGGCAAATCCATTCTCCCTGTCAAACCAATAATCCATCAACTCTATCCATGAATCTTTATCAGCTGAAGGCCGCCCATTACCAAGCATATAGGACATATTGTTTTTAGTGTCCACAAATTCTATGGCAAGGAACGCATCGAAAAGCCAATGCATTTTTCCTTCTACATCAGTATAGCTGACATGATAATCGAACCTGTCTTCATCCCATAGGAAGGGTACTCGGTGTGCCGAGCCTCCGTAACATAATGCCAGGTTACTATATTTGGGCTTTTCGTTGCGATTCTTTTCCCAATCGTAAAGTTTTTCTGGTCCTGTAATGGTGCTGAATTTCAATTCATAGATATTACTTCTCTTCCCAGCACTGTTACTGGCCACCCCATAAAGGACATAGTTGCACTCGGATGTTAGCCCTGTAACCTCGTATTCGCCATCTAGACAATGATTCCCTTTGAGAATTATTTCATTTGCACTAGGAGCTGTCTCTGTACTTTTTAAACAGAGTAGATCCACGCCAGTGGCATTTATGCTTTCTATAAGAAAAGTCCCACGAGTGGAAGACACTTCTATGGGGCTTATTCTCAGGGCAGGTTTTGCCTCATAAGAAGGCTTTCCTCCCTTTGATACACAGGAAAATGTTATCAAAGAGAGGAAAAGCACAATTAGTGATTTACATCGCCCAACCATCGGCATAGAATTCCATGATATATCCACAGTCTTTGCCACTTACCTTAGAACTTGCTGTTATGCAAAGCTTAATGTAGCGGCCACGTGTGTAGTTAACTTCACTGCCTTCGGCTTCTTTATCGGCAGGTATAGGATATGAAAACATTTCAAGAACTGTGTCTATGTTTTGTTTATCATCTACTTTAGTTTTCTTGTAGTCTTGCCAACCTTTAAAGTCGGTTTTTCCTTTGCATGCGAGTTTCCAATTGGTATCAGCTCCCACATATTCGTTAGCCACATATACTTCGAAGTCTCTGAATTGTCCCTGGAAGGTATCAGCATCAACCTTATAAAATCTATTGAAGGTGTATGTTGCTCCTGTGTCGAATACGAAAACCATAGGGAATGGAACAGGTGTCCAGAAATATGAGCCCCAATATCCGTTCTTGGAAGCGTCATTGTTATTTCCGAAATCGAAATTCCAGTCGACCAGTTTAGTCGTATTGTAGTTCCCATACCATGCTGGAGCACTACAAAGAGGATCTCCTCCGATATGCATGTCCTTTCCTTCTAGAATCTCCCAAGGCCCATGAATAATGCTTGTAGGCCCGTCTGGTGGTATAACCACATCATCGTCTGCGACAGTAACAATCACATATCCCACTGTAGCCTTTCCGTTTCCGAGAAGTTCTGGCGTTTTTTTAGAGAATACGATAGGAATCATGTAGTTGACATTAGTCTCTTTGAATTTTCCTTCTTTATCGTAAAGCACGGTGAGGTCAATCTTGTAGTCAAAATGTGATACTGTTTCTCCAGCCTTTATGGTAACGGTTTTATTGATAAAAGAGAAAAGTCCCTCTGGAGCTGCGAGATATTCTTTTCCACGGAGTTCACCTTCTTTAGATATGTAAGAGTTGTCTACCCCTAATTCTACTACCACATCCTCTGATGGTATAACCTTATCGATGTTTACTTCTGCTTCGTATTCGTTAATGGTCTCTGAGTCTTTGGATGTAGGGAAGACTGTTTTCAAGTCTTTATCCTTAAAACTTATATGGCTAAGAGTTGGGTGTATTATTAGAGTATCTCTGTTTTCCCCTAATTCGATAGATGAATCTACCAGTTTGAACCCTATTACGTATTCATTGTTGTTTTTAGAGGAATTGGCAAAAAATGTTGTATTCCAATTAACTTTAAAAGTCTTGCGAATATCGCTGGTGGCAAAACTCAGTTCGTCTTCTGAAACTTCGTATTTGGTTTCCGGCGCTAATTCGTATGAGAGAGTGATCGTTTTTTCCTCTGTCTCTTCGTTAATGGTTTCTGTATAGGCTCCATTATTCATGCACCACTTTTTTAATTCATCTTCGGTAAGACGCTCTATTCTAAGTGTTGCAGAAGAATTCCCTTTTCCGCTTTTTATGACAGCCACTTCCATGCCGTCGTTAAAAACCGATGGCTGCTGAAGCTGCGAAGTATATGAGAAGCCTAATTTATCAGGCACCATATTGTGCTCCAAATTATGCTGGCAGCTGCATATCGTCAAGGCTGCTAGTGTGATGGATGCGAGTATGAATTTATTCGTCATATTGATTTCTTATTAAAAACCATAGTTTTGTGTCCATTTAGGCATTTTAGCAAGATCGCCTGAATATACAGGGAAGAAGTAGTCCTTCTTGCTGAACTTGGCAGGTGTACCGATAAATTCATCGGTAACTCTAGTGTAAGAGTCTTCGTAGTTGTCGGCCTTACATTTAAGAGTCCAGTTGTCGCATGGATATTCTTCTTCTGCATCAAGCCAGCGGCATGCATCGTAGTGACGCATATTTTCCATGGCGAATTCCACCATCTTTTCTTTTTTAATCAAAGTCCTAAGAAGCTCTTTGTTCCCGATTACCTCTGGGTAAGCATCTTCCACTTTATTAAGCCCGACGCGCTCGCGTACGAGGTTAAGATATTTAAGTGCTTCTGCCTCATCGCGAACTGGCTTTTCATTACATGCCTCAGCATAGTTTAGATATACTTCAGCCATGCGGAATGCCGGATATACGTGCTTTAAACCTGTATAGTCTGTTTGAACTTTAAGTGGATGATCGACAGGGTAGAATCTAACCCAAGCATAACCTACGCGAACGGCACTTCCAGATGCAGCCCATGGCGCGGTGGCTTCCTTACCGCTGTAGCAGGTAAATCGTTTCTTTATGTTTTTATCCGGCCAATAGTATCCGTTAGGAAGTATGCTGGCATAAAAGCGTGGTTCGCGTCCTATTGTAGAGTTATGAGCTTTGAAAGCAGGCGCCCATGGAGCATTTATAGGCTGGTTATATCCTTCAGTCCATCCAGTTGCTTGGTATCCGGATGAAGCATCCACGATAGGGCGAGAGTAGTCGTTACCATTGCTGTTTTTTTCATATCCTGTAACAGGGAAGCGTCCAGATTCGAACATGGCGTATGTATCCACTAGTTTGAGTGAAGGGGCTATACCACCGAATCCCCAAAGAATGGTTTTATCTGAGAAATTAGGGCAGGAGCAACCTAAAAGTGCACCTGCACCACCCATATAGTTGTATGCTGAGGAAGTCCTTTTCCACCAGCCCCATATGGTTTCTTCGTTCCATGGATCGAAAGTTACTCTCTGATATGCATTGAATCCATCTGTTTTGGCATCGCCAGATGCTGTCTTAGCCTTACAGAGTTCCCATTTTTGAAGATCTATTATGGCTTTTGAAGCTTTGGCTGCTTCTTCCCATAGATTAGGATCTTCTTCTGAAGGGAATATTTCATCTCCGTAAATATTCTTAATTCCTTTAAGCCAATCCGCACCTCCATTATAAAGAGGCGAGGCTGCCCATAGCAGGATCCTAGCTTTAAGTGCCATAGCAGCACCTTTTGTAGCGCGACCTTGGTAATTGGCCTCAGACTCGAGTTCGCCTACGCTCATTGGAAGGTTATCTATGCATTTGTCTAACTCACTTACCATGAAGTCGATGTTCTGCTTAACGGTATGCCTGTCGCAATCATTAGGTGCTATACCCTCATCGGCTGGAGCATCTCCCCAAATATAAACTGGACCATACTGGCGGAAAAGACAATAGTAATAGAAAACTCTTAAGAAACGAGCTTCGTAGGACATGTAGTTGCGCACAGCTTCGCTATCTTGCGTATCTCTGTGAACATTCTGCATGAATATGGTACACTGGTTTATACCCGTATAGAATTTACTGAAGAAATTGAAGTAGGTCGTGCTACTAGGAGTGGCACTGGAGTAGCTGCCATTTCTATATAGTTCATAGTAAACCCACTGGTACCATGAATAACGCGATTCATCGCTACGGCCTACCGTCCATCCATCACTACCTACGATCTCTTCATCCACAGGAATGTAGGAGTAGCAGTGCGCTAGGTATTTATGCGTCGTAGTGCTTTGTGAGAATACTTCTTCTAGTGTAGCTTGGTCTTTTAAATCCACATCGAAGAATCCATCGCATGAACTCAACGCAAAGGCTGCCGTTAATACTAATATAATGTTTTTTAGATGTTTCATATTTATTAGAAGTTGAGATTTACACCGAATGTATAAGTACGCATGGTAGGGTAAACGTTACCATAACTTGAGTCAAGTTCCGGATCCCAAAGTTTGAATTTAGAGAAAGTCAACAGGTTGAGTCCTTGTGCGTAAAAGCGTACTGTAGATAGACCAATCTTTTTAGTTACCTTCTTAGGGATGGTGTATCCTATTTCCATGTTTTTAAGTCTCATAAAACTCATATCTCTCTGCCAATAAGTAGATGCCTGTTGGTTATTCTCTACTTTATTAAGTGAAAGACGAGGATATGGTGCATTAGGATTCTGGTTCTCAAGAGTCCAGCGGTTAAGAGCCACGTCTTCGTAGATCTGTCCTAGTTTATGTATCTGTGAAGATGCTCCGAAGAGGTTCTGTCCTCCTATTATACGTGTAACATGAGCTACACCTTGGAAGAACATAGAGAAGTCGATACCTTTATATCCAAGACTAACTCCGAATCCGTAGTTGATTTCAGGGATAGTGGTGTAGCCTATAGCCACTTTATCGAAGGTGTTTACTACACCATCGCCATTGACATCGCGATATTTTATGTCACCAGGGCGTACATCGCCAAAGTCTTGCTTAGGCCAATTGTCAATATCTTCTTGACTTTCGAAAAGTCCCTCTGCTATGAGTCCAAACTGCTGGTTATACGCGAATCCTGTAAGGTTCTGATATGACCAAATCTGGTCTGGAAGGTCATCGTAAAGCTTCTTGTTGCGATTAAATGTGTAGTTTCCACGAGCAGAGACATATAGATCCCCGAAGGTATGTTCATATTGAAGGCTCATGTCTATACCTTTGTTCTCCATTTCTCCGAGGTTTACCCATTGTTGTTTATTAAGACCTACGATAGGAGGTGTACTTTGACGTTCGATGAAAATACCGCTACGATGATCGGAGAAATAATCTATCTGGAAAGATAGGTCATGAAGTAGGGTTACTTCTATACCTGCGTTGAATTTTAGCGCCTCTTCCCACTGTACGGAACTATTACCTACTTCACCAGTTGTGATACCGGTAATTCCGATAGGAGTAGTTCCGAATGTAAATCCAGATGCTGATGTATTGATTGTGGAGTTGTAGGCAAATCGTCTTGAACCACCGATCTGATCGTTACCGATTTTACCATAAGATACTTTGAATTTCAACTGGTTTACACTCTCTTTAATAGGATCCCAGAAAGGCTCGTTACTGATCATATAACCTACAGCTATAGATGGGAAGAATCCGAAACGTTTTCCGGGAGCGAAGTTCTCTGAACCATTATATCCGAAATTGAACTCTCCGAAATAACGATCCTTGTATGAGTATGTAGCACGTCCGGCGAGTCCCATGTTCTTATAGGCAAATGACTGCTCGAATGTGGCTGGAACGTTGTTGTACTTGTTACGAGTACTGAAAAGCAAAAGTCCGCTTACATTATGAGCGTAATTGAACTCTCTTTCGTATGTAAGGCTTGCTTCGAGATTTGTCGTGGTCCAGCTAGTGTTGGATCTGGATAGTGACATGTAATTAGTACCTTCGTTCCAAGGCTTGTAAATTAGATTCCCATCGTCATCGCGACCTGTAGTGTAGTATAGGGTAGGATTCAATATTCGCCCCAAAACATTACCATTGTCTGCATCCCAAGAGTATTTGACATTGGCTTTAAGTCCTTTGGTGATAATGTCGGAGAAGTCCTGGGTAAGAGATATAAGGGATTGAGCCACGATGTTTGTCGCTCTTCTATATCCTGAAGAGTTAAGCATGCGGTAAGGGTTGTAACCACCTTCAGGATTAGCAAGAGTGCCATCGCTGAAGACTGGAGGAGACGCTATTGGAGTGGAGTACATGGTGTATGCATATATATCCGATAGGCTCTGTCCAGGTGTGGTTTTCGTGTAGTACTGAGTGGAAAGAGACAATGCGAGAACAGTGCTCTTTGTTATGTCTATATCCACGTTAGAGCGGAAATTGAATTTATCGTAGCGAATCTGGTTATCGTATTTAGAATATTCCTTATCCTTTACTACGTTGAATATACCGTCTTCCATATAATAAGAAGCTCCCACATAGTAGCGTACACCTTTAGTTCCACCAGTAACATTCATGTTGACCCTTTCGGTGTTAGCCATATTCTTAAAGACAGTGTTAACCCAGTCTACAGAAGGATATAGGTCAGGGTCAGCTCCGCTTAGGTACATCTCTCTTTGATAATCGTCGATTACTGGTTCACTTCCTGAATCTACATATAGTTCATTATAGTAGTCGATCCATTGTTCTGTGTTGGCTAGCTTAGGAACCTTTACCGGTTGAGTAAGACCATATTCAGCCTTGAAATTAACTTGTGGCTTGCTTTCCTGTCCACGCTTGGTTGTGATAAGGACGATACCATTTGCACCTCTCACACCATAAAGTGCTGTAGCAGTGGCGTCTTTTAAAATTGAGAAAGAAGCGATGTCTTCCGTGTCTACGAGATCCATGTCGCGTTCCACGCCATCGACGAGGATAAGTGGTTTTGAATTGGCCCCGAAGGTGTTCACGCCTCGGATCCAGAAGTCTGATCCGGCGCCTGGCTCACCAGTTCTCTGCATGGATACGACTCCGGCTAATTTTCCGGCCAATCCTGTTGAGAGCTGTCCTGCTGGGCTTGAAAGAGCATCCGCTTTGATGGTGCTGATGGAGCCGATGACACTTGCCTTACGCTGTGCGCCATAAGCCACGAAAGTAACCTCATCAAGCATGTCTTCCGATGGAACCATCTTGATGGTTATAAAGGTTTGATTACCGACTTTAACCTCCTGATCTTGGTAACCTAAAAAGGTTACTTGGAGAATGTCGCTATCTTTGACGTCAAGGGTAAATTTACCATCGACATCGGTAATGGATCCTCGTGTTTCGTTTTTTACGACCACATAAGCACCAGGAATACCTAGATTCGTTTCGTCCACTACGATACCTGTAATGGTTCTAAGTGCTTGTGCGTTAGAAAAACTAACACTGATTGCGAGTACGGCTATCGTCGCTACCCACAATTTTTTCAAGTTGTTGCTCATTAATTGATACAAGTAGTTATTGTTTTAATAATGTTTTTTGAGCTAAATATGTGACGCGAAATTAGCAAAAAAATGTGAAAATATGGTTAAACCGTCCATTTTCTTCCTAAAGGAAACGCGCCGTTCAATGATATAAAAATTGATTGCATTAGTCCTCAGGTAATTCGAGCGGATGTTTATCACTGTTTTTAGTCCCTAAGCGTATAAGTTTTCTCGCACTATTAACTATAGTAGGGCCACGATCGTCTAGTCGTTTCATACATTCGTCGTATTCTTTTTGAATATCGCCCAAGGATTTGCCGATATGTTCGTATTTAGTTTTGAATAGGGCAACTCTTTCCACGATTTCGTGAGCCAGGTCATAAACTTCTTGATGGTTTTGAGCTTGCGCAATCTGTTGCCATGTAAGATTTACGATGCGCAGTACGCTGTAAAGGCTCTGCTCATCAGCCATATATACATTCATGTCTGCTGCTTTTCTCCAAAGTTGTGTATCTTCGGTTAAAGCAGACCAAAGCGCTCCATATATAGGCACGAACATTATCACATATCCAGCGCTCTGTTTAGGTGGTTTTATGTAAGAAGAATAATCTTTTGCCGCTAATTCTTTTATGTGTTTTTTTATGCTATCTATATGCGATTTAAGAGCTGCAGCTTTTTCTGCTTCGGTGGTGGCGTTGACGTAATCGATATATGAGGTAAGTGATACTTTAGAGTCTATAATGACTTCTCTGGTCTTGTCAAGATGTATTATGACATCTGGCCTAAGTGTCTTCCCCTCGGCTGTCTTTATGGTATTTCCGCATGCATCGCAAAGTGTTTCCTGGACATCGTAGTGAATCCCTTTTATGAGTCCTTGAGAAGAAAGTAGTTCGTCCAGTTTTTGCTCGCCCCAGTCGCCTTGTACCTTACTTCCATGTTTTAGGGCATTGGCGAGTTTTTCTGCGCTTTTTCGTGTTGCATCGCTCTGCTCCATAAGATTTTTGATTCTCTCTCCCATCTGCCCATTAAGTCTTGCTTGCTCTTTATCTGAGTTCTCGATTTTTTCTTTGAGCGATTCGAGCCTTTCTTTCAGTGGATCTACTACTTGCCCGAGGCTTTCTTTATTACTCTTGGCCAATTCTTCCTGCTTCGATTTCAAAATTTCGGTAGTGTCGTTTTTTAATTGAGCACTCATCCCCTTGATTGCTTCATCGAATTTGGATTGAAGCAAAGATAGAGTCTTGCTGTCAGCTTCTTCTTTCTCGGCCAATCGTTTTTCCCATTGCCTGTCTTTTTCGGCCAATGCCGCCGCGCCCACGCTTTCTGCCTTGGCAAGATCTTGCCTGGCATTGCGCAAACTTTCTTCATATAGCGCTGAACGGGATTTAATAGAGTGATTAGCAATTAAATATGCCGCAATAGCGCTAAATATTGCACCTGTTATAAATGCGAGTATTAGATTCATTTTTATCGTTTTTTTATTCCGAAAATGCACCAGTTAAGAATAGGGATGCGTCGTAATAGTTCATACAGGCCTATGCTTCCAGCTAAAGTGGCTATGACATCAATTGTATAAATGCACCAGATAGGAAATCCGCTGTTTTTCATGAGAAGACAAATCCCAGTGCAGACAATCATATGTACAATATATATTCCATAACTACTGTGTGAGAGATAATTGGCCAATGGGGAAGTCTTGTTAGCATAATTTTTGAAATTGGCTAAAAGAGCCAATATTGCTATCCATCCATACAGTGAAGTCCATATGCTTTGAAGGCAGGAAGGAGAGGTATAATCTGTTCCGAAGTAATGCCATGTGTACGCTACTGCCCCTGCTAAGGCTAGTATTAGAAGTGGAAAATGGAACTTTTGTATAAAACTTTGAATGGATTCAAGAGAAAAGATATAGTATCCTAAAAGGAATGGGACTATGTAATATAGTGGACGATAAAGGTTTAATAGTCCTTGCGCTGTTGATGGATTGTCGATCTGGCTTTGCGCTGCTCCCCATAGCAACAGGAATCCTCCAATGGTTAGCCCTGTGCCCCATATTAATTTGCTGGATGGACTGGAAATGTTGGGCTCTCTAAGTGGTTGTGGGTGAATTTTATGAAGTAGAACGCAGATAAGAGAATAGGGAAGGAGAATTTGTATAAACCAGAGTGGTCCAGTTCCACTTCCAACGCATATTAAGTATTTCACAAAGAGGGGGACTTTCTGAAGTTCAGCGGAATTAATATAGTTAAGACTATTAAGAAGACCTAAAATCCATTGAAATACAAAAAGCCCTATGGTGGATGGAATTAAAAGTTTTTGTATCCTGCTGTTTATGAACTCTTTTTCATTTCGAGTGTTTAGTGCATAACGGCAACTTATTCCTGACACCAGAAAAAGAAGCGCCATGAACCAAGGATAAAGTACATATAGTATGGAATCTTGATATTGTATGTCTGTAAACTTTCCTATGCCTCCAAATACACCTTCGGCATTATAGTTATAGAAAACGTGGTATATTAGGACGCATAGAATGGTAGCCCACCTGAGGTTATCAATAAAGTGTTTTCTCATTTCATTATATTTTTAATCCAAAATTACACAATTTCTTGTAATATATAGTATCTCCACATCCCCTTTATGAAATCTTAGGAATAGATTACATTATTGTTTAAATTCTTCTCGGTCTATATTCTATTTCCTATCAGTTGTGTATACTCCTTCTTTTAAGGGAATCTGTTCTCGGAATTAAATTACGGGCTATTATTTGTTTGATAAGATATCTTTCTGGGTAATATATTGGAAAATACCTAATAATAGCGATTGAATGGTTAATGTAATGTAGGTACTTTTGCATCAAATCAAGTGATGAAGCATCAGGACGCTGTCTTGTTAAATGAGCAGAGGAGTGTTTTGTAGAAGAATAGTTTTGGAAAGTTTCTAAATAAAAGTATATATCGTTTTGCAGTGGAGGAGTCGGATTATTCCGGCTTCTCCATTTTTTAAGTGCGTGACAAAATGTCACAAATATTCAGATGGCACGAGATTGGATAATTCTCTTGTCGTGCTCGCGGGTTGCGGGTGCAATTAAAAGAAAGTCTGAAAATTTAAAATTGATTATATTATGGGAAAGATTATTGGTATTGACCTTGGCACAACAAACTCTTGTGTCGCAGTAATGGAAGGTAATCAACCTACCGTTATAGTAAATAGTGAAGGACATCGTACTACTCCTTCAGTCGTTGCATTCACCGAAAGTGGTGAGCGTAAAGTGGGTGATGCTGCAAAGCGTCAAGCAGTCACCAATCCTAAGAATACTGTATTCTCTATCAAGAGATTTATGGGTGAGACTTATGATCAGGTAAGTAATGAAGTTAATCGTGTTCCTTATACGGTAGTGCGTGGGGAAAATAATACTCCACGTGTGGAAATTAATGGAAAACAGTATTCTCCTCAGGAGATTTCGGCTATCATTCTTCAAAAGATGAAGAAAACGGCGGAAGATTATCTTCGCCAGGAGGTTACTGAGGCTGTGATTACTGTTCCTGCTTATTTCTCAGACTCTCAGCGTCAAGCTACCAAAGAGGCAGGTAAGATCGCAGGTTTGGATGTAAAGCGTATTATTAACGAGCCTACCGCAGCTGCCCTTGCGTATGGTCTTGATAAGAAGAATAAGAATATGAAGGTCGCTGTGTATGACCTTGGTGGTGGTACATTCGATATCTCAATATTGGAGTTAGGTGATGGCGTATTTGAAGTTAAGTCAACAAATGGTGATACGCACCTTGGCGGTGATGACTTTGATCACGCAATTATAGAATGGTTGGCATCAGAATTCGCATCAGAGAATGGTGGAATGGATCTTAGAAAAGATCCTATGGCACTTCAAAGACTTAAGGAAGCTGCCGAGAAGGCTAAGATAGAACTTTCAAGTCAGTCTTCTTCAGAGATTAACCTTCCTTATATTACAGCCGTAGATGGTATGCCTAAGCACTTGGTAAAGACTCTTACACGTGCTAAATTCGAAGCTTTGTGCGACGATTTGTTCCGCAGAAGTATTGAACCATGCCGCAAGGCTCTTGCTGATGCTAAACTCAGTGCATCGCAGATCGATGAGGTTATCCTCGTAGGTGGTTCTACACGTATCCCTAAAGTTCAGGAACTTGTAAAAGAGTTCTTCGGTAAAGAGCCTAACAAGAGCGTTAACCCAGATGAGGTGGTCGCTATAGGTGCTGCAATTCAGGGTGGTGTGCTTGCAGGTGATGTTAAGGATGTGCTTTTGCTTGATGTTACTCCACTTTCATTAGGTATCGAGACATTAGGTGGTGTGATGACCAAAATTATAGAGTCTAATACTACCATTCCTATTCACAAGGAGCAAGTATTCTCAACGGCTGCAGATAATCAGCCATCCGTAGAAATACGTGTTCTTCAGGGTGAACGTCCTATGGCTAAGGATAACAAGCAGATCGGTGTGTTCCATCTTGATGGTATAGCTCCGGCTCCTCGTGGAATACCTCAGATTGAAGTGTCTTTCGATATAGATACAAATGGTATTCTATCAGTATCTGCAAAGGATAAAGCCACTGGCAAAGAGCAGAAGATTCGTATAGAGGCTTCTTCAGGATTAACGGATGCTGAAATCCAGAGGATGCGTGATGAGGCTAAGGCAAATGAAGCTGCAGACCAAGCTGAGAAGGAACGTGTCGACAAGATTAATAATGCTGATGCTCTATGCTTCCAGGTAGAAAAATTCTTAAGAGAGAATGGCGATAAGGTACCTGCAGATAAGAAGAGTGCACTTGAGACTCCGCTTAATGCCCTTAAAGAGGCAGTCAAGGCTCAAAATGTTGCGGACATAGATAGGCTTACAGAAGAACTTAACAAAGTGATGAGTGAGGTTTACTCTTCTATGTCTGGACAGGGTGGAGCGCAAGGTCCACAAGGTCCACAAGGCCCACAAGGTCCACAGGGTCCACAAGGCGGTCCTGATTACGGTCCTCAGGGTGGAAATGAAGGTCCAGATGAGCAATAATCGGTTCGTCCATATAAATCAGGTGGTCGGTCACATTAAAAGTGGCCGACCACTTTTTTTAACGACTTCTTTGTATGGCTTTTACATGAAAAATCATTAACTTTGAAAGCATGAAAAAGATATATGAGTCAGACCCTTGGCTTGAGCCGTGGAAGGATGCCATAGAAGAAAGGCATAAAAATATTCTGGATGTGTGGAGCCGCCATAGTGAGGCGAATTCTCATCTTTATTATGGACTTCACAAGACGGATGACGGATGGGTCATACGAGAATGGGCTCCGAATGCCAATATGATTTATCTTATTGGGGAATGTAATAATTGGAAAAGGGTTCGTTCATATGCTTTCTCTCCTGTGGGTTATGGGAACTGGGAATTAAAACTTCCGGATTTCTTTCTACACCATGGTGAACTTTATAAATTATGGATAGAGTGGCCTGGAGGCGGAGCAGAAAGATTGCCTGCTTATGTAACGCGTGCGGTTCAAGACCCATATACTAAAGTGTTTAGCGCTCAGGTGTGGGAACCACCTGTTTCGTACAAATGGAAGAATGAATTCAAAAGGTCTAAGGAGGCGCCATTTATATATGAGTGTCATATCGGGATGTGCTCTGAAGAGGAAAAAGTGGCATCTTTCGATGATTTTCGTACAATAGTCCTTCCTCGGGTAAAAAGGCTTGGCTATAATACTATTCAGATTATGGCATTACAAGAACACCCATATTATGGTAGTTTTGGATATCAAGTGTCCAATTTTTTTGCATTGAGTAGTCGATTTGGAACCCCTGAAGAATTTAAGCATCTGGTGGATGAAGCACACTCTATGGGAATAGCTGTTATAATGGATATTGTTCATTCTCATAGTGTAAGTAATGAGGCTGAGGGTCTTAGCCGTTTTGATGGCCGTGACGATCTGTATTTTTATAAGGGAGCGGCAGGTTATCATCCAGCATGGGGGTCGAGATGCTTTGACTATGGTAAAGACGAGGTCATCAACTTTCTTTTAAGTAATTGCAAATATTGGCTCGAGGAATATCATTTGGATGGTTTCCGTTTCGATGGTGTAACCTCGATGATGTATTGGGATCATGGATTGGGTACTGACTTTGGAAATTATGAACTTTATTTTAATGGTGGCGTAGATGAGAATGCTGTAGCATATTTAGGATGTGCAAATATACTTATTCATAAACTACGCCCTGATGCTATCACGATAGCAGAAGATGTTAGTGGTATGGCTGGCCTTGCCGCACCTTTGGATTGTGGCGGGGTGGGATTTGATTATCGAATGGCAATGGGAGTGGCAGATCATTGGATAAAATGGATAAAGGAACGTTCTGATCAGCAGTGGTCTATGGGAGAAATGTGGTGGGAGTTAACTAGAAAGCGGGAAGATGAGAAGACGATAAGTTATGCCGAGTGCCACGATCAAGCTATGGTGGGCGATAAGACTATAGCTTTTAGATTGATGGATAAGGAGATGTATTATTCTATGAATAAATCGAGTTCTAATCTGATTATAGATAGGGGAATGGCACTTCATAAAATGATAAGGCTCCTTACAGCAGCTACTGCAGGTAATGGTTATTTAACATTTATGGGTAATGAATTCGGTCATCCAGAATGGATAGATTTTCCGCGAGAAGGAAATGGTTGGTCATTTAAGTATGCCCGTAGGCAATGGTCGCTTGCGGATAACCCACTTTTAAGATATGGGGAGTTAGAAGCCTTTGATGGTGAGTTTGTAAAGTTTTTCCGTAAGTATAGAATATTGGAAGCGCCACCAGAGTTACTACGCTCCGATGAAGAAAAAAAAGTGTTGATTTTGCGCCGTCAAAATGTTATATTTGCGTTCAATTTTTCACCATCGGAATCGTATGAAAATTACGCTTTTGAAACTCCAGATGGAGAGTATCAGATGCAATTCGATTCAGATGCTGCCGAGTTCGGTGGATTTAGCCGGCTTCAGGCTAAAGAAAAACATATAACGATTAATCATATGCTCAGGCTTTATCTGCCATGCAGGTGTGCCGAAGTACTTATAAAATTATAATTTATATGGCTTTTTTGAAATTCAACAAGGCTGAGCTTGTGAATCTCTCCTACTCATTGAGAAGAGAGATTATCTGTGCTAACAAGACCGGTGCGTATTGTAACACTACTATAGTGACTTGTAATACGCGAAGGTATCATGGCTTGCTTGCTTTGACTTTAGATCGTTTCGGTGGTGACAGGTTTTTACTGTTGTCATCGCTTGACGAGTCTATAATAGTGGAAGGAAAGCAGTTTAATCTAGGAATACATTGTTACGGCGATATTTATGATCCCAGGGGACATAAATATGTAGTCGATTTCGAGGCGGATCCTATAACCAGAATTACTTATAAGATAGGGGATATAGTTATAAGGAAGAGTTTGTTGCTTTGCCCTGAGGTTGACAGGTTATATATTAAATACGAATTATTGGAGGGCCCATCTCATGTCAGCATAAGATTAAGACCGCTTCTTGCTTTTAGAAACATACATGATCTTACACATGCCAATGATGTAGCGTCATCAGCTTCGCAGATTTGTGCTAGTGGTCGCAGCTTCAGGCTTTATGAGTCTTACCCTGATTTATATATACAACTTTCTGATTCTAAAGAGAAATTTGTGGAAGAGTCTTATTGGTATTACGGTGTAACGTATTCCGATGAATATAGAAGAGGGTTTGATTGTAAAGAAGATCTTTTAAGTCCAGGGTATTTTGAACTTACACTTAGAAAAGGACGTAGTTTTATAGTAGGTGTTTCTAACGCTGAAGCAGATCCTAAGACATTTGCATCCGAATTTCGAACACTGGCTAGGCAGGCTGGAAAGATTTCTAATGCACATCAACAGCTTCTGCATTGTGCTGATACTCTCATAACGCATCATAATGATAGACTGAAGATAGAAGCAGGGTATTCATGGTTGTATGCTGGATTGCTTCGCGAAACACTTTTTTCTCTAACTGGACTCACTTTGTGTGCTGGAAAGTCAGAAGAATTCGAACAGATTTTGGATAATTTAATTGAAGATAATTATCAAAGACTCACCTCTCGCACTACACAGGTTGAGGCGCCATTATACATGGCAGTTGTGCTTCAGCAATACATAGAGCATGGGGCTGATCCTAAAAAAGTCTGGAAAAAATATGGTGTAACGATAAAGGCTATACTGGAAAGTTATTTGCCAGGAGTTCGTAGAGAGGTATCTATGCACCCTAATGGACTGCTATGGGCGCAAATGGATGGAGTAGCTCTCTCTTGGATGAACGCTTACATAGATGGGCGTGCAGTAACAGAACGTGCGGGTTATCAAGTAGAAACTAATGCTTTTTGGTATAACGCAATATGCTTTGCTCTTGAGATGGAACAATCTAAAGGTCGGTATGCTGATAAGGAATTTCTCGACAAATGGACTAAAATCTCTGCTCTGGTAAGGGATAATTACACTCGTGTTTTCTTTAATGAGCGATTAGGATATCTTGCAGATTATGTAGATAACGAGGGCCAGAATATGGCTGTTCGTCCTAATCAATTATATGCGATATGGGTGAAATATTCTCCGGTGGAGGAAGAACTAGCGCCGTTGGTGTTACGCGTAATAGACAGAGAGTTAGTGACGGCAAGAGGCTTACGTACACTATCTCCTAGGGATATAAAATATCGTGGAGTATATGAAGGATCACAACTTGAAAGGGATATGGCGTACCATCAAGGAAGTACAAGACCTTTCTTATTGGCTCCTTATATAGAAACATGCTTTAGGATAAAAGGACCATCGTTTTGGAAGAGAGCTCAGTGGCTTGTTGAAGGTTTCTATGAGGATTTGAATAAACATGGAGTAGGTGCTTTTGCAGAATTATATGACGGAGATCCTCCATTTGAACCACATGGAGCTATTTCTTCGGCACTTAGTACATCTGCGCTCTTGGTCGTAGATGAATTGTTGGATAAATATAAGGAGGCATAAGATATATGAGAGTTTTAATGTTTGGCTGGGAGTTCCCTCCGCATATAGCTGGTGGTCTAGGCACGGCTTGTAAGGGGATTGTGGAAGGACTAGCACATAATGGAGTACAAACCTTGTTTGTTATGCCGTCTGCAAGTGGTGATGAGGATCAGAGTTGCACCACTATAATTAATGCTAGCGATGTCGCTGTTCAAAATGTTAGTTCGACTGTAGACGAGTTCTTAGACAAGATTAAATTCATTCATGTAGATTCTTCGCTTGTTCCTTATGTGGATCCTAACGAGTATTTTGAAGCTATAGAAAGGATGAAGAAATCTCATACTCTTGAGACGACTATAGGTTTTGGCCAGAAATTTAAATTTTCCGGAAAATATGGTGCTAACCTTATGGAAGAGGTAAACCGCTATGCACAAGTGGGCGGTACTATAGCCATGCAACATAAAGATGAGTTTGATGTCATTCATGCTCATGACTGGCTTACTTATCTGGCGGGAATAGCAGCTAAGGAGCTTACAGGTAAACCACTTGTCGTACATGTTCATGCGACTTCTTTTGATAGAGGCACAGATGATATGGTAGATTCAAGAGTCTATGCCATAGAGAAGCGTGGCATGGAGATGGCGGATAAGGTGGTGGCTGTTTCTGAGCTTACTAGAAATATAGTAATCAACAAATATGGCATAGAACCCTCTAAGGTCGTGGCTATTCATAATGCGGTGGATTTCAGTGGTAGAGAAGATATGGCGGTTGAAAGAGGAGTAAAGGATAAGGTGGTTACCTTCTTAGGTCGCATCACATATCAAAAAGGTCCGGAATATTTTATAGATGCTGCGGCTAAGGTGCTTAAGCGTACTAAGGGAGTACGTTTTGTCATGGCAGGAAGCGGTGATATGATGACAAGGGCTATAAAGCAAGTGGCGAGATTGGGCATTTCCGATAGGTTCCATTTTACCGGTTTTTTGAGGGGAGCGGATGTGCAGAAAATGTTCGCTTTAAGTGATGTTTATGTTATGCCATCGGTGAGTGAGCCTTTCGGTATATCACCTTTGGAGGCTATGCGTTCTAATGTGCCGAGCATTATTTCCTATCAAAGCGGTGCTGCAGAGGTTTTGAAATATGCCTTTAAAGTCGACTTCTGGGATGTGGATGCTATGGCTGATGATATATATGCACTTTTGAATTATCCTGCCCTTTCTCGTTTCGCGACAGAACATGGACGGGAAGAGGTGGATGCTTTGAAGTGGGATCATGCAGCTGCAAAGTTAAAAGATGTTTATGAACAAATAATTAAATAATATAGTTATGGCAAAATCGATCTGTTTGTATTTTCAGGTACATCAGCCTACGCGTTTGAGATTATATAGGTTCTTTGATATAGGCAAAGACTCTCACTATTACGACGACTTCGCTAATAGAACGATATTGAAAAGAGTCGCGCAGAAATGCTATTTACCTATGAATAGAACTCTTTTGAAGGCTATCAAAGATTCAAAAGGGAAGTTTAAGGTTGCTTTTTCCATATCAGGGAGCGTTTTAGAACAGTTCGATCGATACGCGCCAGAAGTATTGGATAGTTTTAAGGAACTTTCAGATACAGGATGCGTTGAGTTCCTCTGTGAAACTTATTATCACTCGCTAGCTTCCATAGGTTCTCCTTCGGAGTTTGAATTCCAAGTCAGGAAACAAAAGGAAGCAGTGGAAAATTTTTTCGGAGTCACGCCTACAACTTTTCGGAATACGGAATTGATATATTCCGACGCTATCGGGAAAAAAGTATATGATATGGGATTTAAGACCATGCTGACAGAGGGCGCTAGGCATATAATGGGTTGGAGATCACCTAACTATGTTTATAGTAATGATCTCGTTCCGCAGCAGAACTTGCTTTTAAGAAATTATGGATTTAGTGATGATATAGCTTTTAGATTTGGAGATAAAAGCTGGGGTGGCTGGCCACTAACAGTGGAGAAATTTAAAACGTGGATAGACGAAGCAGAAGGTGACTATGTAGGATTGTTTATGGATTATGAAACTTTCGGAGAGCATACAGATGCATCGACAGGAATATTCGATTTCATGGAAGCTTTACCAAGGATATTCCTAGGAGATAAAGATTTTAAATTTTATACTCCATCGGAGGTATCAAATGTCTTTAAGCCAGTTTCGGAATTAAGTGTGCCAAGTCCTATTTCGTGGGCAGATGAAGAGAGGGATCTTACTGCATGGTTAGGAAATGAACTTCAGAACGAAGCTTTTTCAAAACTTTATGGGCTTCAAGAGAAATTATCCTTACTAAATGATCCAGTGTTGTGGAGTGATTATGGTCATCTTCAGGAAAGTGATCATTTCTACTATATGTGTACTAAGTTTTTTACGGGAGGAGATATGCATAAGTATTTTAACCCTTATAATTCTCCTTATGAGGCATTTATTAATTATATGAATGTCTTAAGTGATTTTATAATAAGAGTGAATGAGGCGATAGCCGTTAAGTGATAAGAATATAATAAGTGTCGTATAAATAGTAAATTGGCGTTTTTTGTTTATGTTTTTGAAAAGACCTGCTTATTTCTAAAATATTGCTTAGAACTTTTTATGAATGAAATAAACATTTAAGTTAGTAAAATGAATATCAACAGTGAAAATTTATCGCCATCATGGAAGAGTGTGATGGTGACAAGGCATCTGCCAGAGCAACTTTCCGGTTTGGAAACTCTCTGTAGGAATTTGTGGTGGTGTTGGAATGATGATGCTAAGGCCCTGTTTAAAAGTATAGATTCGGACTTGTGGCACAAATCTGGTCACAATCCCATGGAAATATTAGACAAAGTCAGCCTTAAAAGATATAATGAATTAGCTAAGGATGAGGATTTTATAGCTAGAATGAATGGCGTAATCGAAGAATTCGATGCGTATATGGCTAAAAAGTCTGAGCGTAATGAGCCATCTATAGCTTATTTCTGTATGGAGTATGGACTTGATACATCTTTGAAGATTTATTCTGGTGGGCTTGGTATATTGGCCGGTGATTATCTTAAGGAGACATCCGACATGAATGTTAATCTCGTGGCAATAGGTTTGTTATATCGTTATGGATATTTTACTCAAAGACTTACGCCTCAAGGAAACCAGGTGGCAGAATATACTGCGCAAGATTTCCTGAAGATTCCTGCGGAACCCGTCATAGGTGAAGATGGCGTTTGGAAAAGTGTGAGTATGGCTCTTCCTGGAAGGACGCTTCATGCACGCATTTGGAAAGTTGCGGTAGGTCGTACAGATCTTTATTTACTTGATACTGATTACGAGGCTAATTCTCCTGAGGATAGAAGTGTTACACATCAGCTTTATGGTGGAGATCATGAGAATCGTTTAAAGCAGGAGATCCTCTTGGGTATTGGCGGTGTAAGGGCACTTCGTGCTTTGGGCCTAAATCCTACAATGTATCATTACAACGAGGGTCATGCTGCATTTGCAGGACTCGAGCGTTTACGCGAATATATGCAGGATGGACATTACGAGATGGGAGAAGCACTTGAACTCGTACGTGCTTCGGCTTTGTTTACCACTCATACTCCAGTCCCAGCGGGACATGATGCATTCTCTGAAGAGGAACTAGGACCATACTTCGGGCATTATCCGCAACGCTATGGTTTGGATTGGCGAGGCTTTATGGCTTTCGGTAAGGTGAATGCTCAAGATGTAAATGAGGAATTTTCGATGAGCGTGCTAGCGGCTAATTTTAGTCAGAATGTAAATGGTGTATCTATGCTTCATGGTAAGGTCAGCCAGGAAATTTTTTCTAATATGTATCCTGGCTATCTTCCAGAGGAGTTATACATTAGTTATGTAACTAACGGAGTGCATTATCCTACATGGACGGCAAAGGAGTGGAAGGCGATACATTCAAGGGTATTCGGACCAGAATTCAAAACTTCACACTATGACAAGTCATGCTTTGAAGGAATATATAAAGTGAGTGATGAGGAGATTTGGAATACGCGTAATTTCCTGAAAGCAGATCTTATAAAAACAGTCAAAGATAGGCTTTCGGATCCAGTAGCTTCAGCACATTATTCTCCAGGGCAAATTGTCACTATAAAAGAAACACTTAGGGATGATGTGCTCACTATAGGTTTTGCCCGTCGTTTTGCTACTTATAAGAGGGCGACTTTGCTTTTTAGAGATCTTGATAAACTTGATGAGATCGTGAATAATCCAGGCAGACCAGTTCAGTTTTTATTCGCAGGTAAAGCACATCCAGCAGATAAAGCAGGTCAGGATTTGATAAAGCAGATAGTTGAGATAAGTAAGGATCCTCGTTTCATTGGCCGTATAGTGTTTATACCAGGATACGATATAACATTGGCTAAACGTCTTGTTCAAGGTGTGGATGTTTGGATGAATAATCCTACAAGACCACAAGAAGCGTCAGGAACATCCGGAGAAAAAGCTTCTATGAATGGCGTCATGCACTTCTCCGTTCTTGATGGATGGTGGGTTGAAGGCTATGTTAAGGATGCCGGTTGGGCTCTTCCTATGGAGCGTACATACGATGATCAAGAGTATCAGAACGAGTTGGATGCCGCTACCATTTACTCTACATTGGAAAATGAGATAGTACCAGATTATTATGATTATGATAATACTGGACGTAGCAGTAAATGGATAAGTTATATAAAAAATACTGTAGCTCTAGTTGCTTCTAATTTCACGACTAATAGGATGCTTACAGATTATTGTGAGAAGTACTATTTGCCACAATCACAAAGATATGCGCATTTAAGCGCTGATGGTGGAAAGGTAGCAAAGGATATAGCATCGTGGAAGAAATTTGTTAGTGAGGAGTGGAATAACATGCGTATCGTTTCTTATACTCAGCCTAGTGCATCGTATATTCTTTCTGATAAGAATAAGCTTACCAGTGAGGTCGTTATAGACCTTGGACGTTTAAAGCCTGAAGATATAGGCGTCGAAATGCTTTTTACCAGTACTGACGCTAAGGGTGTTCCTCATATTCAGGAGGTCTTTAATTACGACATGATCTCCTATGAGAATGGAGTCGCAACATTCAGGACAGCCGTTCTTCCGGAGAGAACAGGTATGTATGAAGTAGGCACGAGAATATATCCTAAAAATGCAGAGTTGCCACATCGACAGGACTTCCCTATAGTGAAATGGTTGTAGCAGCCACGGGTTTTTTCGATGGTGTTCACATAGGACATCAGGCTGTAATAAGGACTTTGCTCGAGCGTTCCAGAGTGGATGGCGGGCAAAGTCTTGTTATCAGTTTTTGGCCTCATCCGCGTGTGTTACTTCAAAATGGTGCTCGCGAATTGCGTTTGCTGACATCTGTAGACGAAAAAGAAAGATTATTGTATTCTTTGGGAGTTGGCAGAGTGGAGATACTGCCATTTACAAAAGAATTTGCCTCTATGGATGCGAGGACCTATTTAGAAATGCTGAAAGCAGATTATAATGTTTCTGGGATTATCTTGGGATATGATAATCGTTTCGGTCGAGGGGATCTTTCGACTTTACAGGTGGCAGATATAGCATCGTGTATCGGACTGGAGGTGGACATAGTTGCTCCATTGAATGTTAATGGGTTGCCTGTGTCTTCTACGCGCATTAGAAGATCTTTATTGGAGGAAGGAGATGTAGAATTGGCCTCAAAAATGTTAGGGAGAGATTACGAAGTGTGCGGAACTGTAGTAGGAGGAAAACGTTTAGGCCGCACAATCGGTTATCCTACGGCAAATTTGGCATTGCGGGAGCCACTTAAGTGTGTACCATTGGCTGGTGTTTATTTAAGTAGGGTTGTTTTAGGTGGCGAACTTTATTATGGCATGAGCAATGTCGATGTCTCAGGCTTGATTGAAACTCATATATTTGATTTTGATAGAGATATTTACGGAATGGAGATTGTAGTAAGTTTTATTTCGCGGATACGTGGTGAAATAAAGTTTTTTTCTTTTGAAGAGTTGAAAAATCAATTAAAAAAAGACGAAATGTCGGCGAAAAACCTTATCTTCGCAAGATATGACCACTAAAAAGTTAAATAATAAAAAACAGGAAACGGAAAAGAGTATTACTGTATCTGAGATAAGATCTGAGAAAAAAAAGCTTTTGATTTATTCTGAGATAATGAAGCCTAAATTTAAAGAGGGCTTGGAGTAGTCTGTAAATTAATATAGTTTTTATGGCTGAAGTTCATTACATGAGCCAGGAAGGGCTCGAAAGTATTAAGAAAGAATTGAAAGAGGCGCTGGAACAGCGCCCCGTTATTTCTGCGGCTATCGCAGAGGCAAGAGAAAAAGGTGACCTTTCGGAGAATGCGGAATATGAGTCCGCCAGAGAAGCACAGAGCCTTTTGGAAATAAAAATTGCCAATCTAAAAAATATGATAGCAAATGCAAAAGTTGTGGATGCATCCATGCTTTCTACAGAAAAGGTCCAAATGCTGAATACAGTGAAAGTGGAGAATCTAAATGCACATCAGACTATGGTATTTACTATAGTAGGAGAATCTGAAGCTGATTTTTCAAAGGGAAAATTGGCAGCCACTACACCTATAGCAAAAGCCCTTATAGGACATGAGGTAGGAGATGTGGTTGAGGCAAAGGTACCTGCCGGAGTTATAAAATTTAAGATAATAGAAATTACTATATAGTGTATGACGATATTTTCAAAGATAGCAAAAGGGGAGATACCATCATATAAAGTGGCTGAAAACGACGACTTCTACGCATTTTTAGATATATCACCTTTAACGGAGGGACATACATTGGTCATACCTAAACATGTAGAAAATGATTATATTTTCTCGCTTGATGAAAAGACATATGAAGGTTTATGGAACTTTGCTAGAAAAGTGGCTATTGCACTTAAAGCTGTTGTGCCTTGCAAGAGAATAGGCGTAGCAGTTCTAGGAATGGAAGTGCCACACACGCATATTCATCTGATCCCTCTTCAAAGTGAGGCTGATATGGATTTTAGAAAGCAACGCCCCGATGTAAGTGATGCTCGTAAGGCTGAAATTGCAGCCTCTGTGCTTGCTGAGTTTAAAAGACTGAACTAAAATGAATAGATACTTATCCTTGTGTTTGGTGGTTCTTTGTATGGTCTCGTGTGGGAACAGAACGTCCATTGATATGACTGTAGAAGGTGCTCCATCGACGGCATTGGCTGTATATAAACTGAATGCGTCTTCGAGTGAACTTCTCGATTCTGTAAAGACCGATTCTCACGGCAGATTTAGATATAATGTGAAGGTGGAAAAAGGGCAGCCAGAATTCATCTATATTTATGATGGCGATATAAGGCTGGCATCTTTACTTTTGGAGTCTGGGCAGAAGGCCGTGGTGTATGCTGATACTACGGGTAAGTATAGCGTGAGTGGCTCTAATGGTTCAGCGGAACTTTGTGAAGTAGAAAAAGATTATAACACCTTTTTGCATGACATGATGGCGTGCGAGGATGATCGTAGTGCGGTTAGCACTTATCTATCATATTATAGAGGCAGAGTAAAATATATCATGTCTCATAGTAAGTCATTGAGCGTGATACCAGTGTTTTATCAAGTACTTTCGCCTGGCGTCCCAGTATTCTCTCAGCCCACGGATGCAGTACTTTTTAGAAGTATATGTGATAGTTTGAAAACAGTATACCCCGATTCAAGATTTGTTAGAGCCTTAGATGTTGAAGCTAGAAATAGGGAAAGGCAGCTGGGGCTGAGTGTGACTCTTTCACAAGCGCAAGAAGCTGGATTTCCTGAACTTAACATGCTTGATATAAATGCTCAAAAAGTATCTCTTGCTGGAATAAAATCTAAGGCAATTCTAGTTCACTTCTGGTCAGATGGAGATAATGAACAGGTACTATTCAATACAGATGTTCTTAAACCTTTATATGAAAAATATCACTCAAAAGGATTAGAAATTTATTCTGTATGCCTTTCTATGGATAAGGCTCTATGGGCGTCAATTGTTAAGAATCAAAAGTTACCTTGGGTGAATGTATGTGATGGTAAAGGGGTAGCGTCTCCTTCTGTTACTCTATATAATGTAACCACTCTCCCATATAGCGTGTTGATTTCCAACGGAGAGATAAGTTCAGTAGCGATAAAAGGGGAAAAGAATCTTCGCGCTCAACTGGATAAAATATTGAATTAATGAAATTACTGCTGAAAGTTGTCATAGCAGGTTCTCTTTTATGCTGTCTTTTTGATGCAAGTGCTAATCCGCTTAAGGGGCGGACAACTCTTGGTGGTGAGTGGAAAATATCCGAAAGAGTAAAGTTAGAAACTGGTTATGAATTTCGCTCTAAGTCTTCATTATGTGGAGTGGAAAGACATATGCTGAAGTCGGGGTTGAACTATAAGTTTGATCGGTACTTTTCAGTGGGTATGGATTATGATTTTATAGCGCATTATACTTCTACTTCCTATTTGCAGCGAAGATATCGTATAGGCATGAATGTGACAGGTGTGTATGACTTCGGGATGTGGAGTTTGTCATTACGGGAAAGAGTGCAGTATACTCATAAATCCTACGCGGTCAATATGTATCAAGAGCCTCGTAATGAAGTGGTTTTGAAATCCAGGGTAAAATTAAGCTATCGCGGATTAAGTGCTTTTGAACCTTATACATATATCGAACTGAGAAATACACTTAATGCCCCTTCCTTTACTGCGACTTATCTAGAAAACTCAGGGACCTATACGAATTATACTTTTATTGGGTATAATGATGTATATGTGAATCGTTATCGAGGCGCGATAGGTGTCCTATGTCAAGTAGATAAACGTAACGGATTGGATTTAAGAGTGATGTTAGACTACACAGTTAATAAACACATAGACATTAATCCACAAGGCCCGATTTTAGAGTCTTACTACATTAAGCATAAATGGACGCCCACGATAGTGGTGGGTTATGTATTTTCGTTCTAGAATAGTTTTTTCTTGGAAACGGTGGCTATGAAGTCTTTAAGGTAGAAAGGCTCGAAGTATGCTACATTTTCTCTTTTATTAGTATCGTATAGTCTTTGGGCCAATCGTCCCATTGCGCGAGCTGTAGGAGCGCATTGGTGAAAGTGAGCGTTAGGAGAATTTATTACAGTCTTGCATTTTTCTACCCCATCCCCGATGAACAAAACCTGTGAGGTTGCGAGATAATTGGAGAAACTATTTTCATCTACGATTACAGGTTCTACGGGTTTGATTTGCACTATATTTCCATCTTGAGAGAGTTTATATACGGCGCTATAGACTTCCATTCTACGTGCATCTATCATCGGAATGATTATGGGAATGTTTTCGTCTTTTCCCATCTCGGATAATATATCCATAGTGCTGACTGCAAATAGTGGTATCCCAGCACCGAAGCATAAGCCTTTAGCTGTGGATACGCCCACCCTAAGTCCAGTGTAAGAGCCCGGTCCAGAACTTACACATACCCCATCACACTCGTGAATAGTTAATCCAGCCTCGTCCAGTACTTCTTTTACAAACGGAGTGGTAAGGCTGGCATGCGATTTCCCGCCAGTACTTTCTCTGTAAGCTTTTATTATACCATTTTGACTCAATGCGACTGAACATAAGGCAGTCGAGGTTTCTATGAGTATGAGATTAACACATTTGTGCTCCGCCATCGCTAATCTGTGTAAAAAAGTTTTCAATATAAGGAAATAGGGCATCAGTAATAGTGGAAATCCATCGGTATATTATAGAGGTATCCATTAATGAGGTGCCTAAGTGAAGGTGTGATTCGTTAAAGGAGGTGAATACCATGAAAATTATGCCCAGTACGAGGGTAGTATTGAGTATAGCGAATAAAAAACCAAGTATGGAATTTAACCATCCCATGGATATGGTGCTAACTACTCCTGAAAGAATCTTGGCTAAGAGATTTAGAATTATTACTGTGAGGATTACTATTATTATAAAAGCGAATATGTATAGAACTTCTTTGCTGACGGCATTTATGTAATTCCCTAACCATGCGCCAACTTTGTCTGCAAATAGATACGCCAGCCATGCACTAAGAAATAAGGAAGCTAATCCGATTACCTGTTCTATAAAACCTTTTCGTACACCTCTAATTATGGCAGGAATGAAAAGTATCAGCAAAATTATGTCTAAAACGTTCATTTGTATTTGCCTTATGAATTAGTTATATTTGTAGGCTCAAAAATAGATAAAAAAAATGACATTCAAAGAGTATAAAGGATTGGATTTGGTAGCAACTGGTAACCAAGTTCTCGAAAAGTGGAAAAAAGAAGGTGCATTTGAAAAATCTCTGGAACTAAGAGAAGGTTGTCCTCAATTCATATTTTTTGAAGGCCCTCCGAGTGCCAATGGTATGCCTGGCATCCATCACGTTATGGCACGAAGTATAAAGGATGCGGTGTGTCGATATAAGACTCAAAGTGGGTATCTAGTTCGCAGACGTGCTGGATGGGATACGCACGGGCTTCCTGTCGAACTTGGTGTGGAAAAGAAACTAGGTATCACTAAAGAAGATATCGGAAGTAAGATCAGCATAGCCGAATATAATAAGATCTGTCGGGAAGAAGTTATGAAATATACCGCTCAGTGGCGTGAAATGACGGATAGAATAGGATATTGGGTAGACATGGATGACCCCTATATTACATATGATAACCGGTATATAGAAACTCTTTGGTATCTGCTTCGAAATATATACGATAAAGGTCTTTTATATAAGGGTAAGTCTATTCAGCCATATAGCCCCGCTGCAGGAACGGGCTTGAGTTCTCATGAACTTAATCAGCCTGGATGTTATAGGGATGTGAAAGATACTACTTGTTGTGTGCAGTTTAAGGTAGTAGGAAAGGAAGATGAATATTTCTTGGCTTGGACCACAACGCCATGGACACTTCCTAGCAATACTGCTCTTTGCGTTAATCCTAATATAGACTATGTCAGGGTAAAGAGTACTAATCCTTATACAGGGAAGTCGGCAGTGTATATATTAGCCCAAGCTCTTGTGGGCGATTGGTTTAACGATAAGATCCCGTTTGAAGTGCTTCCTGGAACATTTAAAGGAAGCGAGCTTGAGGGGATGCGTTACGAACAATTGATTCCTTGGTTTAACCCAGGTGAAGGGGCTTTCCGTGTAATACTTGGAGACTATGTCAGCATTGAAGCAGGAACGACAGGTATAGTTCATATCGCCCCTACTTTTGGAGCAGATGATGCTAAAGTGGCTAAAGCGGCGGGCGTTCCAGGTCTTTATGTCGTTGACAAAAATGGAGATTTGCAAGCACAGGTAGATCCGCGTGGCCGCTTCTATCGTATTGAGGATCTAGATCCAGATTATGTACGTAAGAATGTGGATGTTAAGGATTACTCTGAATGGGCAGGCCGTTATGTGAAAAACGCTTATGATAGTTCACTTCCTGCTGATGCCCCTACATTGGATGTGGATATATGCGTTATGCTAAAGGCTGAGAATAAGGCGTTTAAGATAGAAAAGCACGTACATACTTATCCACATTGTTGGAGAACTGATAAACCGGTTCTATATTATCCATTGAACTCTTGGTTTATAAAGGCTTCCGCAGTGCGTGAAAAGATGATGCAACTTAATGAAAGCATTGTCTGGAAGCCTGAAGCAACGGGAACTGGTCGTTTTGGAAAATGGCTTGAAAATATTCAGGATTGGAACTTGTCCAGGTCGCGTTATTGGGGAACCCCTCTTCCTATTTGGCGTACAGAAGATGGAAAAGAAGAAAAATGCATTGGCTCTACAAAAGAATTGTTCGACGAGATAGAAAAGGCGGTAAAGGCAGGGGTAATGGATAAGAATCCACTTTCTGAAAAAGGCTTCGATCCATTAGATATGTCTAAAGAGAATTATGACAAGATCGACTTGCATCGTCCTTATGTAGATGAGATATATCTAGTAAGCGATAGTGGAAAGAAAATGACCAGAGAGAGTGATCTTATAGACGTATGGTTCGATAGTGGGGCTATGCCTTATGCGCAGACTGGACTTCGCGGCATAAATAGTCCCGACTTTGGCGCGACTGCAGATTTTATCGCTGAAGGTGTGGATCAGACTCGAGGTTGGTTTTATACACTTCATGCTATTCACACGATGGTGAGCGGAACTCCTGCATATAAACTTGTTATATCTAATGGATTGGTGCTCGATAAGAAAGGAGAAAAGATGTCCAAACGCTTAGGTAATGCAGTTGACCCATTCAAGGCTTTGGATACCTATGGAGCTGACGCCCTGCGTTGGTACATGCTGACTAATTCGCAACCATGGGATAACTTGAAATTCGATGAGGTTGGAGTAGATGAGGTTCGCAGAAAATTCTTCGGAACATTGTACAATTCTTATTCTGTGTTTGCTCTTTATGCCAATATCGATCATTTTGACCCTTCGGCTGCTTGTGTGGAGATTGGGCGCAGGCCAATGTTTGATCAGTGGATATTAAGCCGTCTAAATACATTAAAAAAACAAGTGGAAAACGCCTATGAGAATTACGATATTACATCTGCAGGGCGTTTTATACAGGATTTTGTATGTGACGATTTGAGCAATTGGTATATAAGACTAAATAAGAAAAGGTTATGGGGAAGTGGTATGAGTGAGGATAAATTATCGGCATACCATACACTTTATGATACCCTTAAATGTATAGCTCTGCTTGCCGCACCTATTGCTCCTTTCTTTATGGATCAGTTATATTGTGATCTATGCCCTGAGGATGAATCTGTTCACTATATGCCTATGCCTAAAGTAGATGAATCTTTGATTGATAGTGAACTCGAAGATAGCATGTCATTTGCTCAAAAGGCTTCTTCTATGGTATTGGCACTAAGAAAGAAAGTAGGTATAAATGTACGAAAGCCTCTTGCTAAGGTGCTTGTGCCGGTGCTAGATGATAAGGTGAAAGCGCATATAGAAAGGGTGGAGGAGATTTTTCTTACAGAGGTGAATGTTAAAAAGTTAGAATTCTTGCATGATACGGTCGGTATTATAACTAAGAAAATCAAGCCTAATTTTAAAACTTTAGGTAAAATTTATGGCAAGAGGATGAAGGAGATTGCTTCTGAATTCAGCGTACTAAGCCAAGAGCAGATTGCAGATATTGAACGTAGTGCGCAGCCTTATGTTCTGCATCTTGTGGGCGGTGATGTCGTTTTGAATAAAGGAGATTATGAAATCAATTCGGAGGATATGCCAGGGTGGCTTGTCGCTACTGAAGGATCTCTTACGGTAGCGCTTGATATAGTTCAGAGTCCTGAACTCATAAGAGAAGGCAATGCTCGCGAACTGATACACCCGATACAGAATCTCAGGAAAGAAAGTGGATTTGAAATAACGGATCGTATAAGCACTATAATATATGCTGATAACGATGCTCATAAATCTATATCAGAAGCATTGTCTCATTATAAAGATTATATATGTTCCCAGACACTGAGCACGGATTTGACCTTAGCCCCATTGAATGATGCTCCTAAGGATGCTGTGGCAGTGGAATGGAATAATGATATCATTAAGATTAAAGTAACACGTAAATAGTTATGGCAGAAGAATTAAAAAATCGCTATTCGGATGAGGAACTCGCCGAATTCAAGACTATTATCGAAGATATGCTTGCCAAGGCTAAGGCAGAGTATAATACTTATAGGGAATTAGCCAGAAGTGGCGGAGCTAACGATGTGGATGACACATCTCCATCCTTTAAGACTGTAGAAGATGACGGTGCTATGCAGCGCTCTAAAGAGGAAGCAAGCCAATTGGCACAACGCCAATACAAATTTATTCAGAATTTAGAGGCCGCACTTGTGCGTATAGAAAACAAAACATATGGAGTGTGTAGGGTGACTGGAAAATTGATCCCTAAGGAGCGTTTGCGCTTGGTCCCACACGCAACACTCACCGTGGAAGCAAAGGAGATGCTTGCAAAACAGGGAAAAAACTGATGTATATATGAAAATTTCAAGAGGCGCCAAACTAGCGGCATTGGGAATTCTACTTATAATTATAGATCAGATAATTAAGGTTGTTGTAAAGACGAATATGTCTTTAGGAGAGGTTATTCCGGTATTTGGGGATTGGTTTAGGCTATGTTTTGTAGAAAATGAAGGAATGGCCTTCGGTATGAAATTCGGAGGAGCAGTAGGAAAATATATTTTGACTACTTTTCGTATATGCTTAACCGTAGCCTTGATATGGTGGATAAATCGTTTGGATAAAAAGAATTCTGCACCTGTGGGTGTGCTCGTAGGATTGACTTTAATAACTGCAGGCGCTGCTGGTAACATAATCGATTGCCTTTTTTATGGACTTATATGGAATGAGGCTCCGTTTATGTTAGGGCGAGTTGTGGATATGTTCTCTGCTACATTCTTCCCGCCAGTATTTAATTTTGCTGATGCTTGTGTGACTTGTGGCGCTTTTTATTTGATAATTTTTCAGTGGAAGTTCTTTTCTTCTCTCGATAAGTGATCGCAAAAGCAAATTTTTAACAAAACTACTATAATGAAGCGTTTTACTTTTATTTTAACTGCACTTTTGGCAGCTTCCTTTTCAGCCTTTGCGCAACTTGCGCAGACTCCACAAATGGGCTGGAGCACTTGGAACAAATTTGCGACAGGTATTAATGAGGATTTACTCAAAGCAACTGCCGATAAGATGGTGGAACTTGGCCTTGTCGATGCTGGTTATGTCTATTTTAATATAGATGATGGTTGGCATGGCAGCCGTGATGAGCAGGGATTTATTCATCCTGATCCAGAAAAATTTCCTTCAGGGATGAAGGCGATGGCAGATTACATTCATTCAAAAGGCATGAAAATGGGCATTTACAGTGATGCTGGAAGAAAGACTTGCGGATGTTTTGCAGGTAGTTTTGGACATGAATATCAGGATGCCTATACCTATGCACAATGGGGAGTGGATTATTTGAAGTATGACTGGTGTTATACTGAGAATATCAATCCTAAAGGAGCATATCGGCTGATGCATGATGCCATAAAGTCGACAGGTAGGGAGATCTTCCTTAGTATGTGTGAGTGGGGCCAATCAAAACCTTGGGAGTGGGCCGCTGATTTTGCGCAATCATGGCGTACAACAGGCGATATTTGGCCATATTTTGATACTATACCAGAAGAGTTCCTTTCAGGATTTCATGGTAGTCCGATAATGACATTGGTTGATAAGAATGAGCCTTTGAGAGAGTATGCTGGTCCAGGACATTGGAATGATCCTGATATGCTAGAAGTCGGGAATGGGATGAGTGTAGCCGAAGATAGAGCACATTTTTCGTTGTGGTGCATGATGGCAGCTCCTCTTATTCTAGGGAATGATTTGACTAATATGAGTCAACAGACTCTGGATATTATTTTGAATAAAGAAGCGATTGCTATTGATCAGGATCCTTTGGGAGTTCAGGGATTGCGCCTTAGAACAGAGGGTAATGTTGAGTATTGGCTAAAACCATTGCAGAATGGTGATTGGGCAGTATTGGTATTGAATCGTGGTGCGGAACAGGAGAAAGTTACACTTGATTGGAACTCTTTGAAGCATTACGATGCATTCAGTGGGCGAACTTTTGACCCTACCGGGTGTAAAGCGCATGATATATGGAATAAGAAAGCGCGTACCATTAAGACTAATAAGCCAGCCAAACTCATCATCGATAGTCATGATGTAGTAATGTATAGGGTATGCAAGTAAAAGAGTTATTCAGATTCTTGAAGTTTGTGGGCTTTTCCATAAGCGCAGGAGTCATTCAGATGGGCGCGTTCGCTTTGTTTAATGAATTAGGGCGATGGCCATACTGGGTGTCGTATCTGTGCGCATTGGTTCTTTCAGTTCTATGGAATTTTACACTGAATAGGAAGTTTACATTCAAGTCCAGTCGCAATGTGGCTGTGGCTATGTTCGAGGTGGCATTATATTATTGTGTTTTCATTCCGGTGACGACCTTCCTTGAGGATTATTTTACAGGGACATTATGGTGGAATGAGTACTTTGCCACGATACTGAACATGATGCTCAACTTTGTTACGGAATTCCTTTTTCAGCGCTTTGTGGTTTATGGAAAGTCCATTGACAACGCAAGAAAATGAAATTTAAACTCGAATCTGATTATAAACCAGCAGGTGACCAGCCTAAAGCTATCGCCGAGCTTACGGAATCATTGAGAAGCGGGGTGAGTGATATCACCCTGCTTGGCGTTACAGGCTCAGGTAAGACATTTACCATGGCTGGAGTAATAGAAAACCTTCAGCGTCCGGCACTGATTCTTAGCCACAATAAGACATTGGCTGCGCAGCTTTATGGTGAGTTTAAATCCTTTTTCCCATCTAATGCGGTAGAGTATTTCGTTTCTTATTACGATTATTATCAGCCAGAAGCGTATATCCCTAATACTGATACATATATAGAAAAAGATTTGTCTATAAATGATCAGATAGAAAAGTTGAGGCTTAGTGCTGCCAGTGCGCTTTTAAGTGGAAGACGGGATGTGATAGTAATCTCGTCAGTGAGTTGTCTTTATGGTATAGGAAATCCTGAAGATTTTCATGCCCAGACAGTGCATGTTGTAAAAGGCGAGGTTCGCAGCCAGACAGCCTTTTTATATAAACTTGTCGATGCTCTTTATGCTCGCACAGAGGGCGATTTTACTAGGGGATCTTTTAGAGTGAAAGGAGATACAGTAGATGTTTACTTAAGTGGGGCCGATTATGCTGTGCGTGTTGAGTTTTTTGGCGACGAGGTAGACTCTATATCATCAATTGAACCGACGAGTGGCGCTGTTATAGAAAAGTTAGACGAAGTATTTATTTATCCAGCTAATAACTTTGTGACTACAAAGGAGCGAGGTATTGCTGCTGTTAGTGCTATTCAGGATGATCTCTATAAACAGATAAATTATTTTGAGGAAATAGGAAAACCTCTTGAGGCAAAACGTATCCAACAAAGGGTTGAAAATGACCTTGAAATGATAAAAGAGTTAGGGTATTGCCCTGGGATTGAAAATTATAGTAGATATTTTGATGGACGATCTCCTGGACAGCGTCCATTTTGTCTAATCGATTATTTTCCTAAAGATTTTGTCACTTTTATTGATGAATCTCATGTAACTCTTCCGCAAGTGCATGCCATGTATGGTGGAGATAGGAGTCGAAAGCAGACTTTGATAGAATATGGTTTCCGACTTCCAGCTGCAGCTGACAATAGGCCATTGACTTTTGAAGAGTTCGAGCAAGTCACTGGTCAAAAGGTCTATGTAAGTGCTACCCCAGCCGAATATGAAATGGAAAAGAGTGGCGGGTTGGTAGTGGAACAGGTTGTAAGGCCGACGGGATTGCTAGACCCTCCTATAGAAGTGCGACCTATTGAAAATCAGGTTGATGATTTGGTGGAGGAGATTAGAAAGCGTACGGAAGTAGATGAACGTACACTTGTCACTACTCTAACTAAGCGAATGGCTGAGGAGTTGGATCAATACCTAAGAAACATAGGTGTTAGATGCGCTTATATTCATTCCGACGTGGATACTGCGGAGAGAGTGGAGATTATAGAGAATTTTAAAAATGGCTTTTTTGATGTCCTGGTTGGAGTTAATTTACTTCGAGAAGGACTTGATATACCATCTGTTTCGTTGGTGGCAATATTGGACGCGGATAAGGAAGGATTTCTTCGCACAGCACGTGCACTTACTCAAACGGCAGGTCGTGCCGCAAGAAATGTGCATGGATTAGTAATAATGTATGCTGACAAGATTACTGAATCTATGGCTGCTACAATAAGAGAAACGAATCGAAGACGTCAACGACAGATAGAATATAATGAACTAAACCATATAACGCCTAAACAAGTGGAAGTTAAACATAATATTCTAGCTGGTCAACTTAGTGGCAGGGTTAGTGCGGCCAATTCCTATGATGACCCACGTTATATTCCGAATCCTTCAGATTTAGGAAAAGGGTCTATAAGCGTAGGCCTTGGCCATGATTCCTTACGCCTTCCTGGCGATGCTTATGATAGTAATGGGCGTGTTAAGGCAGATTTAGCGGCAGTGCTACAGGACCCTGTCATAAGAAGCATGTCGCGTAGCCAGATTGAAAAATTGATTGAAGAAGATAAAACTCAAATGCATGAAGCGGCTACAGCCTTGGATTTTAATAAAGCAGCACATTATAGAGACGAAATGTGGGCTTTGCAGCAATATCTTAAAGTCTGGAAAGAATAAGAAACTAATTTGGAGACTATCTCGAAAATCCTCATAATAACATTCGGGAACCATCTCAAAGCAGGCTGTTTATTTTACTAAAAAAGCCGGAACTAAATCATCAGCCCCGGCTTTATCTTTTAAATTATATTTTTCTACTTTTTCAGTAGTTCAGAACTTCTAGCGATGAATTCAGCTAAGTCTTTGCCCTTTAGTAAGCCCTTAGATAGAAGTGCCAAATCTACAACCTGGTGTAGGGTGTCTTTGGTGTTATCCTTATCTGCCCATATTCGGGTGATAACAGGATTTTCCATGTTGACTTTAAGGGTATACATTTGAGGCATTGAGCCATAGAAGTTCATGCCACCTCCTATAGATGACATATCGCGGTAACGGCGCATAAACTCATTTTGGGTTATGAGCACAGGCTCTGCATTTTCTCCTAAATTGGCAGGCTCTACATCCCATTCGGCACCGGAAGGTAATACGCTTTTGAAGAGTTCACTAAGCGCTTTCTTGTCATCTTCGCTCATCTCTGGTTTTACTTCATCCTGTTTAGGAATGAGGTTGGATGCGGAATCTGAATCTACACGGGCAAACCTGCTACCCTCGATTTTTTGTTCGAGAAGACCTACAAAGTGAGAGTCAAGTTCGCAATCCATGAGTAGAACATTGTATCCTAAGTCTTTGACGGCTTTTATAGAAGGGTACTGTTCCTCAGTGTTCGTTGCATAAAGGAAGACCAATTTACCATCTTTATCTTTTTGATTTCCTTCTATGAACTTTTTGTATTCTTCTATGCTATAGTATTTTTCATCTGTGTCTTTGAGAAGGGCGAAGTCCATGGCTCTCTCGCAGAATTTTTCGTCGGAAAGCATACCATATTCAATGAAGAGTTTTATGTTATCCCACTTTTGTTCGTATGTCTCTCTTTGATTTTTGAATATGTCTTCTAACCTATCAGCTACTTTCTTTGTGATATAAGTGCTGATTTTCTTAACATTGGCATCTGACTGAAGATAAGAACGGCTAACATTCAGTGGAATGTCTGGAGAGTCTATGACACCATGCAATAGTGTAAGAAAATCAGGTACTATATTATCCACATGGTCGGTAACGAACATCTGATTACAATATAATTGGATTTTGTTCTTGTTTATGGCCATCCTCTCCTTTATCTTTGGAAAGTAAAGAATACCTGTAAGCGTGAATGGATAGTCTACATTAAGATGTATGTAGAACATAGGGTCCTCTTCATAAGGGTACAAAGCATGATAGAAGTTAATATAATCTTCATCTTTTAATTCTGAAGGAGCCTTAGTCCATAGTGGTTCTACGGAATTAATAACCTTACTATCGAATTCTATCGGAATAGGCATGAATTTGCAGTATTTTTCAAGTAATTCTTTGATTCTTTCCTTGTGTGCGAATTCATCAGAATCACTATCCAAATAAAGGGTTATGGTAGTACCTCTATCTTTCTTTTTGCATTCTCCCATTTCAAACTCCGGAGAGCCATCACATGACCAAAATACACCTTTGGAATCGTCTCTATAACTAAGAGATTCTATTGTGACCTTGGTGCTTACCATGAATGCTGAATAAAACCCCAAGCCGAAATGTCCAATTATACCATTAGCCTGGTCCTTATATTTGGCTAGAAATTCGCCAGCGGAAGAAAAAGCTATCTGGTTAATGTATTTATCTACCTCTTCGGCATTCATACCTATACCACGATCCGTTATCTTAAGGGTTTTAGCCTTTTCGTCGAGCTCAACTTTAACTGAAAGATCTCCTAATTCGCCCTTCCATTCACCGGAAGAGGCAAGGGCTTTTAGTTTGCTGGTTGCATCGACTGCGTTAGCCACTAGCTCACGAAGAAAAATCTCGTGGTCACTATAAAGAAATTGTTTAATAACTGGGAAAATGTTTTCCGTTGTTACTCCTATTTTACCTTTCATAATATCAAAAAATTGCGTTTTCTGTGTCGAAGAAAACGCAATTACTATTCCATTGACAAATTGTCATTAAAAACGTGAGAAGATGACGTAGGCTATTTATTTATACATAAATCGCTTTATGCTCATTTTCGGCGTTTTTGCAAATGGCTCTAAAACGACTTCAACTTTAGTCAATTTGCTATATGACGGAAGTGATTTATTGGCATTGATGCGAATATTTTCCGGAATATCTGAAATCGCTTCTTCGTCTAATCCAGCTTTTTTGATGGCATCGGAATCGAGATAAACTAAGGCGACCAATTTAGATGCTCTATCCACAACTACAGATTCGGTTACAAAATCTTGCGAGTTAACTACAGCCTCGACTTCTTCAGGGTAGATATTTTGTCCTGAAGCGCTGAGAATCATATTTTTAGAGCGCCCTTTTATGAAGATGTTACCTTCTTTATCTATAATGCCAAGGTCTCCAGTACGTAGGAATCCATCGTCTGTAAAGGCAGCTGCGGTAGCTTCTGTATTCTTATAGTACCCTAAACAGATATTGTCGCCTTTAGCCTGAATCTCGCCTGCAACTTTTTGCGGATCTACAGAGTCGATTCTTACTTCGGCGCCATCTACTTTCTTTCCGCAAGAGCCTACAGCGTACCTATTCCAATGCTCATAGGCCAATAGTGGTGCTGCTTCTGTCATTCCATATCCGACTGTGTAGTGCAGGCCAATTTTGTGTAGGCAATTTTCCACTTCCAGATTTAGTGCGGCTCCACCCATTATGTATTCGCGGACATTGCCACCGAAGGCAGCATCGAGACTTTCACGCACTTTCTTGAAGATAATTTTGTTTAGGATAGGAATGTGTGAAAGAACCTTAACGGCAGGCTTGCTGATGGCTGGCTTGACAGAGGATTTGTAGATTTTTTCCATCACAAGCGGAACTGTGAGCACCAAGTAGGGTTTAACGCTTTTCATGGCCTTAAGCAGGAATGAAGGTGCTGGCGATTTGCCTAGATAATAAACGCATACCCCACCGGAGAGAGGATAGAGGAATTCGAATACTAGTCCATAAATATGAGCCATGGGTAACATGGACACGATGGTTTCACCTGGCTTGCATGGAATGTGTCTATGCGCAAAATCAATAGATGCGCTTACATTCTTATAAGAAAGCATAACACCTTTAGGGGCGCTTGTTGTGCCAGAAGTGTAATTGATGATGGCTAGATCGTTTAGGTTGCTGTCATCAACTTTGAATTTACAATCTTCTTTTTTGAATCCATCTGGGTAGGCCGTTGTGAAGTCTTTGTCTAAGTTATTATATATATATTTGAAGTTTTGATCTGATGTATAAAGTAGACGGAAATCATCTGTGTTGATAGCTGCTTTCAACTTAGGTATTTTGGTTGGATCAAGTTTTTTCCAAATGTCTTCATCCGTAAAAAGTAGAACGCTATCGGAATGGTCTACGAGAGAATTTACACTTTCGGGAAGAAAATCGGCTAGTATCGGAACGACCACTGTGCCATAGGTGTTCACAGCGAGAAATGATACTGCCCATCTGTCTGTGTTTTTAGCGCATATAGCTATTTTGTCTCCTCGTTTTATTCCTGCTTCCTCAAACAGCATGTGAAAGCGAGCTATATACTCGGCCAATTTGCCGAAAGTTATTGTTTCACCTTGAAAAAAACAGAGTGCAGGTTTGTCCCAGTTCTGTTTGATTGTGGTATTTAAAAGATTCAAATAATTATGCATTTCTATATTTGTTTTTTTCTTTAAATCCTAAATTTGGCCTTATTGCTACATATATTGTTTTGTGAAAACATCGCTGTGACACAATTAAAGGCAGATCTTAAAGTATAGTATACACTAAAAACTTTTGTTGTGTAAAGCAAATATAATTGGCTAAAATGTAATTTTGCTTAGTGGTCCTTTCAATGTGGCGAAATTAAGGCGTTTTTGTGGTAAAAAATGGGATGTTGTGGCGAATTTTATAAATTTGTAATGAAATAATCAATACTTTTGAGTATGAAAAAACCGATAGTAGCACTTATATATGATTTTGATGGAACCCTAGCACCTGGGAATATGCAGGAATTTGGGTTTATACAGGCTGTTGGTTCCACGCCTGCAGAATTTTGGGCTAAGAGTAATCAGATAGCAGTAGGGCAAGATGCCTCGAATGTATTGGCCTATATGAAGCTGATGTTCGATGAGGCGCGAGCGAAAGGGGTCGCTCTTCGACAGGAGGAATTCAAGCGCTTCGGAAAGTCTGTGGAGTTCTTTCCTGGAGTAAAAGAGTGGTTCAGGCTCGTAAATGAATACGGGAAGTCGAAAGGAGTGAAGGTGGAGCATTATATTAATTCAAGTGGCCTTAAAGAGATTGTGGAGGGTACGACTATTGCTAAGAAATTCCGGCATATTTTTGCTGGTAGTTTCATCTATGATGCTAATGGGGAAGCCGTATGGCCAGGAATTGCTGTTGATTCTACAAATAAGACTCAATTCTTATTTAAGATTAATAAGGGCATTTTTAGTGCTAGGGATAGCACAAGACTGAATTCTTCTATGGCAGAAGAAAAAAAGAGAGTCTCTTTTCCTAATATGATATATTTTGGCGATGGCGAGACGGATGTCCCATGTATGAAGATAGTGGGAATGTTTGGCGGACATTCTATAGCTGTTTATAAACAGGGCGATGAGAAAAAACGTGCATTGGCACGGAAATTAAAAAAACAGGGAAGGGTGAAGTTTGCTGTTCCTGCTATCTATACCGCAGATAGTGAGGCTTTTAAGGTGGTATGTGCTATAATTGACAAAATTGAAGCCGAGGCAGTACTTCAAGATTTAATGAAGTAAAAAATAAAAAAGTCGAATTCCCTAAATCAAACCAATATTATTGATTCTCAATAGGAAAATCCGCCTATTTTTAATTGAAATATAATATAACTACTAACTAACCGAATGCAAAGGTACGATAAATAATTGAGAAAACAATATATTTTATAAAAAAATTTTAAAATTTCTTTAATTATTTTATTTTCAATAGTTTTAAATTAGTAAGAGCTGTCGGTTGTGAAATTTCGGTTTTATGGAAATATTCTTTTTGCTATTTTTGTTGGTAAACTCCCGAAGTTTTAAAAAATACTATCCTTATGTGATTCTGGCGGAGTTAGCGTAAATTATTAACAATAAAAAAACGACGAGTGAATTTTTCAGGTCTTATAGTCGCGATTGCTACTTTTCTTATTATAGGTGTTTTTCATCCCATAGTCATTAAGAGTGAGTATTATTTCGGTACGCGGTGTTGGTGGGTTTTCGCCCTTTTGGGTATTCTTTTTATTGCAGCAAGCCTGCTGATTGCCAATAGTATTCTTAGTACAATACTTGGGGTAGTCGGGTGCTCTTGTTTATGGAGTATATTGGAATTATTCGAGCAGAAAAAAAGAGTGGATAAAGGCTGGTTTCCTAAAAACCCCTCTCGGCGAGAACGCTGAAAGGGGTTTCGAGGTGCCTAGCGGAATTGAACCGCTCTAACTGGTTTTGCAGACCAGTGCCTAACCTCCCGGCCCAAGCACCAAATGGATTACAAAAATAAGGATTATTTTTTAATTTGCAAATTTAGTCTACACGTGAGGCCTACATTGAAAGTGAAACCAGAGTATTGGAAAGTGTCGGAATTTATCACCCATTGTCCATCGTTGTAGAGCAATAGGGCGTGTATTCTAATGGATTCTCCTATTGGAAAGTATTCTATGCCGGTGGATAATTTATGCAGGGATGTCCCGTTTGAGGCTAAATAACCATCTCTGCCGGAGTTTTGGTCATAGGAGTATTTGGCGAAGATATTGAACTTTTCATTTAAATTATAGTCCATTTGCAGGACTGTGTTCGAGTTCGTGAACAGATCTTCATCGTAGATGGCCCCGAGGCTGATAAAGTCTAGATAAATGCTGAAGTTTTCCAGGGTGAGCTTATTTCCGAATGCGAACATGATGTTGTCATCGTTATGAAAAGCATCGAACCAGTTAACGGAGTATTTACTATGAAATATTCCATGGTGCCCATTCCATGCTAAACTCATTGCATATTTATTACTGCCAAGTTGGTCATATGGGTTGTTAGATATTTGTAATGCTAGTTCATCATGGTCTTCGTTAAATGCGAATAAACTTGTAATACCGAATTGGTAACAAGGAAGTTGTGCGCAAAGGATGCTCGGTGTGTATGAGTCGATAGGCGCAACATCGTATTCCCAACCTCCTTGAAGGAAGGTTTGTTTTCCTATGATAAAGTTAAATTTTTCGCTAGATTTAATTCTTATATATGCAATATCAGTAGCATCGAAAGCATTGTAGTTGACAATGGCTTTATTAAGTCTATGTCTAAATTTATAGGAAAAAGTCTCATTAATGGATCCTTCTCCTTGAATTGAAAACATCTTACCATAGAATCCACTATCGTTTGACCAGTCTAGTCGTATTTCTCCTTTTAAATGTAAATCTTGTGCGGAAAGTCCCACATAGGAAAAGAATAGTAATAGTGTTAAAATGTATTTTTTCATGATAATCGTAATAACTTCTAAACGACTTTTTAGAATCAATATTCCTAATAAATATGATGGCTCTTATCTTAGTAACTTTAAAAAATAAGCTGTATTATCTTAGTAAATCTTTTGGGCTTCTGTCTTCGAAAATTCACTAAAAAGTTTGACTAACTTATTTCTTTTGACTCCTACTAGTCTGGCTCAATTTATTTTTTTCTTCACGTTTACTAAACAATACGGCAAAGGTATTACTTTTTTTGTATTTTTGCGGTATGTTGAAATTGGTTGTTTTCGATTTGGATGGAACTTTGATAAATTCCATAGCAGATCTTTCGGCAGCTGCTAATTATGCATTGGAGCATGCTGGCATAGAGGGACATAGTGTACAGGAATATACGAAAATGGTGGGTCACGGCGTGAGAAAGATGATAGAGAATGCCCTTGAAAAGAGTTTAGGAGTGTTTCCTGAATCAGATCTAACAGAAAGAGTATTGGAGAATTTTACGTCGTATTATATCGACCATATTGATGTTTACACTAAACCATATCCAGGGATGCTGGAATTGCTTAAAGATTTACAGAAGAAGAGCGTAAAATTGGCAGTGGCATCTAATAAATTTCAAGAGGGAGCGGAAAAGCTGGTCTATGGTCTTTTCCCTACGATAGACTTTGTGGTGGTGCTAGGGAATAAGGAAGGATTCCCTTTAAAGCCAAGTGCGGAAGTTGTAGATTATGTTTTAAAATGTGCAGATACGAAAAGGGAAGATTGTGTGTTCGTGGGTGATTCCGCTACAGATGTGAAGACTGCTCATAATGCTGGCATTCCATGTATAGGTGTTACATGGGGGTTTCGCCCCGAAAGTGATCTCGTAGCGGCTGGCGCAGATCATATTGCAAGAAACGCCACCGAATTGGCAGCGCTTCTTGTGTAGTAAAAGTCAAAATCCTAATCCAAATGTAAGCCATAATTGGGATTCCATCTCTGCCCATTGTTTGACGGCTTCGCTATGGATTTTCTCTGTAAGTGCATTTAAGTCTTCACATGAGGCTTCTGCATTAAGCTTGCTTATTTCATTGGTCATAAATGTTTGCTGCTTTATGACATTAGACATAAAGTAGTCCTTTGTCTTTTGCCATGCAAGGGTAGCTAGCTTGTTCGCTTTGCGAAATTGCCATAGTGCTATGTTTGGATCGTAATGGTTTTGTCCGCAATGGCTGTAAGCTTCTGGTAAATAAGTATTTCCGCAAAATATAGGGATGCGGGGGCTTTGGCCTGGATTATCTACAGAGAAGTAACATACTCCGCCTACTGCATCTGGAAGATTTGCTCTCAGCTGAATAACCGTAGAATAGGAGCACCATGCCACAGAAATGGTTCTTTGGAAATCGACTGTTCCAGGCTTGATGTGATTCAAAGTGTTGCGCATAGATGTGGTCATCCATGGATTGGCAATTGGACTAATCTCGCCATCTTTTATTGTGATATTTTTGCACATGTCTAGTTCGGTGCCTTCATATGTGGAGCGTAGGAGTGCGAATACATCTTCGACGCTGACCTTTTTATCTGGCTTTACAGAAAATGGAATTTCGTTCATCTCTTGTGTAAGCCCTAGCGATGGAGCCAATGCATTCAGTATAAACCAGTCTCGCTCTCTATAATTACGCCCCCTGGCATATTCTGCCTTGTAAACTTTCCAAAATTTGAATTCACTTTTTCCGTCCCATAGTCCGTATTCCAGAGCCACTTTTTTTACATTGCTCGAGTAAAGGAAATTGTCTGGGTCATTCTTTTCGATAACTCCAATCCTTGGAACATTAGCAGACACGCCTATGTGATCATCTGGTAGCCTTTTCGCAACCCATACTGCACCGGTTTTATTCCTCCCACATCCTATAATTTCAAAGAACCATACTTCTTTGGGGTCGGCTATGGTAAGACATTCTCCACTATCGGCGTAACCATATTTTTCGGCCAATCTTCCCATCATCAGCACCGCTTCTTTAGCGGTGGAGCATCTTTCAAGTGCTAATCTTTCTAGTTCTTCGATTAGAAACACTGAATTCGGGTTCTGCAGCGTGTCTGGTCCTCCCCATGTGGTTTCTCCTATGCCTAACTGCTTTTCATTTAAACATGGATAAGCGGTATTTAAGTAGGCAAATGTGTGCTTGACCTGAGGTATGGTTCCTGTCAATTCTATACCTGTCGAGTCGTTTCGGCAGGTTGTTTTCATGGTGTTTTTATAAACCTTGCGTAAATCTCCTTTGCTATGCTCTTGTGATGGCTCGATGCTAAGCCAAGTCCTGTATTTGCCATCACACGTGTGAGAAGTCATTACGCTTCCGTCTGTGCTTGCCTTAGCTCCGACTATAATGCTAGTACAACTTTGCTTCCATCCGCATTCGTCTGCCTGTGTCGTTGGCACGGCGGCATGAAGGTGGCAGATGGGGAGATTGGCATAAAAAAAGAATGCCGAAATTATTATGTAAATGCTTCGTCTCATGATTAATAGGTGGCTGTTATATGGAAACAATGTTCTTTCTTTTCGTATTTAACTAAGCATTTGCCCGCTTTTTTGCGATCTAACAGCACTTCACCAAGCACTTTAGTTAGTTCGTATGGTTGCATGAATGATTCGCAGTCTTCATCGTTATCGCGATCGTAGATAGTATAGGCAATGTCAAAAGTGGTTCCATAACAATGGGCAGAATTGTCTGAAGCATTAGGGTTACCGCTTTTTCTAAGGTTCTTTACATCCTCTTCGCTTCTTAAGACGGAAGATACGACTAAACGATACTCATCGAGAAGGTTTTTACTTCTAAGGGAATCTTTAAAAGCTTGACTTATAGCGTTCAATTCGTTAGCTGCGCCTCTTGTTAGATAGGGCGATGAATATTTAAGGGTATATATGGTATAGAGACGATTAGACTTTATTTTAAGGAGTTGTCTATTACCTGGTATTTCAGCTCTTGTCCGTGGGGGAGTGTCAAGCCCAACTTTTCTAGCCATAGCGAGATGTTCTTCGTTAATGTCTTTGAAAAGAGTTTTATAATTCAGTTTGTTACGATAGTAAATTACTTCTTTGCGAGTATTTTCCTCTTTTTTATTTTCAGAAATGGACTCGGATTCTATATCATCATCTTTAGCGTTTTGCGGTATAGTTACAGTCGAATCTGTGTCGCGATTCTTGGATGCACACCCTGCAGTTGAAAGACCTAATAGATAACCTAATAGAAAGGGGATAAATATAACAAGGAAGCCTTTTGTGCTTTTCTTTAATTTCATTTGATGAGGTTTAAAAATTCGTTTCTTGTTTTGTCTGAATTTAGGAATGCGCCACTGAATGCTGATGTGGTAGTGATGGCATTAGATTTTTCTACTCCACGTATCTGCATACATGTATGACTGGCTTCTATAACTACAGCTACTCCTAATGGGCGTAGTGCTTCCTCTATACAATCTCGTATCTGAACCGTTAGACGCTCTTGAACTTGGAGCCTTCTAGCAAAGGTTTCTACCACTCTGGCTATTTTACTAAGCCCGGTAATTTTTCCATTAGGAATATAGGCTACGTGGCATTTGCCTATAAATGGCAGAAGGTGGTGCTCGCATGTGCTATATAATTCGATATCTTTGACTAATACCATCTGTTGGTATTCCTCGTCAAAGGTAGCACTACGGATAATATCTACGCCATTCTCTTTGTAGCCCTTAGTTACGAATTGAAGGGCTTTAGCTACGCGTTCGGGAGTTTTTTTTAGGCCTTCTCTTTGTGGAGTGTCATCAAGCAACTCCAGGATGGCTTTAATGTGAGCCGCTATCTGTGCCGTTGTTTCTGCGTCGTATACTTCAGCTTTTTTATAAGACATGATTGATATATTTTATTTTGCCGTGAAATACTTCTTCCCTATGATTTCCATCACATCTTCTACTATTTGTTCGTCAAGTAAACGATTGTCTGATAGAAGTTGTTGAAGAACGAATCTGTCGTAAAGACCTTTTTTAACACCTTTGACGAGTACTTTCATGTCTGAATTCCCATAGTAGGTGGCAATGCGTTCACCAAAGCCACCATCCTTACAACCATCCTCAAGTGTTACCACAAGCTTATGATTTATTTTTAGTGACTCAAGAGCATCAGTGTCGACATCATTTAAGTATCGCGGGTTGATAAGTGTAGCATTAATTCCTTTATTAATAAGTAATTGCCTAACGTTGTTGCCTTTTTGAAAGAAGGAGCCGGCAGCGATGATGGCAACATCCATTCCCTTGTGAGTCAGTAGATATTTGGGCTCGAAACTATAAGTGGTGTCGACTGCATTGGAAGTGTGGTTAACCCCATTGCTCGGTACGCGAATAGCTATGGGCTTTTTGCCTTGAATAATAGCCCAATTAAGCATAGCAAAGTACTCTTCGCAAGTGGTAGGTGCTAGATAGATAAGCCCGGGGATGCTGGTAAGCATAGGGATGTCGAAGAGGCAGATATGAGTGATATCATTCAGCGTGCTAGTCCCACCATTCATTACATTTATAACGGCAGGATTGGCGTTGATACAAAGATCTTGTGCTATTTGGTCATAGGTCCGTTGAATAAATGTGCTATTTACTGTCCATACTGGATGAAGACCACCTTTTGCCATACCAGATATCATAGCGACAGCCTGTTCTTCAGCTATACCCATGTCGATATGTTGATTTCCTGCTTCTTTACGTTTTTCTGGTGTAAAGCCAGCTACTCCAGGCGTCCCTGCTGTTACTGCAATGAGGGCTTTGTCCTTTTTCATTTGTTGCAGCATCCAATTGGAGAATAACTGATCATATGTTTCGCTTGCAATTACTTCAGGAGTGCGACCATCTGTATTTTTGCGTGGACGAGTACCATCTTCTTCGTTAAATGGTGGTCCCCAATGCCATGCTTCTTTGTTTTTAACAGCGGGAGCATAACCATGCCCTTTTTCTGTGTGGATGTGAACGATTGTAGGCTTGCATGTGCCTTTTACACTTTTAAATACTTCTATAAGTTTTTCGATATTGTTACCTTCTTCTAAGTACTTGTAATCAAATCCCCAAGACTTAAACCAGTTGTTTTTGCAGGTGCCGTTGCTTTCTCGGAGGGCTCGTAGGTTTTTGTATATGCCACCATGGTTTTCGGCAATGGACATTTCGTTGTCGTTGACGACAATGATAATGCCTGTGCCAAGTTCCGATGCTTCATCAAGGCCTTCGAAGGCTTCGCCACCCGAGAGAGAGCCGTCGCCTATTACGGCAATGATATTTTCGTTTGTTCCCTTGATGTCACGTGCCTTTTGTAGACCTGTGGCAAGACTTATTGAGGTGGAGGTGTGGCCCACTTCGAAGTTATCGTATATGGGGCATTCTCTAGGCGATGAATATCCGCTGATAGCATTCATCTCGTCTATATTTCCAATAAATCCAGATACTCTACCTGTTAATATTTTATGTGCGTAACATTGGTGGCTTACATCGAAAACAAGTTTATCCTTGGGGGCATCGAATACATAGTGAAGGGCTAATGTGGCCTCCACGAATCCAAGGTTGGGTCCGATATGCCCTCCTATTTTACTGACTCGATTTAAGATAGCGTCGCGTATCTCATTGGTAATAATGAGTAATTCGCTTATATTCAGCTTTTTTAGGTCATCTGGTGACTTTATTTTTTCGATATACATAATTATATGACATTACTATCTTTACCTGTGATATTTGTGAGTAAATTCTATTATTGTATTAATATAAATCGATGCAAAAGTAGCGAATTTTCCCTAATGTATGTAGCTCCTTATACTTTATTGTTTTTTTAATTATGTATAAAACCTAACTTCCCCCAAGAAACTGTTATGAAATGATTTTTCTCTTATGGTCCTTTCCGGCCTTTTTATCTTTTATCCAGTTCATTACTTTTCCGAAAGTCAAAATTGCCTCAAAAATTGTCATAATAATTCTGGAACCATTTCAAAACTTTATAAAAGCACCTGAGAATGCTACAATATGAGCCATTATGATGGAAGGTGGTTAACTATAGATATATAATGGGAGTGGTAAGACTTTAAAAAAGTACTTAAAATGATGGAAAGGTTATAGGATGGATAGAATTATTTTCTATCTTTGCGGCATATTTGAAAACGTGGTTTCAAAGCCTTGATTTTAGTGTACTAATGTTAATAAAAAATATTAGGTATATTATTAAGAGGCTATAATTTAAATTGATAACATTATGTTTTGGACATTAGAATTGGCCGGCAGTTTGGATGATGCTCCATGGCCAGCAACTAAAGACGAATTAATCGATTATGCTAATCGCACGGGTGCTCCTCAAGATGTTTTGGAGAATCTGCAGGAACTTGAAGATGATGGAGAGATATATGAAAGTATAGAAGATATCTGGCCAGACTACCCGACGAAAGATGATTTCTTCTTTAACGAGGAGGAGTATTAACCCATCATTGAAACATTATTGATTGATTTTCAATAATTTATGATTAAGGCATCGGGAAGTCCCGGTGCTTTTTTTGTGCCGAAAATGCCCCTTTTTCGGGGTAAAAACAGGTTCAAACTACCCAATTACTATCCAGTGAAACGGCAAATCTTCCTGGAAATAAGAGTAGTAAATGTGGCATAAAAAAGACCGGAGAGAAGCCTGTCTGGGATGGCAGATTTCTTTCCGGATGTCTTTGTTTCAGTGGGGCTAAAAGTGAAAATTGAGCTTCTCTTCAACTGTCTTCTCAATGGTTGATGGTAGTAAGGTGGCATAGACCTTCTCGGTGGTCAATACTGATGAATGCCCCATCAATGTCGATATTGTCTTCACATCAACTGTGTTGTTCAGAGCCAGTGTGGCAAATGTATGTCTGGCAATATGAAAGTGCAGCGGAAATGGCAGCTTGATCTTGTCTCCCAGTGTATTCAAGGATATGTTTACTGTTCTGTTCTTTAAATTCAGTGTCTCTTTCAAGTTCTCACAATTACTAAGATCAAACTCATCACCGAGCAGGCCGAACACAAAATTGTCATTACGTCCCTGCCATTTCTGCAAGATCTTCATCCCTTCATCCGGAATGGACAGGTTGAGTATCTTTGCATTTCTGGTGTGGTTCTTCACCTGTATATGGCGGATGGTTTTCTTGTCCATATCAATTTCAGCCCAGCGGAGAGTTGCAATGTCGCTGAACCGTAAGCCGCAGGTGTAAAGTGAGAACATAAACATATCGAAGAAGTCCCTTGTCCGCTCATACTTTGCAGTCTTCGCTGCCTC
>CAKUSP010000010.1 GCA_934680015.1 uncultured Bacteroidales bacterium | reverse complement strand
CCAATCCATCAGTTGCCACTGTAGAGAATGGAGTAGTAAAGGCTATCAAGGTAGGCAGCGCCACCATTACCGCAAAGTCTGGAGATAAAACGGCAACTTGTGCAATCAATGTGGAAGCTACACCAGTGACGAGCATCACATTGGATAAGACTATTGCTTCATTAAAGGCAGGTCAGACTATTACACTCACTGCCACCGTTAATCCATCTGACGCTACGGACAAGGCTGTGACATGGAGTTCGTCCAATCCATCAGTTGCCACTGTAGAGAATGGAGTAGTAAAGGCTATCAAGGTAGGCAGCGCCACCATTACCGCAAAGTCTGGAGATAAAACGGCAACTTGTGCAATCAATGTGGAAGCTACACCAGTGACAAGCATTACTTTAGATAAGACAAGTGCATCGTTAAGAGCAGGCGAATCTATTACATTGATTGCCACCGTTAATCCATCTGACGCTACAGATAAGAGCGTGACATGGACTTCGTCCAATCCATCAGTTGCCACTGTAGAGAATGGAGTAGTGAAAGCTATCAAGGTAGGTAATGCCACCATCACCGCCAAGTCAGGGGATAAGACGGCAACTTGTGCAATCAAAGTGGAAGCTACACCAGTGACAAGCATTACTTTAGATAAGACGGGTGCATCATTAAGAGCAGGTGAATCTATTACATTGATTGCCACCGTTAATCCATCTGACGCTACGGACAAGAGCGTGACATGGAGTTCGTCCAATCCATCAGTTGCTACTGTAGAGAATGGAGTAGTGAAAGCTATCAAGGTAGGTAATGCTACCATCACCGCCAAGGCAGGTAATGTGTTAGTAACCTGTATAATAGATGTGGTACCATCAGCCTCTGGAGGTCACGAGGGAACTACTGAAGAAGATTGGTAATAATAAAGCTCGCCTGCATCCCGTTAGAACTGCAAGCGAGTATTTTTTTTAGGTAAGCCCACATGCTGTTGGCGGATTAATTTTTTATGGTGTTTTTAGGCCACGCCTAAAGTGAATTTCGGAGCATAACTATTTCTATTCAGGCTGTGATGTGACCTCTCCTGTAAGTGCGTAGAATGAGGGTGCTTTATAAAGGTGATTTTTCAGGTTGGAATATATACCATTGGCCCGATATTCTAAGAGGAGGATTTATCCTTTTTTAGTTATATTTGCAAATCACATAATCAGATATATACTAATGAATAAGTATTTAAAAATTTTTATGGTCGCAAGTTTTGCGGCAATAATTTCATGCGAACCTAATAAAGAAAACAAGCCAGACGAAAAAGTTCCATCCGACACTTTTACCCTTGTAACGGAAGGGAAGGCGGATCTCGGATTAAGTGTGCAGTGGGCTGCATATAATATAGGTGCCACGAAGCCGGAAGAATATGGTGATTATTATGCTTGGGGAGAAGTGAATGTAAGGGATGAAAGTACCTATAAGAATAATATGTGGAAACATTATCCTTTTGGAGACGCATGGGCAGGGTCAGTTACCATTTTGAAGTATTGTACAGATCCTGAGTATGGCGAGGAAGATCAAAACACAATTCTTGATCCTGAGGATGATGCCGCTTGCGTTAAATGGGGAGATAAGTGGCGTATGCCTACTGCACAAGAGATGCAAGAGCTAAAAAGAGAATGCGAGCAAAAGCCTTATGAAATTAACGGGATTAAAGGTATTTTGTTCGTAGGTCCTAATAAAAATGCCATTTTTCTTCCGTTTGCCGGTGGAGTTCATGGCTATCAACAAGTGAATGCCTATTATTGGACTTCTTCCTTGTGCCTTAGCGATAATACGACAGCTATGGCACTAAATACAGGAGTTATAAGTATAGATCATGGTGCTTATTTGGAAACTACCGCTGGGAGAGTATATGGATTGCCTATTCGTGCCGTTTATGGCGATGAGCCTCGTGATGGTTATAATGTGAAATTTACACCTGTTTCAGTTACTGAAATCGGCATGACAGAGGCAATGATTTCTTCTAATGTAAGCATTTCGGGAGGCCAAATCGAAGAAGCAGGATTCTGTTACTCTACGGGAGGAAAGAAAGTGGATGTGCTTCATGGAGTTAAGGTCGATTGTGTTGTTCCAAATGATGGGGTCATGAGTGTGTCTTTATCTGATTTGCTGCCGGCTACCACTTACCAGATAAGACCTTATGTAGAAATTGAGTCTGTGAGGTATTATGGTGATGTGGTTTCGTTTAATACAGAAGCTGAAAAAGTAAGTCAGATTACAGACATGGGGCTTAGTGTAAAATGGGCTTCATGGAATCTCGGTGCTACAAAGCCTGAAGAAGCGGGAGATTTCTACGCTTGGGCGGAGACTATGCCGAGGACGAATTTTAAAGAGGATGCTACTTATCCATATTGGGATGGAAGTAAATTTACAAAATACTCATACAATGATAAAAAGTCTGTGCTTGAACTCGAAGATGATGCTGCAAGGGCACAATGGGGGTTGACATGGAGAATCCCTACCATAGATGAGTGGAATGAACTTCTCAATAATTGCAAGTATGAAAAATACACCCGAAATGAAGTTCAGGGTTATCTATTTACGTCTAAAATTAATGGAAATCAACTATTTTTCCCATTTACCGGAATGTATTATAAAAGTGACGAAATAGTCGAATGGTCTAAAGGAAGGGTGGCATCTTATCCATCAAGTAATATCCATCTTAAAACGGGCGTTAATATTGACAAAAGTTATGCGTATTTCCATTGCCCTATTATGGATGATGAAAAGGTTTTCTTTGAGAATATTTCGTTTAGAGTGGGTAGTGGAATAACAGTGCGTGCGGTCTGTGATTAGTCTTTTTCTGGTTATTTTTATTTTTGTCATCAGTCGAGTATCTCCAGCATACTCCTTTTTCGAAAAGAAATTTATCCTCGAAAATCTCGTAATAATCTGACGCAATTTATTTTTTACGTTACCTGATTCGGAAAACCATTTCAAAACAGCTTCTAAAAAAACGCGAGTTTTTGATATATTTGTGCGGCGTTTAGTCGCTCTCGGCTATCTGTCTATGTCGCTTTTTGAAATTCCTTATTTCTTTGCCCCTTCGGATCCTGCGACAATTATTTACATAGGTATAGTAGGAATACTTTTCTACCCGATGTGTTTCGTGTTGTTGTTCGGGAAATATTTCAAAGCACAGCGTCGTTAGCTCTGAAGGTGTCGGAAGTGGTGACCCTGTAGATGTAATGCCAGGCCCTTATGATATCGCCTATCAAAATGGTAAAGGCAGCTTCAATGCTATCGTTGTTCCTTGTGATGGGGATGTCTCTGCCGTTTTTTTGAAAATCACGGTCGGGTTGAGAAGTGAATTCAATCCATATGGGGAGACAAGCGAATTCTATGTCACGGGACGTCCTGAATTTGAAGCTGGTAAGCGTTATACTTATAATGTCACCATCGGCAAAAACAAATTTGAGTCATGCGATATTTCTGTTAATGACTGGGGAACCGAAGTTGATCTCGGAGGAGGAAATGATGAATTCGAATCCAAAATGATGTGAAACATATAGGATGTCACTACCTATATAGAGCTTGACGGCTATTAGAGGTGTCAATAGCAATTGTTGTTTTCATTAATTTTATTACTTTAAAAATAATTTATGCACACCTTTTCTCAAGACAAGTTAAGATAATTACCCTGTCGGAATAGAAAATTTGCGGGAAATATAGTAAACGCTTGAAAAATAGGCGATAAGATACTATTTTTTTTGGAACTACTACAGCAAAGGAATGTCTAATTAGTCATTATGATTAATTGGACATTTTTTGTATTATATTTGCACCCCGAAAATTTAGAAGATGCTTTTTGAGAAATAGAATTTACTATTTTAGACTAAGTTCTCATTTATAAGTATATTTTTTTTGAAGAAGTGTACTGAATGTATACGATCGATAAGAATGAGGCAAGTTATTTATTAAAAGTGTGTTCGGAAATTCGGAGTTTAGTAGTGTATGTTAAGTAAAGAAGTAGATATGCTTCACGGGCCATTGCTCGGGAAGATAGTTGCGTTCGCTTTGCCTCTTGCTGCAAGCAGTATATTGCAGCAGTTGTTCAATTCAATAGATATTGCAGTGGTAGGTAGATTTGCCAGTAGCCAAGCTCTTGCTGCTGTGGGAAGTAATACCCCTGTGATTAATTTGTTGATTAATCTTTTCGTAGGCATCTCCATGGGGGCTAATGCTGTTATTTCCAATCATATTGGCTGTGACGATAAAGTAAATATACAGAAAGCCGTAAGTACAACAGGCAAGCTTTCCGTTATTAGTGGAGTTATCCTCATGGTACTCGGAATAGTCGTTGCAAGACCTATTCATGAAGTAATGGGCACTCCGCAAGAGGTGTTGGATATGTCTGTAACATATCTTGTTATCTACTTCATAGGCATTCCTTTCTTTATGGTATTCAATTTCGGTTCTGCGATTCTTCGAAGCATGGGTGATACTAAGCGTCCGCTGTATATTTTGATAGGTGCCGGGATTATAAATACTATTCTAAATCTTGTGTTTGTCATTGTATTTAAGATGGGCGTTAGTGGAGTAGCTGTAGCTACTACCATTTCAAATGCCTTTAGTGCGGTTTGTGTAGTTAGAATATTGACAAGAGAGGAAGACCCATTTAAGTTAAGATTGAGTTCTCTTAGGATAGATTCTAGAGAACTTTCGGGAATGTTGAAAATCGGAATCCCAGCAGGGCTACAAGGAGTGGTCTTTTCTATATCAAATGTTATAATCCAGGCAGGTATAAATAGTTATGGGTTTAATGCTATCGCCGGAAATGCTGCCACATTGAATTACGAAACATATTGCTACTTTATAGTTACGGCTTTTAACGGAGCCGCGATTAGCTTTGTGGGGCAGAATTTCGGCGCAGGAGATATGGTTAGAGTCAAAAAAACTTTTAGGATATGCATGGTGCTCAGTGTTGTATGTTGTGCTCTTGCCAATTGGATTTTTGTCCTCGGGGATGACTTTTTCCTTCGGATTTTTACTGATTCTGACGATGTGGTAGCGTATGGACATATACGGATGAGAACAGTGGTTGCGTTAGAGTCCTTACTTTGTCTATATGAGATTCCCGGGTCGGCACTTAGAGGGATGGGACATTCTGTATTGCCAATGCTATTGACTATCTTCGGTACCTGTGTTCTTCGAATAGTGTGGGTATATTTAGTTTGTCCTTCTCATCCTGGCTTTGATGTTTTAGTTACGGTTTATCCGATTTCTTGGATTGTAACGGGGATAATGGTGCTTACCTCTTTTTACATCGTATATAACAGAGAATGCTACAAGCACTTTGAATGCTCACGATGCTAATATAAAAAGAAAACCTTTTAAATTCCTTCCATGTTAGATCATCCTATTAGTAGGCATGGTAGTTATTTTTTCATTATCTGTTGATGGAGAAAATAAGGAATGGAACGCCGTTTTTCATAAAAGTCCTTCAGTATGCGTGCTAGATGCTAAAGAGTGCACCAGATGGGGAGGAGAACAATCTTGTAAGTTCGTCATTTCTAAAAATATCGCTATATTTGTGCAGTTTTTGAGCGGAGACTTCCGCTCGTAAAGCAAGAAAGACATATTTAACATAGCATTGCTATTATTTCGCGTTTACCGAAAGCCTCGCAATCTTATCGCAATAAATCGCTGAAATAATTAGCTGGAGTTGTCGCAAGCAACACCAAACCTTAATTATAGTAATGCTCGCACCAATTTAGGTGTGAGTTACTTATTAAGGTTGAAAGGTTGCAAGCGAGGCGCCTTGGTAAACGCAATAAGAAGCTCACACTTTTTTATGTGGCAAGTAGTCTTGTTGTGTTAGTGAATGATAGTGGATGCTGAAGAACTATCATTCATTATGGCAAGTAACACTAATCTGCATCAAGCCCTTAAGGCTAAAAAAGATGAATTCTACACTCAGCTAAGCGACATAGAAAACGAACTATGTCATTATCGGGAGCATTTCAAAGGTAAGACTGTGCTTTGTAACTGCGACGATCCGAGAGTAAGTAATTTCTCCGTTTATTTCGTTCTAAACTTTAAAGCCCTTGGGCTTAAACGACTTATAACTACTTGTTATAAGAATAATGAACCAGACCTATTTTCTCAAAATGAGTGTGATAGAGCGGTGTATGCTATTTATGATGGGACTCCGGAGTGTAACAGCGTGGAGGATGCCAAGCAGATTCCTTATATGGAATTTGAGCATTCGGATGGGGATTTCCGAAGTGACGAATGCATAGAACTTCTAAAACAGGCGGATATAGTCGTTACTAATCCGCCGTTTAGCCTCTTTCGTGAATACATAGCCCAGTTATTCAAATACAATAAAAAGTTTCTGATAATCGGAAATATCAATGCAATAACATACAAAGAGGTTTTTCCACTCATTTATACTAACCAAATGTGGATAGGTTATGGCTTCAATGTTTCAATGGTTTATAGGGCATCGTATGAAAACCATTCTGAATCAAACAGAAAATATGTAAAAGCTAAAGGGTATAATCCAGATGATAATTATATCGTTGTTCCATCTGTCGCGTGGTTTACTAATTTGGATATCGCAAAGCGCCACGAAAATCTAATTCTATATAAAGCTTATTCGAATGAGTTATATCCTAAATTAGATAATTATAACGCCATTAATGTAAACAAAGTATCGGAAATTCCGTCTGATTATAGTGGAATTATGGCTGTTCCTATAACATTTTTGGATAAATATAACCCGACACAGTTTCAAATTGTAGGAATGGCAGCTGGTAATAGTGCTGTAAATAATTTTGGTTTAGCTGCCTGTTATAAAAGACACCCTAACGATCGAGGAGGTTGTGGTGTGGTAAAAGGGGAAAGACTATATGCAAGATTACTAATAAGGAAGACGAAATAATATAAATAGTTTTTGAGAAATGTGTCTTATCGGACGGCTAGTCGCCCGTGACTTGTGAACGGGAGGGGCCCTTTGATGGGAGCCGTGGGGATGTTATGGGGCAGAGCCCCATCAAAAGTTGCACCTCAGTGCAACCGGCGGAGAGCGGGATGGAGCGAAAGCGAAATCGGTAGCTCGGGAGCCGCGGGGATGTTATGGGGCAGAGCCCCATCAAAAGGGAGGGATAGCGCGAAGCGCGTATCGTCCGAAAGGCACATTTCTCAAAATATAATAATAAGCTATATGAAAATAACACTAAAAGAAATATCAGTTAAAGAACTGACCGAAGGATATAAAGATAACGCAGAAGCAGGCGTTGTGGGCTATAACGGAAAACTTGACATCAGACCGCCATATCAGCGCGAGTTCGTCTATGGGGAAAAACAAAGAAACGCTGTAATCGACACGGTATTTAACGGCTTTCCTCTCAATGTGATGTATTGGGCAGTACGCGAAGACGGAGGCTACGAAGTCATCGATGGGCAGCAGCGCACCCTTTCTTTATGCCAATTCGTCCACGGCGATTTTGCCTTCGATTTCAAGTATTTTCATAATTTAACCACCGACGAGAGGGAGAAGGTATTGGCATATAAACTGATGATTTATATCTGCGAAGGAAGTGATAGTGAGAAACTTTCGTGGTTCAAGACCATAAATATAGCGGGAGAAAAACTCACAGATCAGGAACTTCGTAATGCCGTTTACGCTGGCCCATGGCTATCGGATGCTAAAAAGTACTTCAGTAAGACGGGTTGCCCGGCGTATGGTATGGGTAGCAGGTATTTGAATGGCTCCCCTATAAGGCAGGACTATTTGGAGAGGGTGATAGATTGGCACTCGAAAGGAAATATCGAAATCTATATGGCCAAGCATCAAAACGATGCAAATGCCTCAGAATTATGGCAGTACTTTCAGCGCGTAATCAATTGGGTGAATATGCTATTCCCTAAATATCGAAAAGAGATGAAAGGAGTCCCTTGGGGAGAACTCTTTAATAAATACGGAGATAAATACTATGACCCGACAGCTCTTGAGCGCGAAGTGTCGCGTCTTATGCAAGATAGTGATGTAAAAAAGAAGCAAGGAATTTATTCGTATGTCTTTGACCACGATGAGCATCATCTTGATATAAGGGCATTTGATGACAACACCAAGCGAGAAGTTTATGAACGCCAAGGTGGACACTGTGCCAACCCCTCATGTCCTCGGCACGATCACATTTTCGATATCAGCGAGATGGAAGCGGATCATATTACTCCATGGCGTGATGGTGGCAGAACCATCGCCGAGAATTGCCAGATGCTCTGCCGTGAGTGCAATCGTCGTAAAGGCGCCAAATAGATTGCTGCGTGAGTGATATGAAATTGAAATAATGTATTCGATTATGGCTCGTGTAGCACAGAGTCGCTACATTCTTTAGACCTTTGAACATCGTCTTCTATCTGCCAACTCTATTTGTACTGAATGTGTTTTCCATGTGAGTTCATAAAATGTGTAATTTATGAACTCATATCATTTGTGATCCATCCCTATAAAGATATGTTTTTTTAGAATCACAAGTAAGAATACTGCATATCTATTCTAAAAATGTTATATTTGTAGATTGAGTTTTGTGTGTACAGGTTAATCATTTGCAAAATAAGGATCTCTGCTTTTTCCGAAGAGAATATTAGTAGAGCATAGAGTAAGGGTTTTGTTTAGTTTTGCTTGCACTTTTTATTTTATATGAGTTTAAGAAAGATATGTTTTTATACTATATGCGTTCTTGCGTTTGCGTCGTGTGATTCGATACAGTCTTTAATTCACGATGACGAAGTCGTAGCGAAGGTAGGGAAGCATAAATTGTATAAATCTGAATTGAAAAAGTACATACCGTCAGGAGTGTCAGCAGCTGATAGTACGAATCTTGCGCTTCAATATATTAACTCCTGGGCTTCTGGTCAAATATATAGCGATATGGCTCAGAGTCAGCTTTCAAAAGCAGATCAAGATGTTACGGCAGAATTGGAGTCGTATAGGCGTTCACTATTGCGATTTCGCTATGAACAGCAGTTCGTTAATGAACGCCTCGACACGCTTATAACGGAAGATCAGATGTATGATTTCTACCGGGCGCATACAGACCTTTTTGAACTGGAAAGGCCGATACTAAAAGTGCGTTACCTTGACATACTTAAAACTTCCGAACAGAAGGATTATCTAATAAAGAAGATGTCATCGAACAGGCCTTCGGATGTCGTCGAGGTGGATAGTCTGGCAAGGATGTGCGCGATTCGCTATTTTGATAATTCTCAAAGCTGGATGGATGCCTCCACCCTAGCGCGAGAATTTAATACTGATTATGTTACTATGCTTTCTCACTTGAAGAATAACTACATATCCTTTGATAACGCGGATATGTCGGATGTAAAGACTGCCTATGTAAGGGATATCAAGCGAAAAGGCGTAGCTCCTTATGAATATTGTATAGAGCGAATTAGAGAGTATATACTTAGTGAGAGAAAGCGAGAATTGCTAGTCGCTTTGGAACAAAGCTTGCTTGATGAGGCTTCGGACAAGGGCCAATTTATAATTTATTAAACATGAAAAAGATTTTTTCGATTTTTATACTGCTTGCCATGTGCGTGGGTGTAAATGCGCAGAAGTACGAAGGACTAGCAGATAAAACAGTAGCGGTGATTGGCGGTGAATTTGTTATGCTTTCTGATATAGAACAGGAAGTGCGAATGATGCGTACGCGTGGTTATTCTTCTGACAAAGCGCTTAGATGTGATATCCTAGAACAGATATTGGCTAGTAAATTAATTTTATCACAAGCAAGAATAGACTCCTTGAAGGTAAATCACGAGATGGTAGCTGCTAATTTGAATGATCGTATGAACAGTCTATTGAATGATTTAGGCGGAGAAGAGGCTGTAGAGGCATATTTTGGTAAATCAGTAAGCAAGTTACGCGAAGAGTGGAATCGTCAACTGGAAGAGATGTCCCTTACTCAGCAGGAACAGCAGGAGATTGCTAAAAAGATACCTGAGATTACGCCTTTTGACGTTAAACAATATGTGGATACTACACTTGTGGAGAATTTGCCCGAAATTCCAGCTCAATATCAAATGAGCCAAATATGCGTGTATCCAGATCGTGAAGCAGCCAATTTAGCCGCAAAAGAGAAGCTACTTGGCATAAGGGAAAGAGTAGTTGGAGGAGAAAGATTTTCAACATTGGCCCGTTTATATTCACAAGACCCAAGTAATGCTCGCATGGGTGGAGATTTAGGAATGGCGAACAAATCGGTATTCTGGACTTCATTTTCTGATGCTGCGATGGCATTGAAGCCAGGTATGGTTTCGAATATTGTAGAAACTCCAGATGGATTCCATATTATCGAGATGATTAGCAAGAAAGGAGATATGTTCCATGCCCGTCATATTTTGATAAAGCCGGAATATACGACAGAGGATATGGAAAAAGGGTATGCTAAATTGGATAGTCTAAAACACGAAATTGAAACTAAAAAAATCACTTTTGAGCAGGCAGCCAGACGATATAGCGAGGATAATGCCACTAGAACAAATGGAGGCCAGATGGCGGATCCTAATACAGGATCTTCATATTTCGAGATAGACCAGATGAAGCCTGCAGATTTTAGAGCTGTATCTGGATTAAAAGAAGGGGAAATCTCAGCTCCTTTTACATCTACAGATAATGAAGGCCGTGGGGCTTTTTCAATAGATGGGGGAAATGTAGTTTACAAAATTATAAGATTGGATAAGGTAATACCTGCTCATATCGCGACTTTGGATAAGGATTATGATGTTTTGTATTCGCGCGTAACGAATATAAAACAGAATGAAGCCATAAATGATTTTATCTCTCAAAAGATAAAAGAGACTTATATCGTGATAGATCCTATGTTTTCTGATTGTGAATTCTCGCGCGACGGATGGTCGGAAAAAATAAGAAAATAGGGATAGTTATCACCTGTCTGGTAGGTCTTTCCGCGTTTCTTTTTGCTCGTCCGGCGCAGAATGAGGAGGAGAATTATGTCCGCCTAGTCAAGGCTCAGTCTGTCAATCTTATAACAGACGAGGACGGAAAATCTTTAAGAAAAGCAGTTGAAGCTACTTTTTTACATAACGGGACACTTTTAATATGCGATACGGCATATTGGAGAGTTGACGACAATATAATAAACGCTCTCGGACATGTTTGCCTTACACAAGAAGGCACGGAGTTGACAAGTGATAAGTTAGATTATTTTGTAGATAAAAACCTAGCTCAATTCCGAGGTAGTTTAGTTCAACTTCGAGACAAAGAAAATAATATACTGAGAACACACTATTTGGATTATAATACGGCAGATAGTGTTGCAGTATTCTTTAACGGAGCCTCTATGAAGGACAAGGATGGACAGATTATAGAGAGTATAGATGGCTCATATCGGTCGAAAGAAAAACTGTTTTTGTTTGAAAAATCAGTGAACATGTTCACGGATTCTGTCTTTATAAAGACGCGAAGCTTGGACTATCATACTGATTCTCAAAGGGCTGATTTTAACTCATATATAGATTTTTGGAAAGATGATAACATGCTATCGGCAGCAGGGGGCTGGTATGACAGAGGCCATGAAAAATTCTTCTTCTCCAAAGATGTTCATGCCACCACTCCAGATCACGAAGCATGGTGTGACACATTGATTTTCTATAAAAACGAGAACAATGTTTTGATGCGCGGGGATGTGCAACTTCAAGACAGTGTGCGTAATACTACCGCAGTGTCGCGTTATCTTTTCTATGAAGACAGCCTATCTACGGTTACTCTAAGAAAGGAAGCCGCTGTTGCTATAATAACGGAAGATAATCTCGCTCAAAAGGATACATTGTACTTTGGCGCCGACACGTTGGTCTATTATTCCATGAGATATTGTGATATACCGAAATCGGAATTGGCCAATTCTGCCTCTCGCCGGTCCGAGATAATGACCGATCCGGTGGGTGAGTATAGAAAGAAAGCAGCACAAGCGGCAGCGCAGGCAGCTGAGGAAGCAAAGAAAAAAGCAGCTGGGACAAGGCCTGGCTTAAAACCCCAGAATACGATTGCAGATTCTATTCCTGCACCATTGAGTAAACTAGCAGATACTACCTCTGTACCTATTACAGCGAAAGACACTTTGTCCGAGCCATCTTTTGTAGCAGATTCCCTTAGCACAGAGACGATTGCGGATTCCACTGTTACAGAGGTCTTTGCGGATTCATTAGCTTTGACGCCCAAAGATACTACCATCACAGAGTTATCTTCACCGACGGACTCTTTGACCATTGAAGGAGAACTGCCCGCACTTGATTCGGTGAAGTTAGAGGTCGTAGATACTACCAAATATGGCTTCGCCTTTGCGCAGGGAAATGTGAAGATATTTCGTAAGGACATACAGGTTAGGTGTGATTCGATGCGTTATGCCGATCTGGATAGTATCGCAAGGTTTTATAAAAACCCTATTGTTTGGAATGAGGAAAATAGACAATACTATTCCGATTCTTTATCGGTACTGATAAAAAATGGACATGCCGATAGAGCGTCGCTTACTTCAAACGCATTTGTTATTACTCAAGAAGATTCTCTTCTTTTCGATCAGATAAGAAGTTCGGAGATAATGGCATTCTTTGATTCTACTTCCGCACTTAAGCGATTTGACGCGCTAGGAGATGCGCTCGCAGTATTTTTCTTACGAGAGAATGATCACCTCTCCACTGTAAATAAGGTGGAGAGCAAGATGCTTTCTGGTAATTTTGTAAATGGCACGATAGATCGGATATACTACTATGATTCTCCTAAAAATGATGCTTACCCTATAGTTCAATTCCCTGAAGAAGAGAGAATTCTTAAAGGTTTTAAATGGAGTCCGGAGCAGCGCCCTAAAGGTAAAGCAGATATTACATCGTTGACTATTAGACGCTCACAACGTCATGAATATGAATCAAGACCTAGGACGGAATTTAAACAAACCGATAAATATTTTCCTGGATACATAAAGAGCGTTTATGCCTCGATTGAGGCCGACAAAAAGGCTAAAGAACGAGCACGATTGGAAAAGGAGCGTGCGCAAAAGTCTTTTTCTGAGATGACGAATCCTATAGATTCCACATCATCAGTAAAGGATAGTCTTGCGACAATAGTCGACTCCTCACAGGTGGCCGTATCTGATTCTGTCGTAACGATGAGCGATTCGCTTGCAGTTTCAGAAGTTAAAGATACTGTAGCGTCTCCAGTCAAAAAGACTTTCTTTCAGAAGATAAAAGATAAATTTGCCCAGTGGAGAGAAGCTCGCGAACGCAGATGGGCGCAACTTGACGAGCGGGACGCGAAGCGAGAAGCCCAGAAGAAAGAGAAAGCTTTGCAAAAGAAAAGAGAGAAAACAAGGAAGGAGTTGATAGAACGTCAAAAGCAGCAAAAACGCGAGAAGGAGATTCTCGATAGATATATAGAATATTACGAAAAACAAAAATCAAAAGAAGATGGAAAAGATAGTAGATAGATTTTTACGATATGTATCCATAGATACTCAGTCAAACGAAGATTCTTCAAGTCAGCCGAGTACTGAAAAACAGCTCAACCTATTACGTCTGCTCAAAGACGAATTATTAGCTATGGGTGTAAAGTCGGAACTCGATGAAAATGGATATGTTATGGCGCATATTCCTTCCAATGTGCCAGATGCTAATTTACCAGCTATCGGTTTCATCGCCCATGTAGATACATCCCCTGATGCGAGTGGTGCCAATGTGAATCCTCAGATTATACACGATTACGACGGTTTGCCTATCGCTCTTAAGGGAGTGGAAGGCTTGTATCTTGATCCTAAGGATTTTCCAGAATTATTGGCCCATAAGTCAGAAGATATAATTACTACAGATGGAACCACTCTTTTAGGTGCTGATGATAAGGCCGGTGTTGCAGAAATAATGAATGCTGTTCAATATCTGGTTGAAAATCCCGAATTCAAGCATGGCCCTATTTGTATAGGTTTTACGCCGGATGAGGAGATCGGAAGAGGTGTAGTTAAATTCGATGTCAAGAAATTTGCCGCCGATTATGCTTACACCATGGATGGAGGCGAGGTAGGAGAACTGGAATTCGAGAATTTCAATGCAGCAGCTGCTACAGTTACCATCCAAGGTCGAAATGTTCACCCAGGATACGCAAAGGGAAAAATGAAAAATGCCATTCTAATTGGCATGGAACTTAACTCCCTGCTTCCTGTGGAACAACGACCGGAATACACATCTGATTATGAAGGGTTTTTCCATATAATTTCTTATAAGGGAACAGTCGAAAACTGCACTTTCTCGTATATTTTAAGAGAGCATGATCTAAAAAAGCATGAAGCACAAAAGGCTTTATTGCGTACTTGTGTAGATTTTATAAACGCGAAATATGGTGAGGGTACGGCTTCTGTGGAAATCCGCCATCAATACTATAATATGCGTGAGCAGGTCGAACCTCATTATCATATAATCGAAAAAGCTATCAAGGCCATGGAAATGGAAGGCATAAAACCAAAAGTGCAGCCTATAAGAGGCGGCACTGATGGGGCAAATCTTTCTTTTATGGGCTTGCCTTGCCCTAATATTTTCGCTGGTGGCCTTAATTTTCACGGGAAATATGAGTGGATCCCGATCCAATCAATGGAGAAAGCTAGCAAAGTGATATTAAATATTATTAGTCTCTTTGCTCTTTAGTCTCTTTTCCCACGCCCAAGCGCTTCGTAGTGTATCTTCGATAGAGCGACATGCTTTCCAGCCGAGTTCTTGCTCGGCATAGGAAGGATCGCACCATACGGCAGTTACATCTCCTGGCCTGCGAGGTGCAAATTTATAATTTACCTTCACACCATTGACTTGCTCGAAAGTGTTGACCAATTCTAACACTGAAAGCGGTCTTCCCGTGCCAATATTAAATATCTCATAGTCCTTTTTCATGCTGTCATCTAGCATTCTGCCTACAGCATATACATGTGCCTGTGCCAAATCCACTATGTCAATATAGTCTCTAAGGCATGTCCCATCTGGTGTAGGATAGTCATGTCCGAATATACTTAGACATTCGCGCTTGCCTATCGCCGTCTGAGTAATGTAAGGAACGAGATTTTGTGGAACTCCACGAGGAAGTTCTCCTATAAGAGCAGATGGGTGTGCTCCGATAGGGTTAAAATAACGAAGCGCTATTCCCTTTATCTGTGGATAAGCCTTAACGCAATCCCTTAGAAAGTCCTCGCATATTTGTTTCGTGTTTCCGTAAGGAGATGTGCTTGGTTTTCTTTCAGACTTTTCACTTACAGGCAATTGATCTGGCTCTCCATATACAGTAGCTGAAGAAGAGAATAAGACATTGCATCCATGTTCTTTCGCTGCTGTGAGGATGTTTAAAAAAGAGTCGAGATTATTAGTATAATACTTTAAAGGATCTGCTACTGATTCACCTACGGCTTTAAATCCAGCGAAATGAATTACGGCATCGATCTGGTAATTGTTAAAAAGCTTTCTGACTTCTGCAAGATTGCAAAAATCCATTTCGACCAAAGGAAAATCTTTGTCCGCGATCTGACAGACTCCTTCATAATTGGTTCTATCACAATTAGAAAAATTATCCGCGATCAAGACATCATACCCGGCAGCATCAAGTTCTACTGTAACATGACTGCCAATGTATCCAGCACCACCAGATACAAGTACCATTTTCTTTTTCATTTTACTTTTCTATTATAATTGCAAATCCTCCACCAGGGGCGGAATGTATATTCATTGTTGTAGTTGAATTTACTTCTATGGTCTCTAATACATGGTCACTTGCTGTAATATCAGCATTGACACCATCCTTATATAAGGTGGCTTTCCATGTGCCTTCAGGAAGAAAACTAAATGAGATAAGATCATCACGTTCTTTCCAGTTAGTTAACCCTCCGATATAGTATTTATCATCTTTTTCTCTTAAGGTCACTATATTTTCCCCAATAGTTCCGCTTAATATCGAAGTGCTTTGGAATATGGCTGGTATGGAAGTAATAAAATCTGTAGTCGCTTTGTCTTCCTCATAAGCAGAAGGAGAATCACATAGCATTGTTAGTGGAGCATCGTAAACGATGTATAGTGCGATCTGATGAGCACGTGTTCCTTGGCTCATAGGCCTTATGAAGACAGGCCTGAATTCATTCTTACTCGCATTTCTCATAGCGCCAGGCGTGTAATCCACAGGTCCAGCGACCATGCGCAGGTAAGGAATCAATACATCGTTTAGAGGCATGTCAGCATCTTCTATGCTAGTCCATTTTAGTTGTTCGAGTCCGAACACACCTTCGAAATTCAGTATGTTAGGATAAGTCCTATTAAGGCCAGTAGGCTTGTACATTCCATGTAAATCTAGTACAAGATGGTGATTGGCAGCTATCTCAGCCAGTTCATATATCTGTTTTACAGTTCTTTGATCTTGCGCATCGAAAAAGTCTACCTTGAAGCCCCCTATTCCTAAATTGGCATAATATGAGCAAATCTCTTCGGCTCTATTATATAGAAGTGAACTAGTGCACCATAGGAGCAATTTGACATTCGACTCCTGAGCATATCCGCAAAGATACTTAAGATCAATATCATCTGAAGGCATCATGGGATCAAGATTTTTATACCAGCCTTCATCGAGAATGACATATTTTAGCCCGTTAGCTGCAGCAAAATCTATATGGTGCTTATATGTTTCTGTATTAATCCCAGCTTTGAAAGGAACATTGTATAGAATATTTGCGTTCCACCAGTCCCATGCACTTTGCCCTGGGGTAATCCATTCGATTTCATCTACTCTGCTGGCAGATGCAGTTTGATATACCATATTGTTGATAGGTAGATCAGAATCTTTCTCAGCATATGCAATGATTCTCCACGGAAAACTGCGAGAACCAGAAGTCTCAGCTATTACATTTGAATAGGCCAATGGTCTCTCGACCCCTTTGTCTGATGTCGTGAATTGGGTTGGAATTGGAGGGAATACGGCATTGAACCCTTTAGAACTTAACTTAACGAACATGCCAGGATAGTCTTCTACATCGGATTCCGTAAGTAGGATATTTCCCCATTGCTCGGAGCGTACTATAATAGGAAGGAACGCCAATCTGTTTTTGTTCTCTTCGGAAATTTCTCCTAGATTTAGAAATGAGTACTGATTCTCGAAACTTGACTCATAAGGATCGGATGACGAGTTTAATTTCCAAGGAACAATGGCTTGATATGCTCCGGTAAAGTTAAATTGGACATCTTCTCCGACGACTTTTACGTTCTCGGGAAAAGATGTGACAAACCGATATGCTATGCCATCGTTGTATGCGCGGATTTGAAGTGTGTAATTTCCTTCAAATCTTAGACTTAAATAGTTATATGAAGCCTGAAAGGAACTCTGCCTGTAAAATGGAGCATTGATATTTTCCGTCCTAGTCCCACGGGTGTCTTTTCTTATTACAGCATTTTCTCCTAGTGTAGTGCTATCTGAAAGGTGCATGGCTATCTTACAATCTTCCATTACCTTCACATCTTTTATAAAGATGGACATAGATGTGCTCCCATCTACCTTAACTACAGCGGAAATATTACCAGAAGGACTAGATACAGTGTAATCTTTAGCACTCAAGCTTAAAGAAATTACAGAGAAAATAAAAAAGGCCGAGATAGACTTCTTCATTAAATTAATCTTTTTTCAATGATGCTTTAATCATATAAACTACTAACAAAACCAGAGGGATGATAGCTACTGCCTCTGCGCCACTGCATAGAGCCCCTTCTTTACATGTATTCCATTCATGCATAAAGAGGTCTGCTCCAGCAAATTTAATTATAGCGGAAACGACACCCATCAATGCCCCACCGGCGATAAAGCCAGATGCAATAAGTGTTCCTTTTTTTACTCTGTCAGTATTTATTTTTTTATCTTTGCTTCTGCTGCCGACCCACCATGATATGGCTCCACCGAGTAGAAGGGGCAGGTTCAAATCGATAGGAATGAACATTCCTAAACAAAAGGCCAATGTTGGAACTTTGCAGAAGTTGAGAATCAGCGCAATGGCGGCACCTATTCCATATAATAACCAAGGAGCATTGCCCCCGCTCATCATAGGCTGAATTACGGCTGCCATGGCATTGGCTTGAGGGGCTACAAGTGAGCCTTCTCCAGTAAATCCATAGGTCTTATTGAGTACGAGCATTACTCCACCTACTGTTGCTGCTGCTACCAGGGTGCCGACGAACTTCCATGTCTCTTGCTTTGCTGGACTGGTCCCGGTCCAATATCCTATCTTAAGATCGGTAACGAAGCCTCCGGCCATAGATAGAGCCGTGCATACCACGCCACCTATTATCATTGCTGCTGCCATTCCCTTATCTCCTTTAAGGCCAACAGCCACTAGTACCAGGGCTGTAATGATTAAGGTCATTATTGTCATACCACTTACGGGGTTAGATCCCACTATGGCAATGGCATTGGCCGCCACTGTTGTGAATAGGAAAGCTATGAGCGCAACGATAATCAAGCCGATAAGTGCTTGCCAGATATTGGAAACGACGCCTCCAAATGCGAAAAATCCGAAAATTGCGATTAAGGTCAGAATCACGCCCGTAACTACTATTTTCATAGAGATGTCTTCCGATGCTTCTTTCTTGACTCCCTTGCTTGAGAATTCGCTTACAGCCAAACCTACGGCATTTTTAATAACGCCTGCACTTTTTATAATGCCAATTATACCTGCTGTGGCAATACCACCTATGCCAATATGTCTTGCATATTCTCTAAATATTTGGTCAGCAGACATCTCGCTTATGGTTTGGGTTATGCCCGTTCCCATAAGATCGACAACTTGTCCGCCAAAGAGTAAGTTCATCCCAGGTATAAGTACTAGCCATACTAATAAGGACCCCAGGCAGATGATAAAAGCGTACTTCAAACCCACGATATATCCTAGGCCAAGTACTGCGGCGCCGGTATTCAACTTTAAGACAACCTTGGCCTTATCCGCAACGATTTGTCCCACATGAGTGAAAGTCGTGCTAATGGTCTCTGCCCAAGCCCCGAAGGTGGAAATGATAAAATCATATAGACCGCCGACTATGCCGGCACTTACAAGAATTTTTGTGCTATTACCACCTTCTTCTCCACTCATTAACACCTGCGTGGTAGCTGTAGCTTCAGGGAAAGGATATTTTCCATCCATTTCCTTTACAAAATATTTTCTAAAAGGAATAAGGAATAAAATTCCCAAGAAACCACCTAAAAGAGAGGATAAGAACATCTGGGTGAAACTTACGTCCAATCCTAATATATATATAGCCGGAAGAGTGAAGATAGCACCAGCTACGATTACACCTGAGCAGGACCCAATACTTTGAATGATTACATTCTGGGCCAATCCATTTTTCTTCTTCAGTGCACTAGTCATTCCGACTGCTATAATAGATATAGGTATAGCGGCCTCGAATACTTGCCCTACCTTTAGACCCAAATAAGCTGCAGCTGCAGAAAAAATGACTGTCATAAGCAGTCCCATGCCTACAGAATAGGCGGTAATCTCTTTTCTCTCTTTCATTGTAGATTAGTTTTCTCTAAAAATCTTACAAAGATAGCATTTTCCATAATAAATAACTTTCTCTGTATTTCCACTATATAGTTAAAAAGCATGAAACCATAAATTGAAATGTTCGGTGAGCAAATTGGCCCCTTTTGCTCACCGAGGCACCCAAATGTCAACTTTGGTGGGTAAACTAGTCATTTTTGCTCACCATTACCACATTATTTGTAATAGTAAAAATTGGGAACCAGTTCATAGCCATTTCATATAGTTTAAGGATAAACAGTCTGTTAAGAGCAGTGCTGATATGTAAGGGCTGAAAAAGTTGCTAAAAGTTTTATTTTTTTTGAAAATAAATTTGCAGAATAAAAAATAATGCTTACCTTTGCAATCCCTTTCGCGGTGAGCGGATGGAAACAACAAAGTTCTTTGAATTATTGAGAGAGATAACGAGGTAAAGAAAGAAGAAAAGATTAGTCTAATATTAAAAAACGCAACGAGTTTTTTCGTAAGTTGAAGAATATGGGACTACAATTTCAAGGCAAGAGTTATTGAGACGGGGCATCGAGAGATGTCTTGAGGAGATGATTCACGAAAGAGAAAGAGAAGAAGAGCGAACGGAGGATGCCTAGGCTTCTAGAGGCGAAGAAGGACGTGGTAAGCTGCGAAAAGCTCCGGGGATTTGCAAACAGGAAGTAATCCGGAGATATCCGAATCGGGGAACCGTCGTGATTGAAGATCACGAGCACTCTTAGGAGTGAGCCAACCCAGGGAACTGAAACATCTTAGTACCTGGAGGAAGAGAAAGAAATATCGATTCCCAAAGTAGTGGCGATCGAAATGGGAAGAGCCTAAACCGTTGACGTCAAGGCGTGAGCGGGGTTGTAGGAGTATACATAAAGATATATTATTGAACCAGAACATGCTGGAAAGTATGACCAAAGGGGGTGAAAGTCCTGTAAGGGTAAGGATAATATATTGAGTATGCCACCTGAGTAGGGCGGGACACGTGGAATCCTGTCTGAATCTGCGACGACCATGTCGCAAGGCTAAATACTACTAGAAGACCGATAGTGGACCAGTACTGTGAAGGAAAGGTGGGAAGAACCCCGAACAGGGGAGTGAAAAAGAACCTGAAACCGTTCGTTTACAAGCGGTCGGAGCCCGAGAGGGCGACGGCGTGCCTTTTGGATAATGAGCCTACGAGTTACTTCATACCAGCGAGGTTAAGACCTTAAGGGTTGTGAGCCGAAGCGAGAGCGAGTCTGAAAAGGGCGAATAGTTGGTATGAGTAGACGCGAAACCTAGTGATCTACCCTTGACCAGGTTGAAGGTGCCGTAACAGGCACTGGAGGACCGAACCAGTTTCCGTTGAAAAGGGCTTGGATGAGTTGAGGGTAGGAGTGAAAGGCCAATCAAACTGGGAGATAGCTCGTACTCCCCGAAATGTCTTTAGGGACAGCCTTTGTTATGATTGCATGAGGTAGAGCTACTGATAGGAAGCGAGGGCTTCATCGCCTATCAATTCCTGACAAACTCCGAATGCGTGCAATTTAGAGACAAGGAGTGAGTCGTCGGGTGCTAATATCCGTCGGCAAAAGGGTAAGAGCCCAGACCAACAGCTAAGGCCCCCAAGCGCAGTTTAAGTTGAGACAGAACGAAGTGACATCGCAGTGACAGCTAGGATGTTAGCTTGGAAGCAGCTATTCATTCAAAGAGTGCGTAACAGCTCACTAGTCGAGCGGCGTTGCGTGGATGATGAGCGGGCATCAAGACTGCCGCCGAAGCTTTGGACACGTACGAGAGTATGTGTGGTAGGGGAGCATTCTATTCAGCGTTGAAGGTGTATCCGTGAGGAATACTGGAGCGTATAGAAAAGCAAATGTAGGCATAAGTAACGATAATGAATATAGAAATATTCACACCGAAAACCCCAGGTTTCCTGAACAACGTTAAACGGATCAGGGTTAGTCGGGGACTAAGTCGAACCCGAGAGGGGAAGATGATGACAAACTGGTTAATAATCCAGTACTCGCTATACAGGAGAACAAAAGACCGAGGAGTGACACTGCCGCCATCTGACGGAATAGATGGTTAAAGACCGTAGGGAGACTGAAAGTCGACAGTATCGAGAGGATTCGTCTGATCGAACAGCGCAGGTAAGCAGACTTGCAAGAAAATTTTGAGCTCGCGTAGCGTATAGCGACCCGTACCGTAAACCGACACAGGTGGGTGAGGAGAGGATCCTCAGGTGCTCGAGTGAATCATGGCTAAGGAACTAGGCAAATTGACTGCGTAACTTCGGGATAAGCAGACCCTACGCGAGTAGGGCGCAGAGAAATGGTCCAGGCGACTGTTTACCAAAAACACATGGCTATGCTAAATCGTTAAGATGAAGAATATGGCCTGACACCTGCCCGGTGCTGGAAGGTTAAGAGGGGGACTTAGGACGCAAGTCCAAAGGTTTGAATCGAAGCCCCAGTAAACGGCGGCCGTAACTATAACGGTCCTAAGGTAGCGAAATTCCTTGTCGGGTAAGTTCCGACCTGCACGAATGGTGTAACGATCTGGACACTGTCTCAGCTGTGAGCTCGGTGAAATTGTAGTGGCGGTGAAGATGCCGCCTACCCGCAACGGGACGAAAAGACCCCGTGAACCTTTACTATAGCTTAGCGCTGATCTTTGCCGGATGATGTGTAGGATAGGTGGGAGACTGCGAGGCGTTCACGCCAGTGAGCGCGGAGTCGCCGTTGAAATACCACCCTTCGTCCGGCGGGGGCCTAACCTTCAGAGAAGGGACACCGCTTGGTGGGTAGTTTGACTGGGGTGGTCGCCTCCAAAAGAGTAACGGAGGCTTCCCAAGGTCCGCTCAGCGCGAATGGCAACCGCGCGGAGAGTGCAGTGGCAAAAGCGGGCTTGACTGGGAGACAAACAAGTCGAGCAGGTACGAAAGTAGGGCAAAGTGATCCGGCGGTTCCTCATGGGAGGGCCGTCGCTCAAAGGATAAAAGGTACTCCGGGGATAACAGGCTGATCGCTCCCAAGAGCTCAAATCGACGGAGCGGTTTGGCACCTCGATGTCGGCTCGTCACATCCTGGGGCTGGAGCAGGTTCCAAGGGTTCGGCTGTTCGCCGATTAAAGTGGCACGCGAGCTGGGTTCAGAACGTCGTGAGACAGTTCGGTCTCTATCTGTTGTGGGCGTTGGAAGTTTGAGAAGGACTGACCTTAGTACGAGAGGACCGGGTTGGACGAACCTCTGGTATATCGGTTGTGGCGCCAGCTGCATCGCCGAGTATCCACGTTCGGTCAGGAGAAGCGCTGAAAGCATCTAAGCGCGAAGCCGTCTTCAAGATGAGACTTCCTTAAAGGGTCGTGGGAGACTACCACGTTGATAGGCTGGAAGTGTAAGTGCGGTAACGCATTCAGCTGACCAGTACTAATAGCCCAAAATCTTTCATTTCGGATGGACTTTAAAGAGTTATCTCTCTCAGAAATATACTGCGGTGGTTATAGCAGTGTGGACCCACCTCTTCCCATACCGAACAGAGAAGTTAAGCACACTAACGCCGATGGTACTGCCCCACCAGGTGGGAGAGTAGGCCGCTGCCGCTTTTCGGATGCCCGAGTGATTTGTTTCACCCGGGCATCTTTTTTTTGTATATTTGTGTTATGAAATTAAGATTTTTTATAGTAAGCGCTGTTATCAGTGTATTTGGCTTTACTTCATGCCTTTCTTCTGAAGATCCTGAAGAGTATCCTCAGTATTACAGTTTTGCGACTGCGGTCTTTTCTCAAAAAGAAGGCTCTTCAAAACAGGTCGTGTCTTTTCTTAATGACGCTGATAAGATCCTTAATGTTGTTAATAACGATGACCTTGACAAAAAGGTTCGTCCTGGACAGCGTGCTGTAATTTACTTCGATGTGGAAAGTGGTTCCACCGAGGATAATTTGCCTTCGGATATTCGGCTTGTAAAGATCGATACTTGTGTCCTTGTTGGTTCTAGTGCTATTGTTGAAACGGATGCTCAACTCCGTTCGTATGGTGAGCACCCTCTTGATGTGAATATTAGTCCGAATTATCCTAATCTTACCCCTAAATATTTTAACTTGTATATATGTGCCAGCGGTTCGGATCCGTTCAAACATAAATACACTTTGGTTTATAATCAAGATGACCCTGGTGATTCTCAGACTCTAAATCTTACGCTTTGCCACAGCACTAATGGTGATGATGCTGGGTATGCATATTGGCATTGGATTTCACTTCCTAGGGAGGAATTCACTTCTTTAATGCTCGACAAGAAAATGGTAGATGTTAAGATTAAGACGGTTAATTCCGGTACTCAATCGATTACTTTCGGACTTGAAAAATAATTCCATATAGAAAAGTTTATTCTCTCTATTTTATTGCTGAATAAAGGATTAGGTAGTAATTTGATATTATGACGCAGTCTCTATATGTGAGAGGACATTTGTGTATCGACGTGTTTGTTTGATAGAAAATCAAGTGAAATAAAGCTAGTAGATAGAAGTTAACATATTTTTTATAAATTTGTGGTTATGAAACGTTTATTTTGTTTTATAACCACATTTTTATTTTTTGTCACTTCTATTAAAGGCCAATACATCAATTCAACTGCATTGGAAAAAGATAGTGATACCGCATTCTCTGAGATGTATATGTCCACTTCTACTGACAAGTATGTGAGTTTGGAAAAAGGTAATGACTATAAGATATATCGAATACTCACAGATGTAGGAAAATCTATTACTTATATAGGTGGTGGAATGGCTTATGCTGGAGCAGCATATCTTCTAATGCTTTCTTACGATCATCGCATAGATCCAGCCTATGGATTAGCCGCTATAGTTGGAATTGCAGGGTTTGCTTATGGTGGAATCTTTGCTTTATGTGGTATGTCGGTATGGACACCAGGAGAAATCGTTTTACGATGTAATGGAAAAGTTCCGGTCAATTACGCCCACGAAGATAAAAGAGGGCTTGGGGTGTTATTTGATATAGCTGCAGGATATAAGGATTCGGTATGCCCGAAATTAGCAGTAGGATATAATTTCAACAAGCATCTATTTATGGGTATAGGCGCTTCATATAACATCTACTTTATAAGAACGGAGAGCTCTTATGATATTTTGCCTGTTTATTTGAAGACTCGAGTAACTTTAGGTTCACACACAGTCGCTCCTTATATAGATGTTGACCTGGGTGTAGATGCTTTAGACGGGTCTTTTTATTATTCAACAGGTATGGGTGCAAGATATAGACTATCATCACATCAAAACTCTTTAAGTGCTGGTACTTTTATGGAAGCATGTAATAAACTCCATACTATAGGTATAAGGCTCAGTTATTCATTCTAATTATTGAGCCGATCTCATTCATGAATCGGAAGTATTTCTTATATAATTGAGTAATTTTATGATAAAGGCAAAAAATAAGTTTATGCAGATGGCTATTGAACAGGCTCTTAAAGGAATAGAGTCTGGAGATGGAGGTCCATTCGGATCCGTGATTGTTAAAAATGGAGAGGTTGTCGGAGTGGGACATAATGAAGTAATTAAGGATAAAAATCCTACACTTCATGGTGAGATAGTAGCAATTGGCGATGCTTGCTCGAGACTGGGAACTTTTGATCTCAGTGGATGTGAGATTTACACCACGGGAGAGCCATGTCATATGTGTTTATGTGCATGTATGTGGGCTAATATAGATAGAATCTATTATGGGTGTTCAATAGAAGATAACAGTATCATAGGTTTTAGAGACGGAAAGTTCGATGGGATATTCGGAGGAAGAGATAAACTTTCGTATCTATTGGAACAGATTGATAGGGATGCTTGTTTGGAGCTATTTAAGTACTATTTATCGTTGGAACATACTCAGTATTAATTTTATTGGGATTTTAGATTTTTTTTCTTACCTTTGCACTCTATTCGGGCCATGGTGGCCTGATATAATTTTATAAATTTTTTGCACTATGGCTGAATATCTTATGCCAGAGAAAAAGCAAGAGATTTTCGCGAAGTACGGGAAGTCTAATAAGGACACCGGCTCTCCTGAGAGTCAAGTTGCACTATTTTCCTACCGTATCGCTCATCTTACCGAACATGTAAAGAAGAATAAGAAAGACGTGGTTACTCGTCGTAGTCTTCTTCGCCTCGTCGGAAAGCGCCGTCAAGTTTTGGATTACCTCCAGAAAGTTGACATTGAGAGATACAGAAAGCTTATTAAAGACCTTGGTCTTCGTAGGTAAGCGAGAAGATAGAACATAGGGGTGGGCTAATTGGCGCCGCCCCTTTTTTGATGAAAGCAGTTTAAGAAAAATAATAATGAACGTAATTAGAAAGCAGATCGAACTCGCGGATGGCCGCGTGATTGAAATTGAAACCGGTAAGTTGGCTAAACAGGCAGCCGGTTCTGCTGTCGTAAAGATGGGTGGCACTATGTTGCTTGCCACCGTGACAGCTGCTACAGAAGTGAAAGAAGGTACTGATTTTATGCCTCTTACTGTAGATTATAAAGAGAAGTTTTATGCCGCAGGTCGTTTTCCTGGCGGTTTTATGAAAAGAGAAGGTAAATCTTCAGATTATGAGATTCTAGTATCTCGTCTAATAGATCGTCCTATCCGTCCGTTGTGGCCAGATGATTTTCATCTTGAAGTATTTGTGAATGTTACATTAATCTCAGCAGAGAAGGATATTCAGCCCGATGCTCTTGCTGGATTAGCAGCTTCTTGTGCTTTGGCTACTTCTGATCTTCCATTCCAAGGACCTATAGGCGAAGTTAGAGTTTGTCTAATTGATGACAAATTTGTAATCAATCCTACTTTTTCAGAGATGAAAAAGGCTCAGCTCGAACTGATGGTAGCCGCTACAGAGGAGAATATCATGATGGTTGAAGGTGAAATGAATGAGGTTAGTGAGAAAACCATGCTTGATGCTATAAAGTTTGCACACGAGGAGATAAAGAAGCACTGTCGTGTACAAAAAGAACTTATGCACGAGTTAGGAACGGACGTTCATAAGAGAGAATATCCTCACGATGTAGAGGATGAAGCATTAAGGGTAGCGGTAAAAGATTTTTGCTACAATAAATGCTACGAACTTGCTAAATCAGCAAAGCCTAAGCAGGAGAGAACAGAGGGATTTGAGGCTATAAAGAATGATTTTATAGCTACTCTCCCAGAGCCTACTAATGAAGCAGAGAAAGAAGATTATGCACAGAAACTTCTCCTTATCGAAAGATATTATCACGATGTGGAAAAAGACGCAATGCGTAATCTTATACTTGATGAGGGTATACGGCTCGATGGCCGTGTTTGTGATGAGGTCAGGCCAATATGGTGCGAAGTAGATTACTTGCCATGTGTACATGGAAGCGCTATCTTTACGCGAGGTGAAACACAGTCTTTAGCTACTGTAACCCTTGGCACTAAGATGGATATGAAGGAGACAGATGAAGTTCTCATTCAAGATGATCAACAGTTCGTCCTGCATTATAATTTCCCTCCATTCGCTACGGGTGAGGCGAAAAGCCAGCGCGGAGTAGGGCGTAGGGAGATAGGACATGGTAATCTAGCGATGCGCGCCCTTAAGCCTGTTATTCCGCTTGCTCCTGAAAATCCTTATGCGATTCGTGTTGTTTCGGATATTCTCGAATCTAATGGTTCTTCTTCTATGGCATCGGTATGTGGTGGATGTCTTGCACTTATGGATGCCGGTGTGAAAATTAAAAAACCTGTTGCAGGTGTAGCTATGGGACTTATCACAGATGCGTCATGTCCTAATGAGCGTTATGCAATCTTGACCGATATTTTAGGGGACGAGGACCATTTAGGCGATATGGACTTCAAGGTAACTGGTACTAAAGATGGTGTTACTGCTACCCAGATGGATATAAAGGTAAATGGACTTTCATATGATGTGCTCGAGAAAGCTCTCGAACAGGCACGCCAGGGACGTCTCTACATTATGGGAGAGATGCTTAAGACCATAAGCGAACCACGTGCAGATTATAAACCATTTGTCCCTCGTATTGAGCAGCTTCGTATCCCGGCAGAATTTATCGGTGCTGTTATCGGAAAGGGTGGAGAGACGATACAGAAGATACAGAAGGAGACTGGAGCAACTATTACCATTACAGAAGAACCACTTCCAGAAGGTGGCACAGAGGGCGTAGTTGATATTGCTTCTAATGATAAAGATGCTATGCAGAAGGCTCTTAACTGGATAAAAGGTATCTGTGCAGTTCCTGAAGTGGGGAAAACATACCATGGTAAAGTCGTAAGCATACTCGATTTTGGTGCTTTTGTGGAGATTCTTCCAGGGAAAGAAGGTCTTCTTCATATAAGTGAAATAGCTTGGAACAAGACAGATAAAGTAGAGGATGTCCTTAAGGTGGGCGATGAAGTGGACGTGAAGCTTCTCGAAATAGATCCTAAAACTGGAAAAATGCGTCTTTCTATGCGAGCTCTTACGGAAAAGCCTGAAGGTTATGTAGAGCCAGAGCGTCGTCCACGTCCTGAAAGGGGGCCGCGCCGTGATGGAGACTCTAGGGGGCCGCGCCGTGATGGAGATAGACCTGCACGACGTGAAGGCGTAGAACGTGGACCAAAACGCACCTTTAAGAAAGAGCATAAAGAAGCTTCGTTAGAAGCTAACTTTGACGAAAAGAAAGAAGAAATATTTTAATAAATTTTTAAAAATTCGTAATTTCAAATAGAAGTAAGGTTTTATTTGAAATTATAAAATTTCACCCTCATTTTACTTACATTAATAAAGTGAAATGAGGGTTTATTTTGTGATATGGTTTTGCAAAATGCTGTTATGTACATTTGTAAACGATATTTTTCAATCTAAAAGTTTGTAATTGATAAAATAAATGATTAGTTTTGTCCTTAATCGACTTATTAAAGATGAGTAGTTATTATAGTGTATTATTAAACAAAGTCTAAGCTTATGAAGAAATTCGGACTTTTATTAATGACCTTTGTACTTTTCCTTGGTGAAATCTGTGTTTCAGCACAGAATATCAAGGTTACGGGTGTGGTGACGGAGGAAAGCACTGCTTTTGAGGTGCCAGGAGTCGCCATTTTAGAAAAAGGTAACCCGATGAACCGTACGATGACGGATGATTTGGGTAATTATTCAATTAGCGTACCAGTGAACGCCGTTTTGGTGTTTTCTGCCATGGGATACCAAACAGTTGAGGTGCCGGTAGATGGTAGGAAAACTGTTAACGTGGCTCTAAAGGATGACGCGATTATGCTTGAAAGCGCTGTATCTGTAGGATACGGTTCGGCTAAAAAAGTAGGTAATATAGTAGGAAATGTGACTACAGTAAAGGCAGACGCTGTAAAGAATGCCCCTACTCCATCAGCTCTAGATTTCCTTCAGGGACAGGTGGCTGGTATGCAGGTTCTTACTACTGGAGGTGTGGCTGGAGATAATAACATTTCCATGAAAATTCATGGTGTAGGTTCTTTGTCTTCTTCTTCAGAACCTCTGTTTATAGTAGATGGTATTCAGTCATCAAGTTCGGCAGTTATGGCCATGAACCCTAATGATATTTTGAATATTACAGTCCTTTCAGATGCATCTGCTACTTCTATCTATGGTTCGCAAGGTGCAAATGGTGTAGTAGTGGTTACCACAAAAGCTGGTTCATATAATTCAGATGCTACTATCACAGTAACATCTCTCTATGGTATATCGACTTTGGCTAATGAGCAGTTCTATAAGAACATGATGACCGGCCCAGAGCTCAAAGACTTCTGGATTCGTTCAGGTCTTATGACTGAAGAAAGTATAAAAAAGACTTATACAGATCTTGGATACGATGCCGATACTAAGTGGTACAAATATTTCCAGAGACTTAATAATCCTCAGTATCAGAATGATATTACTATCGAAGGTGGTAGTGATAAAACTGCTTATTTGATAGCAGCTTCGCAGTTCCATCAGGATGGAAATACTATAGGTAATTTTTACGATAGATACACGATGCGCTCGAATCTTCAAGCTCGTCCTAAGGATTGGTTAAAGGTTGGAGTTAATGTGAATGGTTCTGTTTCGCAGGATATGGCTAATGAGAACTGGGGAAATTCGGATGAAGGCGCAGCATATACTTCTGGAGGCTTGTCTTATATGATCAACCCTTTGATCCCACCAGTTGTAGGGGAAGATGGCAAGTATCCTAACGGCTTGTATGATCAGTATTTTTATACTGAAAATTATGTAAATAAGTACACTACTTATCGTGCTATAGCATCTGCTTTTGCTGAAATAGAACCTATGAAGAACCTTATATATACCGCTAGGGTAGGAACAGATGCATATGTTCAGTTTATGGACAGATATTTGACGCCGTCTTCGCAAATTGGTTCTTCTGGTATGGTTCAAAAGAGCGCGTACTATGCGGCAAAGACTACTGTCAATAATACTTTGGAATATAAATTATTTTTTAATGATAATAAGGATGATTTAAGCCTGCTTTTAGGTCATGAATTTGTGGACTATGGGTATAAGAGTATGGCGGCATTCGGTAGCGGATTGACTGATGATCGTTATCTGTCGTTAAATAATACGACAGTAGATACAAGACAAGTGATTCAGAATTTGAGTCAGTACAGGTTCTTGTCTTTCTTTGCGCATGCTGATTATAGTCACGCAGATAAGTATTTCTTAGATTTTACAATACGTAATGATGCCTCTTCTCGTTTTGGTAAAAATAATCAAAATGGAACCTTCTGGGCTGCAGGATTAATGTGGAAAGCTTATAATGAGGATTTCTTAAAGGACAATGTCTCGTGGATAAATAGGCTTAATCTTAAGGCAAGTTATGGTACTCAGGGTAATGCTAATGTGGGTAACTATACTCATCTTGGAACTATTTCAAAGTTATCTACCGCCTATAATGGAGCTAATGGTATATATTTGTCAAGTCCAAGTAATGAGGATATTACGTGGGAAAATCAGTCTTTGTTCACTATTGGTGTAGATACGAGGCTATTAGATAAGGTGGATGTGAATTTATCATATTATGATCGTCGCACTACTGATATGCTTATGTCTGTACCTCAGCCATATACTACTGGTTTTACTTCAGTTATGGCTAATGTTGGAGCATTGCGTAATAATGGTATAGATCTTAGTATAAATGTGGATATTCTCAATACGAGAGATGCTTCTTTGAGTGCACGTGCTACATTTGCATATAATAATGAAAAAATTACGCAGCTGTTCAATGGTTTGAATAGGTGGGAGATAGCTAATACTTTTGTGGCTTATCTCGTTGGAAGTCCAGTATATTATTATGGGCCTATCTATGCTGGTGTCGATCCAGAGGATGGCGCTCCTATGTGGTACTTGCCTGCGGAAGAGACTAAGACAGTAGTGGATCCAGTTACAGGTAAAGAGACACAAGAGGTTACTATTCTTAAGGATGTTACTACAAAAGATCCTAATCGTGTAACTAAAACTTATAATGAGGAAAGTCTTACTCAGAATACAGGAATTCGTCGTAATGAGCCTATAAATGGTGGTTTCGGGTTTACCGGGCGATATAAGAATCTTCAAGTAAGAGCAGATTTTGCTTATGTATTAGGAAAGTATCTATATAATAATGATGCTTATTTCTATGCTAATCCAGTTGAAAATGTTGGAAAGAATCAGATAAAGGATGTATCTGATTTCTGGACCCCGTATAATACGAATGCAAAATATCCGGACTGGAGTAAAGGTTATGCAATGCAGTTTGATACTCATATGCTTGAAGATGCGTCTTTCTTGAGATTAAAATCTTTAGTTGTAGGGTATTCCGTACCGCAGAGTTGGCTTAAGAATCAGAAAGTATTTAAGAGTATAATGCTCACAGTTACAGGTCGTAACCTCCTTACTTTTACTAAATATTCCGGTATTGATCCAGAGGTGGATTCTAACTTAACCATTGGTATACCTGGAAATACTCTTCAGGTACTCGGTGGTTTAGAGCTTAAATTTTAATTAGAGGAGAATTAGCAGATGAAAAATATAATATTAAAGATTGCGGTTCTTGTAATGTCTGGGGTTGCTGTATTTAGCTCTTGTAATATGGATCTATTCCCAGAGGCAACAAGAGTATATGATCCTAAAGAGCCTTTTTATTATAATAACGACGACGTTAAGGGCGCTCATGATGCGGTATATTCTTTTTTCCGTAGCACTTGCGGTGGAGGTCTTTATTACAATACAGACCTGATGTTTCAGGGCTTTAATGCCGTCTCTGGATTTGGTAACAGAAAGGGTTCTATTCATCGTACGGATGACACGTTTACTACTAGTGATGAGTATGTCGAATCAGCTTGGGGCTCTTATTATGCGGCTATCTCGCAGTATAATGTATTTATAGAAGCTGCTGAGAATTCAGTAGGAAAAGAATTTGAACATTATGCTAATTATGTGAAGGCAGAGGCTCTTGTTGCTCGTGCGTATTCTTATCTTCAGTTAGCTAGGTTATTCGCACCAGCATATAGTGAGGATACAGAGGATGAACTTTGCGTGCCTTTGGTTTTGAAATATGACCAGAACGCTCGCCCAGCGCGTGCTACTAATAAGGAAGTATATGAGCAGATAGCTGAAGATCTTATAGTTGCTCGCGAGATTTTTGAGGCACCTGAATCTAAGTCTTATCTTACAGCGAATGCACCAGCTGCGGTTTATTTTACCGAGGATGTGATTAGCTTTTTGGAGGCAAGGGTTCTTCTTGATACAGGAGAATATGAAGCTGCTGCAGATACGGCTGCTGCTATAATCGGTCGTGGTAAATATGCGTTAAGTTCTACAGTAGCAGAATTGAAAGCTTTAAATACCGAAGATAAAGGTACAGAAGCTATTATGCAGTGCTTCTCTTCACTAAAGGAGTCGTCAAGTAGTTATTCAGTCTTTACTGGTTATGCTAAGGATAAGGCAAGTAGCACTGGATATTCATATTCACCTGATTTTTTGCCAAGCAAAGTGTTGATTGATAGCTATGAAAAAGGCGATCTTCGTAAAGATGTTTGGTTTGAAATTAGTGGTACTTCAGGAGAAATGACTCCTGTGAAAAATCTTTCTAATGGCAAATGCTATGGAAATGTTAATGTATTCACTAAGTATAAAGGTAATCCTGCATACGATTCAGCTAATCTTCCTAGTGGAAAGGTTGCTGCAAAACCTTTCCTTATAAGCGAGTTGTACTTGATTGCAGCTGAAGGGTATCTTAATGCTGGAAGTAAGACTAAGGCGGATAAGTATTTGGGTCAGTTGCAGAGCAAGCGTGGTGCTAGTGTGAAATCTGCTAGCGAAGCTTCGCTATATACAGAATGGTTCCGTGAAACTGTAGGTGAAGGCTTGTTCATGAGCTGTTTAAAGAGATGGGGAGAAGGTTTTGATGGCAGGGAGGGTCAAGCTACAGCTATCAATGTTGAACTGCTTACTAATTCTAATCCAGCTAATTATCTTGAAAAGAAGATGGATGGGGATGATAAAGCGCTTATTTGGCCTATTCCTGCTTATGAATTGAGATGTAATCCTAATCTTAAGCAGAATGAAGTTTGGAATTAATATAATAAGATATTATGAATAACAAAAGTATATTATTATTATCTCTATGTCTTTTAGGCTTTGCTTCATGCTCTAATAAGATGGAGTTCAAGACAGCGGATTATGTCACATTCTCTAGTAACAAATATACGGTAAAAGAGGATGCTGGACAGATTAAAATTCCTGTTGACATCTTTTCAAATAGGACCATCCATACTACTGTAACATATACAGTTACAAAAGGAGATGGATTTGCGGTTCCTGGAGAAGATTATACAATTGATGGTACTGGTGTTTTGAACATTACTAATGCTAAAGATGAAGTCAGTGATAGTATTGTTATAAAGCCGGTAAGCAAAGTCGGTGAACTTCAAGGGAATAAAACTATTGAAATAGTTCTTAATGAAGTTACAGAGGATGGTCTTTATAAAGGAAGTACCTCTACTTGTACAGTAAAGATAATTGATATTGATGGCGGTGTTAATCTTATAGTAGGTAATTGGACTGGAACAGGCTTGGAATCCAATAATAATCCTGCTTCGCTTGATTTGACTTTTGATGTGGTAGAAGAAGGTGACGAAGCTTTGGAGTTATACCCTACAGCTAACTTGAAGATTCTTTCTGGCTCCAAGATGTTAGATCCTGTAGGTAACACTTGGACAACAGGAGTTGATTTATATGCTTACTTTGACGAGGAGACAAGTGAATTACACATATTCCCTCATCAGTGTTTTGAAGGTGGTAATTTTGGTGATCCTGTGGGTGTTGCATATGCAGCTATAGATGTTAAGGCTACTCTTCAAGGAACGGATACAGATGTGGTATTCTATGTTGAAGATGGAGTCATGACTCTTTCCGACGATGTTTATTTCGCTCTTTACGCTGGAGCTGATGGTACTGATTATACTGGATATGTTTGCGGTTATATAAAGGCTGGAGCGGAAGTTGTTAAAAACTAAATAAATGAGAAGATTTGCTGATATTATATTGGTTATCGTGATAACATTCTGTGCTTCATGTCAAAAAGAGGCGCAGAATGTTATAAATAATGAAGGAGGAGAACAGGTTAAGTCTCGGTCTTCAATGGTTCCTGGAACCATATTGGTTCAATTTGATGAACACACGATTAATAGTTTGGAGAAGCAGGTCGTTACGAAAGGCTCGCTATTAACCAAGACAGGAGTGCTTTCTGTAGATAATGCTCTCTCATCTCTTTCTACTTATTCTCTGGAAAGAGTTTTCCCTGATGCTGGGGAATGGGAAGAAAGGCATCGGTCAGCTGGTCTTCATCGTTTTTATTATGTAAAATACGACGACTCTAAAGCAGTACAAACGAAAGCTGGGAACATTCTTGCTTCTGTAGAGGGTATTACTTCTGCCGATCCTGTATTAAGGATTAAGCCTCTTGATGAACCATTCTTTAATGATCCGTATTATTCACGTCAGTGGCATTATATTAATTCAGGTAAAGGCGCCAGTTATAAAGCAGGTGCTGATATTAATGTGCTACCTGTATGGAGAGAATATACGGCTGGTTCTTCTGATGTTATCGTGAATGTTGTAGATGGTGGTGTCGACTTGACTCATGAGGATTTAAAAGGTGTCGTTATAGATGGTGGTAATAATGGAAGTTGGAATTTTGTAGATAATAATTCCACTATCGTCGCTCATGACCATGGAACACATGTAGCTGGTACTATAGCCGCTATAAATAATAATGGAAAAGGAGTGTGCGGAATCGCTGGTGGCGAGTCTGGCAATGGGGGTGTAAAGATTCTTTCATCTCAGATTTTTAAGTATAATCCGAATACAGGAAAAGATGAAAGTGGAGATGGTGCAAGAGCTATTATTTGGGGAGCAGATCATGGTGCGGTCATATCTCAAAACAGTTGGGGGTATGATTATGATAATGTCAATCAAGCACAAAGTGGGAATATTGATGCTGCGACAAAGTCCGCGGTAGATTACTTTGTACGCTACGCAGGAACTGATAAAAAAGGTAATCAGACTGGCCCAATGAAGGGTGGGGTTGTCATTTTCGCAGCAGGAAATGATAATTGGCCTATAGGATGGCCGGCAGCTTATGAAAATGTCATCGCAGTTGGAGCTATTGGTTCTACTGGACGTAGAGCATATTATTCCAATTATGGTGACTGGGTGGATATTGCAGCTCCAGGTGGAGATGCTAATGTGTCTCCTATGGTATTAAGTACGGTACCAGGGGGATATGCTGAGATGCAGGGAACGTCTATGGCGTGCCCACATGTGTCAGGTGTGGCAGCGCTTCTCGTTTCATATTATGGTGGGCCTGGTTTTACTAATGAAATGCTGAAGGAACGTCTTTTGAACGGGGCCAATTCGGAATTTCTTTCGTCGAGCGATAGGATAGGACCACTGCTCGATGCTTATGGTTCGTTTTCATATGGTAGTGCTACTCCTCCTGAAAAGGTTTCAGAGTATGAGGCTGAAGGGAAAGGTGGTAGTGTGGAGTTTAGATGGCGAGTCGGAGTGGATGAAAATGACAAAGTTGCTTATGGGTATCTTCTGCTTGCTTCGGAGAACGCTGCAGATTTTAATGATATCAATCTTCGTAAGCTTCCATCAAGTATGAAATCTGCTACGGTTGTGGTTGGTGATTTAAAGAAGGGTGATGAGATAAGTGGATATGTGGATTTTCTCGAATTCGATACACCTTACTATGTCGCTATTGCTGGATATGATTATGGAAAGGCTTTTTCGGAACTTTCTGATGTGAAAAAGGTTACTACCACTTCGAACAACGCTCCTATAGTAGAGGCTATTACCCAGCTTCCGTGGGAGGTAATGGCAAGTAAGACTTTTACAGCTAAGATTCATATATATGATCCAGACAATCATGATATTAATGTGATTTTTACGCCAGACTCAAAGCTCAAGACTGCGAAGAGTTCATTGGGAACTGATGGATATTATACTTTGACTGTTAACGGGCTACAGGAAGATCCAGGGGTATATCAACTTACATATAATGTATCTGATGTATTCGGTATGGAAACCATTAAGACTTTTGAGATTAAGGTCCTTGAAAATAGAGCACCTATATCAAAAAAGGATTTTAGTAATATGGTTTTCAATAGAGCAGGACAGAGTGTTACCTTAAACATAAGTGATTATTTTGAGGACCCAGATGGGGATCTTCTTTCATTCGAGGTAACTCATACAAATGCTAAAGTTGCTCATTTAAATCCTCTTGGGAATGAGTTTACTTTGACTACTCTTGGTTATGGTTTGGATGAGATTACGGTAACGGCATCTGATGCTAGAAAGGCACAGACTTCTCTTTCCTTTAAAGTGAGTGTGCGCGACCCTAAGGCAGACGCTGATGTGTATCCTTCTCAGGTTACGGATGTTTTACGTATAAATGGGGGAGATGAAGCTCAAACATCCATTATAATATACTCTTCTTCTGGAGTCTTAGTTTATGAAAATGTTTTGACTACTAGTGTTTTTGAACCAGCTGTTATAGATATGTCAGGCTTAGCTCCTGGTGTCTATGTAGTTAAAATTAACATAGATGGCAAAGAGACAGAACGCAGGGTGGTTAAGTTATAAATGGTTAATATTGTATTACATTTTATAAAGTTTTTATTATTATGAGAGCACGTTGTTTATTTTTTGCTCTTGCTGCATTAAGCGTTTTTGCAGCTTGTAATCCTAAGGAGGATACTCCTACGGTAAAGGCTTCTCTCACAGTTTCAGGTGCTAAGGATAACACTATTGCTGTAACTGAAGCAGGAAAAACTGTTAAATTGACTGTAAAGTCAAATGTTTCATGGGAAGCATCATGTGACGCTGAGTGGGTTGAAGTTGATCCTTCTTCAGTAGAAGTTACTGATAATAAAGAGACTTTAACTAAAGTTTCGGTAGTCGTTAAACAGAACGAAGGGAAAGAAGAGCGTTCTGCTAAATTGACTATTGGTGCTGACGGGGTAGATGCTGTTGTTATTACTATTAATCAAAGTGCTCCTACCGCAGAAGAAAATGTTCTGTGCGTATGGGATATGGATAAGTTCGAGGCGATAAAAGATCCTGCTATAAGCGCGCCATTTTCAGCAGTAGAGGGTAATTTTGTTATTCATTCAAATGTTTCATGGACAGCAACTAGCTCAGAGTGGATAGCAGTTAATCCTATATCAAATACTTATGATGGTGAAAATCAGAACGTAACAGTTAATTTAACTATCGAAGCTAATACGACCGATGCCGTACGTGAAGGTGAAATTAAATTTGTAGGTGAAGGAGTTGAGGATCTTGTCGTTGTAGTGAAACAGGCTAAAGCTGACAAAGTAAATGTTACTTTAGAAGAAACTGATCATCCATATTGCGATGTTAACTTTAGTGTTGTTCCTGATGAAGGTATTATGTGGTTTGCACGGTATTTCACTGATGACGTTCTAGCGCAGATCAAAGAGAATAATTATACACCAGGATCTTATCTCGTAGCATTGTTAAATTATTATCTTTCAAAAGGAAATACTTCGGATGTGATTATTTCTGCTTTATTGAATGACAGCGAGCAAGTGATATACCTTACTAATCTTGACGAAGAGACGCATTATCAGTTTACTGCTATCGGTGTTAAATACGATGAGGCTAATGCACAATTCGTTGCTACAACTCTTCCTACAGATGTTGAATTTACAACAGCAAGTGCTCCTGCTGCAGAAAAAGACTATGCTGCTCTTTTAGGAACTTATTCCGTTAATGTAACTGATAAATTTAGAAATACTACTTCGGATGTTCAATTTACAGTTGTACCACAGTACATTAATGAAACATATTACATGTATTTCCCTAATGGAGATTTCAGTCCTGTCGATGGTAGCTATGTGGATAACTTTATCCTCGGTTACGATTCCGAGAATAAGCAGATTATTCTTCCGAATGTTCAGCTTGGCTCAGAAGGCTTTACGTGGAACTTTGATGAGCCTGTAGGATCAAATGCAGGTATTGTATTTTATGCAACAATCGGGGAAAATGAATACGATGAAAATGATCAGCTAGTTAAAGAAGCTACTGTTCCAGAATATCTTTACTATAAATGGTCTTCAGATTATAATAAGTTGACTTTATTCGGAACTGAGCTTGGCAGTGAGAAATTGCATTGGGCAAGTTATATATGTAAGTTAAATTCTGGCAAACTCGCATGGACTGGATATGTAAGTGCTTCATATATATTCAACGGAAGTACAGATATAGTTCGCGTATCTAATACCACGACATCTGCAGTTAAGGAAAAGAAGAATATGATGTATCCTGAATTCCCTGCTAAAAAAGCTTCTTCATTTTTTTGTAAATAATGAATTTTAAAAGACAAATTATTTCATTTGCGCTTGTGCTGATGCCCCTTTTCGGAGTGTCAGCACAGTCGTCAAGTGAAGCCCTAAATTTTGTTCGATTTGCTCAAGATGCTTCTCGCTCTGGCTTGGCCGGTGCCGGAATGGCATCAAGTAGGTCAGTCGCGTGGGCATCGTATGATAATCCTACAGCTCCGCTATATTCAGAATCGTCTTTTAATGTCGGTGCTGGATGGCAGAATTGGTCAGCATCACAAAGTTCGTTCTATAATGCAGGTGCCAGTTGGCATGTAGTCGATAGGCTAGCTATTAGTGCAGGGTTTACCTATGGGGCAGATGAACCATACGATGTATATTCTTCAGCTGGCAGAAAAAATGGAACATTTACCCCTACTTCGATGCTTCTGAATTTAGGTATTGCGTATGAGGTGGCTCCTTTTTTCGCGTTGGGTGTTAATGTTCATCGTGCAAGTCAGACATTGGCAGAGAAAAATTCATATAGTGCTTTTTCTGCAGATGTTTTGGCAAGTGGAGAATTTGCTGGAGTTAAGGTTGTTGCCGGGATTGAATCCATTGGCACGAAAGTGAAGTCAGTAGGTGGAATGGAATTTTCTTTGCCTGCTTCGGCTAAATTGGCATTAGGCTATGAAGGTTGTTCGCTAGGAATTCTATCCTATGGGGCTTATTTAGATGCTGATTATTTTTTGAATAGCAATGCTGTGGGTCTATCGGCTGGTGTAAGCGTAGGTTATGGTGATCTGGCTTGTCTAAGAGCCGGGTATCATTTAGGTACAGAGGAGTGTGTGATTCCTTCATATGCATCAGTAGGTTTAGGCGCTGCTGTAAAGGGAATTAGGTTGGATTTTGCTTGTCTTTTTGGTGGGCAATTGTCTGGGACTTTGGTGCTTAACCTAGGCTATAGCTTTTAGAAGATAGTAATTTTTGGGGATTTTGGGAAATCTCTAGTGAATAAAAAAGAGTTCGGAACTAATGGCTCCGAACTCTTTTAGTATTATTTATTGTTCAAAATGATTATCTAAGTTTCTTGTAACCATATTGAGCAGTATCGCCAAGCTCCATTTCGATCTTCATAAGACGATTGTACTTGCAGATACGGTCTGTACGGCTAAGAGAACCTGTCTTAATCTGACCACTGTTAGTCGCTACTGCGATATCGGCGATAGTTGTGTCCTCTGTTTCGCCTGAACGATGAGAAGTTACAGTGGTGTAACCGTGGCGATGCGCCATCTCGATAGCGTCGAGAGTCTCGGTAAGCGAACCGATCTGGTTAACTTTGATAAGAATAGAGTTACCAGCACCCATCTCGATACCCTTCTGGAGGTATTTTACGTTAGTAACGAAAAGGTCATCACCTACGAGCTGGCAGCGTGAACCAATAGCCTTTGTAAGTTTAACCCATCCTTCCCAGTCTTCTTCTGATAGACCATCCTCGATAGAATCGATAGGGTATTTCTCGATAAGTCTCTCAAGATACTTGATTTGCTGCTCGGTAGAAAGTCTCTTTCCCTTAGGGTCTTTCTTTTTGCCATCCTTAAGCTGCTTGTAATCATAGTAGAACTTACCATCTTCGTCTTTGAAGCAGAACTCAGATGCGGCGCAGTCCATAGCGATAGTTACATCCTTACCTGGCTCATATCCGGCAGCCTTGATAGCTTCGATAATGCAGTCAAGAGCATCATCGATACCCTTAAGTGCTGGTGCAAATCCACCTTCATCACCTACAGCAGTAGAGCACCCACGATCTTTAAGAACTTTCTTAAGGGCATGGAAAACCTCAGCACCCATACGTACTGCTTCAGCCTCATTTTTTGCCCCTACTGGACGAATCATGAACTCCTGGAAAGCAATAGGAGCATCAGAGTGTGCACCACCATTGATGATGTTCATCATAGGGACAGGAAGTACATATGTGTTTGTGCCTCCGATATAACGATAAAGTGGAAGGTCAAGATAGTTAGCAGCAGCATGAGCGACAGCAAGGCTAACACCAAGAATAGCGTTTGCGCCAAGTTTGCTCTTGGTAGGAGTGCCGTCAAGCTCGATCATAGTCTTATCAATAGCCCTTTGCTCAAGAGCAGACATACCTAAAAGTGCAGGTGCGATAATGTCGTTAACATTAGTAACAGCTTTAAGAACACCTTTTCCGAGGTAGCGCTTCTTGTCTCCATCGCGAAGCTCAAGTGCTTCATTTTCACCTGTAGATGCTCCGGAAGGAACAGCTGCTACGCCTTTAATACCAGACTCGAGGGTAACCTCAACTTCAACTGTAGGATTTCCTCTTGAATCGAGGATCTCTCTACCTGTAATTTGAACGATTCTCATTTTTATAAAAAATTAGATGTAAATTTCTTTTTTTTTACCTATTTTCTGTATAGTCCCATTCACATCGCCACATTTCGCACCATACCCTTCACATTATGTCCGCTTTTTGACAATTAGGCCTCCATTTTTTTGGCATCAGCGTCCGGAACCGCCCGAAATCGTTGCGAATTTAGCAAAATCCCATTTAATATGCAATTAGTAAATGTTAAAAAATTAGTTGGTAAAGATTTGCAGTGAATTTTCGAGGCGGTTTTAACTTTGGGAGCAGCATCCGTGTGCAAAATGGTCCAAATTGCACATAAAAGAAGGAAATTGAACTGCACCCCAAAAGTTGGATACGCTTTCCATAAAATTATTCCAGAACAATCAGGACTTCGGCTGGGTGATTGAATTCCAGCGAAATCTCATCTGCGGTTGCGCGGTTAAGTGTCGCTTTCCACCATACCCCGAATTCTACGTTGTCAAGAGGCCATTGCAGGCCAGACGTGTGGATTCTAAGTGTAGGATCACAGCAGAAAAACGATACCTTGCGTCCTTCTCCCACTTCGAGTTTGCAACTTTGCCCTACGGCAAAAGCTGTGCAATAATCCGAAACTATCTGTACAGTAATGCCTTTCTCCCAGAATTTCCACCATTTTTCATAGGTCATAAGAAGGGAAAGATTCCCGATAGTGTGCGCTTCATGCTTGCCAGTTGCCCCCAGTATGCTAATCTCTTCTATATCAGAATAATTTTCCATAACATAGCGCATCGACTTTGTCAGATCATTAAAATCTTGTTCACTAACATGTATTATTCGCCCTTGAAAACGCGCCAGCACACTCTGTCTTATAGAGTCCATATCGCCGACTACGGCATCGACTTTAAGCCCATGCCCAAGAGCACTTTCCAATGCTGAGTCACAACACACTAAAACGTCGGCGTTTTTTAATAAATATCTTGTGTAGGCTTTGCGTGGATAATCTCCAGCCGCCAATATCGCTAATCTCCTCATATTTCACAATTTAGAAACTTATAAAAAACAATACTATCCATTTCATTCGTCACTCATCCACGCTCTGCATCCTATCAAGTTACTTTAAAATAATGCATTATCCTTTTGATCTATCCCCTCAGTCGTGTACTCAAGTACGCTTCCTTTTTCGAAGCCGAATCTATTCTCGAAAATCCGAATCTTTATCAGCTATTTTTTATTTAACGCTTATTAGCGAATAGTTGGGAGCGATCGGTATTTTTATTCATGGAATTAAGGAAAAATTAGCCTTGACATAAAACTAGTAAATCTTAAAATAGGGCTCTCTTCTTATGTAATAATCCGATCGTAGTCTTTCAAAATCTTCAGGATGAGCACGAAGCGCAGTATCGTCTTTTAGAACATCATAAAAAACCTCGTCGCTTTGTGGAATTGAAGTTACCTTCCAGTCATATAATTCTTCGATGCCAAGTGCTCGACTTACGGCACGTGCAGCGGCCCCCGTCCCATTAGCCTTTCCATCAGCACTATATCCTGCTATATGCGGTGTGCCAATCTTCACGAGGTCTAATAGTTCCTTATCAATTCTTGGCTCGTTTTCCCAGACATCGAGAGCTGCAGCGCAAAGCCCTCCTTCTCTTAAAGCAGCCTTTAGTGCTTCGCAATCGACGATTTCCCCACGGGAACTATTTATAAGAATTTGTGAACTGGTCATAGTAGATAAACGCTTCGAATCAAAGAGATGATAAGTCTGCGCTGTTAGGGGCGTATGTATTGTAATGATATCGCTTCCTTTTATGAGTTCGTCGAGACTGACAAATCCTTCCGGCCCTTCGATTTCTGCCCTTGGTGGATCGCACAGCATGGTTTTCATGCCTAAGGTATTGGCCAATTGATCTACTTTGCTACCTACATTGCCCACACCCACGATTCCAAGAGTCAGCCTCTTAAGTTTAAAGCCCAATTTATATGCAAGCGCTTCAAGAGTTGAGCCGACCCATTGGCATACAGAGCCAGCATTACAGCCGGGGGCATTGGCCCAAAGTATCCCATTCTTTTCGCACCAAGCAGTATCTATATGATCTATTCCTATGGTGGCACTGGCGACAATACGGATCTTTGTCCCTTCAAGAAGGGAGCGGTCACAACGAGTTCGTGTACGTATTATAAGAGCATCGGCATCCAACAGATCGGAGCGCGAAATATCCGCCCCATGCAGATACAAAACGCTGGCAAAAGGCTCAAATACTCCTTTTAAAAAGGGAATTTTATCATCGCAGACTATCTTCATACTTTTGTCCAGTGGATTTTAATGCCAGAGCGCTCCATTCCGCGAAACCATGTCATCTGCCTTTTGGCAAATTGATGTATGGCGATTGCCAATTTTTCTCTCATGTCAGGGTAATCTCGCTGCCCGGTAATATATTCGGTTACATATTTATACTCAAGTCCATACGTAATAAGTCTTTCGGGGCTCACGCCACTTTCCAAAAGGCTTCGAATTTCGTCTAACATACCATTATTAAGTCTGGCATCGAGCCTATTGTCAATTCGCCTGTTACGCTCTTCTCTATCGACTAAAGTCCCTATGAAATAAGTGTTTAGTGCTGTGTCAGACTTGTTACTACTAAGCGGCCTATTTTCTCCATTCCAGTTATAACCCTTGGTGACAGCGGATATATATAGCCCTGTCCCTCCGCATAGTATGGGGATTTTGTCATGTTCGCGAATTGATCCGTATGCTTTTGAAAAGTCTTCTTGAAAGTCGTGAACGTTATATTGCTCTCCTGCATTACGGATGTCAATGAGATGGTAAGGGATGTCGCTATATTCGCAAATATCTTTCCCTGTCCCTATATCCATCTTGCGGTAAACCTGCCTCGAGTCCGCTGAGATGATTTCGCCTCCAATAGCATGGGCCAATCTTACAGCATACTTAGTCTTTCCAGAAGCTGTCGGGCCAAGCACGCATACAAGATCTATCTTACCTTCATACCAGTCTCTTTTAATCTCTGCTGGGTCTATTATTTCTGCATCTGGCAGCGGGGCCAATTTGGTCTTCATATCTATCTTAGTTAAAATATAACAGAGTGGTGGTCAATCAAAGTAATTTTAAAAAAAACTCGCATCGCCTTAAGCAATCTTTTTGACCTATATTCATTTTCTCATCAGTCGTGTACTTCGGTACACTTCCTCTTTGAAACCGAATCTATCCTCGAAAATCCACTACAAATCTTTACTAACTTATTTTTTACGCTTACTAAACGATTTTTAAACAAGCGTAAATTTACTAAAAAGTGTCAATATTTTGTTAAATTTGTGCCGATTATGGCAAAGGCAAAAAGTAAAGTTCAGATAAATAACAAAAGAGCATCGTACGACTATGAATTTCTAGAGCAATATGATGCGGGTATTGTTTTGGTGGGCACGGAGATAAAGTCGCTTCGTGCAGGGAAGGCTTCGTTACAAGATGCTTTCTGCTATTTCGTAGATGGAGAACTTTATGTTAAAGGCATGAATATAGCCCCCTATTTTTGGGCATCTTGGGGTGGACATGACCCAGTGCGAGATCGAAAGTTACTTCTTACAAAAAAAGAACTTAGGCACTTATCTGTAGCCGTAAAAAATAAAGGTCTTACAATAGTCGCTACCAGATGTTATATCGCTGATAATGGCTATGCGAAGCTTCATATAGCTCTAGCTCGAGGAAAAAAAGAATATGACAAGCGAGCTTCAATCCGAGAAAAAGACATCCGTCGGGAGATGGAACGTGGTTAAAAAACTGCACAATCTCTGTCGAAAACATTAAAGACTTTTTTGAGGCCAAGTTTGTAATAGGCTGATAGTCTTGAAAATTGCTATTTAAATTTTGTGTCGAAAAAGAGCATAAAAAATTTTGTTTTTTCAAAAAATAATCTTAATTTTGCAGCCCTTTTAGGAGAGGTGTGTCCTTCCGGAAGGGTAATAATTGTATACAAATTAATTAAAGTAATATAGCAATGTTACAACCAAAAAGAACCAAATTTAGAAGGGAGCAAAAGAACCGCATGAAGGGTATGGCCCAAAGGGGTAACCAATTGGCATTCGGCTCTTTCGGCATAAAAACCCTTGAGAATTGTTGGCTGACAGCCCAGCAGATTGAGGCTGCCCGTCAGGCTATGTCGCGTTTTATGAACCGTGAAGGCCAGGTTTGGATTAGGGTTTTCCCTGTTAAGCCTGTAACAAAGAAGCCTCTCGATACCCGTATGGGTAAAGGTAAAGGTGATCCTTATGGGTTCGTAGCTCCTATTACACCAGGCCGTATTCTTTTCGAGGCTGAGGGCGTATCGCTCGCGGTAGCAAAAGAGGCTATGAGACTTGCGGCAAACAAGCTTCCAGTAGCTACCAAGTTTGTCGTTCGTAGAGATTATGTTGAATAATAAACGGAGAAGAAGAAAATGAAAGCATCAGAAGCACGTGAAATGTCTATAGCAGATCTTCGCGACCGTATCGAGGTCGAGAAGTCTAATCTTGACACCATGAAGATCAATCACGCTATTTCTCCGCTGGAGGATACGTCGAAATTTCAGAAGACCAGAAGGGATATCGCTCTTATGATCACTATCCTTGCTGAAAAAGAAAAACAAAACTAAAAGTAGAGCAGACTTATGGAAAGAAATCTTCGTAAGGAAAGAACGGGAGTAGTGGTCAGCAATAAGATGGACAAGACCATCATAGTTGCCGTTGAACGTAAAGAGAAACATCCTTTGTACGGAAAATTCGTCAAGAAGACCACCAAGTTTGTCGCTCAAGATGAAAAGAATGAATGCGGTGTAGGTGATACCGTACTCATTATGGAAACACGTCATCTTAGCAAGACAAAGAACTGGAGATTAGTTGAAATCGTAGAAAAAGCTAAGTAGTAATTATGATACAGCAAGAATCACGTTTACAGGTGGCCGACAACAGCGGAGCTAAGGAAGTACTTTGCATCCGTGTCCTTGGCGGTACAAACCACCGTTATGCGACAGTTGGTGATAAGATTGTCGTATCTATCAAGAGTGCTATCCCTGGCGGAGACGCAAAGAAGGGGACAGTTTCTAAGGCTGTCGTAGTACGCACTAAGAAAGAAATTCGCAGAGCTGACGGTTCATATATCCGCTTTGATGAGAATGCCTGTGTGCTTCTCAATAACGCTGGTGAACTTCGAGGAACTCGTATCTTTGGTCCTGTTGCCAGAGAGCTCCGTGAGAATTATATGAAAATTGTTTCACTGGCACCGGAGGTCCTTTAACATTTGGCAGTTATGAATAAATTACGCATAAAGAAAGGCGATAATGTAATCGTCATTGCAGGAAACGATAAAGGAAAGGTCGGTAAAGTACTTTCAGTCGCCCCTGCAGAAAATCGTGCTATCGTTGAAGGTGTGAATCTCGTAAGTAAGCACACAAAACCTAATACGAAGGCGCCTCAGGGAGGTATCATTAAGCAGGAAGCCCCTGTTCATGTATCTAACCTTTCGCTTATTGATCCTAAGTCTGGTAAGGCTACACGTGTAGGCTACAAGATGGAGGATGGAAAGAAAGTTCGTTACGCTAAGAAATCTGGGGAGGAGATTAAGTAATTATGGCAAAGACAAATAAAACCGCAGCAGGACAGCAGGCAGCTCCAGCAGGATATGTTCCTACTCTTAAAAAGGTTTATAAGGAGCAGATAGTTGATTCTCTTATGAAGCAGTTCAACTATACCACCGTTATGCAGGTTCCGAAACTTGTAAAGATTACCATTAATGAAGGTCTTGGCGAGGGAACGCAGGATAAGAAAATCGTAGAAGAGGCAGCAGCTGAACTTTCACTGATTACAGGACAGAAAGCGTTGGTTACAGTTTCTAGAAAGGATATCTCAAACTTCAAACTTCGTAAGGGTATGCCAGTTGGTTGTAAGGTAACTCTTCGTGATGTAAAGATGTACGAGTTTCTTGAGAAACTTATCCGCGTGTCACTTCCTCGTATCCGCGATTTCAATGGAGTTGCAGAGAACATGGACGGACAGGGTAATTACACACTAGGTATCAAGGAGCAGATTATCTTCCCTGAAGTAGATGTGGATAAGAACCCAAGGATTCATGGACTTGAGATAACATTCGTGACGAGTGCTAAGTCTGACGAAGAGTGTCGTGCACTTCTCGCAGCATTCGGTGTTCCTTTCAAAAAACATAATAACTAAAGAATATGGCAAAAGAATCAATGAAAGCCCGCGAAGTAAAGCGCGCTAAATTAGTTGCTAAGTACGCCGAGAAAAGGAAGGAGCTTAAAGAGGCCGGAGATTGGGTCGCTCTCGATAAACTTCCTAAGAACTCATCACCTGTACGTATGCACAATCGTTGCTCTCTTACAGGTCGCCCTAAGGGATATATGAGAGCGTTCGGCATAAGCCGTATCCAGTTCCGTGAAATGGCTTCAAATGGCCTCATCCCAGGAGTAAAGAAAGCAAGCTGGTAGAAAATTAAAAAAGTTAACAAGATATGACAGATCCAATTGCAGATTATCTCACAAGGATTCGCAATGCCTACTTGGCAGGAAAGAAAGTAGTGGAGGTTCCTTCATCTAAGATGAAAGTTGCACTCACTCAAATCCTATGCGAGAAAGGTTATATTCTCAGCTACAAGGTAGTTGAGTCACAGCCACAGAATACCATCAAAATCGCTCTGAAGTATCATCCTCAGACTAAGGTGCCGGCAATCAAATGCATAGAGCGTATCTCTACTCCAGGTCTTAGGCAGTATACAGATGTAGAAAATATGCCGCGTGTCCTAAATGGATTGGGAATAGCTATTCTTTCAACATCGAAGGGTGTCATCACAGATAAAGAGGCAAAAGAACTCGGTGTCGGTGGTGAGGTTATATGCTATGTATATTAATTAAAAACAGAACAGATAAATGTCAAGAATTGGTAAATTACCTGTAAGCCTTCCGACCGGAGTGAGTGCTGAACTCCTTCCTGGCAACGTGGTGAAGGTTAAAGGACCTCATGGAGAGTTGACACAAAAAGTTGACCCTGACATAACTGTCACCATTGAGGACAATCACATCAAGTTTGCTCGTCCTACGGATCAGCCACGTCATCGTTCAATGCATGGACTTTATCGTGCACTTGTACATAACATGGTAGTAGGTGTAAACGAGCAGTTCACTATCAAGCAGGAACTCGTCGGTGTAGGTTATCGTGTTTCTCTTCAGGGAAAACACCTCCTCATCTTTTCGCTTGGTTTCTCTCACGATGTATATCTGCTACTTCCAGATGAAATTACTGCAGAAGTTCCAGATGTTCGTAAAGGTGAAAATCCAGTACTTGTTCTAAAGAGTAGTGATAAACAACTCGTGGGTCAAGTAGCAGCAAAGATTCGTTCACTTCGTGCACCAGAGCCATATAAGGGCAAGGGTATCAAGTTTGTCGGTGAGCAGCTTCGTCGTAAGGCCGGTAAGACTGCAGCAGCTAAATAATAGGAGATAAGATTATGGCATTGAATAGAATAGAAAGAAGAAAAAGAATTCATTACCGTATTCGTAAGCATGTCAGCGGCACAGCACAGAGACCTCGTCTGGCTGTTTTCAGAAGCAACAAAGCTATTTACGCTCAGGTAATAGATGATGAGCAGGGCAGAACACTTGTCGCTGCATCTTCAAATGATAAGGCTCTTGCTGCAGAATGCAAGGGAAAGAATGGTATCGAAGCGGCTGCTCTTGTCGGTAAAGCCGTAGCAGAGCGCGCTCTTGCAGCAGGTATCACCACTATCAGTTTCGACCGTGGAGGTTATCTTTATCACGGAAGAGTTAAAAGTTTGGCAGATGCTGCTCGTGAAGGCGGCCTCGTATTCTAAAAGAAAAGACTATGGCAAATACAAATGTTAAAAGAGTAAGGACATCTGATCTTGAATTAAAGGACAGACTTGTCGCCATTCAGAGAGTTACCAAAGTAACGAAGGGTGGTCGCCATTTCCGTTTTGCGGCTATCGTAGTCGTAGGTGATGAAAATGGTGTTGTTGGTTATGGTCTAGGAAAGGCAAATGAGGTTACAGTAGCTATATCTAAGGCGGTTGAAGATGCGAAGAAAAATCTTGTAAAGGTTCCAGTTATCAATACCACCATTCCTCATGAGCAAGAGTCACACTTTGGGGGTGCAAAGGTATTTATGAAGCCTGCGGCTCCTGGTACTGGTGTTAAGGCCGGTGGTGCTATGCGTGCAGTATTCGAATCAGCTGGTATTCAGAATGTGCTAGCTAAATCTAAGGGCTCATCGAATCCTCACAACCTTGTGAAGGCAACAGTGCAGGCTCTTACAGAGATGAGGGATGCATATACTGTAGCTGGACTTCGCGGTATTCCTATGTCTAAAGTGTTTAATGGTTAATCGTGGAGGATATAGAATATGGCAAAGCTTAAAGTAACACAAGTAATAAGTAAGAATGGCGAGACAAAACGACAGATAGCTAATCTTCGTTGTCTTGGTATTCGTAAACTCAACCAGACTGTAGAGATCGAGGATACCCCTGTTGCAAGAGGTCAGATCGCGAAGATCGCTCATTTGGTTAATGTAGAAGAAGTTAAATAAGGAGGACCGTATATATGAAACTTGAAAATCTTGCACCTGCAAAAGGTGCTACCAAAGCAAGGAAAAGAATCGGTCGCGGCGAAGGTTCAGGACATGGTGGAACAGCCACACGTGGTATGAACGGTGCTGGACAGCGTTCAGGTTATTCACACAAGATTGGCTTCGAGGGTGGTCAGATGCCTATCCAGAGACGTATGCCTAAGTTTGGGTTCAAGAATCCGACTCGTGTAGAGTACAAGGCAGTAAATGTTTCGCTCATCGATGCTCTCGCAGCAAAATTGAATCTAACTTCAATAAGCGTTGAAGATATTAGAACTGCTGGTCTCGCTTCTAAGAATGATCTTATCAAGGTACTTGGAAATGGTGAGATTAAAACAGCTCTTACTATTACCGCAGACGCTTTCTCTTCTTCAGCAAAAGAAAAAATCGAGGCTGCTGGTGGAAAGGCAGTCGTAAATGAATAATCCCGATGAAGAAGTTTATAGAGACAATCAAGAACATCTTCAGGATTGAGGAATTACGCAAGAGAATTGTTTATACAGTTCTCTTGATATTGGTGTATCGACTCGGATGTTTTATCGTGCTTCCGGGTATCGATGCATCGATGTTGGCTAACCTCCAGACAAAATCTAATGAGGGTCTAGTGGGCCTTTTGAATATGTTTTCCGGTGGTGCCTTCGGTAATGCCTCTATCTTCGCACTGGGTGTGATGCCATACATTTCCGCATCCATCGTCATCCAGTTGTTGGGAGTGTTCGTCCCTTACTTCCGTAAACTCCAAATGGAGGGTGAAAGCGGACGTAAGAAGATGAACCAGATGACTAGAGTTTTAACTATTTTAGTCATTTGCATACAAGCTCCAGCCTACATGGCTTCAGTTCATAGCCAGATTCCTGCAGAGGCTTTCGTGGCTATGCGTAACCTCGGGTGGAGTTCATTTGTATTCAATCTAGTATCCACACTTATTCTTATGGCAGGCTCTATGTTCGTGATGTGGTTAGGAGAGCGTATAACTGATCGTGGATTGGGAAATGGTGTTTCCCTTATCATTATGATTGGTATCGTAGCCCGCTTGCCTCACGCATTAGTAGCTGAATTCTCTGAGAAGATGGCGACGACTAATGGTGGCCCTATCCTTCTTACTATCGAACTTGTAATATGGTTCTTAGTTATAGTAGCAGCGATAGCACTTGTTCAAGCCGTTCGCAAGGTCCCAGTACAGTATGCGAAGAGAGTTATAGGAAATCGTCAATATGGTGGAGTGCGTCAGTATCTTCCACTTAAGATTAACGCAGCTGGTGTAATGCCTATCATTTTCGCCCAGGCGTTGATGCTTTTCCCTATCCTTTTCTCTCGCTGGGATGCGACTCGAGGACTTGCTGCCACATTAGGTAATTATACAGGCTTTTGGTACAATTTCTTGTTCGCGGCCTTTGTAATTGCCTTCACATTCTTCTATACTGCTGTTACGGTTAATCCGCAGATGATGGCAGAGGAGATGAAGAGAAATGGTGGATTTATACCTGGAGTGAAGCCTGGAAAGAATACAGTAGAGTATCTTGATAATATTCTAGACAAGGTTACTCTTCCTGGCTCATTTGCGCTTGCGTTTATTGCAATTTTACCTGCCATAGCTATGAAACTTGGCGTTTCTAATGCCTTTGCAAGTTTCTTTGGAGGTACTTCATTGCTTATTCTCGTAGGTGTTGTGTTGGATACACTTCAGCAGGTAGAAAGTTATTTGCTTATGCGTCACTACGATGGTTTGATGAAGACTGGTCGTATAAGTGGACGCTCAGGTATGTAGTTCTTTGAAAATTTTTAGGAAGATGGTTAAGCCTAAAACTGAGGAAGAGATAGAGCTATTAAGAGAGAACGCCATACTCGTCTCTAAGACATTGGCAGAAGTCGGGAAAATAGTTGCCCCAGGTGTGACAACTCTTGAGTTGAATAGGGTAGCTGAGACTTTTATTCGCGATAATGGAGCTATTCCTTCTTTCCTTGGATATGAAGGTTTTCCTGCAGCGCTTTGCCTCTCCGTAAATGACGTGGTCGTGCATGGATTTCCATCAGACTATGTTCTAAAGGAGGGAGATATAGTGTCTGTAGACTGTGGAACTCTTTACAAAGGATATAATGGCGACTCTGCATACACTTTCCCTGTCGGGGAGGTGGATGCGAAGACGCGCCGTTTGCTCGATGTTACGAAAGAGTCCCTCTATAGAGGTATAGGAGCAGCTGTAGCAGGCAACAGAACCGGCGACATCGGATACGCGGTGCAGTCGTATGTGGAATCATTCGGTTTTTCAGTAGTTCGTGAACTAGAAGGCCATGGATTAGGAAGGGAAATGCATGAGCAACCCGGTGTGCCTAATTATGGACGCCCTGGACGCGGTACTCATTTGGTAGACGGAATGGTTATATGTATTGAGCCTATGATAAATGCTGGTGGACGTGGTGTATACTTGGACAGAAATGGCTGGGCAGTACATACTTCCGACCGCTCTAAATCTGCTCATTATGAATTAACGGTTGTTATCCGTCGCGGAAGAGCTGAGCAACTATCAACCTATGATTTTATAGAGAAAGATCCTAAGATCAATTATTAAAGTGATATTTCAATGTCGAAACAAGTAGCAATAGAGCAAGATGGAAGAGTTATAGAAACACTTCCCAATGCAATGTTCAAAGTTGAATTGGAGAATGGGCATGTTCTTCTATGCAACATCTCGGGAAAGATGAGAATGAACTTTATCCATATCCTTCTAGGAGACAAGGTGAGAGTTGAAATCTCTCCTTATGATTTGACCAAAGGAAGAATATCTTTCAGATATAAATAAAATTCAGTAATATGAAAGTCAAGACATCCATCAAGAAGCGCAGCGAGGATTGCAAGATCGTTCGTCGTAAAGGTCGTCTTTACGTGATCTGCAAGAAGAACCCTAAGTTCAAGATGCGTCAAGGATAATAGTTTAAAAGTATAAACTAAAAATTAATTATAATTATGGCACGTATAGCCGGTGTTGATTTACCAAACAACAAACAGGGAGAGATAGGTCTCACCTATATCTTCGGAATCGGTCGTTCTTCTGCCAAGAAGATTCTGAATAAGTGCGGTATCGATCCATCAATCAAGGTGGGCGATTGGGATGATGCCCAAGTGGCTGCAATCCGTGCAGAAATCGCAGCAGAATATAGGATCGAGGGTGAACTTCGTTCATCTATCCAGATGGACATCAAGCGTCTTATGGATATAGGATGCTACCGCGGAATCCGCCATCGTAGTGGCCTACCTGTCCGTGGTCAAAGTACCAAGAACAATGCCCGCACAAGAAAGGGTAAGAAGAAGACAGTTGCAAACAAGAAGAAGGCAACTAAGTAAAGATTGATGAATTATGGCAAAGAAAACTACAACATCTAAACGAGTTGTCAAGGTTGAAGCTAATGGCGAGGCCCATGTTTCATCAACCTTCAACAATGTCATCGTTTCGCTTACAAACGCCCAGGGTCAGGTTATTAGCTGGGGTTCAGCAGGCAAATGTGGCTTCAGAGGAAGCAAAAAGAATACTCCTTATGCTGCTCAAATGGCAGCTGAGGATGCCGCAAAGACAGCATTCGACGCAGGTCTTCGCAAGGTAAAGGTATATGTGAAAGGACCGGGTGCAGGTCGTGAGTCTGCTATCCGCACCATCAATAATGCAGGTATAACTGTTACAGAAATTATCGATGTGACTCCTATGCCTCATAACGGATGTCGTCCTAAAGGTCGTCGTAAAGTTTAATTTTTAAAGGTTAAGTATTATGGCAAGATATACCGGTCCTAGTACCAAAATTGCACGTAAATTCGGTGAACCTATCTATGGAGGTGATAAGTATTTTGAGAAGAGAAACTTCCCTCCAGGACAGCATGGTCTAGCCGCAAAACGTAAAAAATCAAAAGAGTATGGTAACCAGCTTAAGGAGAAGCAGAAGGTTAAGTATATGTATGGCGTTCTAGAGCGTCAGTTCCATAACACTTATCTAAAGGCTTGTCGCTTAAGTGGGCAGAAGGGTGAAAACCTTATTTTGCTTCTTGAAAGCCGCCTTGATAACGTGGTTTATCGTATGGGTATAGCTCCTACTAGAGCTGCTGCTCGTCAGCTTGTTAGCCATCAGCACATTACTCTTAATGGAACAGTATGCAATATTCCATCTGTTCAAGTTAAGGCAGGTGATGTTATCGCCGTTCGTGAGAGATCAAAGAGCCTTGAAGTAATCCAAGCTGCTGTGGCAAGTACCACAAAGTATTCTTGGATTGAATTCGATAATAAGGCATTGACGGGAAGGTTCCTTAATGTTCCTGTACGTGCTGAGGTCCCTGAGAATATTAACGAACAGTTAATCGTCGATCTGTACTCTAAGTAGAACATTTAACACCTTATAGAATATGGCAATCTTAGCATTTCAAAAACCTGACAAGGTGATCATGCTCGAAGGCACTGATACCGTAGGTCGTTTCGAATTCTGTCCACTTGAGCCAGGATACGGCCAGACCATAGGTAACGCTCTTCGTCGCATCTTGCTCGCTTCTTTGGAGGGTTTTGCGATCAGTCAGATAAAGATCTCCGGTGTATCACAGGAGTTTCAGACTATTCCTGGCGTAATAGAAGGCATGCAGGATATAATCCTGAATCTTAAACAAGTACGTTTTAAGAGAATGGTTGAAGGTGTCGAGACTGAGACAGCAAATGTCGTCATTAGCGGTAAGCATGAGTTTACGGCAGAGGATATCTCCAAGGGATTGTCTTCTTTCGTGGTGTTGAATCCTCAGCAGCACATCTGCTCTCTCGAACCATCAGTTAAGTTGGAAATCTCTCTTGTGATTACAAAAGGCCGTGGCTTTGTCCCTGCTGATGAGATGAGAGATGACAATGCTCCTATCGGAACCATTCCTGTAGATGCGATCTATACTCCTATCCGTAAAGTAAACTGGACAGTTGAAAACTGGCGTGTAGAGCAGAAGACAGACTACGAGAAATTAAATCTTGAAGTGGTCACCGATGGCTCCATTTCTCCAGATGAAGCTCTTCAGGATGCTGCTAACATCCTTATATATCATTTTAGATTATTTACGGACGATAAGAAAGTATCAGTAGATAATGTAGTTGAGTCAAATAGCAAAGAACTTGACGAGGAAAGTCTTCGTATAAGACATCTTCTTTTGACAAAACTTTCAGATGTCGGACTTTCAGTAAGAGCATTTAATTGCCTAAAAGCGGCAGATATAGATACATTTGCAGATCTAGTATCCTATAGCCGCGCTGAACTTATGAAGTTCCGTAACTTCGGGCGTAAATCTCTAAATGAAATCGATATGCTAGTATCTCAGAATAAACTTTCGTTCGGGATGGATGTTACAGCATATAATATTGAACCAAAGAAAAAGAACATATAAAAGATGAGACATAATAAATCAATTAATCATCTGGGACGCCAGAGCGGACATCGCAAGGCTCTTCTTTCAAATTTGGCTTGTTCGCTTATTCTCAAGAAGAGAATTACCACGACAGTAGCTAAGGCGAAAGCACTCCAAAGTTATGTTGAGCCTCTTATCACTAAGTCAAAAGAGGATACTACACACTCGCGTCGTATTGTTTTCAGTTATCTAAAGAACAAAGAGGCAGTTACAGAACTTTTCCGTGTTGTTGCCCCTAAGATAGAGCAGCGTCCAGGTGGCTACACTCGTGTCTTACATGTAGGATTTCGTCCTGGCGATGCAGCTGAAATGGCACTTATCGAACTAGTAGATTTTAATGAAGCTGCACTTAGTGGAACGACTAAGAAAGCTGCGAAGAAGACTACACGTAGAAGTACTAAAAAAGCAGAGGCCACTATTGCAGAAACACCTGCGGTAGAGCAAACACCAGAAGCTGAAAAGGCAGAGTAACAAAAAATTACACATTTGTGTCATTAAAGTGGACTTTATTTTTGTAAAGTCCACTTTTTTTATATATTTTCGCTACATAAAATATTTAACACTAAAATTATATGCGATTCTATTATGCCTTCGTGGCTTTTTTAGTTTCATGTGTCACAGTTTTCGCACAGTCGAAATTGACAGGAACTATTTCCGACACGAATGGTCAGCCTCTTCCAGGAGTTACTATTTCTGTCCTTGAAAATGGGCAGTTGAAGGGTGGTGACATTTCTGATGGAGACGGAAATTACAGAATTTCTGTCGTGAAAGGTGAGACCATCGAATTCTATTTTTTAGGTTACACGAAAGTGTCAAAAGTTTACAATGGGCAGAAACGTCTTGATGTCATGCTCGAAGAAGACAATCTTTTTCTTGAGGATGCTGTCATTGTGGGTTATGGACAACAAAAGAAATCTTCCATAACCAGTGCCGTGTCTGCCATAAAGGGAGATGAACTTTTGAAAGCTCCGGCTACTAATGTCAGCCAAGTACTTGCAGGACGTCTTCCTGGTATATCTTCAGTTCAGGAATCAGGAGAACCTGGTCTAGATCAAGCGAGTCTACGTATTCGTGGCTCTGTTTACGGAGTTAGTTACATCGTAGATGGCTTCCCGGTAGACAATATTAATGATATTGATCCTTCGGATATTGAGAGTGTTTCTGTTCTTAAAGATGGTGCATCCGCTGCTGTCTATGGATTCTCTGCCGCTGGTGGTGTTATAATTATCACTACAAAGAAGGGAGAGAAAGGAGATGCGAAAATTACTTACAACGCCTCATTTGGTGCTTCGATGAATGCCAATTTCCCACAATTTATGAATGGTGAGGAGTTTGCCAGGTATTACAATGTGGCTGAAATGATGGATAAATTGGCCAATGGCGAAATTTCAAGCCCAGAGGATTATACTCCTTATTTCTCGAAAGAAGTAATAGAGAAGATTACAAATGGAGATCCTAATGATGGTTGGGATAATGTAGATTATATAGATCTCATTTTCGGGACGGGCTCTAACCAAAAGCACAATGTTACCGTTCAGGGTGGAACAGATAAGCATCGTTATTTCGCTTCCTTCGGTTACATGGATCAGCAAGGTAATATCGATAATTTCTATTACAAGAGATATAATATTAGAGCTAATCTTGAAAGTGAAATTGCTAAGAATCTTGATTTTAAACTTGGCGTAAGCGGAGTGATGTCTAATCGTCATACTCCAGCTTTCCTTTCAGGGGGTTCCGATAGTGATGCTGGTTACGAAGTGGGTTGGTTCTCAATTGGTCGTCAGGCGGTACAAATGCACCCATATCTTCCGGTTAAATATGAAGGGTATTATACAGGTGCTAAACAAAACAACCAGAGTATGCTCGTGAGCCCACTTGCGGCTATTTATGAATCTGGTTATAAAGAGACCCGTGCGGCAGGTATGTCTGCCAATGCTTCCTTAAATTACCGTGTTCCTTTTATCAAAGGCTTGAGTTTTAAGGCTTCAGGCTCATTTGACTATTCTTTGAGCTATAATAAGAATTTGAGCAAACCATATACAATGATGTGGCACAGTAAGGATTCTGAAGGGAATTGGGTGTGGTCTAAGAGAACGGATAATCCACATATTAGTGATAATGTCAATAACCTCGGAGAGGGAGTGACTTTCTCACAACAGGCTGTGGGCCAGATTAGTTCAAGTTTTATAAGAAGCTTCGGAAAGCATAATGTAGATGCTCTCTTACTCGCTGAAGCTCGTCAGTATAAGGGTAATGGACTTTCGGCTTATGTAAAGTCTCTTCCATTTACTGAACTTCCTGAACTTTCAAATGGTATTCCGACAAATAGTCCAGTAGGTGGGTGGAGTAGTGCTTCACGCAGTGCTGGTTATGTAGGCCGTCTTCGTTACGACTGGGATGAACGCTATCTCGCTGAATTTACAGGCCGTTATGACGGATCATATAAATTTGCAGGAATGACGAAGAATCGTTGGGGTTTCTTCCCTTCAGCTTCGCTTGGGTGGCGTATTTCTAAAGAGCCTTTCATGCAGAATCAAGATGTGGTAGATGATCTAAAACTTCGCGCTTCTGTCGGTCTTCTCGGTAATGATTCTGTAAGTGAATATATGTTCTTGAGCTCTTATGGAAAATCTATAAATGTGGTGTACCCTAACGGAATGTTCCCTTCTTATACTACTACTGGAGTTGCAAATACAGACCTTACATGGGAAAAGACTTTAAGTTATAATGTGGGCTTCGATCTTACTATGTGGGATGGACTTTTAGGTGCTGAAATTGATGGCTTCTACAATTACACCTATGACATGCTGACTTACCAAAGTTCGGGCTATCCTCCTTCAATGGGTGGCTACTATTCGACATGGGCCAATTATAACGCAATTGATTCAAAAGGTGTTGATATTCTCTTGACACATCGTAATCATTTTGATCTTTTCGGGAAACCATTCTGGTACGATGTTACGGCTAGTCTTACATATTCAAGTACACGTTGGATAAAGTACCAGGATTCGCCTAATATTATTGATTACCAAAGGGTAGTAGGTACGCAATACGGCAGCTTTATGTGCTGGAAGGCAGACGGGCTTTTCCGCAGTGAAGAAGAAATTGACAATAGTGCATGGTACGGGACAAGGCCTAATGTAGGAGATATTAAGTATGTAGATATAAATGGCGATGGTGTTGTCGATAATGATGACCGCGGGTATTTTGGGCTCAGTAACCGTCCTCGTTTAACTTACGGACTTAACCTTAATTTTACTTGGAATGGATTTGATTTCAATGCACAGTTTACAGGAGGAGCTCTTTTCAATGTTTCTTTAACTGGAACATATTACAATGGATATGATGACAATACAATCTGGACACAGACCTTCAAAGAGGGTGGAAACTCTCCTCTATATCTTGTTCAAGGCGCATATTCTGAATATAATAAGGAAGGCACATATCCTCGTCTTACACTTTCTACCACTACACATGGTGGAGATAATGGTGTAGGTTCAACTTTCTGGATTAGGGACGGAAAATACCTTCGCTTAAAGACTGCCCAGCTTGGTTATACGCTTCCTAAGAAAGTTACGGAGTTGGTAGGTATCGGTTCGTTAAGATTATTCGTTGAAGGTCAAAATCTATTTACTTGGGACGGACTTCCAGATGGAATTGACCCTGAGTCTCCAGGAGTCAACAATGGTTATTACCCGCAGCAGAGACTTGTAATGGGTGGAATCACTTTAACATTCTAGGAGGATAGGTTATGAAAAAGATAGCAATTTTTGTTTTGAGCGCATTGGCTCTATGTTCTTGCAACGGGTTTTTGGATATGACTCCGACTGACAGGGTTTCACCTCAAGTAATGTGGAGCACTACTGCCAATGCTGAGTATGAGATTAACTATCTATATAGTTATATATGGGATTTGAATTCTGTCCCTACAGGGATAGGTTTAACGGAATCCCTTACTGATGAGATGAAGTACACTTCATGTAATTATAATCAATATTGTTACATTCCATCAGAGGCTTCTTATGGCGGGCAGGTTCTTACGGCTGGTTATGTAGATTCTTATTTCGGATATTGGAGCACTTTATATACAGCTATTAGAAAGTGTAATGAATCTCTTTCTGATATGGCCAAATATGGCAGTATGCCAGATGCTGATAAGCCACGCCTTGAGGCTGAAATTCGTTTCATGCGAGCATTCCTTTATTTTGAACTTGTCAAGCGTTACAAGGATGTGATTATTTATAAGGAGTTGTCTGAAATCCGTAAAGATGCTCCGCTTGGAACAGAGGAACAAGCATGGGATCTTATTCAGGAAGATTTGGCCTTTGCAAGTGAGAATTTACCAGACCCTGCATCATCAAATGGTCGTCTTAACAAAGGAACGGCGTATGCCTTTACCACTCGTGCTATGCTTTATGCGAAAAGATATGGTGCAGTGATAACAGCGGCAGACAAAGTTAAGGAATTAGGTTATGCTCTTGAAGATAATTATGCAGATGCTTTCAAACAGGGAAGTAAAGAAGCCATTCTTCAGTACCTTTTCAGTCAAAAAGATGGTGTCACACATGAGTTTAATTTCCTTTATACTCCAGGTGGTGATTATGCAATAGTAGGGCAAAATGGTGGCGCGTATGGAGTTCCGACTCAGGAAATAGTAGAAAGCTATGAACTTGCTACAGGTGGATATCCTAATTGGAGCAAATGGCACGGAACTACTACTGAAACTCCTCCTTATGAGAAACTTGAACCTCGCTTCCATGCTACCATTCTTTACAATGGTTCCGATTGGAAGGGTCGTAAGATTCAGCCATATATTGGCGGAACAGATGGATGGGCTGCTTGGAAAACTGAAAAGGAGCCTAAGGGAAAGACAGTTACTGGATACTATCTTCGTAAACTCATTGATGAATCTTACGATGTTACTACTTCAGGAAGCAGTCAGCCATTTACTTTCTTGCGCTATGCAGAAGTCCTTTTGAATAAGGCAGAAGCTTGTGCATTATCTTTAACACCTGATGAGAGTATGGCAAATGATATCCTCCGTGAAATTCGTGGTAGGGTTGGTCTTCCATATACTAATAAGTTTGGCACGGATCTAATGTCAGCCATTAGGCAGGAACGTAAAGTGGAACTTGCATTCGAGGGCTTGAGATATTGGGATCTTCGTCGTTGGGGAATAGCACACGAGGATTACCCTACGGGTCTTTCTAATTATCAAAACCATGGGTTAAAAATTGAAGCAAATGAGGATGGAACATATACATATTCTTATGTAATGATAGACGATAATGTCAGGAATTTCGAGGAGAAGATGTATAGATTCCCTATCCCTCAGTCGGAGATAGAAAATAATCCATCATTTAATCACACTCAGCCAGATCCGGCTTGGAATTAAAGGAAAGTTAATTTATGAAATATATAGCAAAATATTTTTTGGCTGTAGCCCTTGCTTTAGGTTTGACTGCTTGTCATGAGCCAGAGTATGTGCAGCCAGATGAAAATGCCACAAGAGGCATAATCAGCATAAAAGCCATTTTCCCAGATGGAAAATATGCCGATCAGGTGCTGGCCACCTTGAATGTGACAGACCCGGATATGGATCGATATGCGATTCCTATTTCATGGTATTATCCTATGACATCTGATGACCAGACACTTGTTTATATCACTGATCTAAGGATAGTTGCTAAATTGGCTCCTAATTATTATCTTGAGCCTAAGTTAAGTAAATTAGACCTTACAGAAGAGAATAAGTTTACACTCAAAGGTCCAGATGGCTATTCTAAAGAGATTATAATTACTGGTGATCGCCGTTTGCCTGATTTGTGTGACTTAGTTACATTCAGCATTACTGATGTCATGGTGGATGGTATAATATATAGTGATAAAAAGGAAGTGCTTATACCTTATAAGGATGATCTTTCTGCTGTGCACGTTACTGGACAGGTGTCACCTCATGCAACCCTATCTATGATAGGAGATAAGAAATGGACCGAAAATGGAACATATAATCTTAATGACGGGCAGACCATTACTGTTTTGGCTGAAGACGGAGAGAGCAAAGGTGTCTACACAGTACGTCAGGGTGATCCTGATCTTATCGACAGTGGTATAAATACTTCTTCATTCAAGGAACTATTCAATCTTGATCCTGTTTCTGTACTTGGGTTGCCTGCAGCGAATGAGCCAACATGCGTATCACTTGCCGGCATAGGAAACCATATGATAGTTAATGTCGGAGGCGGCCGTGCTCCTCTTCTTGTGAATCGTTTCGATGGTTCTAAAGCAGGAGAAATGAAACTTGGCGCTGCTGTGGCTGATGTTATCGCAGGAGACGAAGCAGAACATGTGCTTTTGGCCAATTATGCCAGTACGGATGAGACTATGAATATTTATCGTAGTGATGATCCGTCGAAGGACCCTGTTTTGTTCCATAGTTTTGTCAATCCTCTTGACGCTTCCTCAGGAAATGGAATTGGCCATAGGATGAAGATTATAGGAAATCTCGACACAGAGGCTATTATTACATTTACAACGGAAGGAATCGCTGATGTTACTACAGCCAATCGTGCCGTATATCTTCATGTTCTTAATGGAAAAGTTGAGGGAGAGCCTCAAATCGTCACATTTAAAATGAGTAATGTAGGTGGATGGAGTGTGGCTCCTGATCTTATGGCAACAGTAGTACCTGCTGGAATAGACCCTGCTAATAGTGGTTGGTTCTTGGATTTTTATTCTGAAAATACGGATCCTGCTATTACAGATGATTCCGATCCATATGTACTTCATTACTTTGACAGAAATGGAAAGGATAATTTTGTGGATCATTATGGTACGTGGGCTATGAATCCTAATTGTTTGGATTCAAAGAGATTCAATAAGTCAACATTTATGGCTCTTTTTGCAGTCAGTCACTTTCCTAACTGGGGAATAGGCCCTGGATTGAGATTTTACGACATTACAGATCCAAGTTCTCCTTCAATGATGGTTTCTGCGGCTCCAGAATGGTATCAAAAGGGGGATTATCCAGCAAGTGGTGCATCTGGTGATGTATGCTTATGCCCTTCAAAGGATGGATTCCGTCTATTCCTTTACTATTACGACCATATGGCCCAGTCTTTGGGAGCGTATGTAGCGGATTGTATTAAAAAATAAATATGAAGAAAATCACTTTATTAACTCTTACTTTTTTTGCTCTTGTCGCAACATCTGCTTGCGACAAGAAGCAAAAAGATAATGGTATTCCAGATTGGCCTTGGGAAAAGCCAGATGAACCTACTCCAGATGAGCCTGCAACTGATTGGTCAGATGTAACTAAAGACTATGCAGGACTGCCGGAGTATATTCAAGTTTTTAAATCGCCAAGCAAGCTTTTAGATGTTAATGCTATAGCTTACATCGCTCAGGTGGATCTTTCTAAACAGGGTTTCCAAGTGTGGGGGCTCGATGCTCCAGATCTTAATGGCTCCAATGAGCCACTTCAGACTCCATCTCAAGTGTATGAGGCACAGGGCAAGCCTTCTGTGGTAATCAATGCGGGGTATTTTTATACTGCTTCTGGCAAATCCTATTCTTCAAGTCTTGAAGTAAGCAATGGCAAACTTTTAAGCCCTAACATTAATTACGCATCGAAGGATTGGGTTGCTATGTACTATCCTACTCGCGGAGCATTTATAGAGCATAAGGATGGTACATATGAGGTGGGCTGGACGTATTGGAACGATAAGGGTCATTATATTTATGATACGCCAGCTAAGAATTCTTGGGATGCCAAGCCTTTACAAGTTCCGGATGCTTCATTCCCTTCAAAAGGAAAGGTCTTCGAGGCTAAGAATGCCATAGGCGGAGCCCCAGTATTGATAAAAGATGGTGTTATCAAGGACACCTATAAAGAGGAGTTGATAGAGATTATGGCGGACGAACGTCATCCTCGCACGGCCATAGGCATTACAAAGGATAAAAAACTTGTTCTTTTCGTATGTGAAGGTCGTAACATGACAGAAGGCGTACCTGGTTATACCACGGGCGAGGTCGCTAAAATTCTACTGGAATATGGTTGTATAGATGCACTTAATCTCGATGGTGGTGGCTCTACTCTTATGCTTGTTAATGGTAAAGAGATGCTTAAACCATCTGATGGTCATCAACGGAGTGTCGGAAGTTGTGTTTTTGTCAAATGATGATGAGAAAAAGATTAAGTATTCTATGCTGTGTTTTGGGCCTTGCATTGGCGTTTTCTTCTTGTGATAAGACAGAGAGGCCTGCTCTTCCTCCTATTCCTGGAGGCGAGGAAGAGCCTACTCCTAAGCCAGATCCAACCCCAGACCCTGATCAGAAAGGTAAATATCGTTATGTGTGGATAGATGCTGGAGGTAATTTTAAAGACTATGCCAATAACAGCGCCAAGATAGCATCCGATGTAAAGCGCATAAAGGAAACTGGTTTTACTGACCTTATAGTGGATGTTCGTCCGACTAATGGTACTGTGCTGTTCGCTTCACAGCGAGGTGAGGCACTTAAAAAGATAGATGCATGGGTAAATGGAAGTTATGTCTGGCTTAAAAGAACAGCCGATTTCGATTATCTGCAAGCATTCATAGATGCTGCACGTGATAACGGACTTCGCATAAATGCCAGTATCAACACTATGGTGGGTGGGTACCTCTGCCCTTACGGACTTGGCAGTGACGGGCCAATTTTTACAGATCCTACTATGAAATCTTGGGCATCTGTAATCAATACTTCGGATGGACTTGTGAATTCGGTCGATCTTACGGATTCTTCTACGGATTGGGGAGCGCGCTTTTTTAATCCGGCCAATCCTGATGCGCAGGCATATGTGTTGAGTTTGCTTGAGGATTTGGCAAAGTATGATCTCGATGGAATTATCCTCGACAGGTGCCGTTACGATGATTACAGTCTACAAAGTGATTTTTCAGATGAGTCTCGAAAGCAGTTCGAGGAATACATTGGGAAATCAGTAACGAATTGGCCTACAGATATTATGAAAGCAGGGCAGGATGCTTTCAATGGATGGTCCACGACCGCTATTCAAAAACAGTGGCTTGAATTCCGCGCCAAGGTTATACATGATTTTGTGGAAAAAGCCGAAAAGACCGTGCATGGCGTTAATCCTGACATACGCTTCGGGGCTTATGTAGGGGGGTGGTATTCAAGTTATTACTATTCTGGAGTGAATTGGGCTCATCCAGATTATGACCCTAAGGCTGACGGGTATTATTGGGCAGGAAGTAATTATAAGAATTATGGTTATGCTGACCATTGCGATTTCATGTTCATAGGTGCCTATGCCGGGGTGGATAGCATTTATGGAAGCGGGGAATGGCACATGGAAGGATTCTGCAAGCAGGCAGCTACGCTTTTAAAAGGCGTTCCTTTCAGTGGTGGACCTGATATAGGTAATTCTTCCGGATTTGAAAATGGTGGACAAGGTGATAAGATGGGAGATATTGTGAATGTGTGTATCAATAATAGTACAGAGGGGATGTTTTTCTTCGACCTATGCCATATAAAGATGTATAACTATTGGTCAAGTATCAAGACCGCGTTTGATAATTATTTAGAAACACTAAATTAATAATTCGTTATGAAAAAAACATTATTTGCGCTTTGTGCGCTCACTCTTTTGCTTGCTGGGTGCGACCCAGAAGAAACTCCGAAAGTAACACCAGAGTTAAAACTCACCACTGAGGCTGCAGTTACAGTTCCTATAGATGGTGATATTGTTAACGTGGAATTTACTTCTAATGTGGATTGGACAGCGGCCATCGATGTAGAGAAAGAAGTAGCGAGTTTAAACGTTAAGTCTGGAACAAAAGATGAAGGAAAGGTAAAGATTACCGTTATGCCTCTTAAGGAAGACAATGCACAGCGTGTAATTAACCTTACTCTTACCCCAGAAGGTGGTGAGCCAGTTAAGGTAGTTCTTACTCAAAATGGTCCTTATGTTCCTTTCTTTGAGGTTTCTGAAACCGCTTTTGAATTCGGTACAGAAGGTGGTTCTAAGACATTCACCATTTCTACTAACGTAGAATACACTGTTGGCGAGACCACTATCGGTACTCTTAAGATCGATGGTGAAAAGGCTGAATATACTATGCCTGCATCGAAAGAGATTGCTCCTAGAGTTGAAACTATAGTTTTCACGGTTGAAGCTATACAGGTGCCTAAAAAGGATGAATCAGGAAATGAAGTCCCAGGAGAGACTGTTGCAAAGACAGTGATTGTGATTGCATCACAAGATGGGAATTTGAATACGGCCTTTTCTGTGGATATGCCAGAAGCACTTCCAGTAGATGGCGTTTACTCTGTAGCGGTATCAGGTGATTATCTTATTGTTGGAGATAAGAAAATGGTTCACATTTTCAACAAGGGAACAGGTGCTTTTATGCAGACTCTTGATATGGGTGTTAATGTGATAGGTGTGACTTCAGACGATGCTCATAATGTAGTAATCGCTACTGGGTCAGGTGCCACTGGAGAGGATTTTAATGTTATTGTTGCTCCTGCAGAGTCTTTGCTTGATTCAAAGACTTATAAACAGGTAATTTCATGCAAGAATCAGTTCTGGGGATATGGATATTTTGGGATAAAGGTGACAGGAAATGCTCTTAAGGGGGAAGCTGCTCTTTGTCTTGTATCTGGAGCTGGTCAAGGTGGTGCGTATGGCGTAAGTTGGCAGTTGAACGATGGCGCATGCGCGGATGAGAATTATTCTAAATATACAACATTGCCTATGGAGGGCAGTGCAATGTGGAGTTCTAATGGAGGAGTTTGTAGGCATCTTACAACAAATATTGAGAAAGGAATGGTGTATGCAGGGTATGATGCTCACCAGAATCTTTGTTACAATCCTTCAATGGACGATGCTTCTTGGAAGAAAGTTTGTGCGTTGGGCATAGATGGGAATAATGGTACTCTTGATATGGATATAGTTGAGATTAATGGACATAAGTATTGTGTACTTATAAATGTAGCTTATTTCTCATGGACAAGGACGTCTTTGTCAGTAGTTAACATAGATGATATTGAAAATCCTATTTTGTTGAGTACCTTTAATATTGAGGAAGACAAAGAATTTGGTGCTTATACAAATGCGGCTATTGCGGCAGAGGAAGAAGATGGAAAACTTGCAATTTATGTTGTGGATCAGTCTTTCCGCACTATCTCAAAGATGCTTGTTAATTCTCTTTAGTATAATAAATTGGTTAGATTAAGGGTTGTGGGGATTTTTTCCCTCAACCCTTATTTTTTTGCTTATGAAAAAAGTATTGTTAACTGTTATTTGCGCTTTGTCGTTATGCGCTTGTTTGAAGGAGTTAGACCATGGTGTTTATAGAAAAACGACTGATGAAATTATTGATAAAATTGAGTTTTCTTGTAATCCGTATTCTTTAGATAATATGCGTAAAGCATATGCTTCTCTAATTGGAACAAAGTCCGAATCTTCACAACTTGAAGCGACGGATTATTATGTCAGTTTTTCTCCAGCGGACACTTCTGAATATCGAGCGTTATTTGAGCAAGGTCTTGAATTATTTGATTATCCTTTAGATGCTGAAGTTAAGCAAATCCAGCCCTTAACTGAAGTGGATTCCACCCAGTTAATTTTGGGGGCAAAAGTTTATACTGTAATACCTGTAAATATGGTTAAAGAGGAAATTACTCATGATATGATTAGGGAGGCGAAATCATATCAAAAAGAATTGGAATTTACATATAACAGTGAATTTGGTATAAAGGGTAGGATTATAGAAGATTGTTATATTCCACATCATGATATGAGTACTAAGTCCGGTAGTGTGTCTCATGAATTATTAGAAGAAAATGCTATTATGCAGGCGAGGTTGAATATTGATAAAGAAGTAATAACAAAAGCCGTATCGAGAAAAGCAACTGGGCGTGTGATGTTTACTAAAGTAGAATCGGAATCAGTAGAAAATCCTTTACACGAATTAAAGTAATTAATCAGTTTTTTATGAAGTGGGATGTTACATACACGGATGATACTGGATATTATTCTTCATCACAGTATTTTACTTTTGCCCCTAATGTATGTGTAAAATTTGAAAGTGAAAGAGATGACTATTGAATATGGAATAAGTTCAATTATTTATTGACAGCATCATACAAGTGCTCGTCATCAAATAATTCATTTAATCGTAAAATTGTATTTAATGAGAATTCACCTATATCGAGAGGGTGGGCTCAAACGGCATCGTGTGTTCATGAGTATTATGAAATGTGTAGAATGGATGGGATAGCACTACCACCATCTGATTTAAGCGTAAATATTTTTGGAAATTCAAACTATTCAAGTGCTCCTATGCTTGGTCAAATTAAGAAAAATCGGGTCTCTCAAATAATTGAAAAGTATTGTTCCTACGTACTTCCGAGTTTTTTGAGGCCGTCTTTATGTAAGGCTTTAATTTTTATTTCTTTACCTGATTTGTTCTTAGGCGTAGAAGGGGATACATATGATAGTATTAGAATAAGTGTTTTTCATGAATTAAGTCATGCAAGCCATTATTCTGTTGTCGGAGATGAGTATTGGTTGGATTTTATAGGGTATATAGTGTCATCAGTAATAAGTGGACAAGATTGTTATGGAAATGGCTTGCGAAGAGATGAGGCTCAAAGAAAATGTGAATTGGGAGAAGCTTGGGCATATGCTAATTCTCGGTATTTTGGAGAATATAGTGCAGGATCATCGTTGTGGATGGATAAATCCATATCTGCAATTTATTATCTTATAAATCCGTCTGGAGTGATTAATTTAACTCGAAAACAAGTATTTGATTGTTTGACAAAGTGGACTGTTGATATGGATTCTTTTTTCCAAAATGTAATACAGGAGTATGATTCAAAGTCGTGGAATATTAATGAGTATTTATTTGAAAATAAGGTCGTAAGGCATTTTTCTAAATGGCTTGTTTTTGTTGATTATGAGATGTCTTCTTTGGTTTTTAATATTTAATATGGAATTAAATGGCATAGAATATACTTCAAATGTTATTTTTGGAAAGAGTGAAATGATTGGGTATGTAATAGGTGATTATATTAACATACATGACCTACGAAAGTATTATTACCTTTATCCTCAAAATTTGCACATGAATTGGATGGGGGTGGGCATTAGGTCAGCTCAGTTTTATTTAGAAGATAATAGGTCTATTACACACGATTTTTTGAATTCTTTTCAAAATGACAAAAATTGGGTTACTAAAGTTGAATATGATTCGGATATTGATGTTTATTTGAGGATAAATACATACTATATGATGCAAAATAAATAAGTAGTGTCATAAAGTTATCTTTATATGCTTGTACGAAAGAGTTATCTGTTTTTTAATAATCCTTTGCTTTCTAACCATAAAGAGAAAAATTGGTCATATACGGAGTAGCTTCCGAGATCGTTAGTGATGAAATCCTTTTCGAGAAGTCCATTTAATGCGGAAGATACACTACTTGATGATACAAGTCCATATTTTTTTATGAAAGCACTACTTGTGACTTCTTTTGCTTTTTTCTCTGATGCGATAGCTAAAAATACATCCCTCTGTTTTACTGGCATTTGATAAAGTAATGCTTCATAAGTATCTGAAGATAATCGGATTATAAGGTTTATGGCATCATCGATCATTTTGTCCGTACAAGTCGAGTGCTTTTCTGTTCTAGAAAATAGAATGTTAAGTACTCTATGAATGTAACTTGTTATGGCATTAAATTTTGTGTAAAGGATTTGAATCACTTCTGGTTCGATATTCTTTTCATATTCTTTAAATTTCTTAATGGTGAATTCTGTATACTTATCAAGTGGAATAGGTTGAAGATTCATGATTGTTACACCTTGGTAAAAAGGGCGTGACGGAGAAGTGAACATCCCATTCATGATATGCCTTTGACTTCCTGAAAATATAAAATGGGCATTAGTGGTTCTTTGTACATAGGTCCTTATTGTAGCTTCAATGTTGGGATCGTTATATTTAGTGATTTGCTGAAATTCATCTATTGCTACTATGCAGGGCTTGTTAGTATTTTGCAAATAGGAAAATATTTCATCAAGGGAGACATTGGGATTATTTATTTCTCCTATGGATACATTCCATGATGGCAGCCCATTTATGTCGAAAGTTATTTCAGAATGAAGAGATTTAAGCGTTGATACGAACTTTTCCCATACTGATTTCCCTTTTGGTTTCAGTGTATTGAGAATGGTTTTGCCTAATATGTTTACGAAATCACTTAGTGTTTTTGTAGCATAGATATCTACGACAAAGCAATAATAATCCTCTTTGAATGTATCATTGTCAAAGACATGGTTTATTAGTTCCGTCTTTCCTATTCTTCGTGGTGAAATTAGAGCAATATTGTGTTCATTGTATAGAAGACTTCTTAAGTATGAAGTTTCTTCTATTCTGTCACAGAAGTATTCTGCTCCAGCATAACCACTTGTAATGAAAGGATTTCGCATGATTTTTTTTTTGCAAATATAGCAATTTTCCTCATTACCATAAAGTGGTTACCATAAAATGGTAATGAAATTCAGAAAAAGTCCTTAAAATCACTCCTAAAAATTCGGAAAAAGTCCCAATTTTAATAGTCTAAAAGTGCGAAAAAGTCCCTTTGTTATTGTTTATCGACTGATTTATAGTATATTTGCGTTGTTGATTACTTAATGCAATGCTATATAGGAAATTTACATCATTCATTGAGCGTTTTCTTAAGACGGAATCTCATAAAATTCTTTTAGTTAATGGTGCTAGGCAGGTGGGAAAATCATATCTAATTAGATATGTGGGAAGTCGTCTTTTTACGAATTTCGTAGAGATAAACCTTAAGGAAGATAAGGAGGGTGCCAGGATATTTGCTGATGTTCATAGTGTAGATGACTTTTATTTGCAACTTGGCGTCATGGCGGGAATGCATCTGGGGACCTTCGAGGATACACTTGTATTTTTGGACGAAATTCAAAGTTACCCGCACCTTATGACCATCTTAAAATTTCTTAATGAAGATGGTAAATATAGATATATTGCGAGTGGCTCTGAATTAGGCGTGGCTTTATCTCGAACACCTTCTGTTCCGCTTGGCAGTATCGCTATAGAACAGATGTATCCGTTAGATTTTGAAGAGTTTCTTTTAGCAATGGGATGTGGCCAAAGTACTATTGATGGTGTTAGAGAGCACTTTATTAAAAAAAAGCCTTTAAATGATGCTCTGCATAACTATATGTTGAGACAATTCAAACTATATCTTATTGTCGGGGGGATGCCAGATGCGGTAAACAAGTTTATAGATACTCGCAATATAGTGGTAGTTCGTAATATTCAGCAAGATATATATGATTTGTACAAGATAGATGCTTCGCAATACGATAATGAAAATAAATTAGTTATCCGTAAAATATATGACATGGTCCCGTCTAACATGGAGAACAAAAAGAAAAGAATTGTCGTAAAGAATATAGAACGGACATCCAGTCATAAGCAATTTAGTGATTATGCAGACGAATTTGAGTATTTGATAAATTCGGGAGTAGTATTGTCTGTTCAGTCGATAAGTAATCCTAAATTTCCATTGAAGGAATCTGAAAGTAAGAATTTGTTAAAGTTATATCTCAGTGATGTGGGTATTCTTACAAATATTCTGTATAAAACAAACATAAATGATATACTTGGGGAAGAGAATAGTGTTAATCTTGGCTCCGTTTATGAATCTGTTGTAGCACAAGAACTTCATGCCCATGGTTTCGATTTGCACTACTATGATAACAAAAATCATGGTGAAGTCGATTATCTTATAGATGATTATACTTCACTATCTGTTCTTCCGATAGAAGTGAAATCTGGCAAAGATTATAAAATTCATAGTGCACTTGATTATTTTCTTTCGACCGCTGAATATCATGTAAATAATGCAATCGTTTTTAGTAATGAGCGGGATGTGTTTAAAGAAAATGGAGTAGATTATATGCCTATTTATTATGTAATGTTTTTAAAAGAAAATAACGATGAAGAGCTCATTATTCCGGAAATTATTTTACCACAAGAAGTTGAGTAGTTGCTTTTGCGTTTGTGCATTGGCATTAAGTATGGTGGCCTGTAAGCCCGAAAAGCAGCCTGCAACGCCTACCCCAGGACCAGATATTCCGAAGGAGGATGTATATATAGTTGTTTCTACTCGGACTAAAACTGTGACAGACCCTGGCTCAGAGGTAGTGGTGTCGGTGGATTGCAATTCTGAATGGGATTATACGCTTAGCGAAGAATCTTTCGTGGAAGTGTCCCGCTCCGAGACGGAATTGGTCCTTTCTTTAGATAAATTGGCCTATGACGGCGACAGGAATATTGGCATAAAACTGTATGCTACGCAAGCCCCCGAGGTATATAAAGAACTCAATGTTAAAGTAAAGTCCGCTTTGGCTCTTGATGCAACATTCGAAGACGATGGAAGTGCCAGGGACGCATCGCCGAATAAAGTGTTTATCAAGCATATAGAAGGCACTAACTCGCTCGTTTATTATAATGCCGATGCTGGGCGTAATGTAGCCCGTTTTATGGGTGATTTGGGAACTAATTGCCAAGATGGATATTATAAAATAGACTATTCTTCAGGCCGAACTATTAAAGATGCTCTTAGTGACGGTCACACACTTGAAGTCCAGTTCATGCTTTCCGAACAAAATAATGCGGAGGGAGAAGTGAAGATGTTTTCTTCCATGCAAGACGGCGGCACAGGGTTTTTGCTTTCATCTCTTTCGAAAGGGCGTGATATTACTTTTCTCCCTAATGTGAGTAAGGATGGTGCGAGCAATTGGTGTTGGGCGCAGAGCGGGGTAGTCCCTGAGGTTGGAAAATATTACCATGTCGTAGGCGTATGGGATAAAACAGCAGGTAAGGCCCGGGTATATATAAATGGAGAACTGAAAAAGGAGGTGGATGCGGAGGGCGAATTTGTCTTTCCTTCGCAGAGAACTGCCCAGTGGTTCTGCATAGGTGGAGACAGCTCGACAGGAGATTATGCGGAAAGTGCATGGAATGGGGATGTGGTGGTAGCGAGAATTTATGACGCTGTGCTTCGCGATAGTGATATTCAGAGCTTATGGCAGAATGCGGATCATGATTTCTCCGAAAAAGCCATAGATCTTAAGAATCTTATGTATCTACCATTATGTATTCTTCGTCCGGAAAGCGAATATACCATTTGTGGCGATGGATTTAGAAATGGTGATAAAATTAGGTTTAAGTCCATGAAAAGTACTTTGGCAGCAGAAGCGGATGCTAAGGTTAGTGCCGGCAAAATGGTAGTGACTCTTCCAAAGGAGCTTGTGGATGGTGGGTATAAAATCTCTTTGATTCGGGGCACGCAGAGTTCTCCGATTGGAAATTGTGAGTTTTTCTTTACCGATAATGCCAAGCCGCTTTCCCGTCCTAAAATAGTGGCTCACCGTGGATTCCATAAAGAATATGAAGAAAATTCCATAGATGCTTTGCATGCTGCTCAAAAAGCTGGATTCGATGCTGTGGAACTCGACGTTTGGCTTACAGCAGATGGACGGCTCGTGGTGAATCATGATGGAAAGTGGAATGGAAAGACCGTCCAAAGCAGTTCTTATGCAGAACTCACGGGAATTCCTACATTTGAGAGTTTTATTACGGAAGCTTTAAAATACACTGACACTAAACTTGTTATCGAAATTAAGGAACACTCTTCTGCCGCAAAAGACGAAGAATGCACTTCGAAAATACTCAAGATGGTAAATGATATGGGGTATGCCTCTTATGCAGAGTATATCAGTTTCTCTCTTCCAGTCTGCCAGCAGATAGCCGCATCTCAAAAAGAAGCTGTCGTGGGATATCTACGAAGCACTGATGACCTGCAGGGACTTAAAGATAGCGGGATAATGTGTGCAGATTTCGGATATGAATATCTATTCAATAATAAGGCTATCTTCACAACAGCTCATGACCTCGGGATGGTAGTTAATGCATGGACAGTAAATAGTGACAATGATATGAAAAAGGCTATCGGGCTCGGTGTAGATTATATCACTACCGATAATCCCGACAGCCTTAAGGAGATTTTGGATAGACTTTTTTAAGAACGTCTGCGTGTCTCGGCTATCACGATGGCTGTGGACACGCTTCTTTCTCCGGCAGCATCGCTTGGAAGGTTAAGAATTTTGCCTTCAGCCCCTACCATACAGGTAGAGCCACCTCCATCGAGGTTAATGGCGTCCGTACATCCGAGCGAGATGAATTTCTGGGCCAATTCCGATAGCGTATATCCGGCGCTGCCTCTTGAACCTCTGCCATCTGCTACGATGAGAATGAGTTTGCCATCTTCGGTGATACCTGCTGCCGTGCGATTTACTCTGATTAGTCCGGAAGTGCCACCGGCATCAAGACATTCTGCCCAATAGTTTTCAACTGCCACATCCTTGCCATCTTGGACTAATCTTGGGCCAGCTCCCACAGCCTCGTAAGGCTCCCATGTGAATGTCCCAGGGCAATAGTCTGCGCTCGGTGGTTCGCTCATGAAGGTCTGCGTCTTTTCATTGTTGTCAAGAGCTGATGGGAAAGCGGTGTGCTCAGCCATAGATGGGTTAGTGCAGTAGGCCCAATGAATTTCAAAACTTCCATCTTTATTCTGGCCAATCGCTGAGCGCACGGGATATATTACAGTCTGTGGATTCTCGTCATTAGGCCAATTAAAACTTGGCCAAGCTCTTTGTCTTACTTTCCCTTGATGTATACACATGCTAACAGATGTATATCCAGCGAAATATCCTGCGTTTACTGCAAGGCATGCAGTTGTGGTCTTATCTGAAAAATCAGCAAAGAAATCACTTGGCTTTTTCTTTTTTTGTGAAAGCATACAATTGAAAGTGAGGTTTGGATTAGCCTTGAAATCAATGGTAGCTATAAAGCCGAGACACTTTTTCCCGTCAGTGAAAGATTCTTCAAATTCTTCCACTGTTACTCCTTTAGGGTAACCATTTTCCCAAGTCCAATCCTCTTGAGGGACATCTGGAACGTCTGGTTTTTCTGGCGTCTGTGGAGTGGAGTTTTTAGGTGTGCAGGTTAAAAATAATAAATTAATAGTTAAAGTCGTGATTATCAAATAAATTTTTCGCATATTTCTAAATTTTTTTAATTAAACATGACAAATATGAACATAATTATCGAAACTTTTGCTAATTTTGACCCCCATAAGCCAAATTAATTTTAATAATGCGTAAAATTGTAATTCAATTTCTTACAATCTTAATGTGCTTTTGTATTGGCACTCAATCTTTTGCACAATCACGCACCGTAACAGGTGTGGTCAGCGGTCCAGAAGGTATTGAACCGGGGGTATATGTATTCCAGAGAGGCCACGAAAGCGGAGCTGTAATGACAGATATGGATGGTACTTATTCCATTGAAGTGACAGGTTCTGACGCGGTATTGGTATTCAGCATGGTGGGGTATAAGGATAAAGAGGTGAAAGTAGGGAATAACGTAAAAATAGATGTTGTTCTTGAACTCGATTCTACGTTTCTTGACGATGCTGTGGTGATAGGGTATGGTCAACAGAAAAAGGAAATGTTGATAGGCTCCGTTTCTCAAGTAACTAGCAAAGACCTCATGAAGGCTCCAGCGACAAATGTTTCTGGATTACTGGCTGGAAGACTTGCAGGTATGACGACTATTCAAAATACTGGAACTCCAGGTGCGGATGGCGCAACGCTTCTTGTTCGAGGTCTTTCCACTTTTAATAGTTCTACTCCGCTTGTAATAATAGATGGCGTTGAAGGACAGATTAATTATATCAATCCTAATGACGTGGCTTCCATTACTGTTTTGAAAGATGCTGCTACGGCTGCCATTTATGGTGTACGTGGAGCCAATGGTGTAATTCTCGTAACTACTAAAAGTGGAGGAGAGGGCGCAACCAAGATCTCTTATGATGGCTCTGCTACATTTACAAATAATACGGCCATGCCGGAGTTTTGTAATGCTGAGCAGTACATCTATTATAACAATCTTGCACGCACTATGGACGGATATGATCCATATTGGACAGAAGATATGATATCTTGGATGAAGGAACAGGGAATATATGCTGAAACGGATTGGCAAAAAGTTATATATAATAATTTTGGCTTTCAACAGCAGCATAATATTTCTGCCACAGGAGGAACAGATAAGATTAAACATTATACATCAATCGGATTTTTTGACCAAGATGGTATTTTAAAAAATACTGATTATCAGCGCATTAATATTCGCTCAAACATTGAGGCTAAAATTGCAGATGGATTAAGTCTTACTCTTAACATAGCAGGTAATACATCTGAACAAAATCTACCTGGTTATAACATCTCTCCAGTAGCAGAGTTTAGTCCTATTACCGCTGCTTATTATGCTTTGCCTATATTGGCTACAGAGTATAAGGGTAAGCCACTAACTTTTAACCACGGAACATATTATCGTTCTCCTCTTTCTTCTCTTACTGACTCTGGTTATCAAACAACACGTCGGTATAATTTGGATACTCAGGCTAAATTAGAGTATGATTTTGGTAAAATAGATGCTCTAAAGGGATTAAAAGCTCAGGTGTTCTTCGGATATGATTTTGGGTTTACTCAAAACATTAATTTCATGCACTCTCATGAGGTTTATAGATTTACTGTAGAAACTAAGACCATAGATACTCAGGTTTCGCAAGGTATTCCAGAGAACAATTATAACAAGTCAGCATCTTATGGGTATAATTATACTTTACGCCCACAGATAGATTACTCAAGAACGTTCGGTAAACATAATGTATCGGCTACACTCTTTTATGAACAGTCAACAGGGTATTCAGATACTATGACAAGTTATAAAAAAGGATATTTCACTGAGTTTCCTGTAGATATTAATTTAGGTGTTACACAAGGTACTACTCAGCCGAGTGGTTCACATTCTTGGAAGACAGCTCTTCAGTCAGTGGCTTCCAGAATTGATTATTCTTATGATGGCAAATATCTTTTAGGATTAACTGCACGCGCTGATGGATCATCAAAATTTGCTCCTGGTCATCGCTGGGGCTTCTTCCCATCTGTCGCTGCCGGATGGATTATGAGTAAGGAAGATTTCTTCTCTGCTCTATCTGGCACTGTAGATTTCTTGAAACTAAAGGCTTCTTATGGTGTTTTAGGTTCAGACGATACTTCGGCTGATTTGTATTATAGAACTTATGGTATTTCATCTAATACTTATATCATAGGTGGACAGCCACAGGCCTCATTCTATTCTACTGGTTATGTTCATGAAGATTTAACATGGTCAAGAACAAGTGTTTATAATGTTGGGTTGGAGTCGAAATTCTTTGATAATAAGCTTTCTGTTGATGCAGATGTGTTCTATAAATACACTTCTCAGATTCTTGAGTACGATGCTACTGGTACATATTCTCCATCGCTTGGCGGTAACTATCCTACATGGATGAATTCAGGAAGTATGGATAATAGAGGTTTTGAACTTACGATACGACATGATAATTGGTTCTCTAATGGATTAAGTTATAATGTTACGGGTATTATGTCATGGTCGCGGAATAAGTTGCTCTCTAAAAGAGTATCTGATAATCACCCATCTTATAGAGCGGTGCTAGGACAACCTTTGAATTCATTCTATGGTTTTCATTCTTTGGGCCTTTTCCAGAGTGATGAAGAGGCTGCAGATTGGCCAGTTGCACCTACTGGATATAATCAAGCTGGTTCAATTAAATACCAGGATGTTAATGGAGATGGACAAATAACATCCGGCGCTGACTATGTTAAAATAGGCAGAAGTCAGATTCCGGAAATGACATTTTCTTTAAACACAGAGGTTGCTTATAAGGGGTGGACTCTTTCTGCTCTTTTCCAAGGAGCTGCACTATGTAATTATATGCTTTCTGGTGCGTATAATAATACTACGGATAATACCATGTTTACCCGTGCTTTCTATGGCGGCGGTAATTCTGTCCTTTATCTTGTTAAAGATGCATGGAGGCCAGACAATCCAAATGGAAAATACCCTCGACTTTCTTCGACTACAAATGCAAGTAATGCATGGGCATCGGATTTTTGGATAGTAGATGGTTCATATTTGAGGTTGAAAAATGTCCAGCTTTCATACTCAATTCCTGTTGAAGTTTTGAAAAAAATCGGCTCACTTAGTAGGGTCACATTGTATGTAGCGGGTACCAATCTTTTGACCTTTAGTGCGTTTAAATATCTAGATCCTGAGAATCCAGGTATTTCAAATGGTTATTATCCTCAGCAAAAAACATTTTCTGTGGGTATGAATTTAACATTCTAAGATAGAAGTGAAGATGAAAAATAGATTTATACATATAGTTATATTATCCATTCTAAGCCTTAGCGCAGTAGGATGTTCCGGGTTTTTAGACAAGATCCCAGAAGATAAGTTCACAGGAGATGTGATTTGGGGAAGTGAAAATGCTTTAGAATATAATGTGTATAACTTTTACGCGTATTTGAAGTATGCTACCGAGATAAATGATGCCGCTAATTTTACTGATGCTTATTCTGATTTAGTAAAGAGTAGTTCGTGGAATCAGTATAATCATTCGTTCAATCAAGTTCTGCTTCAATCGGCAATTTTTTCTAAAGAAACTGGTGCTGGCCCATTTGAATGTTGGAGTACGAATTATACCCGGATTAAGAGGTGTAACGAATTTCTAATTGAGTCTCCGAAGCATTATTCAGAATATGGTGAGGATTGGCTTAAGATAAGAGAGGCTGAAGTTAGATTTTTTAGGGCATTGAATTATTTTCAACTGATTCGTTTATACGGAGGTGTTGTACTTCGCACTGATGAAGGTGGATTAGACCAGGGTTATATAGAAGAAGGAAATCCGAACGATGCTAATAATAAGGCTCGATCATCAGAAGAGGAAAGCTGGAAGTTAGTTTTGTCCGACTTGAAATTTGCTGCGCAGTATTTGCCATCGTCATGGGAAGCCACGCAAAGCGGACGTATTACAAAAGCAGGTGCCTATGGATATCTTAGCCGTGCTGCTTTGTGGGCTGGTGAGTGGCAAGTCGCTATAGATGCGGCGGATTCATGTTCGAAATATGGCGGTGCATTGGCAAAGAATTATTCTAACATCTTTTCAGAGCAGGGAAATGCTGAGAATTTGATTACGGTCACATATAGTTCGTCTGGTCAGAGTGGTCTTACTCATCGTCATGATCAGTTTTTCCGTCCTATAGGAGATGGGCCTTTTCATAATAATGCCACTTTGTATTGTGCTTTTGGCCCTACAAGTGAGATGGTTGATGAGTATGAAATGGCTGATGGCAGTAAATTTGATTGGGCTGTAAATGGAGAAGATCCTTATGTCGGACGTGAACCTCGCTTTTATGCAACAGTTCTGTATAATGATGCTTTATGGGAAGGACGTCATATTCAGACTTATGCAGGCGGAACAGATGCACGTCAAAATTTCAAAAGGACAAGCGCAGTGCAATCTACTACAACAGGTTACTTTTTTAAAAAGTTTTTAACTGAAAATCAGCAGGGTTGGGAAAAGAATGGAAGTAGCCACTTTGGAATATTTTTGAGATATGCCGAGGTGCTTTTAAACAAGTCGGAGGCTCTTGCTCAAAGTGGGGATTTGGCTAACGCTACCATTGAACTTAATAAGGTTCGTGGTCGTGTGGGACTTCCTGGTCGTGCTGTCGCATCTTCTCTTGAAGAATTTATGGGTTATATTAGGCATGAACGTATTGTTGAACTCGCAGGAGAGGGTTTTAGATATTGGGATTTGCGGAGATGGAAGATGGCCGAGGAAGTGATAAATGGTAAAGTAGTTCATGGCGTGGATGTTACAAAGAATGCTGATGGAACCTTCTCGTATAGTCAGATAGATGTTGATAATGAGGCAGAAGGAACAAGAGTGTTCCCAGAAAGGTATTATTACTTTGCGATACCTATTGCTGAAGAGACAAATAACAAAGAATTTGGTGAAAACAATCCTGGTTGGTAGAATATGAAAAAGATTATATTTATTATGGCGCTTGCCATAGCTTTGCTTTCTTCTTGTGCTAAAGCGGATGTAGATCCTGCTTATGATATGGAAAAATATCCTGTTAATTGTTCTATTATTGCAGCTTACTGTTTTCCAGCAGAATCTGCAAAATCTACTCAGGTTACGGGGAATATTAGTAAAGAAGCAGATGCGGATGGAAAGTACTTGATAGAGTTCGTAATACCTAGAAATTCTGATGCGAAGTACTATGATCTTACAAGGCTTAAAATAAAGGTGAATGTAGATTATGATGTTTATGTAGATCCGCCGCTTGCCGGAATACATAATCTAGATGATAAAACGGAAGATATTACGGTATACACTCCTCTTACCGGAGAGAAAAAAGTGTATACGTTAAAAGCATATAAATCAAGAAAATAATTTTAATGATGAAAACTAACAAATTTTTGACACTGGTCGCTATTGCGTCGCTATGTCTTGTTTCTTGTAACAATGACGATCCTGTTGATCCATCTAAACCAGATCCAACTCCAGAGGTAAAGTCAAAAGAATGTAAACTTATTAAATTAACAGCTCACACCTCTGATTCGGAAATTGAAGCTGCTATTTATTCTAATGAAAAAGTAGCTGAAATCAATTATAAGGGAGAGGAGTTCGAAGGCTTGAAAAACGCAACTTTGACCGTTGAGGTTTCACCTAAAGCAACAACTGATTTAAAGGAAGATAAGGTTTATGACTTAACTTCAGGTGAGCCTGTTTCATTTACTATTACCGCAGAAGATGGCGAACACACTTCCACATGGAATGTGGAAATAGCACTTGCTAAGGCAACACTTTCTTGTGAAAAAGTAGATGAGAATGTTCCTGGCAAGTTCGGTATTAATGCTGTATCTGCAGCTGGTGCTTCAGTTGCATTTTGCGGAGTGGACAAGATAGCTACTATTAACGGAGAAGTTTACGATTTTAATGCAAATAAAGTAGGCAACCTTAATATGGAAGGAGTCCCAGCGGGAGCTATTATGTATAATATGAATAATGATGTAAATGGGGTAGTTGTAGCATCTTTCGCTTTCGATAAAGATGGTGTTCCTACTACAAATGGAGATGACATCAATTATGGTTATGTTTATGCATGGAAGGATGGTTACGATAAGGCTCCTACTGTAGTTTATACAAATGCTAATAATGAAGAAGGTAATAGGGGTAATAATTTTGCCTATATGAATTGTGGTGGTGATGTAAATGGAGATTTCCTTCTTTGTGCTATTTTCGGTGGGCGTAATGCTACACAGAGTCACCATGTATGGGAATTCCACAATGGTGATTTCTCAACTTCGACTTGGCATCATTTCCCTACTGATTATGCCGGTAATGATGGAAACTGGGGCGCTACTATTTCACCTGCATCTGGTAATGTGAATGGTACTTTCTTTATTGGTGATTCTATGGGAGATAATAAAGGATATCATGTTTATACTCGTCAAGGGACAGCTAATACTGGGGAGGATGTAGCTTTAACTGGAACTACTATGACAACTGTTCCTGGTGTACAAAGTGCTGGTATCCCTGATGGTAATGCTCAATATGGAAATTACTCATGTGGTAATATTAAGGCATTCTCATTCAATGGTACTCCATATGTTATTGCTGCTACAACTGGATGGCCTGAGGTTTACATCACTATCCAGACTAACGATCCATCAGATGAGGAGAATCATTACTTGCTACAGACTCAGTACTTTGCCGCAGCAGCGCAAGTACCTTCAGCTGCTTATGTATATGATGCTGCCAATGACAAGGGACAGGTACTTCTTTTAGGAGGAAATTTGGTAATAGCAAGATATGAAATTTCACGCGAATTTATTTAATCGTCTTGCTTCTATAATAGTTGTTTTCTCTGTTGCAGCTTTGGCTTTTGCCGGCTGCGGCAGAGAAAATTCATCTAAGGAGAAGACCATAACGGCTTGGATATGCTCCGATGCTAATTTTCAGCGATTTGCCACTAAAGATTCAGTAGATTGGTACTTGGATAAGATTAAGGCTACTGGATTTAATCAGGTGTGTGTGGATGTTAAAGGGGCTGATGGCCAAGTGCTTTATGATAGCGAATTCCTTCCTCAGTTTACTGAAGACAACGGATTTGTCCTTGAAAATCGAGGATGGGACTATCTGGCTTATTTTATAGAGCAAGCTCATAAGCGAGGTCTTAAAGTGATGACTTCTGTGGCACCTTTCTCCGTGGGAATAGCATGTAATCAGTTCGGCGCGGTTTACAAGCGTCCGGAACTTCGTCAGTACACCTGCGTAGAGTATACTCCAGATGGGATGATAAAACTCGAAGATGACCTAAGCGAGATCGGAGTTAATCTGAATCCTTGCCTTAAGTTTAGTCAAGATTACGGTTTGCGTACACTTCGTGAGGTGCTTTCCAAATATAATGTAGATGCTCTCTGTTTAGACTACTGCCGTTATCCCGGAGGTCGCACTGACTTTTCGGATAGTTCTCGTGTAGCCTTTGAAAGGTATCTGGGACACACTTTAGAAGCATTCCCAGAGGAAATTTTCACTTATGGGCCTAATGGCGAGGAGATCCCTGGTAAATATTACAAGCAGTGGTGGACTTGGAGAGGAATTGTAATTCGTGATTTTATCGAGAAGGTGAAGATCCTTCGTAATGAGGTTCGACCAGACTGCAAATTAGAATATTGGGCAGCATCGTGGCTTCATGCTATTTATCGTAATGGGCAGAATTGGGGCTCTCCTGATATTAAGTGGTATGAAGGTCAGAGTTGGGCAGATGACAATTACTATAAGGCAGCATTTGCTGACCAGCTTGATGTGTTCATTACCGGTACATACCTCGAAAGAGTATGGAACCTTGAAGATAATGAATCTATTGAGTATGGGCTTATGCGTACTAATCGTGACATAGGTGATGCTTGTAAGGTTGAGGGCTCGATTTATGCTATTAACCACCTTGATCAGTTTGACGATGCTTGTTATCTATGCCTTCGCGATACACAAGGACTTATGGTATTCGATCTCTGCCAGATAGTAAGTAATAATCTTTGGGATAAGATTAAAAGCGGAATAGATCGCTATAAAAAAGAATGCAAATGAGAAGATTTTTAACTGTTCTATTGTCTGCATGTGTGCTTTTCGCTTCTTGTGATAAGACTAAGACTCCAGTAGTTGAACCAGAAGTGCCTGTGACTCCAGTGGATCCAGATCCGGACCCAGATCCAGATCCTACTCCTAAAGTCGAAAAAGACAGGTCTTTATGGGTAAGTGCTACGGTGAATTGGTCTCGGCTCCGCACAAAGGGGGACATTAAGACTTGGGTCAAGAAGATCAAGAACTATGGCTTTAATGAGATAATCCTCGAGGTAAAACTCATGGAGGGTGGAGTCCTTTACGAGTCTGATATTCTTCCTATGCGTACGGAATATAATGGGATTACCCGTAATTACGATTACTTGCAGTATTTTATAGATCAGTGCCGGGCCAATGACATGAAGATAGGTGCTGCGATGACGGTTTTTCCGACTTATGGACTTGGTGAAACAGCGAAATATAAAGATTCTGATTTTGAAGGCAGATATTGCCAGGAGATTCTTTCGGATGCAGGGATTACTGATATAAGAGATAATGCCACAGATGGAATTTTTCCATTTCTTAATCCGGCAGATCCTTTCGTTCGGCAGTTCGTTATGGAAGTGGTGGAGGAGATTGTATCTAAATACGATATAGATTCTTTTACGCTTGATTATTGTCGTTATCAGAATTATCACTCTGATTTTTCTGAAACGACACATCAGGCCTTCCAAAAAGATATGGGAGTGATGATATCCAATTGGCCATCAGATATATTTAGAATTGATGCTGATGGAAAAGAGTATTATGGTGAACATTATAAGGAATTCATAGAATGGCGCACAAGTGTAATTACTTCTTATGTGGAGGAAATCGGAAGACGGATTAAGGCCATAAAGCCTGATTTGAAGTTCGAATACTGGGCGGCATCTTGGTGGCCACTTTGGAGTACAGGGCAGAATTGGACTTCGGATAAGAAGAATATTACCAGTTCTTACTGGTGGGCTACCGCAGATTATTACAAGACAGGTTTTGCTAAATATCTGGATGTGTTCCAGAATGGTGCATATATGAGTAAGCTATATCCTGAGTATGACAGTAATTCTGTAGCTGGTCAGTTAAATAATGGAAAGAATTATATTAAAGGCGATTGTAAGATGTACGGGTCTTATTCGGTGTCGGGGATTAATTTCGATCCGGGCGAGGCTGCTCATTGGTGTCTAAAGAATACAGATGGCGTTATGGTTTTTGAACTTTGTCATATCGAAAATAACGGGTATTGGTCAAGCATCAAGAAAGGATTTGAGGCCGCCATCGAAGATGGAAGTGCCTATGTTCAGTAGTTGATAATATAATTGCATGGAGTATATAGCGGTTTTCTTTCCAAGAAAGCCGCTTTTTGTGTATATTAGCGTAAAATAACACTAAAACCACAGGGATATGAAAAAATATTTTCTGGCAATACTTATTATAATTCAGTGTATTCCATTATTTTCTCAAGTTAGTGCAAGCTCATTACAGCAGTCGTTTTGTGAGGTAAGTTCGCCGGAGTCATTTGCGATGACCAAGTACGGAGCGGTGAATTCCGCGATGTACACAGGTGCTTTTTCATATAATCTTCCAGTTTATACATATAAGGATATTGATTTTGAGATTCCTATTAGTCTTGGATATCATTTTGATGGATTTCGACCAATGCAGGGAAGTGGGACTATGGGATATGGGTGGTATTTGAATGTTGGAGGTGCGATTACACGGGAGGTTCGAGGTGTGCCAGATGAGCATCACGCATCGGAGAGTATAAGTGGGGATGATTGTAGTGGATATTATTATTTTAAAAATACAGGGAAAGAACCTACTACAGATATAGTGAGCATTGGGTCTGGATTATTTTCTGGAGGAAGTGTCAGGTTAGATAAAGCCATAGGGGCGTATCTGTATGGTAGTAGACCTGCATATTTTTATAATGGCGGACAATGGATAAAAACTTCAATCGGAGATTATGCTAATTATGAAACCGCTCCAGATGTTTTTCATTTTTCCATATTGGGAAAGCAGGGCGATTTTATAATAACGGGAGAGAACGGGAAGTGTAGTGCATATTCATGTGATGGAGCATTTGGAGAATATGAGATAACATTTTCGCCTGCCTCTGATCCAAGTAAGGGGTATAATTCGGAGATAGTTATTCGCGATGGAAATGGATACTATTATGTTTATGGCGGAGGGATAGATTATGTGGATTATACAGATACCGATGCTCGTGATGCGGGGAATACAGATTGGCCCATAACATCATGGAAGTTAAAAGAGGTAAAAGCTCCATCTGGAAGAAGCGTTCGCTTTGTGTATGGTACACGGCAATTATTCGTTTTTCGGCAATATAGTTTTGACACCGCATATAGGTATGGATACTCTTCAAGCCATGTTACAGGAGAAGAAAGCCCACTAGCAGTAGATTTACAAGAAAGAGATGCTCCCACATATGTAGTTAGTAGGTGTCTTGATAGGATAGAAGTGGATGGGAGGACGATTGCAAGTTTCTCTTATGCAGAAAGGACAAGGACAGAGTCATTGGGAGGAGGTGCTCCACACGAAAAAGGGGCTATCAAAGACAAATGTTTGAATAGAATTCAGATATGGAATAATGAGTCAGAGCAGATAGAAGATGTGGCATTGTCTTACAACTATAGTGCTGCAAATGAATCTGTTTCAAGGATGTTTTTGTCTAAGATTACTTCTTTAAAGAATGGCGAATATCAGTTTACATACGATAATAAGTATAGTTTTCCAGGCCCTGAAACACGAGGCATAGATCATTGGGGATACTGGAATGGAAAGAGTATACCTAAATCAAAAAAGCCAAGCGTTAATTTTTCGAATACGATACCTATCCTTCATGTGGGAGATCAGGATGAGTCTTTGTATAATTTAACTGGTACTGGGAATAGGGATGCGGATTATGAATATTCAAAAAGAGGAGCATTAACTAAAATTACCTATCCTACAGGAGGGACAAGTGAGATAGAATATGAAGCCCATTCCGCAGGAAAACGATGGAATAAGAGTGTGAATAATCCTACGGGGATGCCAGAGAGTTGCCCTTATGGTTTTAAAATAGGAGGCGTGAGAGTAAAAAGTATTACGAATACTTCATCAATTTATTCCCATACGATAAACTATCGTTATACTACGGATCAGGATGGAGCAATAAGCAGTGGAGTGCTTACTAGAATGCCAAGATATTTATTTGCTGCTGATTTTCGATCGGAAGGAACAGTCGAGGAGCCATATAATGGATCGATGTATGTGTTTAATAGTGGGCAGTTCTATGAAGCGAGGGATGATCATATGGGATATGAAGTTGTGTGGGAGGAATATGATGATGGGTCAGCTATAGAGCACCAATTTTATTCTTTCGTTGATTATATGGACGGATACTGGTATAATATGCCAGTGTATCCGCAAAGATACGAGCCTGACTGTCGACTGATGCTTAATTCATATAATATCAGTGAAGAAGGAATAGAGCGATGTGCCACGCTTCTTTTGCCACCTTCGACGGATTATAAGTATGTACGGGGGGAAGAAAAATCTTTAAGAGAATATGATGCAAGTGGAGTGCTTCACCATAGCGAAGAATATATTTATGGGATAAAAGAAGCTGCCCCTATATATGTGGTGTGTAATGTCATTAAAGGGTTTAAAAAGGTGGGATTTATTCAAATATATCCCCAACTCGAGAAAACGATTTCAAAAGACTATTATAATGAAGGGCAGTCTTTTTCTGATATATCAACATTTAAATATAATGAATTAGGTCAGTTATCGTTATCGGAAAGGAAAAGTGGAGAGAGTGCTGGGAGTTCTCGCATTTACTATAGATATAGTGGAGAGCAGAAAGGGAAGAGTGAGGCAAGTTGTTATCCTGCACCGATAAAAGATATCGTTTGCACAACCATTAGGGATAGTGTGGAATATCTTTCTTTAAGCCAATCATATAACTATGAGAATGATTATTCGTCCTTTGATAGAGACCCGAATCATCGTCCGAAATCGATTTATTCATATTATGTAGATGCATCCACGAAGGTATTGGATAGGGAAAGGATTTTTACCATTGGAAGAAATGGTCTGTTAGAAGTGTATGCATATTCCTATGACACGTTATACCATCCAGTGTCGTTAAATATGTCTGGTGTGTCGATAAAAGTAAAATGGGATGATAAAGGAAAGAATATTATAGAAAGAAGTGTAAATGGTTTGACGAGCCGGTATGAATGGAAAGATGAGGTGGGAATGACTCGGCAGAAATGGCCAAGCGGGAAGGGCAGGGCGTATTCTTATGATTCGAAGGGTAGATTATACATGATAAAAGATGTTGATGGGCAGATTTTAAAAAAGTATGAATATAAGATAAAGACAGATGGAGAGCATGGACCATATCCATTACTTTGTGCCGATAATTATATATATAAAACGTCATATTCCGCGTCTGGAAAAAGTTATATCGATGTAGATATTTATGATGAATTAGGGTATCTTGCGCAAGAGATAAAATGCTCATATCCAGAGCCTATTAGACACTTGGTAAGACCCATTGTCTATGATACACACCGAAGAGCGGATGCAATAGAGTATTTGCCATATTCTTATGTTGGCTCGCTAATATATAAGACTACTAGCCTAAAAGAGCAAAGGCAGTTTTATGAGCAATTGTATTCCGATACGTGCGCTGTGGTGGTTCGAGACTATGAAAAACGAGTTAACGGGAAACTTCTTTTGCGTCAAAGAGCAGGTAGGCGTTATAGGGAGAACGGAGGAGTAAGTCAAACACACACATATTCTGTTAATGATGATTCTGATTCTGTGCATCGGTTCAGTATAACTGATACTGTAAGGTTGAATGGATATTATTCGTATGGTCAACTACGAAAAACGACTCAAATAGATGAGGATGGAAAGAGGATAGAGCATTATGAAGATGTATTCGGGAAGAAAATATGTGAACGAAGGTATGTGGATGATAGTACAAAGGCCGATGTATATTTTATATATGATACCCGAGATAGTCTATCGTGTATAATACAGCCAGAGGGTGTAGCTCATTTGGATAATTCATTTACATTAGATGGAGATTATTCGAAGAAGTATTGTTTTGTAATAAAGCGAGATGGAAGAGGTTTAGTCGAGACTGAACAGATACCGGGAGGAGGACGAAAAGAATATGTCTATGATAGGAATAACTGTCCGATATTGATTTCTGAGTCACAGATGCTTGTGGATAGTTTATGGTATAAAATAATCTATGATTCAAGTTATCGGCCAATAGAAAAGCGTCTTGTTAAATCCGCTTTTTCGCCAAAGGAGTTAAGGACAAACATATTGAATGGTGCGCCTTTGTCGTATCTGATAGAAGATGTTTGTCCACTTGAAATTACGAAGTACTATGATAGGAGAGATAGTTTATCGTGTGGCTTGATAAAAAGTCATATTTTGTATGAGATGCCTAAAATGTCAAGCGAAGGTGTCGAACAAGGTGGCTTAATAAAGACTATAAACTACACTTATGATAAAGAAGAACGGGTAATAACCAAAACAGAGTTTTATTCTAATGGAGCACGAAGTGAGTATGCGTACGAATGGAACTTACTTGGAGAAAAGACGAAGACGATAGAAAGACAGACATCAAAGTCTGGTACATCCACAGAATACATTCATGTAATGAATTATGACCCTCGCGGGAGATTAAGTTCGGAAGAAGAGTCTCTTGACGGGTGGAAATTCGATTCTACGTCATTTAGATATGATGAGTTAGGGCGGTTAAAATCGAAGATTTCCAATGGTGTATTGTCTGAAAACCACCAATATGATATTCAAAATTGGCAGACAACTCATGGACTAAAATGCAAGATAAATACTCAAAATGAGCAGCTGTTTGAACAGAATAATGCATTCACATATTCTGGAAAGATAAGTAAGACCGAAGTTAGTCATAAAGATGCAGACCCATTTGCGGAAGGCTACCAGTATGATGGGTTAGGCAGATTAAGTGGTACTTCGAGAGGGGAACATTTTGAATATGACTTAAATAGTAATATCTTACGCTATAATCAGAAGACCTATTTCTATGATGGGAATCACCGAACCACCGATGATTATAATGAACGAGGACAAATAACAGAGGATGCTCAAAGTGGGACAAGGATAGAGTATACTGTAGGAGGTTTGCCGTTAACCATAAATAATAGAGAAGGTTCTAAGGCAATAGCTTATTCTTACTTTGCTGATGGAAGCAAATACTCTGCGATAAGTAAAACCGGAGAGGGGTATATCTATAGAGGGAATTTCTTATATTGTAGAAATGCTGAAGGGAATGAATATATAGAAAGCATTAAGACTAAAAATGGACGAATAATAAATGAAGATGGCGGCCCGAAATATATTCATTTTACTAGTGATCTTATAGGCAGTAGCCAAGCCCTTGTCGAATTAGATGGAACACAAGCTAATATTCGAGAGCAAGATACATATCTTCCTTATGGACGAAGGTACATAGATGCTGATTACAGGACAGAAAGTACTAATAGATATCGTTTTTCAGGAAAGGAAGAACAGAGGGTTGGATGGTATGATACTCCATATATAGATTTCGGAGCGAGATTTTATAATCCTCAAAGTGGTAGCTGGTTAGGCCCTGACGAGAAAGCCCTGTCGTATCCATATTTGAGTCCGTATTCTTATTGCGGTGGTGACCCGATTAATTTCTATGACCCTGATGGGGATGAACATATTATCGTGTTTTATAAGGGTTATGTCATTATAACAGAGATGTTTTTACTTAATGTTGACTATGCGAAAGAGAGCAGGGAGACAATAGCAAAGAAAAAACATTCTATTTCAAATGCAATAAAGTATTGGAATAATCGCAAAGATCAAATTAAAATTAATGGCGAAGATTATATGATAGTGTATAATTTATCATATAGGGTGGAGTCGAAAAATTTTCGCAATTCAAATAAGTATGATTATGATTTAGTTAGTAAGTTTAATAAACCAAGCACAACGGGCACAACAAATCATCGTATTAAATCAATAAGAATACGCGATGATTACTCTATTAATAACCCTCAAACAGGAGGAATAAGCTCTACAGGAGCACATGAAATTGGTCATGCCTTAGGGTTAAAACATGAATATAATGGTATAATGTCACCTTCTCAGGATAAATCACGAAGCGATTATATTTCTGGAGATAATTTAAATAATTTATTTACAGGCGTTGATGCTGTTAATAAAACATCAAAGATAGATGGATTATGGTATTATATAAAATGGTTAATAAGAACGCGATAGTAAAGGTTTTAAGTATAATTTTTCTAGAAAGCTTACTCATAGTTTGTATTATTTTAATATGTAGTGAGCCCCATTGTACATTTCGCGCTGAAATTTACAATTATGATTTATCTCCAATAGTATCAACAGATATTCAGCGATATGAGGCACTTGAGTTAAAATTACATACCAAAAATGGATTAGTTTATATTTATAATCATAATCAAATAATAGATACGGTTTTATTATATTCAAACAATGTTAAATTGCTTGAACGAGCATCATATAATCATAAATTTTATGGGGATTCTATTGCTGTATTTCATTATCGAAAGAGAATTAGCCCTTATAGGTTCTGTATTGTATTTTATGATGAAACTGACTATATCCCAGATAGTTTATCATCATTGTCACAGGCTTTTGACAATATCGAATATATGACAGATAGACACAAAACTAGATATTTATGGGGATATGTTATGGGGGGGTGTGACAAAAATGAGAATGAGGATAATTCACTTCGGATAGATTCATTATATCTTTACGTCTCATCAATTTATACTAATGATATTTATGCATTTTCAAAAGAATCAATTAACCATGTAAAAGACTTTTTTTATTTTGATTGGGGCTATAATTGCTATGCGTTAAATGTTAATACAATCATAGATGTAAAGAAAGAAGGTATTTTATTAGCGGAAGATAACAATGGTTGTTTGTATTCGATTCCGGATATGAGTAATTTTGATATAAATACAAGGATGAAAAAAGATATTGATGGAAAATATAGGATTACTGGTGTAATTCCCGAAAGAGATACTCTAACGAACTATGTGTTATACGATGATGAATGGTGCTTTAAATGCATAAACAAATTAGTATATAATTATTTTTATGGTGAAAAAAATAATTAGTTTTTGTATTATTGTATTATAATAATAGGGTACATTATATTTACATCTGGTGGTTGTTCTGATTATACGCTCAATCTTGGAGGCGGCTACAATTTCGCTCAGGTTAATAGTTTAGAACGGGTAATAGGAAAATCCAATAACAGACGAATTTCAATCCGTTTGGAAATAAGAAAGTTATTTCGTATATTCCCATCTTTGACACTTGGATTTAGAAAAAACGAGTCCCTAGACCGCTGTGGTGGCGATTTAGGGGCTTTTAGACT
>CAKUSP010000009.1 GCA_934680015.1 uncultured Bacteroidales bacterium | reverse complement strand
TAAGATGTTCTAAGTCAGGAGTGAAAGCGAAGGGCCTTTGTCATAGTCACTGGCTAAGTGACTTTCCAAAAATAAACTGTAACATTTTGGTAAATCTTTTCGGCCAATACCCTCGAAAATCTAATGCTAATCTGACGCAACTTATTTTTTTCACGTTACTAAATAGGTTATTTGTGTCGAGAGTCTCGCGCATCGATAGTGATTTTTCTCCGAAAGATGCCCAAATGAAAATACTAAGAAAGTGGGAGTGTGACGCGGAGGATGTTTTTCAGTATGCCAAGTCGGGCTGTATCTGCGCGATTGAATCTAATAAGTTTATAAAGAATGTTTTAGTTTTCGAGAATGGAGTCATTTTCGAGGCTAACAGAATAAATATGAAATATATAAATGTCTAACTAATTAATTACATTTTTATGAAACAAAAAGCATTTCAAAAGTTAGCGGAGCGCTATCAGGCTCCCAGCTGTGAAATCCTCTCCATCTCTATGGAGGGCGTACTCTGCCAGAGCGGTGGTTCTGTTTATAATTCTAATGGGCTACACGATATTAGTGGCGATGATGTCGAAGATTTGTCTAATGGATGGAACTTTTAGAAAATGTGCCTTATGAAAAATCTAATTAAATCGATGGCCCTATTGGCAGTAGCTGCTATGGGGTTAAGCGCATGTAACGAGCAGAATTTGACACCAGAACAGGTCGGCAAAGGAGAGTTCGTAACCGTACATTTCGGGGCCAATTCTTCTATCGAGCCTGCTACCAAAGCTACTCTTATCACCGAGGACGAAGCCACTTTTAAGTCTGCGTGGGAGAATGGGGATGCTTTGAGCGTAGAGTATTATAATGGTGGTACTGCTAACACTACAGGTAAGGTTGAGGCTAAATGGGTAGATGCTACAAGCAGTTTTGACACCACTCTTCCAGAATATACAGGAACATGGACTTATGACGCCGTATATCCAGCACCAGATGCAGAAGGTGAGGTTGATTTCGGCTCTGCCCGCGTTCAGAATGGTAATTTGTATAACAGCAAATACGATTTGATGTTCGGAGAGGCTGTTGTTGAAAACGCTTCTGCTGGCAAGACCGATGATGGGAAGGATGTGATATTCAATATGGATCGCCAGACAGGTATTGTCTATTTCCATCTTACAAGTGCTCTTGACGAAGAAGTGGTTTCAGCTACACTAAGTGTTTCTGAAGTTTCTGATGCTATCGCAAGCTCTTGTGTGATGTCTTTGGACTATTCTAAAGGATTTGAATTTGATACAAAAACGGCTGGTTTAAGAGATATCACCATCACTTTTGAAGAAGGAACTGCTCCTAAAGCAAAAGATTTCCAGCTTTGGTTTAATGTGCTTCCTGCAGAATATGATGAGATGACGCTTCAGGTGGAGACTACTGGACACACTCTTGATATGAAGCGTACTGTAAACACCTCAGATCATTTCGTCGCAGGTAAACTCTACAAGACCGTCGCCACAGTCCCTGATGCAAAATGGGTTGCGAAAGAAAAACCAGAGGTATATAATTTAATTACATTTGAGAGTGAGCTTGAAGATGGTGAATACATCATTTGTATGGCATTGAATGACGATCTTGCTAAGAGACAGTATCTTGAGAATGTTAAGGGGGCTAAACCAAGTACGATTGCGTTTTCTGATGGGATTTCTTTATCTACGGATCTAAATACGATAAATATATATCCGTCAAAAATAAATAATGCTAAATGGTCTTTTGCTTCAGTTTCTAATGGTTATAGTATATCTTCTTGTTCGGATGAAACTCTTGGACTAGGAACAACTAGTAGTAATGATGGGTTGACGATACAGGATACATATAAAGGTAAGGCTTGGTCTTTAGAATATGACACAGAGAATTCATCATGGTTATTACAATATAATGATACAAAGAGATATTTGACAGTTTATTCGTTGGAGAACCCTCGTACATATGCTAATTCTTCAACGAATGTAAATGGTAAAATATACTTATATAAGAAAGAGAGTACCCCTAAAACTGCTCTTGAGACTCCGGCAAATCTTTCAGTAAGTGCTGCGAAGGTGGTTTCATGGGATGCGGTAAGTGGAGCTGCTTCGTATAATGTAACGATTGGCAGTGAAACTTACACTTCTGAAACTAATTCGTATGATGCTGCTGCTATCGAAGACGAGTACTACGATGTAAGTGTGGTAGCAGTTCCTTCCGATAAGGATAATTACAAGAATTCTGCAGCCGCTACCCTTACCGCCGTTAAGTTCGGAACCCCTACACTTGCTACTCCAGTATTGAAGGAGGGTTTGGTAGATGATGCTTCGGTTAATGTGACTTGGACTGCTGATAGCAGAGCTACTAATGGCTATAAGTGTGAGATTTATAATGGTGAAACCTTAGTAGAGTCTAAGGATGTAACAGATAATGCTGTAGAGTTTACTGAACTTACTGCAGAAACTTCATATACTGTTAAGGTTCAGGCTAAAGCCGTAGAAGGCACTAAGGCTTACGCTGCTTCTGAAATCGCCACCCTTTCTGTAACCACTAAGGCTGCTGGTGTTCAGGCCAATGATGGTACTAAAGAGTATCCTTACACTGCAGCAGAGGCTATTACGGTAATCGATGCAGGTGCCGATCTTAATGGTAAATATGTGAAGGGTGTAGTAGCTGCTGACCCGGCTCCTTCATTTAATTCGAAATATAATAGTCTCACCTATTACATAACTTCTGGTGGTGCTACAATACAGATTTATTCTGGAAGAGACCTTGGTGACTCAGGTTTTGTAGGTACAGAAGATTTGAATGCTGGTGATGAAGTCGTTGTTTTTGGTACTTTGAAAAAGTACAATTCTATATATGAGCTGGATAAGGAGAATTATCTTATTTCTATCAATGGTAAAACTGAAATCTATAGAGGGCTTGAAATTTCCGGGCAGAAGACAAGCTTTACAGTAGGAGACGCTTTTGAATTCGGCGGAAAAGTTCTTCAGGTGTGGCGTGGAAAAGACGCTGTAGATGTAACCACAACAGCTACATTCTCCGGCTATGACATGTTAACAGAAGGAACCCAGACAGTCACAGTTACTGTAGGCGCGGAAACTTTGACTTATGAAATTAAGGTAAACCCTGCTGGAACGATTGTGGAGAAAAGCGAAACTATTGATTTGTCTAAGGGCTCGTATGCTAACAATGTTATAACTTGGAGTGGAACATCATGCTCTTTTGTTCAAAGTAAAAACACAAGTAGTACTAATGTAAATTCTAGTTATGTTGCAAAACCTCGTTGGTATAAAGAACATAAAGTTGCTTTTACTGCGAATGAAGGCTACACTATTACTAAAGTAGAGGTGACTTGTACTAGTGATTCTTATGCAACTGCGCTAAGAAATTCTACCTATACTAATAGTGCTACAGCTAGTGTTAGTGGAAGCGTGGTTACTATTACTACTACGGGTGATTTTGTAATTACATTAGGCGCTCAGAGTAGAATTCAATCTGTAAAGGTTTATTATAATAATTAGCTGCCGTCCGGCGGAGGCGCCGGTGGGCAAGAACCCATAGAGGAATCGTTTGCTCCGTCTGCGACGGTGGTAAGCGATGCCCCTACGATTAAAAGTTCGACAGAGGTAACTCTGTCGGGCTCTTTTTCGGGGGCCACATCAGTGCCGAGCGAAGTGGGCTTTTACTGGGGCACATCTTCCAGTAGCATTACTAACCATTCGGTGGCATCTTCTCCTTCATCGAAAAGTGGGACTTTCAGTGTAACGCTTTCCGGACTTACTCCAGGGCAGACTTATGTGTTTTATTCTTACGCGATAGTAAGTGGCACAGGAAGTTATGCTTCTTCTTCTGAGTACTTCTATGCTGAAAGCACGATGTGTTTCACTATGCCAGGTGGCGTGGAACCTGCGGTGGATAAAGATTGGCTCGAATTAGGAAACGCTAAAAAGGGAAGTCAGTATGTGGTGAGCACAACATACTCTGGCGAGAGAAACTACACCGTCTTTTATGACACTTCGATGATGACTCCTCTTTGGACAGCATATCCGCTCAATAGTAGTCATATGGGTTCACTTGATCGTCCGTCGAGCTGGAGTTATAATCCAGATATTGATGAGAAGTATCAGATTAAGGTGACTGGAAGTAGCTATTCGGGAAGCACTTATTCGCGCGGACACATGTGTCCTAATGGATCGAGAAATGGAAACTCCACCATGCAAGCCCAGACTTTTTATGTGACTAATCAAGTGCCTCAGATTCAGAATAATTTCAATAGTGGGATTTGGAGTAGTTTGGAATCGGCGGTGCAGTCTCTTGGTAAGAAAGAAGAGATATATGTGGTGACAGGCGTGGCATTTAATAAGGAAGGACAGACTTCCACCATTAAGTATGTCAGTCCGAGCGGTACTTCTTCGCAGAAAGTCCCTATCCCTAACTATTTTTATAAATTGGTCCTTAGGGTGAAAACTGACAGCAAGGGGAATGTTACATCCGCTAAGACGGTCGCGTATTGGTTCGAGCATAAGACCTATTCTGACTCGTATGATAATTATACTGTCAGTGTGGATCAGGTGGAAGAGTGGACAGGATTCGACTTTTTTGTGAATCTGCCGGATGACATCGAAAAGCAAGTGGAAGCTAATACCATTTCATGGTCGACCTTCCTGTCATTTTAAAGTCGAATAATGAAGAGAAAGAGAGCTCTCGGACGGCTAGTCGCCCGTGACTTGTAAATGGGAGTGGGCCCATCAAGACATATAGCCTCGCTGTTTGTTGTGGAAAACTAAATTAGACGAGGCCTATACGAAAAGCGCACAGTCGAGATGACCCTGCGCTTTTCTTTATATAGTTTTATGTTAAAGTTGTTTATAGAAGATTCGCCAATTCAAGTAAATAGTGCAACACTGTCGAGTTGAATTCGGCATTTTCCCTTGACCCGTAAATAGCATGTGATTCTTTTTAACCAATTTATCAATATCTTTGGAGACAGAGTCCTCGTTTGGGGATGAATGTTTATTTTGCATTCACACAAAATATAGGACATTGTGTCTGGAAGCATAAGTCGACTAATTAGTCTTCCTATTTTGGGAGTTAAATGTAATAGTTTCACCGTCGGTGTGAAGTTAGCGAGCAATCAATTCGTTTATTTCGCTTTCCGAAAGTCCAGTAGCCAAAGAAATTTGAGAAACAGAAAGACCCATCTTTAATAGGTTTCGCGCCGTCTCTAATTTAGCCAATTTTTCTCCCTCTATTTTCCCTTTAGCTTCACCTTCTGCTAGACCTTCTGCTCTACCTTTAGCTTCACCTTCAGCAAGTCCTTTCGCAAGTCCTTTCGCAAGATTTTCTTTCGCAGCTTTCTTAACCGCTTTTTCTACTGCGAAATCTATACAGTTCTGATAATCGTAAATCATCTTTTGGTCCTCCGTGTATTTTTCTTTTTCGTCGGGTGTGAAGTTAGCTATTTTCGCCGTTAAGAACAAATCCGTGAAATAGTTTTCATCGAACTCAACCGGGATATCTTTCAGCCGAGATAAGTTCTGAAACAGATAAGCCCACTTCTCGGATTCATCGGATAGATTCTGAAGCACTTTATTAAAACGTGGAAGTTCTATAAAGAGAAAATGCAGATTATTGCTGTAAGGCTCGTTATACTCATCCTCTTTCATAATGTAGTGACTATGAAATCTATATCTAGGCCATGACTCGCAGTGTTCCATCACGAAATCCACTATAGAAATCACATAGACAGGGTAGAGGTGATAATCCCAGTTAAATTTCTCGTTATTATTTAGAGAAAGGAATTTCTGCTTTGCTTCAGTGTGTTGTTTCGTGATAGGATAGGTGGCATAGAAAAGTACTCTGTCACGATAATACTTAAGACCTATTCGTTGCATTTCCACGATAAAATCACGTCCATCACTACTATGGCAGTAGATATCATAGAAGACTTTTCGATCATCTTTAGTTAGTCCAGAGGATTCAACATTCCGATAATCAATGTCGTAAATGCGATCTGTTCTAAGAATAGAGTTAAGAAAAGGAATCATGATGTTTTTCTGACTAAATGCTCTCTTGAACATAAAATCGGATCTTAGGTCTGCATAGACCTGTTTGGGATTGATGAAATTTTTCATATTTAAGAAGTCGTTTTTAAATGATTTTATCTTTGTCATCAGTCGGGTACTTTCAGTACACTCCTTTTTCCAATGTAGAAACTGCCTCGAAAAATTCTCAGAATAAAATTTGGGAACCATTTCAAAACAGCTTCTAAGTTGAGGATTAAGAACAGGTCTTAACCGCGAGAACAAAGATGAGAAAAAGAAAACTAATTCGCAAAAGGGTAAATGATTGATGTGTAAAGATTTAGTTTTCTTTGTGCCAAAATTAGAAATACATTGTCATATCACAAAATGGTTATCCTATTGCCATACATAAAGTTAGAAACAGCAAAGAAAAATACGTTTTTTTTTATTCAATTTTTTTCGATATCTCTATCATACTTACTTCATCCACCAAAAGCCCGAATCTGTGGATGAGTGCATTTTCTAAAAGCAGGAATCCACAAAATCTTCTGCTTTGTGGACACATTGAATACTAGACCACATAGTTTGGCTAACCAAAAAAGTTAAGCAAAAGAGCCTTTCTGGAACGGCCAGTCACCCGTGACTTGTGAAATTTCTAGACATAAAAGTATGAGTAAGAATGGCCAAAAAAGCGAACCCTTCCGAATTGAAAAGACACAACCCGAAATTCACCTTTAGGCGCTGCCCCCATTTTACGCACTTCCAAAAGGGATAAAGTTTAAAGGTGATAGAAAAAAATAGTCACCTTTACTTGCTACCCTTCATAGAATACCCTACAAGGCATGTTGACTTCAAAGGTGTTTTTCAGGTTCAAAAATTGATTATAAAAGCTATGTTTTCGTTACCTCGTGGTTAAATGGACGTTAATCCTTCATAACCTACCGCCACCATTTTTGTCCGAGAAAACAGCCTTTTCAAGGACAAAAACTTCAATTTGACTGTTTTGTCCTAAAATAAGCCCTTTATATGGAAAAAGCAAGGCATAATAATAGCGAGTCAAGAAGTTGCATCCTGAAAGACTAGCCGCCCATGACTTATGACCGGGCGGAGTCTGTTGATGGGGCAGAGCCATATTCGCACCTCAGTGCGAACGGCGGAGAGCGGGATGTTGCGTCAGCGGAATCGGTAGCTCGAGAGCCACGGGGATGTTATGGGGCAGAGACCCATCTAAGGGGAGGGCCTGGTCTGGAAGGACGCACTTCTTGCGAGCTTTATAAAAAAACACCTTATAAATAATGACTTAGTGCGGAATGGCGCGCCATCCTCTAAGTCAGTTGCTTAAAAGCTATTTCAAAAAACAGAAGAAAACGGCCAGTATCAGGCATAAGAAGGCTACGATGTGGTTCCAGTGAAGTGGTTCGCCTTTGAAAACCACTGTTACTATTATGGTGAATACTGTAAGGCTTATAACTTCCTGAATTACTTTTAGTTGTATAAGGCTGAAGGGTCCGCCATTAATGTTGGAACCTATCCTGTTGGCAGGGACCTGTAGGCAATACTCAAAAAAGGCAATTCCCCAAGAAAATAATATCACAAGGATTATAGGCCACCCATCAGAAATGTGCATTTCTTGTAATTTTAGATGCCCATACCAAGCGAAGGTCATGCAAATATTGGATCCTATAAGAAGCAGGATAGTCCATAAAACACTCCAATTCATATCAATATTTTTTTTAAAAAAATTACTTGCGCCATCATGGTCTCTATCCCTAAGAAACCAGACGGAACTAATTTTTTACTTATTAATGTTTCGCTAATTAATATTTATTTAGTTTTTAAATAGTTACATGGCGCATGAATTCTATGTTCAAAAGCAGTTTTTTTGCATTTAATCCACCAGCGTAACCTGTAAGTGACCCATTTGATCCGATAACTCTATGGCAGGGAACTAAGATGCTTAAGGGATTGGCCCCGATAGCATTTGCCACTGCTCTAGTACTTGTTGGACGCCCAATTAGTCTAGCTATTTCGGCATAGCTTTTTGTCTTTCCATAAGGGATACTTATGAGAGCATTCCATACGGATTTTTGAAAGTCGCTTCCTATAAAGGATATCTGTATGTCAAAAGTGGTGCGTTTACGATTGAAATACTCATTTAGTTCGAATTTGACCTCCTTTAAAAGCGCAGAGTCTTTATTACATAACTCAGCACCAGTTGAATGTACGACTCTTTTAAGGTTACGGCAGAATGTCTTGCAAGCATACCAGTCGCACATATATAATTTACCCTCATCGCCTGCTAAAAAAAGAGGTCCGAGAGGAGATTCGTAAATCTGATAGTAAATAGTTGATTCCATCTTTTAACGCGTCGCAAATATAGTTAAATAGCCTCGATTATTTACAATATAATTACTTGGAAAGCGCGAAGCAGTTATTTAGAAACCTGAAATAATTCTGCGTCATCTTTATAATACTTTTGTGGTTATATTGCTTTTCTCGCCAGTCGTATACCCCGGTACACTTCCTCTTTGAAAATCGAATCTATTCTCGAAAATCTACTATAAATCTTTACCAACTTATTTTTTAAACGCTTAATTAAGGATTAATAAGTATAAAATAAACAATATTTTTTTTCTATATTTGAAGGCGGTGTACTGAATGGCAGTGATGCCGCCCTTTTGTTGAACTTGAATAACTTAATTATATAAAAGATGACTAAATTATTGAACATCGCAGCACGTTATGTGTGCTGCGCATTGTCTTTATTTGTAGCGTTCACCGGCTGCAAATATGATGACACGGAACTATGGAACAAGGTGAATGATATCGAAGGAAGGCTTGAAAAAGTGGAAAAACAAGTTGCTTCGATTAATAAAGACATAGAGTCCTTGCAGAAAATAGTTGAAGGCACTTTTACTATTGTGAAAGTGGAAGAAAACGAGAATGGTCATACTATTCAATTTTCCGATGGTACAAGCATCGAAATTAAAGATGGCAAATCGGGTATAGATGGAAAAGACGCTCCGGTTATTGGCGTTAAAAAGGACGAGGACGGAAAGTATTATTGGACTCTAACTTCAGGCGGTAAGACTGAATATCTGACTAACTCTGATGGGCAGAAACTGCCTGTAACTGCAGATGCTGTTATTCCGGTTTTAGGCGTGGATGAAGAAGGCTATTGGACGATAAGTTTTGATGGAGGAGCAACTTCTCAAAGGATAAAAGATGCACAGGGTAGCGATGTTTTGGCTAAGGTTGCAAGCGAAGGCGGAGATTCGCTTTTCCGTGGAGTGACAGTTGATGGAAATACCGTATATTTTGAATTGGCAGACGGCTCTGTAGTAAGCGTTCCACTTCGCGCAGGCTTCTACATGCTGATACGTAAGGCTCCTCAGACTTCGACTTTCTCATACGGAGAGACTCAAACCTATGAAGTAGAAGAGAGCGGAGTATCTCGCGTGATTGTAAGCAAGCCAGACGGATGGAGAGTTAAATATGATAATAAGACGCTCACTATTACTGCGCCGAGTGAGGATATGAAAACATACGCAGAGTTCAGCGGAACAGTTTCTCTTATATATATGAATGGTGATGGTCTGTCAGACTGCGTCGAAATGCATGTGGTGGCTGAACCTAGCTATACTGGGGAGACAAAACTTAAGAATTTTACCGTTAACATAACAGCCATAGATGACAAGTCAGTAACTGCTACAGTTACTCCTAAGGATGCTTCGGTTCGTACTTATGTCGTAGCATACGATAAGGCTAAATACGACTCCATAACTCAGGATGCTTTTATAAATGAGCAACTTCAGATGTTTAACTTCTATCTTCAGTATGGATATACGGCATATTTTGATGTATTGGCACCTAAGGGGGAGAGAGAGTATAAAGGTTCTAATCTAAAGGCAGATAAGGAATATTATATAGCAGTGTTCTCTTTCGAGGAAGATCAAGATGCCAAGGTATGTAAGGCTGTAACTGATGTGGAAGTCGTTCCTTTCAAGACAAAGCATGATATAGTTATCAATACGGTATATCGCATTGATGTATCTGACGTTACATGGAATAGTGCACGATATATATGTGTGCCTTCAGATGACAGAGGGTATTTCCATGGTTTTGTTAAGAAGTCCGAATTCGACAACTACGAGAGTGACGATGCATTCATGAAGTCACGCATAGACATTTATCGTAACGATTATAGAGATGAACTCGTCGATGGAAGTGTAACCTGGGCACAATTGACTTCGACCGGAACGCAGACTATGCAGGCTGCAAAATACTACACCGAAACCAAGGCTGCGACTTTACCTTTGGTGGAAGATACTGAGTACTATGTATATGCTTTCTGCTGTGTAGATGGAGACGCCGCTTCGCCTCTTTCAAAGGTGGAGTTCAAGACCGGTAAATTTAAGGCGACAAAGGAATGCGAATTTAAGATAGAGAGCGTAGTTACGCGTCAAGATGTCGTTATAACAGTGACTCCTTCAGCTTCAGATGTAACATATCTAGTGGGCGTGGATAAGCGAGATTACTTTGATGATTTCGAAAACGCGCTTCAGTATGCTGTTGATGATTTGATTTGGACAAAAGTATTTGCACAAGAGGCTGGAACTACACTTGAGGCCAATCTTCTTTCAGGAAAGCAGATTATCGAGAAGAAGAACCTTTGGGGTGCTACTGCATATAAAATCTGTGTTTATGGATGTACTGCGGACGGAGTTATTACTACATACCCGGTAGTGGCAGAATTCCTTACAAAGGGAAGTATAGATACTACAGAATAATTCCACATCGTAGAATCCCTTTATAAGATAATCGCAAGAAAGGGTGGCTAAAAGGTCGAAAGACTGATTGGCCGCCCTTTTTTGTTGATTTATAAAATGACTCTGAATATAGACCTGTTGGTAAGTATAAGGCCTGTTTCAGTCGGCTTTAAAATCATCTATTCTTATTTGAAATATTCCAGAGGGGGCATGAACATCGACCACTTCCCCGACTTTTCTTCCCATGAGAGCTTCACCGATAGGGGATTTGCATGAAATTTTACCTTGCTGAAGATTCATCTCGTGAGGACTTACGATGGTAAATTTCATTTGCATTCCATTCGATAAGTTCGTAAAGGTAACTTCGCTTAACAGGGAGATTCTATCCTTAGGAAGGGCCTGCGTGTCTATAATTCTGGAAAACTGAAGTACTTTTTGCAGAAAACGTATCCGACTGATAGCCTTGGCCTGAGCCCTTCTGGCAGCCCGGTATTCAGCGTTTTCACTCAAATCTCCTTGTGCACGAGCTTCGCAGAGATCATCTTTGATGCGAGGATACTCTTCGTTCATTAGATAGTTTAACTCTGAAACTATCTGGTCGTAACGTTCTTTTGATAAATATTCCATATTCAAAAATGCGATATAGAGAATATTTCCTAATGACAACGAAAAAAGAAACCGGCTTCCGCCGGTCTCGAGTGGTTGAGGTACCAGGATTCGAACCTGGGCAGGCAGAACCAAAATCTGTAGTGCTACCATTACACCATACCTCAATTCCGGACGCAAATATACCTAAAACTAGGATTACTTGCAAATTCTTTCTTTCGTTTTTCCCTCGTTTTTTGCGATTATCCCAATATTGTAGTTTCAATAGGGGGCTATGAGAGAATCTTGGCAGTTAATTCCACGAGCAGTTCTCCATCGGAGGTTTCCACTCCATCTCCACCTTTCCCGAGATAATCGAACTCACAAAGTAGCGATATAATAGACATGGTCTTTTTAAGGGGATAGTTCCTGCAAGCGGCTTCGTAATCTTTATAAAAATATGGATTGACACCTGTCAGGGCTGCAGCCTTATCGGAGGGGCTTATCGGTCCTTTTCTAAGCATCAAGGCTTCGTATCTTAATACTTTCAGAAAGGTGTTGAAAATTACACTTACCGCTGCCGGCATGGAAAACTTAGCGGCACTTCCTACGTAACCTGCTATTTTTAAGGCTTTTTCACTGCGCTTATAGCATAATTCCTTAGTAAGTTCAAAAATGCTGAATTGGCGGCTGACACCTACATTCTTTTCGATATCCTCGATATTGACTTCTTTACATCCGAGAGGAATATTTTTTAGTAATTTGTCCGTTTCCACAGCTATAGCCCCTAGGTTACATCCTATGTATTCGGATAAAAGGTTCGCTCCACCAGGTTCAAGAGAAAGCCCGAGGCTTTGATAGTAATTCTCTATCCAGCGGGCGATTTCATAATCTCTAACAAGTGGGCTGTCTACGATTACACCATTTTTAGAAACGCTTTTATAAAGGGCTTTGCGTTTGTCTGCTCCGCCACCATGCATTAGTATAACCAGCGTTGTACTTTCGAGTGGGTGATCACAATATACAGAGAGAGATTCAAGTGATTTCATCAGTTGAGCCTCTTTGAGTACTACAAGTACGCGATCGGACATCATGGGGAATTGTCGAGCAGCACTGATTACAGCTTCTGCATTTGTATCAGCGCCATAGCATATCAGTTCATTGAAGTCTTTATTACTTTCGTCTATACAATTGTCGATAATTTCTTTACATATAAGGTCAGGATAATAACTTTCTTCGCCCATTAATAGATAAACGGGGTGAAAAATGCCATTATGTATTTCTTCAATGAGTTCTTTGCACTGCTGTGCGACATTTATGCTCTGTTTAGCCATGTATTACTGTTCGTTTATAAAATCAGATATGTCTGACCATACTTTGGGCTCATCTTCGAGCAGAATCTCATGCCGTAGACCAGGGTACAGGTGGTAGGATACTTTCTTATATCCACGATCTTTCATGAAATTGACTGCCTTGAGAAAGTCCTTATCGCTAATTCTGCAAGGATCATCGCCACCAGAGATAAACATTATTTCGAGCGAAGGATTGTTCATCTTCCATCCCTTTTTAGAATAGCATAATTCCATGATTTTAAATAAATTCTTAAACCCATTGGCGGTGAAGACGAACCCGCAAAGCGGATCTTTATAATAGGCGAGAGTATTTAACTTGTTCGCCGATAACCATGCAAGTGGGTTTCCATCCTCGAAGAGTTCGCCATATTTTCCAAAGGCCAACTGATTAAGCACATTGCTTCTTTTGTTCCACCCTTTTAGCGTGCCAATTATATTGGCAAGCAGTATTCCTGCTTTTTTGCCCTTGTTGTCAGAGGGGCATCCGCATACTATCAGTTTTGATATCCTATCGTCGTACAAACGAGTGAAAGCACGCACCACCATACTTCCCATACTATGTCCAAAGAGATATACTGGAAGCCCGGGGAACTGTTCTTTGGCCCAATTCTGTACGCTCAGCACATCATCGACTAGGGCATTAGCGCCGCCATCGTACATAAAGCCAAGATCCTGCTCGCTTTTAACGCTTTCTCCATGCCCTCTATGATCGTGGATGACACAAACATAGCCTTGCGCGCAAAGGTATTCCATAAAAGGATAGTACCTTTCTTTATGCTCTGCCATTCCGTGCACTATTTGAAATATTGCCTTGGCCTTGCCATTTTGTGGCTTAAGCATTGCTACAGCTATAGACAGATCATCAAAATTAGATTTCAGTTTTAATGTTTCCATAAGCGCCTTGAGTTTTGAAGCAAATTTAGTATTTTTACACGATATGAAAAAAATAATCGTTTCATTGGATCAAGGTACTAGCAGTTCCCGAGCCATCGCTTTCGATGCCAATGGTGAAAAAATAGCATGTCAGTCAAAGGAGTTCCCTCAGATTTTTCCAAAAGATGGTTGGGTGGAACATGATCCGGCTCAGATATGGGAGTCGCAATATAGTGTTTTTGAAGAGGTGTTGAGAAAAGTTGGCGCTGAGAATGTAGCAGCTATTGGTATTGCTAATCAGAGAGAAACCACTATAGTATGGGATGCCAATACCGGTGAGCCGATTTACAATGCCATTGTCTGGCAGGATAGAAGAACATCTGGGTATTGTGATTTTCTTTCTTCAAGGGGATATGACGGATTCATTAAAAGCAAAACTGGGCTTCGTTTGGATTCCTATTTTAGTGGAACGAAGATAAAATGGATACTGGACAATGTAGAAGGGGCACGGCAGAAAGCAAAGCGTGGAGAGTTACGTTTTGGAACAGTTGACACCTTCCTTTTGTGGAAATTGACAGATGGAAGAGTACATGCTACGGATGTATCCAATGCATCGCGTACGATGTTATTCAATATACATACTCTCAAGTGGGATAGTGAGTTGTTGAATTTGCTCGATATTCCAGAAAGCATGTTGCCAGAAGTCTTCCCAAGTTCGCATCATTTTGGGGATTATGAGACAGATTCTTGTTCGATTCCTATATGTAGCCTTATAGGAGACCAACAAAGTGCGCTTTTCGGGCAAATGTGTGTGGATCAAGGTTCTGTGAAAAATACTTATGGCACGGGATGTTTCCTTCTAATGAATATCGGAGAAAAAGCAGTATGCTCTAAATGTAATCTATTGACTACTATAGCTTGGGAGATTAATGGCAAAGTGACATATGCTCTTGAGGGGAGCGTTTTCGTGTGTGGCGCAGCCGTACAGTGGCTTCGTGACGGGCTTGGAATAATAAAGACTTCTTCAGAAGTGGAGGCTTTAGCACTTAGTGTAGAAGATAATGGTGGTGTTTTCTTCGTGCCAGCTCTAACGGGTTTGGCAGCTCCATATTGGAATGCACATGCAAGAGGAACCATAATTGGCATAAATAGGGGTACCAAGTCAGCACATATAGCAAGAGCAGTTCTGGAAGGTATGGCATTCGAAGTGCGGGATTTGATAAATGCCATGAGTCAGGATGCCAGTATGAAGATAAGAGAACTTAAGGTTGATGGCGGAGGTTCGGATGATGCCTTGCTTCTTCAATTCCAATCAGATATTTTGAACACTAAAGTGTTGCGCTCTTCAGAAAAGGAAACTACCGCGCTAGGTGCTGCATATATGGCGGGCTTAGCCATTGGCCTGTGGAATAGTGTCGATGAGTTGAAGAATTTATGGTGCGAAGATCGGATTTTTGAGCCATCGAAAGATGATACTTGGAGACGAAATATGATAAAGGGTTGGGAAAAAGCCATCAGGGCAGCTTTAACAGAATAAAGTACAGGCTTCTTAATAGTGCAGTGTGGTGGAAATGTCTTGCAAGGCACCACGCGAATCTTTTAATAAATAAAGCCTTGCGACATTAGTAAAAATGGCAGACGAAAAGATAATTTTTTCGATGAATGGGGTGGGAAAGGTCCTTCCTCATAATAATAAGGTGATTTTAAAGGACATTTACTTGTCTTTTTTCTATGGGGCCAAGATTGGCATTATAGGTCTGAATGGATCGGGAAAGTCCACTTTGCTTAAAATAATAGCCGGGGTGGAGAAATCCTATAAAGGAGAGGTGGTTTGGGCTCCAGGCTATTCTGTAGGATATCTTGAGCAGGAGCCTCAGATGGATCCGAATAAAACGGTAATAGAAGTGGTTCGTGAGGGTGTGCAGGAGATAATGGATATTCTTGACGAATATAATGCCATCAGCATGAAATTCTGTGAGCCACTTTCTGATGAACAGATGGCTGAACTTATTGAAAGACAGGGAGAACTCACTGAAAAGATAGAACACTGCGACGGATGGGAGATAGACTCTAAATTAGAGCGCGCCATGGATGCTCTTCAATGTCCAGCTCCAGATGCTCTTATAAAAAATCTTTCAGGAGGAGAGAGAAGGCGTGTCGCCTTATGCAGGCTATTGCTGCGTCAGCCGGATGTGCTTTTGCTGGACGAGCCTACTAACCATCTTGATACCGAAAGTATACAATGGCTGGAGTCTCATCTTCAACAATATAAAGGTACCGTCATAGCCGTAACACACGATAGATATTTCCTTGACAATGTGGCTGGATGGATTTTGGAATTAGATAGGGGAGAAGGAATTCCATGGAAGGGTAATTATTCAAGTTGGCTTGAACAGAAGAGCAAGCGCCTGGCCATGGAAGAAAAGCAGGAGAGTAAGCGTAGGAAGACGCTTGAAAGGGAACTTGAGTGGGTGAAGATGGCCCCCAAAGCTCGACATGCCAAGCAAAAGGCGCGTTTGGGAGCATATGAAAAATTGGCATCCGCAGATGTGAAAGAAAAGGAAAATAATCTGGAGATTTATATTCCTAACGGCCCTCACTTGGGTAATAGAGTCATAGAATTTCATAATGTCAGCAAATCATACGGCGATAAAATTCTATTTGAGAACTTGAATTTTGTCCTCCCACCTGCTGGTATAGTGGGTGTTATAGGACCTAACGGAGCTGGAAAGACTACGCTATTTAGACTTATTATGGGACTTGAAAATCCTGACACCGGTACAGTTGAAATAGGAGAAACCGCTAAAATAGCCTATGTGGACCAGCAACATAAGAGTATAGATCCGGATAAGACGGTATTTCAGACCATTGCCGATAATTCTGAGTGGATACGTCTTGGGAATAAGGATATTAATGCTCGTTCATGGGTAAGCAGATTTAATTTTTCCGGAGCGGATCAAGAAAAATTATGCGGTGTGCTTTCAGGAGGTGAAAGGAATCGTCTTCATCTGGCATTAACCCTAAAAGACGAAGGTAATGTACTGCTACTGGATGAGCCGACTAACGATGTGGATGTCAATACTATAAGGGCTTTGGAGGAGGGCCTCGACGGATTCGCCGGATGTGCCGTAGTGGTTAGTCACGATCGATGGTTTTTGGATAGGATCGCTACACATATATTGGCATTCGAGGGTGATAGTCAAGTGTATTTTTTCGAAGGTAGTTATTCTGAGTACGAGGAAAATAAGAAGCAAAGGCTTGGTAATGTGGAGCCTAAACGCTTTAAATATCGTAAATTGATGGAATAAATGGAAGATGATGTGAAATACATGAAGATGGCATTGGCCCAGGCGGCGATGGCAGCATCGCAAGATGAAGTGCCGGTAGGTGCCGTAGTTGTGTGTCGTGGCAGAGTGATAGGTAAAGGGCATAATATGACACAGATACTTAATGATCCTACGGCACACGCCGAGATGATAGCACTCACGGCTGCAACTCAAGCCATAGGAGGTAAATATCTTAGTGACTGCACTATTTATGTAACAGTAGAACCATGTCCTATGTGTGCCGCAGCGCTAGCGTGGGCGCAAGTGTCGAGAATCGTGTATGGAGCATCTGATCCTAAGCGCGGTTATTCACTTTTTTCACCTTCGCTACTTCACCCTAAAACTACAGTTACATCTGGGGTTCTTGAAGATGAATGCTCTAATATAGTGTCAAATTATTTCAAATCAAAGAGATGAAGCTTTTTTTAATAGATGGACACGCCCTTATTTTCAAGATGTATTATGCGTTCTTAGGGCGTCCCATGGTAAATAGTCGCGGAGAGGATACGTCCATCATCTTTGGATTTACAAGATACCTTTTGGATCTTATCGGTCGGGAACATCCGACTCATATTGCTGTTTCTTTTGACCCTCCTGGGGGAACTTTTCGAAATAGACTATACCCTGCCTATAAGGCCAACCGTGGCGAAACTCCTCAACTAGTAATTGACTCGCTTGAACCACTGACTAATATTGTGAAAGCTCTTGACATCCCGGTACTTATGGTTCCTGATTTTGAAGCGGATGATGTGATTGGAACTGTGGCCAAGCGCTTCCATTCGACTGATATGGATATTTACATGGTGACACCTGACAAAGATTACGGGCAGTTGGTAGGTCCCGGTATATATCAGTTGAAACCTGGAAAAGGAGGAACGGATAGCGAGATTTTGAGTGTAAAGCAAATATGCGATAAATATGGTCTTAGCTCCACCTCACAGGTTATAGATATGCTTGCTTTATGTGGCGATGCTTCTGATAATGTTCCTGGAGTACAGGGCATTGGCCCTGTCGGGGCATCTAAGTTATTGGTCATGTATGGAAGCTTGGAAAATATATATGCTCATCTGGATGAACTGACTGCTCGTCAAAAGGCTATGCTAGAGTCAGCCAAGGATCATATCGCTCTAAGTAAAGAACTTGTGACGATACGCACCGATGTGCCTATAGATGTGGAACTGTCGCAAATGAAACTATCTTCATCCATAGGCGCGAAAATTAAGTCATACATAGATTACTACCAGATGCCTTCGATTGCTCGCTTGATAGACTCATTATGGAAGGTGGAGCTTTTAGGGCCGATTATGGAAAAGAATGAAGAATCTAAGAAAAAAGATACTCTTAGTTTTAGACAAGTTTCTTTTTCAGAAATTCAGAGTGCTGCTATTTGCGCCAAGTCGCTTTCCATCCATACTGACTCTCAGTATGTGAGTATATGTGTAGGAGAGGCTGTGTACACAGGCCCGATAGCAGAGGCCAAAGTCCTATTGGAAGATGCATCCATAGAAAAAAGGGGCTATTCTATTAAGGGACAGATGTCAAGACTTCGCAACGCTGGGATAGAACTTAAGGGTAGATTAATGGATGTGGAACTTTTGCATTATGTGTTGAATCCTGAAAGGAATCATCACTTAGATGCAATAGTGAAAGAATTTCTGGGCGTGGATTTGGAAAGACAAGAAGGCCAGGCAGTTACATTGAGCCTTTTTGATGAGCCACAGCAAGAAGGTCGTCTTGAAGAAGATGCTGGGCATAGCTGTAGAGAGATTGCGCTTGCTATATGGAAGTGTGCTCCTTTGATCTATGAAGCATTGGACTCGATGCGCAGCATATATGACAGCATAGAAGAGCCTTTGATAAGGGTGCTTTATATCATGGAAAGTTATGGGGTGCGTATAGATGTATCTGTGTTAAAGGATTTTACTCGTTCTTTAAAAGAGCGAATGTCAGAATGTGAAAGGAGAATACGTGAGGTGGCTGATAATCCTAATTTGAATGTTGCTTCCCCTAAGCAGTTAGGCGAACTTCTTTTCGAAAAACTTCAAATAGATTCTAAAGTGAAACGAACTGGAAAGGGGAGTTGGCCTACTGATGAGGAGACGCTTTCTGCACTCGCGGATAAAAATCCGATAGTGGAGGATATTTTAGAGTACAGAGGCACCAGAAAATTGCTTTCCACGTATATAGAGCCGTTACCAGGATATGTTTCTCCAAGGGATGGACGTGTTCATACCACATTTAATCAGGCTCTTACGGCTACAGGTCGTCTTAGTAGTAGTTCTCCTAATCTTCAAAATATCCCTATTCGTACAGAAGATGGACAGCAGATACGTAAGGCATTTGTCGCACCGCAGGGGAGCGTGGTGATGTCAGCGGATTATTCGCAGATAGAACTTCGTGTTATGGCGCATTGTTGTGGTGACGAGCATATGATAAAAGCATTTAAAGATGGTGAGGACATTCATAAAACCATGGCAGCTAAGATATTCGGAAAGAGGCTTGAGGATGTGACGCCAGAAGAAAGGCGTAAGGCCAAGACTGCCAATTTCGGAATAATGTATGGGATTAGTGCGTTCGGATTGGCCCAGAGACTGAAGATATCGCGAACCGAGGCATCCAAACTCATCTCTGACTATTATGCATCGTTCCCAAGCATACGTTTGTTCTTGGATAAGGTATTGGATGATGCTAGAAAAAACGGATATGTGCAGACTCTTTTTGGTCGCAGGCGATATGTTCCTGATGTAAATTCACGTAATGGTAATGTGCGCTCCATGGCTGAGCGAAATGCTATAAATGCTCCTATACAGGGAACGGCAGCTGATATAATAAAATTGGCCATGATAGGGGTTCAGAACGAATTGGAAAAAAAGAAACTGCATTCTCATCTAGTGCTTCAGATACACGACGAACTAGTGCTGGAAGTTCCTAATGATGAAATAGATATAGTTAAGAAAATGTTGGTGGAGCGGATGGAGGGAGTGATTAAGCTTTCTGTTCCGCTTACAGTTGAATGTAATTATGGCAAAGACTGGCTTGAAGCCCATTGACGAGTTGATCAGGCGTGCCATTATCGGTGATGGCAGAGCTTTTACGGCACTTTGGGATGCGTATATAGAATCTCTTAAGAACTATCTGATTTCCTCTATGCACATTAGAGACGAATTTATGATTGACGATATTTGCTCGAGAAGTTTTGAAAAGGCATTCAGGCAGATTAATTCTTATGACCCGTCGCGTAGCTCTTTTTCTACTTGGCTAATAACGATAGCTAAGAATACTACACTGGATATGTTGGAAAGTGAGAAGCGAAAGAGTAGTGGAATCGTGTCCTTGGATTCTTCTTCTACGGCGGATTCCGTTATGGATTCTGTAGTGGATCAAGTGGATACGCCGTTGGAGTCAATAATAAGAGATGAAGACGAGAATCGTACGAGAGGTTTTATAGATGCTCTTCCTCCACTATATAGGGATGTGGCTCATAAAAGGCTTATCGATGGCTTGCAGTATAAGGAGATAGCGGAGGAAATGGGGCTTGAGTTGAATACGGTGCGCACTCGCATTCGACGCGCTAAAGATATGATTGATAAAATGAAATCTGAAGCAGATGTTATATAGAAAAGAAGATTTTTCAAGGGCTTGTGCTCTGTATCGGGAATGGAATTCGAAGATTAATGTTGTATCCAGAAAAGATGTTGATAATCTTTTCGAACATCATTTTTTACATTCTTTATCTATATTGGAATATTTAAAGAGTCAAGGCAGACCCATAGATGGGCTGAAAATATTGGATGTGGGAACTGGTGGTGGCTTTCCGGGGGTTCCACTCGCTATGTCTATGCCTTCGTGCCAATTCACCCTTTGTGATTCCATAAAGAAAAAGGTGCTTGTGGCTCAGTCTATTAGTGAAGAGTTAGGCCTTAAAAATGTAAAGTGTGTTAACGCTAGGGCAGAAACTCTTGAGGGTATATATGATTATGTAGTTTCGCGTGCTGTTACTTCATTGGCAAATTTTTACCCTTGGGTAAAGGGAAAGTATTCTAAAAGCATTTTGTATTTAAAAGGCGGTGATGTTTCTTCGGAAATCGAGGAGCTGTGTAAAAAATTTCACCTTGACTATTCGAAAATCACTGTATGGCCAGTATCTCAATGGCTGGACGACGAATATTTTAACGAAAAATTTGTAATTGAGATAAGAAAATAGTATCTTTGCCGTCCCGATTTTGCAAATTAAAAAAGTATAAAATATGAAAAGGACATTTCAACCATCAAATCGTAAGAGAGTTAACAAGCATGGTTTTCGTGAGCGTATGGCTACTGCAAATGGACGCAGAGTTCTTAATGCACGTCGCCGTCATGGACGCAAGAAGTTAACTGTTTCTTCGGAAGATCGCTATTAATCTTTCGCAAAAGAATAGGCAGAAGGGGTGACCAGAAAGTTCATGGGCATCCCTTTTTCTTTGGCAAATTGTGCTAAATGGGGAGTGGTATTTGATGGATTGGAAACAAGAAACCATTAAGTTCATATTAGTCATTTCGCATATAAAAAAATAGCTGGTTTTTATAGTTAAGAAAGTATATGAATTGGTTCACGGAACTATTTGTCAATCAGACTTTCATCCAAGCCATAATAGTGCTTTCGCTTATTTGCGCTGTGGGGCTTTTGCTTAGTAAAATTAAGTTTAAAGGAGTTTCGCTTGGAATTACTTTCGTGTTTTTTGCAGGTATATTGGCAGGTCATTTCGGGCTCGAAATAGATCCAAAGATGCTTTCTCTGGCTCAGAATTTCGGCTTGATTCTTTTTATATATGTTTTAGGCTTACAAGTGGGGCCAAGTTTTTTCCCATCACTTAAAAAGGGTGGGTTAAAACTGAACCTTTTGGCCTTCGGCGTTTTGATTCTAGGCTCACTACTCTGTATGCTTATTCCATGTATATTCGGTATTTCTTTTCCAGTATCGATGGGATTGCTAACAGGTGCTGTGACTAATACCCCTATGCTTGGTGCTGCACAGCAATCACTTTTAGAAATTACACCAGGGGCTAGCGATTTATCCAATCAGATGGCTATGGCTTGTGCAGTAGGTTATCCGTTTGGTATTATAGGCGTAATAGTCAGCATAATTATTTTACGAACCATTTTTTGTAAAAATGGAACGACCACTTCTGGAGTGCACGAAAACCCTACTTTTGTCACGGAACTTCGCGTGACAAACCCTCAGATATTCGGCAAGGATATAAAAACTATTATGAAAGGTGTCCACCCACACTTGGTGGTTTCCCGTGTGTGGAAGTTCAACGGCCCACAGGAAGACGATGCTAATCAGGGAATTGTGATTATCCCTAACGGAGATACGATACTTGAAAAGGGAGAGCATGTGCTCGTTATGTCTAAAGAAAGTGAGGTCGGTAAGGTAGAGGAACTTTTCGGACAGATTGTCCATAAAGATTGGAATAAGAAGGATATCGATTGGAATCATATAGATGGAACACTTGTATCAAGGCATGTACTGGTGACTAAAAGTAATATTAATGGTGCTAAATTGGGCGATTTACATCTTCGGAATGCTTACAGCATTAACATTACCAGGGTAAATCGTGCAGGTATAGACATTTTGCCTTCCAGCAGTCTTCGGCTTCAAATAGGGGATAAACTCACTATTGTAGGTCAAGAAAAAGCTATAGATAATGTTGCATCAGTGTTAGGTAATCAAGAAAAAGAGCTGCGGAATCCTAATCTACTCGCTATTTTCGTGGGAATAATCTTCGGACTTATCGTGGGATCTATTCCTATCGCTATACCAGGGATGAGTGTGCCTGTTAAATTAGGACTTGCGGGTGGTGCTATTGTGGTGGGTATTCTTATGGGAGCCTTTGGCTCTCGTCTGCATTTTAGTACTTATACCACGATGAGTGCCAATATGATGCTTCGTCAGCTCGGCCTTACGGTTTATCTTGCTGGTCTAGGACTTAGTGCTGGCCCAGGGTTTTTTGAAACCGTGTTTAGGCCCGAGGGATTATTATGGATCGCACTTAGTATACTTCTTGCTATGGTTCCTGTTCTATTGTTTGGGTTTATCGCTTCCAAGTGGTTCGGTGTCTCATACGCTTCGAATATAGGAATGTTGTGTGGCTCTATGGCCAATCCTATCGCGCTTAATTATGCACTCAGTACAGTGGAAGATGATGAACCATCAGTTTCCTACGCCACTGTATATCCTGCAGGAATATTTCTTCGCGTGATTTCCGCACAGATCATGATGCTTTTAATGAATTGAGTGGCACCTGTACTTAAAGAGAGTGAACTCATATTTCGTAAGGGGATTACTTATTTAATGTAAATATATGAAATCTATTGATAAGTCTTTTTTGGATGAATTACTCGCTCAGGCGGGGAAAAATCCGCGTCTAAGGCAAAATTATGATATGCGGACTACATCCGAAGACCATAGCCAAAGAATGCTTAATGCTTTGCTTCCAGGAACTTGCGTTCCGATTCATCGTCATCCGCATTCTACTGAAACGGTGCTGCTTTTGAACGGCCGGGCGGAAGAAATTATATATGAGGAAGTGAAAAGTGGAGAAAGTGGGCGTAAATTCCGCGAGATTGAGCGATATTTGATGGATCCTAAAGCGGGCCAATTTGGTTGTGTCGTTCCCGCCGGTGCCTGGCATACGATTTTAGCACTTGAGTCATCGGTGATTTTTGAGGCTAAGGACGGAAAGTATGGTGAAGATGAGAGTGAAATAGGGTAGTTTGGCTTGCTATTTGCGTGGAATATACAGGTTTTTGTCCTTAGAACTTATTAGGTAGAGGATAGAAAAGTAATGATTAAAATCGAATTATATGAAAAAGTATGTATGTGATGTGTGCGGATGGGAATATGATCCGCTCGTAGGTGATCCTGATAATGGTATAGCTCCTGGAACTGCTTTCGAGGATTTGCCAGATGATTTTACTTGTCCAGTTTGTGGAGTGGGCAAAGATCAATTCAGCCCAGTAGACGAGTAAAAGTTTATCGCTAAACTGTAGATTGAGAATGATTTATTGAGGACGACTTTCAAGTCGCCCTCTTTTTTATATAAAATGGAAAGTGGAGTCACGACTTTCTATATTGTGATGGAGTGAGGCCGGTTTTGGCCTTGAAAAAGCGGTAGAAAGTGGTCTGATTAGGAAAATTCAGATCATAGACGATGCTCTTGATACTAAGATCGGAGTATTTGAGCAGATTTTTAGCCTCCAAAATTACGAAGGAATCTATCCATTCGTGAGCTGATTTGCCGCTGACCGTTTTTATTAATTTAGAAAGATATTTAGGAGTAAGATACAGTTTGTCAGCATAAAAAGAAAGGTCTCTATACTGCGTGTGATAGTCACGAACAAGCTTTAAAAAATCCTCAAGTATGGCTTTAGAGCGTGTAGAAGATATATTATCATTATGCTTCTCTATAGCTTCCGATAGACCATTAGTCCAGATTGCACCTATAAGATAGAAAAAGGAAGACATTAAGGATGCAATGGATTCTTTAGTATTAGGTATCTGCAGAGAAGAAACGTTTTGAATCATCGAGAAATACTCACGGCAAAGTGTTTTTTCTTTTTCTTCTAGAACTACGCAAGGATTTTCTAATAGACGCAGGCTCTCGTCGTAGAGTTTATTGAAATCGAACCTTGTAGTGGACATAAGATCTGTCGAGATAGCTACAACTCCGAATTTGACAGCTTCTTTTGCTTCATCGCTTAGATCTTCAGTTACTCTTACTATATTACCGGGAGTGTAGAGGAATAAAGAATCTTTTTTAACGGTAAATTTTTTAAGGTTAATCTCTATATCGAATTGACCTTCACTACAAAAAAACACAAGATAGCCTTTAAATCTGCAAGGGTATTGCATTATATCCATATTGGAACAGTAATGCATCTGTTCTATGAAAAGATCATCTGACAAAGTGTCGCTCACTATCGTGTCGGGAAAAAGAGTTTTTAGTTCCCGAATGCTCAATTCTCTATACTTTTCCATAAAATCGTTTTTACAAAATTACTCAAAAATTCTTAAAAAGTCGTTTTTTTAGCCAATCTGTATATTATTATATCCTATTTGTTATACAATTAGGGATGTTTTGGCCGGAACTTTGAGAAAGGAATAAAACGCGTTAGTGAAAATTATTAAAATTTTATAGTAATGAAAAAGTTTATCCTTTCTATGGCTTTTGCGCTTGTCTGCCTTTCTGGCATCGATGCAGGTGCGCAGCAAATTCTCACCTTGGATGAGTGCAAGCAAATGGCCCTTGAAAACAACAATGCTCTAAAAACTGCAGAGCAAAAGGTCAAAATCGCCGGTTATGATAAGAACATAGCCTTTGCCAATTATTTCCCGAAGATAACGGCTACCGGCACTTACATGTACTCTAATCAGGATATAAAACTGATAAGTGACGAGTCTTCAGAGACTTTAAAAAATGTAGGAACTACAGTGCAAGAGGATATTAACTCTAAAGTAGGCGCTTTGATAAAAGATCCGGATATAGTGAGCAAGTATCTTACTGACCCTGCGTTTCAAAAAATGGTTAATGCCCTTAAAACCACTGATATCGCTACTCCTATAAATGCTATTGGCGCACAAATAGCTGACGCTATGACTCTCGATATGCATAATACCACGGCGGCCGTTATTTCAGTTCAACAGCCTGTCTTTATGGGTGGTAAGATTGTCGCTTCGAATGCGATGGCCCGTTACGCGCAGGAATTGGCTCAGAGTCAATACGACCAGCAATATAGCCAAGTGCTTGTGGATATAGAACAGGCTTATTGGCAGATAGTAAGTATATCAGCGAAAAAGAGGCTTGCTCAGAATTACTCCGAACTCCTAAAGCAAATGTCAACGGATGTAGATGCTCTTATCGCTGAAGGATTTGCTACTCCTTCAGATGCGCTAACCATAAAGGTAAAGGCTAATGAGGCCGATATGCTTTATACTAAGGCGTCTAATGGATTGGCATTGGCAAAAATGTTACTCTGTAAAGAGATAGGAATGCCACTTGATAGTGAGATCGAATTGGCAGATGAAAATAGTGAGCAGATACCTACTCCTGAACTCACTCAAACACTTAGTGATGAGGAAATTTATGCCGCTAGACCAGAAATACGCAGTCTTGATTTAGCGAAAAAAATATACGATCAGAAAGTAACCATCGCGCGTTCAGATGCTCTCCCTAAGGTAGCGCTAACTGCTAACTATGTCATAACTAATCCTAATGTTCTGAACGGATTTCAAACTAATTTCGGCGGATTCTTTACAGCCGGCGTGATGGTTTCTGTTCCTATTTTCCATGGAACCGAGAATATTCAAAAGACAAATAAAGCTAAGGCCGAGGCTGTTTTGACGCAATACAAGCTTGATGATGCTAAGGAGATGATTTCGCTTCAAGTCGCACAACTTAGACAAAGTGAGAATGAGGCTATGGAAAAGCTGGTTATGGCGCAGAGCAATCTGGCCAATGCGGAAGAGAATCTTCGCGTGGCAACTGCCGGATGGAACGAAGGTATGGTCGCTTCCAATGTGCTTCTTCAAGCGCAAACAGCGTGGCTACAAGCTCATTCTGAGTGCATAGAAACAGAAGTTGAACTACAAATGTGTAGTGTAAATCTCGCAAAAGCAGAGGGTAGAATAATCGAATAATTTTAAAAAGCATAACATATTATGGAAAAGACACAAAAAAAAGGCAACCTTTTGTTAGGTATAATAGTTTTGGTTGCACTTATCGCAGTAGTAGCTGTATTGGGTATTATCTTCTCAAAGCCTAAAGAAGCGCTTATTACAGGTGAAGCTGAGGCTGCTGAGTACCGGATATCAGGAAAAGTTCCAGGTCGTATAGAGGCCTTCTATGCAGCAGAGGGGGATATGGTGCATAAAGGAGATACACTGGTCTTTATTGACTCTCCTGAGGTCCGTGCTAAACTAGCGCAGGCCAATGCTGCCTACCAGGCCGCTGCTGCTCAGAGGAATAAGGCCAATAAGGGCGCTCGCGAAGAAGAAATAGCAGGCGCATATGAACTTTATCAAAAGGCTCTTGTAGGACGAGATATCGCGAAGAAGACTCTTGATCGTGCAACGCGCCTTCACGAACAGAATGTAATTAGCGACCAGAAATTCGACGAGGCTACGGCTCAGTATGAAGCTGCAGTAGCTACCGCACAAGCTGCTAAATCACAATATGATATGGCAGTGAGAGGCGCTCGCGAAGAAGATAAGCAGGCTGCTATTGCTCTTGTAGATAGGGCTAATGGTGCAGTGATGGAGGTGAAGTCGTATCTTTCAGAATTAAAACTTACTTCACCAGTGGATGGAGTCGTGTCTGCCCGTTATCCTCATCAAGGAGAACTCGTGGGGACAGGTTCACCTATTATGACTGTAACTGATCTTTCTGATATGTGGTTCACCTTTAATATCCGTGAAGACAAATTACACAGCATGAAAAACGGAGATGTCCTTAAGTTGAGCATACCCGCTCTTGACGGAAAGACTATTGAGGCTCGTGTAAACTATATTGCTGCACGTGAAAGTTATGCGACATGGCGTGCAACTAACGAAACAGGTGAGTATGATGCTAAGACTTTTGAGGTAAGGGCTGTCCCAGTATCAAAAGTAGATGGACTTCGTCCAGGTATGACAGCTATTGTAGTAAAATAATATCATGAGTGCTTTTCTAAAGGTGATGCGGCGGGAGTTCTCAATAATACGCCGCAATCCTGTTTTCCTTCTGGGAAGTGTAGGAGTGATGGCGTTCTCCTGCCTGTTTTACCTGACTTTTTTCAGAGCAGGCCTACCAGATTCCCTGCCAATAGCGGTCGTGGATAATGACAATACCTCGCTTTCGAGAAACTTCTGTCAGCAACTTGATGCTACACAACTGGGTAAAGTAGTTTATTTCGATGATTTTGCATCGGCTCGCGAAGCTATGCAGACAGGTAGGGTTACTTCACTCTGTGTAATACCGGAAAATATGAGTGAGGATGTCTATGCTAATCGTAGACCTGTTTTTACCTACTATGTGAATTCGCTTTATATGATAGGTGGAGCATTGAGCTATAAGGATATCCTCACCATGGTAACGCTTACTGGAGGAGCTGTTCAGCGCGAAGTTCTTAGAGCCAAGGGATACAGCGAGGCTCAGATAATGGGACTAATACAGCCCATCGTGATAGACGAACATAAGATCGGTAATGCGACTACGAATTATGGAGTCTATCTCAATAATATTATCCTTCCAGGGCTCCTTCAGTTAAGCATTATCTTTGTGTTGATTTATGCTTTGGGCTCTGAGTTGAGATATCGCAAGTCAAAGGAACTGATGGAAGCTGCAGACGGCTCCATCGCAGTGGCCCTTTTAGGTAAGTTAGTCCCGTATACTTTGATATACTTGATTTTAGGGCTTGGCCTCGATCTGCTTATGTTCGGAGTATGTGGCTATCCTCTTGCCGGAAATGTAGGGAATATGATGCTAGGGATGGTGGCGCTTATCCTTGCGAGTGAGGCCGTGGCAGTGACATTGATAAGTCTTTTTCCTACACTTCGATATGCTTTAAGTCTAGCTGCGCTATTCACGATATTGGCATTCTCTTTCTCTGGATTTACTTTCCCTGTAGAGGCTATGCCACTTGCTTTACAAGGAGTATCTGTGATTTTCCCTCTTCGCTTCTATTACCTGTTTTATGTCCAGGAAGCGATTTTTGGGACTGGAATAGCTGGATGGTGGCAGTATATAGTGTGTTTGTTAGTGTTCCTAATAGTCCCTATACTTACTTCCAGACGTCTTAAAGGGGCTTACATTAATCAAAATTACGAGATATGATAAAGGAATTGAAAAGAATATTTGCCGATTCTTATGTGCTTATAATCTTCTTGTTAGGTGGACTTATATATCCGCTTATCTACGGCTTTGTCTATCATAAGGGAACTGTGGACGAGATGAGCGTGGCTGTGGTGGATTTGAGTCAGAGTAGCAATTCGCGTCGATTCATACAAAAACTAGATGCTACAAGAGAATTGGACGTTACCTATAAGTGTGCGTCCATGGAGGAGGTTAAAGAATTGATGCAGCAGCGCAAGATACATGGCGCCGTGCTTTTCCCTCGAGATTATGATACGCGACTCTCCAATATGCAGCAGGCAACTATCTCGACATATGCTGATATGGCCAGTTTCCTTTATTATAAGGATTTGACCATGGCTGTAAACCATGTGATGCTAGATGAGATGAAGCATATTGAGTATGGACGCTACGCTTCACTTGGAATGACGGATGAGAGTATAGCGCAACTCATCGAGGCTATACCTTCAGAGGAGAGTATTCCATTCAATACTAACTTCTCTTTTTTGATTTTCTTCCTTTCAGCGGCTCTTATCCTTGTAGTTCAGCAGACTATGTTTTACGGAGTAAGTGTTATGAATGGCTCTATGAGGGAAGGTCGTGCTACGCATGATGGTTCGCTTGTGGGCAGAGCTTCGGCCTATGCCTTTATATATATAGGTATAGCTATTTATGGACTTATGATAGTGCCAATGCTTTTCGGTATGCCACAAAGGGGACATCTTGTGGATTTGCTAGTGTTGATATTCTTCTTTATAATAGCATGTGTGTCATTTAGCTTTACCTTTAGCAGATTTGTTCGTCATAGAGAGACCGTGTTCGTGGTACTTTTGTTTATGTCCTCGATTTGTCTTTTTGTAAGTGGCTGCGTATGGCCAGTGAGTTCTTTCCCTCCTTTCTGGAAGGCATTCTCCTATCTATTCCCATCGACTTTCATGATACAAGGATTTAATAATGTGAACAATGCTGCCTGTACGCTTTCTATGGTGCGTCCTCAGATAATGGGTCTTGTATGCCAATTCGCCTTTTACAGTATTACTGCTTTTTTGATGGATATCAGTGAGCGAAACCACTACCATTCGAAATTGTATGATAAACTGGAAAGTTTCCGCGAGGAGCATTTTGACGCATAGAAGAAGTCTATTGTAATAGGTAAGGGTCGACTGAAAGGTCGGCCTTTTTTTTGTGACAATTTGTCAATGGAATATAATGTGATAGTATACCATTTAGTTCCTTTTAGTTATCGAGGACGATGATAAGAAGGAATGTTTAAGTTTATATATTATGGAGAATAAGTACGAAAATCTAGAAAAGTTTGCGATTAACCTTAATGAGAGAGCCCTTCAGGGAAAGCTCGATCCGGTAATCGGAAGGGACGAGGAAATACGTCGTGTCCTTCAGATTCTTAGTCGTAGAACTAAGAACAATCCTATTCTCGTAGGTGAGCCAGGTGTAGGTAAAACCGCTATTTCTGAGGGCATAGCTCAGAAAATCGTCGATGGTAATGTGCCTGAGAACTTGAAAAATCGTGTAATCTATTCCCTTGACTTGGGTGCGATAATAGCAGGTGCTAAGTATCAGGGAGAGTTCGAGGAAAGGCTCAAAGCTGTCGTGAAAGAAGTTATAGATTCTGATGGACAGGTCATCCTGTTTATCGATGAAATACATACATTGGTAGGTGCTGGACGTAGTTCCGGTGCCATGGATGCTTCTAATATCTTAAAGCCAGCATTGGCAAGAGGAGAGCTTAGAACAATAGGTTCAACTACTCTGGATGAGTATCAGAAGTATTTCGAAACGGATAAGGCTCTTGAGCGTCGTTTCCAGATGGTAATGGTTGATGAGCCTACTCAGGCCGAGAGTATATCCATTCTTCGTGGACTAAAAGAGAAATACGAGAATCATCATAAAGTAAAAATCGAAGATGATGCGCTGATAGCCGCCGTTGAGTTGTCGTCGCGTTATATTACATCGAGGTTCTTACCAGATAAGGCGATAGACCTAGTCGATGAAGCGGCTTCGAAGTTGCGTCTGGAAATGAATTCGGTTCCTGAGCCTATTGCTGATTTGGATAGTAAGATACGTCAGCTCGAAATCGAGAAAGAGGCTGTAAAGCGTGAAGGTGTTTCTTTGAAGTTGGATAAGATAGAGGCGGAGCTTGCCGATGCTCGTAGTAAACACGATGAGTTGCAGAAACGGTGGGATGCTGAGAAAGGCATTTTGACACAATTGCAAAGTGATCGTGCACAGTTGGAAGAATTGAAACTTCAGGCTAATAATGCGGAGCGCGCTGGAGATTATGGACGTGTGGCTGAAATCCGTTATGGAAAGATGGCTTCTGTTCAGAAGAATATAGAACAGCTTAGTGCCCAGAAGGCTGCTATTAAAGATCCTATTCTTAGTGAATCAGTTACTCCTAACGACATTGCAGAGATAGTTGCTCGTTGGACCGGTATCCCTGTAAATAGAATGCTTGAAAGCGAAAAAACCAAACTGCTTCGTATGGAGGAGGAATTACATAAAAGGGTGGTCGGTCAGGATGCAGCCATAAAGGCGGTATCTGATGCAGTGCGCAGAAGTCGTGCTGGGCTTCAAAACGAGAAGCGTCCTATCGGTTCCTTTTTGTTCCTCGGAACTACAGGTGTGGGTAAGACGGAATTGGCCAAGAGTCTGGCTGAATTCTTATTCAATGATGAAAATATGATTACCCGTATCGATATGTCCGAATATCAGGAGAGGCACTCAGTGAGCCGTCTAGTCGGTGCGCCTCCGGGATATGTAGGGTATGACGAGGGTGGTCAGCTGACAGAAGCTGTGAGAAGAAAACCTTATTCAGTCATACTGCTTGACGAAATAGAAAAAGCCCATCCAGATGTTTTCAATATATTGCTTCAAGTGCTCGATGACGGACGTCTTACAGATAATAAAGGGCGTACAGTAGACTTTAAGAACACCATCTTGATCATGACATCAAACGCTACGGCAGAACAGATCAAGACGATGATGCGTCCAGAATTTATAAATCGTATCGACGAGATTATCACTTTCGAGCAGCTTACAAAAGATGATATACGTCAGATTCTGCACCTGCAGATGAATATCCTTAGAAATAAGCTTGCTGATAGTGGAGTAGAGATTTCGTTCTCAGAAGATTTCGAGAATTATATGACTAACGAAGGCTATGATCCTGCTTATGGCGCGCGTCCTATCAAGAGACTTATGCAGCGAGAACTGGTGAATATAATCGCTAAGAAGATACTTGAAGGTAAGGTTACCAAAGGTACTAAACTTAATGTAGACGTAAGAAATGGTGAAGTAGTTGTGGAGTAATAGTCACGCTAAATGTATTTTAAAAGGCCAGTCGGAATATTCCGACCGGCCTTTTTTTAAACTTATGATTAATGCAATATAGTTTTATTTGATACTTCCAGTACCAGCATTGAAATCAAGTGTTACTACCTGTCCTGCAGTAGCATTAACGGCTTCCTGATCTCCTCCGTCTGCACGGTAAACGATCTTTCCATCGTATATGTTGAATTCCATCTGCCACCAGTCAGCTGAAGCGTGTTTAGAACTGAAAGCATACATACGAAGTGCACCTGCATTAGGAAGAGTTACAGTAGCAGTCTTTCCGATTTCGAATGGATGAGTGTCAGCGTCCCAGTTTCCGAAGCAGTCGCCCATACCATAAACTTTAGCAGGTTCTATCGTGATGCCCTTGTCTCCTTCGAGAGAAATGTAGATCATATAAAGACCTTCTTTTTCTACTGCGCAGTTATTATCGTCTCCTACAACATATCCTGAGTCAGTTCCCTGAGATGTGAAGTCGCCGTTCCAGTCTTTTACAGTACAGAATTTAAAGCGTGACTCTGTGGTAAGGTAACGTATTGTCCAGAATTGTCCAGGATTGCTATGTACAGGGATCATTGATACTACACCTTCGTTCTCCCATTTCCAGTCGCCAAAGTCGTTACCGATCATGTAAAGGGTTGTAGGAGTGGTGCTTTCTTGTGTAAGATTTACAGTATAACTGAAAGATTTAGCGAGTTCGCCACCTGTACATGAATAGGTAAGAGTAATCGTGTACAGACCGGCTTTTTCCACTTTAATGTTTCCGGCATTTACATTCGTGAATTTACCGTCTTTATCTAGGCCAAGAGATACTTCCGCCTTTACTTTACCATCTACATCGAGGTTGATTTTCCATCCATGGCAAGAAGCGAACTTGAATTCTCCATTGGCAGCGAGTTTTTGATCTTTCCATGTGTAAGTGATAGTACCGTCTTCATTCTTAGTGACTTCACCTGCAGTGAACCCCCATCCGTTCATGCCACCTCTTACGCCGAAGTCTGCCTTTTGGATAACGATCTGAGCTCCATCAGGAAGATCTCCATTAGCATTGTTGTCGAGAATAATGTGGTAAAGACCTTCTTCTTTAACCTGCATCTTAGGAGCATTTTCTCCTACGATAAGCAACCCCTGCTGGATAAGCATGTTAGGATTATCGGCAAAGTTCTTACAGTTAGGATCGTTTTCATCATAACCATAGTTCACCTCTGTAAGGTTAGCACCATAGTATTTTTTAGTACCAGCTTGATTCTCGATAAGAGCGAATGGTTTGTTAGCTTCGAGCCATACATATTTTTCGTACATGCCAGTGCGAAGAGTTTTGTCCACCTCGTTAGTTCCAGGTGAAAGAGCAAATTTAGACTCTACTTTGTCACTACCTGTAGCATCGCCGTAGACATAGAAACCATCGAGGACGATATTATCGATATCTGGTTCATCGGTTTTGTTATCTTTACAGGATGCAAGTCCTGCAAGAAGTGCAAGTGCACTTAAGAAATAAATTGATTTTTTCATAATAATTGATTATTAATTAATAAACTATAAATTTTCGTATCCTGGCGTTTGAGTCCATATAGGATTACCATTCTCATCTCTTAATGATTTTTCCAAAACAGAATATGGTATAGGGAACCATTTTCTGATATCAGCTCGAGCTGAAGCGTTTGAACAGTCGCGAACATATTGGATATTGGCGAATTCTCCGAAACGGATAAGGTCACGACGGCGTATCATCTCCCAAGTGAATTCACGGCCTCTTTCATCAAGTATATTCTTTAATGTCCAGCTTGAAGGGTCTCCGTATTGCTCTTTGAAAGTTTCTATACCATTATCGTAAGCGAAATTACGGGCGAGCATGGTTTGGAAATCTGGAGTATTGACTCCTGATGCTGCTCCCGATGCTCCTCTCATGATGGCTTCTTCTTTCATCCATAGCACATCGGCATAGCGCATAATAGGGAAGTCGTTTTCTTCGTATTTATAGAGTCCATCACCGCTTTTGTCTATCTCCCATTTGCTTAGACGGGCGCCGTCCATATTGCTACCGTTTCTAATATTTGATATGGTAGGTACTATGACTGTAGGAGTGGCCTGTCCAGTTTCGTCTAACTGTTTAGTATCAAGGTAAAGCTGGTCTGAACCCTTTTGATACACTCCACCTACAAACCATCCCCAATCTTTAGTATTATGTGTACCATTTCTTTCATCACCCATGCCACGTACATCACGCCCCTTGTATAATTCTAAGAATTCGGGCCGAGCACAAAACCCATTCCATGTGTCAAGTGATAGGCCATAGGCAAATTGAACTCCATAGTGCATGGTGTTATGTGTGATACGGAGTTTGTTCATACAAGTATGAGCTCCCGTGGTACTGCGTTCACCTTCTTCTCTACCATCTTCTACTATTACAAAGATGTTTTCACGGCTGTTTTCGTTTTTGATTTTGAAATTCGTGAAATAATTATCCTCAATAGAGTAAGCTCCAGAGTTGATTATGTTCTCGCAGCAGCGTAGGCAGTTGTCATAGAATGAGCCGCTGAAGGATTCAGGTTTCTCAACAGTTTTGAATACATTTTCCAAAGTGCAGCCGTAACTTTCGGCATTAAGGTAAAGACGTGCTAGTAGAGCATAGGCAAATCCCTGCGTCGTCCTACCATAAAGGGAACTGCGATTGCCATCATTAACCACTGTCATGTTAGGAGCATTGCGCTCGAGAATTGCTACAAGGTTAGACCATACTTCAGGGGCTTCGAGAAGTGGACCCGTTGCTTCTTCGAATTTCTCGGTATAAGGAATGCGTCCGAAGCAGTCGAATAGTTGGTAGAAATAGTAGCAACGTAGCACTTCAGCTTCTCCCAGGTAAGCCTTATAAACATCTTCATGCATGCTTTCGCGATAGGTTTGAAGAGTGTTTATGATTTTGTTGCAGAGGATGGCATTGGAGATAGTGATATTCCACACATTGGCAATGGCATCACCCCTGTGATTCCATTCATGGGTGTTTTGCTTCATCCAATACCCGCCATCATTCCAATCTTGGCCCCCGTTGCGAGGTATGCAGATACCTTCATCGGCTGTTATAGTCTGTAAGCCCCAATATCCCCAATGATCGTGGGTGTATTTGAGGTCTGCGTAGATTTGACCTACTAGGAGCACTACATTGTCTTCGTCGCTCATCATATCGGATATGGTTTGGTTACCATAGTTCTTCTCGTCGAGCATGTCATCACAAGAACTAACGAGCATTCCGAATGCCAATATGGCAGTAAATATATATGCTGATTTTTTCATCTTTCTAAATTATTTGAATGAAATGTTCACTCCAAGCATGAAAGTAGCCACAGTAGGGTAGAAGTCGCAATAGTCTATACCTGAACTCCTTACATCTGTGGTATTTACTTCAGGGTCTTGCCCGCTATATTTGGTTATAGTAAGTAGGTTCTGACCTGTAAGATAGAGTCTAAGATGATCGACATAGCTATTTTCTTTTACCTTAAAGGTATATCCTAATGTGATATTATCAAGTTTTATATAAGAGCCATCTTCAAGATAGTAATCAGAGAACACGGCTTTGTTAGCAAGAACTGTCTTCTTGCCATTTACGTCTTTCATGAATATGTTATTTTGAACATTGGCCATAGGACCATAAGCCCAGCGTGTTAAGTTCAAAACATCATTGCCATATACTCCACGGAAGAATACTGTAAGGTCGAAGTTCTTATATCGTAGAGAGTTGTTCCATCCGAAAGTGAAGTCTGGCTGAGCATTACCGATAACTTGTCTGTATGCTTCCACTGCACCATCGCTTGTCACTACACCTCCTGCAGGAGTTTTAAAGTACCATACTCCGTCTTTAATAGCGTAGTATTTAAAGCCATAGAATGCACCTACACTTTGTTTTTCTTCGAGAATCTGAGTATTGGTGCTCATCATACCATCTTCTCCCACGCCACCGCAAGTGGTCTGCTTGTAGTTGAATCCGAGTGCAGGGTCCGAAAGCTTGGTGATGTAGTTACGATTAAATGAAATCGTAGGTGTAGTAACCCATGTGAAGTCGTTGGTTTTGACTGGAACAGCGCTTAGTGAAAGTTCTGCACCATAGCTGTCCATCTGTCCGGCATTTGCAAGAAGAGTAGGATATTGGTATGGAGGAGTAGGCACCTCGTAGTCCCAAAGAAGGTCGCGAGTCTGTCTGTAGTACAGGTCTAGACTTCCATATAGTCTGTTGTCTAATAGGGCATAGTCAACACCTAGATTATATTCGTATTTTTTCTCCCAGCGAAGATCTGGATTGACATTTTGTGAAACGGTGTAGGTATTTACATACTTGCCATTGTACCAGAATGTTCCTCCATTAGACAGCATGGCTACAGACATGAGGTCGGAATTCAGGTTGTTACCAGTGACACCGAATCCAAGACGTAGTTTAAGGTCATTTACTGCAGTTACATCTGACATGAAATCTTCTCCGCTTATTCGCCATCCTGCACTTACTGCAGGGAAAAGCCCCCATTTATGATTGGCTCCGAATCTTGAAGAACCCTCTCTTCTAAGCGATGCGCTGAGCATGTATTTTTCGAGGTAGTTATAGTTTACACGGCCGAAAAATGCTGCCAGAGTGTTAGAGTTCCTATATGAGGAAAGTCTTCTAAAAGTTCCTTCAGCATCACCATTCCCTATCTGGAAGTATTTAACACTTTCTGTGGCGAAGCCCTTGTTTTCCATGCTTGAGCCATCGTACATGAAGTTCTGGTATGAGAAGCCAGCTACGGCTGCTATATTATGTCCATTAACAGAAGTATTGTAGTCAAGAGTGGCTTCGAATAGTCTGTTTCTATTTAGGTCAGTAGTGCGTCCTGCCTTCCCAGAACCTGAAACATCAGTGTTAATGGTTTTATTAGCCCAATATCCATAATTGTCTCCATCTTCCAAAGCTCCGAATGCACTTAACTTAAGACCTTTCATAAGGTTTAATGTGGCCTTGATAGATCCCCTAAAATAGTTTCCCTCGCCGTAGCTTTCCTTGTTATTCATATTTTCTACAGGGTTAGTCGCGCGTATAGGAGTAAAGTAACCAGAAGCGGTACTCTTATCGTATATAGGGTATGTTGGGTTCATAAGAGCAGCATCTTTGAAACTACCGCAGAATTTGTCGTTACGATACTGCATGTATGACAGATCGTATTGAAGTTCAAGCATGTTGTTGAGTGCTTTTTGTGAAGCAGAGATCTTAGCTATGGTCTCTTTACGATTAGTCACTTTCGCTATACCTTGGGCATTCTTGTGAGAAATGGAAGCTCGGTAGTTGAATTTGCTTGAGGAACCGCTGATGGCGATATCGTGGCTATGTGTCAGCGCGACATCACGAGTAAGTTCTCCCACCCAATCGGTGAGTTGGTAATTTCCTTCGGCATCGCGATAAATACCTGGCGTAACCATACCATTAGAGAGTTCGGAAAGTTTTACGAATTCTTCAGGGGTGGCCATGCCTAGATTGCCATTACGCACTGATGCCGAGGCATATCCAGCATATTCAACGCGTGTTTGTGCTATATCGGTGAAGTTTTCTCCACGCTTTGTCGTTATGATGATGACACCGTTTGTTCCTCTCGTACCATAGATGGCAGCAGCAGAACCATCTTTCAGCACATCCATAGAAGCTATTTCGTTAGGGGAGATATTGTCGATGTTACTTACTGGTACTCCATCGACAATAAACAAAGGAGATGTACCGGCCCCTTTGTCTAGTGTTGAAAAGCCTCTAATTTGGATATTGTATCCAGTTTCAGTAGGATCGCTCGTAGTGCGGATGATGTTAAGACCGGCTACTTTGCCTTGTAGAAGTCCCATAGGATTGCTCTTAACTCCAGAGTTAAAATCTTCTGCCTTAACAGATGCTACAGAACCTGTAACTTCCTTTTTCTTTTGTGAACCATAACCGATGACGACTGCATCTTCAAGGTACAGATTATCTTAGGCCAATTTTATCGTTTTAGGAAGTTTGCCTGCTGCGAATGTCTGTGTAGCATAACCGACAAAACTGATCTCTATGAGAGCGTCTTGGCTAGAAACGGTTAGGCTGAACTTACCATCAAGGTCTGTAGCCGTCCCATTAGATGTGCCTTTTTCCAGCACTCCAGCACCAGACACTGGACCGAAGTTATCCACTACCTCGCCTTCAATCTTATATCCAGATTGGGCAAGGCTCTGAAAACTGGCCAATGCGCTTAGCAGGAAAACAGTAAAAAGTGTTGATAATTTTCTCATAATAACAGGTGAAAGTTATTAGTTTTTATTAATTTTTATAAATATTATGCTTAGTGAACCCAATATAAGTAAAATTCCCGCTATAATGAACATGCTGACCTGAGCGCCTCCCATTAGTTTCAGTAAAAGACCTCCACAGGCTGCTGCCACTATTTGTGGAAGGCAAATGGTACCATTGAAAAGTCCTAGGTATGTGCCTATGTGTTCGCCTTTTAAGGAATTGGTTAGTATAGTGAAAGGAACTGCAAGCATGGCGGCCCATGCAAAGCCTATTAGAATGAATGAGATGAATAGAAGGTAGCGGTCGTGGATAAAGAACACTGAGATGAATCCTATGGCCCCTATAAGAAGACTGACTGCGTAGGCAATCTTGATGGAGCGAAACTTAGGAATGACAAGAGCCCACAGAAGTGAACCTATTGCCTGAACAGCGAAAAGAATTCCCACCCAATTACCAGCACTCTGGTATGCTTCGGAGCGAACATCACTAGTCCCCCACACATTATCAGCTATGGCCCCATTAGTGTAGGTCCACATGTAAAGGAACGCTGCCCAACAGAAGAATTGGACAAGCCCTACGCTCCAAAAAGTAGATGGGGCATTCTTTAATAGTGAAAGGAACCCTGGTGTTTTTTCATTATTTTGCTTTTCTAGGTCTATCCCATGGAATTCTGCATATTCTTTAGGCGGCATCTCCTTAACTTTTAGAGTGGTAAAGAGTACGCATAAAATCAAAATCAAGGCTCCGATGTAGAAGGAATATTTCACCGTGTCTGGAATTTGACCTGAAGGGGCTGTATTGGCCAGTCCTATCCATGCGAATACGAATGGGAATACATAACCTACGAGACTGCCTGCATTACATAGAAAGCTCTGTATAGAATAAGCTTTGGCTTTCTGTTCTTCTCCTACCATATCGCCAACTAGCATTTTAAATGGTTGCATAGCCATGTTGATGGAGGTATCAAGAAGCATAAGTGCTACTAAGCCGAATATCATGGCTCCTCCTATAGAGAGACCTAGGCTGCCAGCATTCGGCAGAAGGCACATCACAGCAATGGCTATAATAGAGCCTAGAAATAGATAGGGGATGCGACGACCAAGTCTGCACCAAGTGCGATCGCTATATTTGCCCACCAATGGCTGAACTATCATACCCATGAGTGGAGGTAAAATCCAAAAGAAACTAAGACTATGCGGATCTGCTCCCAATGTGGCAAATATCCGGCTGATATTGGCACTTTGCAAAGAATACGCAATCTGAACTCCGAAAAACCCGAAGCTGATATTCCATAATTGCCAAAAGCTTAACTTAGATTTCTGCATTATTGATTACGATTTTTAGTGTATCTATGCTACGAAAGTAGATAAAAATAGCGTAAAGAAATAAAGCGATAAACCGAGATGACTATAGAGCTCGATGAATGGTAATTATTTAAGGATGAAGTGTGATGTTCTTGTTTTCTTTTAGATTATTACTATATTCGTGATTGATGGTATAATATGAAAAGTATAAAGAACATAAGGATAGCCTGGATTATCCACATTTTCGCTGTTCTACATGCGGTATTGGCCTTTTCGTGTAGAACACTCGGCTATGGGGATGAAATGGCACTTACCATGTTGACTATTGCCATGGCCGTTATAATCTGCTTTAAAAAGCATGTAGTGGTAGAATTTTTTGCTGTCAGTATCATTGCAGTTAATGTGTTGGGGTATGTCTTAGGAATGGTGGGAGCTGATGTCCTATCAAGGGTGATTTCTTCTGGCATCGCTGTGCACGCTTTGTCCACTGTTTTGACTACCGAGATTTTAGGTTGGTCAATATCATGGCTTTCAAAATTTTTCAAAAGAGACGAAGATAGAAGTAGCATTAATTATATCCGATACATAATAGTAGGTGCATGTGGAATCTTGCTCCTTCGATATGTGATAGGTAGCATTTTTGCCACTCGTAATATTACTGCAGATCAATTATTTGGTGTTGTACATGGGGTACTTAACAATAGCGTGTCTTTAGTATTGCTCCTATGCGCGGATGTGTTGTACATTCATTTTATACACTCTGTTTATGGCAAATGGAAAGTTGGATTTAGAATAGTTAGTCTGGTTGTTTTCTTATTTGCAGTATCAGTTCCTGAGGCTTTGATCGTGAATGTGGATGCAGAATTCTTTCTGCGTTATATGGTGTCTTTATTGGCTAATATATTGCTTTTCAGTCTAATGTATCTGGTCCATTATGTTCAAATATCGAGAACTCAGATGGCGGAGGCAAAAGAAAGGGCGAATCTTGCCCAATATCGTTACATCAAGTTGAAGCGTCAGGTTAATCCTCATTTTTTGTTCAATTCACTGAATATTTTGGATTGTCTAATATGTGAGGGAAAAAACGAGCAGGCAAGTTTATATACACATAAATTGGCAGGGGTATATAGGTATCTTATAAAGAGTGAAGAAAGGGATTTGGTTACGCTCCGTGAAGAGTTGGAATTTGTGGAAGGGTATGTGGATTTGTTAAAGGTACGCTTTCCTAAAGGTTTTGTAGTAGAGTATAAAGTTAGAGAGTCTGATATGTCGAAGATGATTCTGCCCTGTGCCATCCAGCTGTTGATAGAAAATGCTACAAAGCATAATGCCATTAGGGCGGATGATCCTCTTATGATTGAAATCAATTCGGATGGGGAGTATTTGCAGGTTAGAAATAATATTATTCCTAAGGTCAGCTCTACTCCTTCAACGGGGCTTGGACATAAATATATTAGAGGTCAATATTTGGATTTGTGTGGTAAGAATGTGGAGATTATTTCATCGCAGTCGTCGTACTGTGTAAAATTGCCATTATTATGAAAGTGTTAATAGTAGAAGATGAAGCGATGGCTCAAAAGAGTCTTGTTGGTAAGTTGAATAGACTGTTTCCAGATGTCGAGGTGGATGGTATCTGTTCTTCTGTTAAGGAAACGGTGCAGTGGCTTGAAGACACTTCTCATCATCCGGATGTGATTTTTATGGATGTGGAATTGTCGGACGGGAATTGTTTTGACATTTTTCGTAGGGTAAAGGTGAATTCGAAAGTAGTAATGACCACTGCTTATGACAATTATGCGATAAAGGCATTCGAGGCTGGAAGTGTGGATTATCTTCTAAAACCGATTGAACCGGATGCTCTTCGTCGGGCAGTAGGGCGATGTCGCATGAGCGGCGGTGTGGTGGATATCGATTATCTTTTTTCCAAATTTTCCTCTGCCCCAGAGAATAAGAAAGTCTATAAAGAAAGATATATAGTCAAGTTTAATGACAGGATAATTCCTGTGGAGGTGTCCAATATTGCTTTTATATATTCAGAGGAGAAGAATAATTATCTAGTTACTTTTGATGGAGATAGGTATATAATAGATTCTTCGTTAGATGTGATAGTAGAGGAATTACCATCGGATTCGTTCTTTAGAATTTCTCGAAGTGTGATAGTGTCATACAAGGTTATAAAGAGTATCGTTAAGCAGATAGGCGGGCGGTTACGTGTTATCCCTTCAATAAAAAGTGATGTAGAGATGACTGTAAGCAGGTCTAGAGTAGAAGATTTTATGTCATGGATTGAGCGATAATCGTGAATTATTAAAAAAATATTAAAATTTTGTTAAAAAAATTTGGAAGGGGGGGGGTAATGTATTATCTTTGCGAAGCCGTGATGGTTAGCAGTGATGATTTCTAATTATGGTAAAATCGTTTCCGCGGTGCTAGTTAGTATCGCTTTTTTCTTCTGGGCTCCAGCAAATGCCCAGGCAGAAAAGTCTTTTGAGTTATCTAGGTCTAGGGAGGAGTTTACGATTCATTACAGATTTGACAAGATAGATGTAGATCCGGATTATCTAGACAACGGTAAGTCTATAGCCAGAATCCGATATTACCTGAATAATGCGCAGCATGTAGATAGTATAACCGTATATGCATGGGCTTCTCCGGAAGGCGGTTATCCTCACAATAAGTGGCTGTCTGAAAAGCGTGCGCAAGCAGCGAAATCCCTATTGCTTCATTTAAGTAAAAACGGGAAACTCGACGATGGGAAGATTAAAATCAGTCCGCTAGCTGAAAACTGGCCAGGTCTTACTGCTTTAGTCGAGCAGAACTATTTCCGACCTAATAGAGAAGCATTGCTTCGTATTCTACATGCAGAAGGAATAGGAGAAGAAACAAGGAAATGGAGAATTAAGAATCTTGACTCTGGAGTTACCTGGAACTACTTGAAGAAAAATTATATGCGTCGTTTAAGAGCGGCTACATGGATTTGTGTGTGGAGTGAAGCATTGGCCGTTATCCCTCAAGACGAATTGGCAGATACTCTTAGATCACCCGAGGAAATATTGAAAAGATCTGTTTCACCTCAAGAGCAGAAAGTCCAGAGTCTTTTGGCTACTGTGAAGACTAATATTCTATATGATGCGGTAACGGCTTTGAATGTAGGAGTAGAAATCCCGTTAGGTGAGTCGTTTAGTCTGGGTGTTAATTATTTGAATCCGTGGTGGGCATGGGGCCCACATGATCGAAAATACGCTTTTCAGATTCAAGAACTCGTCATCGAGGGCCGTTACTATATAGCGCCACGAGATGCTCAGCGCATGAGTGGGTGGTATGCAGGAATATATGGAAAGACCGCTCAATACGACCTTCAGTGGGATAAATCCCTTTGTTATCAAGGAGAGTATTGGTCTGTTGGGGCTACGCTAGGCTATGTTTTCCCAATACGAAAGTATTTTAGAGTGGAACTTGGACTTAGTCTAGGTTATTTATCGTCAGACTACAGGCATTATCAGCCAAGCCTTGATTATGAACATCTGTTTAGGGACCCTTATAAAGTGGGAAAATACACTTTATGGGGGCCGGTGGGAGCGTCGGTAAGCGTTATTCTCCCTATTTATTCATCTCATAAAAGGAAATATTGATATGAAGTTCAGTAGTTTTATCCCTTTTATGCTGATGGTTTTAGGCCTATTCTCTTGTGTGCGACGCCCACTTGAAGATCCTGATTTTTATACGCGCATAAAGGTAAGTATTAATGTCGAGAATGTTCAGAATGTGACTTGTGATATTTATAATCCGAATATAGTTGTGCCTACCATATCACCTGAGGTAATGCACGTTCTCTTTTACAATGCATCAGGGAATGAACTTTTAGCAGAAAGTTTTATCTCATCAGTAAGTAGTAAAGATGGCGTGAGAAGCATTTCCGGGGATATATCGATACTACCAGGAGATTACAGAGTAGTTGCCTATCAATTCGGTGAAGAGCATTCTCTGGTGGAGGGCCAGAGTAGTTACGGCTCGATAAGAGCTTACACGGATCTGATCCCTGAAAGTGAGGTAAAAACTCTTCCAGGCCAATCGCTTAGATACCAGCCTGAGCACATTGTATCTGCTTGTAGTGATGGACTGAATATTCCTTATCATAACGGAATATATACTATAGAGATGGAGGCTACTACCCTTGTAGAGTCGTATTATTTACAGGTAGGAGTGAGTGGAGCAGAGTATATATCCTCGGCTCGTGCTGTCCTTACGGACATGACTCCTGGAATAGGAGTAACTAGTCGGCAGGTAGAAACGGATGAGTCATGCTCTATCAACATTCCTCTTATTACCAGCGAGGATAAGGGATCTTCTGTGGTTTGTAATGTATTCAATACTTTTGGACGTATTCCGGATGGGGTGAATGAATTGTATCTTGATTTTGATATAGTAACTTCGGATGGAACGCGTGTGGAGAAAAAATACAACATTACAGATCTTTTTAAAAGTGAGATATGTATAAAACATCATTGGCTTTTAATAGATGATGTAATTGATATTCCTAAACCTATCACTCCACCGACTCCAGGAGGAGGTGGTTTTGACCCTACAGTGAAGGATTGGGAAGAGGAGCATTATGATGTAACGATGTAAATAATAATTTAATAAATAAAATGTGTATGAAAAAAATTTTTACAGCAGCTTTTGCCATAGCAGTTATGGCTGGGTGCACAAAAAACGAAGTCGTGGTTTCGGAATCTCCTCGTGAGATTACTTTCCAGACCATTAGTACTAAAGCCGTCTCAGGTTTTAGTGAAGACAATCATTTCTTCTCATTTGCTTATTATCTTGAAAAAGGGAAGACATGGGATGCCGATAAGAATGTTGCCGTAGAGTATCTGAAGAATGCGGAGATTTCGTATGATACTGCCAATCAGTGCTGGAAGAATCCGACGACCAGTTACTATTGGCCTAAAGCGGGGACTCTTACATTCTTCGCTTGGTCAGATAATACTCCTTCTCCAATTGTAGATACGGAAACAACGGTGTCTTGTGATAAGGAAGGTATTAAATTTTCTGGCTATTCTATTATGAAGAATGTCAATAAGGACCTTTTGGTAGCGGATATAGCAAAGGACCAGAGCAGTAATACCACCTCATTCGAAGGAAATAACGGACATACATGGAAACAGGGTGTCCTTACTCAGTTTAGACATATTCAGAGCTATCTGATTTTCAATGTTAAAACAGAGTCTGATTATGCTGGAGTAACATTTAAGGTGAAATCTATAACTCTAAACGGAGTAGAAGTCAAAAAGGATTATTCTCAGGCCACAGGGTGGTCAAGTGCTACAAAAAACGGTTCCTTCCCTGTATTTACAGGAGATACGCAGGTAACCAGCACTGGTGTAGATTTGACTCCGAACGTAGACGATTATAAATATGTGCTTCCACAGAATTTAGATAATACCCAGAAACTTGAGATAGAGTATACTATCACGACTAATTATGGGGTAGAAGCTGTTCAAAATGTTCGCATAGAGAAATCACTTAATGATTTGTATCCAAATAATTGGGAAGCGGGGAAAAAATATACTCTTACTATAACCTTTGGTCTTGAAGAGATACTTTGGGCTCCGGATGTTGTGGATTGGGAAGTAGGAACTGTAAATGGAACTAATATTTAATTTATTGATATGAAGAAAGTTGTTTTTATTTCACTTGCTGCTTGTAGTGTATTAGCAGCATGTTCGAAGAATGATTTGTTACAGTCGGAAAACTCGCAACAAATTACTTTTGATGTAGCCATTAGCAAGGCTAAAACTTCTAAAGCGCTAATCGATGGCATCGTGTATGGTACCACTAACACCTTTGGTACTACCGCTTATAAGGTAGAAGGTGCTACTACAGAGTTATATATCCCTGTAAGTGAGGTAAGTTACACAGCGGATGCAGTATCTTACTGGTCTACAGCGACTGCTTACTATTGGCCTAAAAAGGGTACTCTTACCTTTTATTCGTATAGCCCATTCAAATATGCCGAGGGTGGTGATGTTTCTGTAAACGCTACAAAAGACGGACTTGAATTCAAGGATTACAATGTGGCTTCTCATCAGCAGACAGACCTTATGGTAGCAGAAAAGCAGTCTGGGCTTACTCACAATACTGAGACTGCAACTGGACTTAAAACAGGAGTGAAGACAGTTTTCCATCATAAATTGGCACAGGTGGTGGGAATTAATTTCGAAACTGTTCTGGATAATACTCTTCATGACTATGCTAACGGTCACGATGGAAGTACAGGAAAAGAGTTTGTTTCCGGTGATAAGGAGTTTATCATAGATAAGGTATCTTTTGTGAATATCTATGAGACAGGTACTTTGACTGACGATGCTCTTTCTTCAAGCGTGTGGTCTGCATATGCAGATGCTGATAATGTGGTATGGCATGAAAATACATCTGCAACTCCTCTTGCAGCAGGAAAATACAATACTACAAGCGATGTTAATGGATACCGTCTTGTACTTCCTCAAACTCACACAGCAGGAAATCAGCAGATTAAAGTAGAATATACCATAAAGACTTACACTGATGCTACAAACTTTGCTACAGAAAAGCTTGTAGCGACATCGGATATGGTTTCACTTCACGGTGCTTGGGAGCAGAATAAGAAGTACACCTATACGATAAAGATGGGTCTTGATCGTATTTATTGGGTTCCTTCTGTAGTTGATTGGGAGACAGTTGTTTCTAACCCTGTACAATTTTAAATGAAATTCAAAGATATAGTAATACTGCCTGGCTTGATGTTATGGGTGTTAGGGTCTTGTTCGAAAAATGAGACGACTATGGTGTGCCCTAAAGCGGAGATTGTATATAATGTGATTTCCACTAAGGCGGCTTCTGCCTATGATACCAATTGCCCATTTATTTCCAATGTATGGTATGTTCCTGATGGAGTAAAATGGGGCGTAGGAAACTACGAAAGCCAGGTACAGCACTATATCAGCGACGCCGAAATTTCATATAACGGCGGATTATGGCGGAATGCTTCTATGGTGTATTATTGGCCTAAAGATGGATCACTCACATTTATGGCATACAGCCCTTCAAAAGTAAAGGCCAATGTAAATGTTTCTTCGGCCAATTACACCGGCATTCAGCTAAACTCTTGGGATGTGCATGAGCACCAAGATGTAGATTTTATGGTCTCTGATGTTCAAAGCGGTATGAAAGCCAATGCCTCCTACGCTGGATATGTGGGAGTGCCTACGGTTTTTAGACATAAGCTATCGAAATTAGTTTCATTTAAAGTGACAACCCTTAAAGATTATTCGTCAAAGGGGTATAAATTTTATCTAAAAAACATAACAATTGGAAATTATAGCCAGCAGGGAAGTTACATTAGCGGTATAGTAACTTCTGCATCGGCTATTGGCCAGTGGACAGTAGATAAGTCAAGTGAGGCCTACGATTATATATGGTATAATACTTCTGGCACTGACATGGGGAGGGAGATTGAATATAGTTCTGCATCGGCTCAAGATGTAGCATCGGCTGCGTATCCAGATGGCATTATGCTTCTGCCTCAAGAATTTGATAATCCTGGAGATAATCCAGATTATACTAAAGTACCTTATCTAAAAATTAAATACGATTTTTATCGTAATGACTATACAGTGGAGTCAAAGGAGGCAACCGTACCTCTTTATGAGGTGTTTTCTTCTAGCCTTCAAATGAATAAGAAAATTACGCTCACTATTAAGGTGTCCGATAGTCAGAGTGTTATATATTGGGCACCGCAGATGGATGACTGGAGCGGGAAAGATGTGGATATAAGCATTTAATGGTATGAAGTATAGTTTTAGTTATATTGCTCTCATGTGCTTGGTATGCGTAGCGTCTTGTGCTAAAATGGAGGAGATCGAACCCACCTTGGCTCAAAGTGTATGCTATGATGTGACTTCTAGCAAAGTCGTCGTGGCTTTCCCTAAGGAATTTTCCTTTTATTCCACTGCTTATTATCTACGTTCTGGTAGCTGGGATGACAATAAGTCTTCAGCTTCAATATATCGAGATGGCTGGGATAGACTACAGAATCAAAAGGTGTCTTTTAGCGAATCTTTATGGTGCACCCAGACAGAATTCCACTGGCCTTCTACAGGAACTTTGACTTTTTTCTCGTATCGGCAGCCGAAGGTAACACCATCCATTACTGTCGATGGCATTAGTTTTAGTGGGTGGAATGTAAGCACATACCGCTCACAGCCGTTTGATGACCAGACTATTTTGGTGGCGGATATAGCTAAGGATAAGAAAAAAAACGAGACGCTTGGCTCATATAGCGGCGTGCCTACACACTTTAAACATAAACTTGCAAAACTTACTTTTAAGGCGGCTATTTCCCCTTATGCGCAAGGAGACCCCACCATAATCATAAAGCACGTCTATTTAACAGGAATTTACCTGAAAGGAGATTATAAAAGAGGCGGATACGATAATGATTCGTGGTCTAATCTTTCTTCGCTGTCCAGTACCGGATACGATGTGTCTTCGACTAAGACTGCCTTGACGGCATCTTCGGTAGTTTTGGGTGATTCCATGGTGATGATACCCCAGATGCTTTCAGATTCAGCGAGCCTGGTAATAGAATATACTTCGACTATAAATGGGGTTAGTGAAGATAAAAGCGCGACATTGTTATTTGTAAATCATTTTAGAACATCTGAATGGGATATGGGATTTTCATATACATACACGATATATGTAGGTGTGGGACAATATCCTATAGATTTTACAGGTAGTGTGGAGAATTGGACACATGCATCTGGATCGGATGTGAATGTAGGTGAATAAAAATAGAAGAATGAGAGCACTAAAAGTCATTGGAATATTGGCAGTGTTAGCCTTGACAGCTTGTTCTAGAAATGAGCAGGTAGGGGATCTCTATCCGATAGCATTGGCCCCACAAGTAAGAACTCTTAAGTCAGGTGCTGGAGCAGATGTAAATAAAACTACTAATGATAATATTATAGATGCACCTATGGGAGTTTTCGGTATCTATAATAATATTAGTTTTGAAACTGCTAGTGGGAGTAATGTCTTTCCTACATCAGACGCTCAGATGGTTGGTTATGATAGTGCTCAGTCCAAATGGGTGTATTCTCCAGTGCAGAATTGGCAAATAAATAGATTTTATAGGTTTAGGGCGTTTCATCCCTATGGCGGGGCAGCTATAAATTTGCAGTCTTCCGATGCAGATGACATGATTATAGGATATAGTGTGGCAGCGGGAAATGAAGATTTGTTAGTAGCTTTTAAGGAAGTAGAAGCTACAATAGAGGCTATAAGACAGCCTGTCAGTTTTGATTTTGCACATGCTCTTTCTGGTCTTAAGTTTGAGATAGCATTTAAAAATATTTCTGATATAGAAGACGATTATTCAGACTATTTGGAAAATTTCTATCTAACGGGTCTTACAGGTACTGGCACCTTGCATTATACGCATGAAGAAGGTACGCTACTTACACCTAGGATGATATGGTATGCGTTGGCCTATGACACGGATTCAAAATTTTATGAATGGTCCGCAGACAAGGGCACTTTTGGGAAACAATTCTATAAAGCTGGGCAGAAGAGCCCAACTATGGTTTTCGATGGTAATGACAATATGGTCTATGCTGTTCCGCAGACTCGAAAAGCTAATTCTCAGCCCACAAAGGTTTATTTTAAAACGCGATCAGGAGGCGATGCTTACCAGAGTGTTACTTTACCGGATATAGACTGGAAGCCCGGTAAAATATATGTTTATTCTTTACTTGTGAACAAGTCTGATATTGATATTGTATTGACAATCAAGGATTGGTCAGAACTTCAATCTAACGTGAATATTTATCTGTAAAATGGGAAAGACGCATTTGTCATATTGTTTATTATTTGGGCTTTTGCTTTTTACCAGATGTGAACATGCCAATCTCCCTGACAAGGAGGAAGTGCATGAGGATGCTAACATCACTCTTTCGCTTTCGTGTGCAAATCGGGTAAAGTCAGCTACTCCTGAGGGGGGTGACATTTTTTCTGATTTGTCTATTTGGATAGCGGATGAAACTGGAAAGGTGACGGCGTATATAAGTACACTATCTTCAGATAATGCGGATAATAATCGTATCCAGATAGCCGAGGATGGGAAAACAGCCTCGGTGAGGGTAGCGAATATGACGCGTGGTGCTTACACTGTATATATAGTCGCCAATATCCCAAATTCTCTTAAGAAGACGATGTCCGCTTATATAGCTGGCAGTGTGATTGATGATGTCTTTTTGGGAGCGGAACTACCGGCGGTGGGCGCAAGTCTTGAACCCCCTTTTGGAGTGGATTATACAGACAAATGCATGCCTCTTTCTATTGTAAAAGATATTTCTGTAGGTGCTGGAGAAAATAAATTCGCTATAGAAATGGTGCGCACTTGCGGAAGGGTTAGAGTGAGTGTGCAGAATAACACTATTGATTGTAACCTGTTTATGAACCATGTGGCTTTAAGTCAGGGGAATCCTACTAAGTCCTATCTTTTTCATAAAAGCGGTCATGATTTGCCAGCAGACTCTCAAGAAACAGACTTTATAAAATATGAAGTAAGTGATGTTACGGAAGAGTATATAGAACCAGGTCAGGGCCGCACCTTTATGAATCAATTTGTTTATGAAACAGGACCTGGCTCGATGGATGGAATGGTGCTGCATCTTCGAGGTGGGCTTTTCGGACGGAATGTTACTTCGGCTAAGGTGGAATCAGTCGAAAGAATTTCTTACGAGGCTTCTCTTTCTACAGCGTCCAGTTCTTTTAATGAAGGCACGCCTTATCTAATATTGAATCAAGGCTCGACATATTACATCTATGGAGACGACAATGTCCTTCGTGGAAGAAATCGCCCGAGCCTGGACCTTCTTTTAGTTCAGGATAACCTGAAGGATTATCTGTGGTACTTTAAGAACTACCAGAAGGTAAGTAATCAAGATGCTTACCAGTGTAATATTCAAAATGCATCTTCGGAATTTTATATGAACATCAAAACATCTTTAGATGTGGAGATGACATCACAGGCGGGCACTATACATTTGGAAGACACTAGCGCGGAATCGACTTATCTGTGCTATGATCGGTTTAAATATCACTCAAATGGTACCAAGTATTCGCCATACTATCTGTATACTAAACGAGAAGATGACGAAAGACTTTATTGCATGGATAATAGCTCACTTTATCATAACAGGTGGTTGTTTGTTCCTGTTCAGGAGGTTAAGGTAAGCGATACTCATTTGGTGGGCACTTCCGATAATGCAGAAGCGCTTAAGGATTTGTATTTCAATGTTTCCCATTTAAAGGTAATCGATAATACTGGTCAGGCAGTCAATCTTACCGATATATGTCGTAATGACGACTTGAACATAAAGGTATATGTCCATTATGCTACGGAGACTGGTTTAGTGTATTTTGAGGTGAAGGCATGGACTGGCGTTAGTAATGAAACTACTTTTGATTAATTAGAAGATATGCAAAAAAGAATATTGAATATATTTACAGCATGTGTTTTGACCATATTGGGCTCGCTTTCGTGTCAAAGGGAAGAATTGGCACCTTCTACCGGCGGGGCTGATGCGTTAAAGGAAGGCGAAGGCTGGCTATATGTGAACTTCGGCTCGAAACAGGAAAGCACAGTCAGCACTAAGTTTACCCTTGGCCAGGAAGAAAACAACATTTACAATATCTTCGTTTTTGTATTCGGCCCTAACGGACATAAACTATATGCCAATTGGCTCCGCTCTTCGGATCTGCTTGCCGATGAGGCAGCTGTACGTGCTTCATCGAAGGATTCGTGGTGGGTAAACAACAGCACTGCCGATAATGTTATGGCCAAGGGGGGCTTTAAAATCAAGTCTTCTGCAGGAGAAAACCTTAGTGCCTATCTAATTGCCAATCTGGACGCAGATATGGTGAAAATATCTTCTGATCTGCTATCTCATTCCATAAATACCGAAGACGATTTAAAGAATTTCATACTTTACATGAATGTGGAGAGTGTGAATCGTAACGGACTTTTCCCTATGACGGCACATGCTTCGGGTATCACGATGAGTGAAAACAATGGGAATTCTATAGTGGACATGAACACCTCGAGCACTCCTGTATTATTCGAGCGTGTAGATGCAAAGATAAAGTTTGTATTTAAGGTGGGGGATAGATATGATCCAAATAAACAGACGGCATCCTCCTTTACTCCTAAACAGTGGAAGGTGGTAAATGTACCTAATACCGCCTATGTCTTTGAACGTGACGAGGATTCGTATGAGGTCCCATCAGATCTGCCTACTTCAGATTATTCTTTGTATGCGCCACGTTTTTTTGATACGCCGTGGCGAAATTTTGAAGAGATTTCATCTACTACTTCAAGTTTTTCATTTTACATGCTTGAAAATCGACAGAATCCTAAAAATAAGTCGTTTACTTCTTATAATGATAGAAGTCGTCAGATTAAGACTGCGGCTGGTCTAAATGAAAAGTTGGTTGTAGATTACATAAATTCGCAAGGGAAAAATGTGAGCAAGCAGTTCCTACGTTTTCAAAATGCCAATGATTTTTCAACTTATGTTCTTGTCACGGGACGAGTGGATATGGAGTTAAAAGATGACGCCGCGGGACAGGTCTTGGGTGGCGATGTGCAGTATCTTATTCATCTGGGGAATTGGAATTATACAGAAGGGGATGCATGGGATAGTGATGTATATGAAGGATTTACAAATTATAACACCGAGCGAAATACATTTTACACTTATACTATCACCATAAATTCTGTGAATAATATACGTGTGGAAGTCGAAACCAGTGATCAAAGTGGTGGCTCTGTAGAGAATCAGCCAGGTGCCAGTGGAGAAGTGGTGATAGCTAAAGAATCAATATCTATATGCGATTCACATTATGAGTCGCGGACTCTGTCTTTTCGTGCCAATAATTTCATCACGAAAAATCAGGACGGCTCATTTACGACCAATGCCGACGATCTTACATGGAAGGTAAAAACTCCATTTAATCCTGATGGGGCTATGCCTGTGAGAATTAATGGAATAGACGTGGCAGACCATATAGATTACAAGTGGGTTCACTTCCGACTTAATAAACAGGATGAGGATGGTAATTATTATTCTGAGAAGCGACGCACTTATGTACCTACGGTTTTCGCTCTTTCAGAAACGATGCGAAATAATGTAGATCCTGATGGAACACAGGGCCTTAAAGGATATCATAACGATGGTGTAATGGACATAAGTTATCTTGTGGATTTTGTCCGCACTCAATCCCAGTTATATGCTGATTATCTGAACGACAAGTACTATCTCAAGAAAACAAACCCTGTAAACAAAAGTCTTTTTGATAGAGGCGAATCAGGAGGTAGTGGCGAGGCTAATGATCTTAAGGCTAAGATTTCCGTTACTGCTTTTGTGGATGAATTCTATTATGACGAGCATCCGATTTCCCACACTAAGTCTGCTACGCTTTGGAAAAAGTTTGTAAATCAGCCGGACCGGGCCATGCATATCCTTTGTAATTCTAAAGTAAGTACAGATCAGGAGTCTTCGGCTACTGGATCTGTCATATCCATACTTCAGAAATCTATCAAAACCATTTATAATGTGGATGAAGATTATACCTCGCTTGTGAGTGCATGGGGACTGGAAAGCAACGACGAGGCTAACGATGTCGTTCACTATTATAATCAGAGTTCCAGCGATTATTCGGATAGCGGAAAAAATACCGACCTCTATAATGGAAGGGCAAATACGGTCTTCGAGTGGGGATTGGCCCCATCGGGTGTAACGGTAACGACCATAGATGATATCACTTCAGGAGCTAAATGGCAGAAATACATGGATTATGAAGTCGATAATCAAACTCCACAGATGCGTGATGGCTATCAGTCACTAAGGTACTATTGTATGGCTCGTAATAGAGATAATAATGGAGATGGAATTATCTCACGGGACGAGGTGCGCTGGTATATGGCTTCTTCCATGCAGCTTTTCGGGATAGTGGCAGGACACGGATTATTGGAACAATCGTCGCGTCTGTATAATAGAACTCTTGAGGATAAGACATCCGGAGTTCCTGCACGTTGGTATCAGCTGGTTGTATCCAGTACTCATCATTCTAATGGTGTGGTTACTATTTATGCGCAAGAAGGTTTTTCTTCAGCATCTTATAGTCAGGCACGTGGATGGGAGGATAAATATGGCGTAACACAATATGCTACTCGATGCGTAAGGAATTTGGGTATGGATAGTGATGCAGCACTTAACAAGATTCCTCAGAATTATATAGAAGTGGAGGAAAAGGCTACATCGGCTAACCAAACTTACTATTCTTTCGAGTGCACTAATCTGGATGAAAATGCGCTACGGGATTATACTTCGCGCGATTTTTCTTATCAAGATGAAACGGCACCTACAAATCTGCTATACAAGAAGTTCGAAACCTCTCCAGAAAGAGTGTGGCCTATGAGTTCTGATAACACAAACAGAATATTTAGTGGAAGCGAGATGAATGCTGAGATTACTTCCGCCACTAATGCTTCATCCGTGGATGCTGGATTCTGTCCTGAAGGCTACAGAGTGCCGAATCAACTGGAAATGGCCCTTATGCTTTACAATGCTAAGTCATGTCTTGATGACCAGAACCAGATCTGTAGAACATATTGGAGTCTGGGAACAAAGGGATTGAATCTAAGGAAGAATAATAACGAGAATTTCTCCGTGAATTCAGGACATAACATTACGGTAAGTATGAAAGACAAGGGTGCTAACGCAGATAATTGGACGAAAAGTATACGCTGTGTAAAAGATGTGCGTACAGAGTAGCGGACTTGGGAATGCTCTGGAAAATCGCTAACTTTGTTTTCTTGTGAAAGGCTATTAAAAGATGATCTAGGTTATTTTTTTAAAGGTCGTTTATAAAAGCAAGAGGAAAAGTTATGATAACACTATTAATTAGTATCGTAGCCTTAATTTTAGGCTATATTTTCTACAGCCGCGTCGCAGAGAGGGTTTTCGGCCCGGAAAAAAACAGACCTACACCAGCGCACACTAAGGCTGATGGCATCGACTATGTGGTACTCCCTTCATGGAAGGTGTTTATGATCCAATTTTTAAATATAGCAGGAACGGGGCCTATCTTTGGAGCTATCTTAGGAGCGCGCTTCGGACCATCGTGCTATTTATGGATAGTTTTGGGGTGTATTTTCGGTGGAGCCATACATGACTACATGACTGGGATGCTTTCTGTTCGTAATGGAGGGGTAGGCCTTCCTGAACTGGCCGGGAAGTATTTAGGGAAAAAGGTAAAACCTTTTGCGATAGCTTTCTCTGCTTTGATGTTGCTTTTGGTAGGTGCAGTGTTCGTGTATAGTCCGGCACTTATAATAGGGGATTTGACTTCTAAGTCTTTTGATACTACATTTATCTGGGTGGCAGTTATCTTGGTTTATTATTTTATAGCCACCTTCGTTCCAATAGATAAGATAATAGGTAAGATATATCCTGTATTCGCAGTGGCTCTGCTTTTTATGGCAGTCTCTCTGTTAGTGTGCCTTATAGTAAAATGGCCGAGTAACATGCCGGAGTTATGGGATGGTCTGTATAATAGGAATCCTTCGGCTGGGCATATCTTCCCTTGCCTTTTTATTACTATAGCTTGTGGTGCTGTGAGTGGGTTTCATGCGACACAGTCTCCATTGATGGCTCGATGTATAGATAATGAAAAGCTAGGTCGTCCTGTTTTTTATGGTGCTATGATTACAGAAGGAATAGTAGCGCTGATATGGGCAGCTGTATCTTCTTACTTTTTCTTTTGCGGTGGTAACGCTCAGATGGGAGCTGAAGGCGTAACGGCCGCTCCACAGGTGGTTACAATAGTAAGTAAGCATTGGCTAGGAATTTTAGGTGGATTGTTGGCTATTTTAGGTGTGGTGGCAGCGCCTATCACAAGTGGAGATACGGCGCTTCGTAGTGTTAGGCTTATCGTGGCGGAGACTTTCCATTTAGATCAGAGTTCCGTTAGGAATCGTCTTTATATTAGTGTCCCGATTTTTATTCTTACAGGTATATTGTTATGGTTCAATGTATCGGATGCCGATGGGTTCGATCGTATATGGCGCTATTTCGGATGGGCAAACCAGACTCTCGCTGCGCTCGCTTTATGGACAATAACGGCGTTCTTGTCGCAAAAGAGGGAAAAGTGCGCCTATCTTTTAACTCTTTTCCCGGCGTCCTTTATGACCTCTGTAACACTGACCTATATACTTACAGCCAAGATAGGATTTAATCTTCCGCAGAGTACTATCCCATATTTAGGAACAGGGATCTTCCTGTTTTCGCTTGTTCTTTTTTATGTTATTAGAAGTCGCCGGTCGGTAGCAGAATCATAGGTATATGGATCAGCCTAAAATAGAAAGAGTACTTCGTCTCATGCAGTACTTGTCAAGCGGGTTTGACTACACTATAAATGAATTGGCAGATAAATTAGGCATGTCCTATCGCACGATTTATCGTTATATCGACACCTTTAAAAATGCTGGATTTGCAGTGGTGAAGACCTATGGTAATGTGTATAAACTGGAAATGATGCCCGATGAAGCCCCTAAACTCGATAGGTTGCTCTATTTTTCCGATGAGGAGGCATATTTGGTAAACAGCTTAATAGATAGACTAAGTTCTGCCAATTCTTTAAAAAAAGGGCTAAAGGACAAATTGGCCGTGATATATGATTCCACTTCGATTGCAGACTTTGTGGATGCTAGGAGTAATTCCACGCATGTTCAAAGGCTTGTCCAGGCGGCAAAGGATAAGAAGCTAGTGATTTTAAGGGACTATGAATCTGGTAATTCGCACACTATAAGGGATCGCTATGTCGAGCCATTTGATTTTACTACTGATTATGTGGATGTGTGGGCGTATGACCTTGAGGATGGGAAAAACAAGAGTTTTAAGGTATCTCGTATTGGTGAGGTGGATGTGCAGGATAATGATTGGATAGCAGAGGATAGCCATCGAAAATATGGGATGGATATATTTCGGATGAGCAACGGGAAAAAACCAGTGCGAATTGTGCTCAAGATGACGGTGATGGCCAAGACTTTGTTGGTGGAAGAGTATCCATTGGCCGAAAAATACCTTAGGAAAAGTGGCTCAGAGTGGATTTTAGATACGGAAGTGTATAGTTTTGCGGGGGTGTGCCGATTCTTTTTGGGATTGAGTTCGGATGTAAAAATATTAGAACCGCAATCACTTAAAGATTATGTGCGCAATTTTATAAGAAAGAACCTTAAAGAGTATGAGTGAAAGCAAAGTTTTTTCTCCAGATAGTGTTCAGTGGGCCTATTGCATATTACATCAAAAGTTAAGGGTTTATCAACAATCTAACATACCGCAGCAGCGAGATGAGATAGAGAACGTGGTGAGTTCTTATGTGATGCAGATGGATAGAGACTTATACGATTACATCTCGGGAGGGAACTCTGATTACTTGATGGAGCATAGCAGTTTCGGGAAAGATTTGGCCGATGCTGTAGATAAGTTAGGAAAATTAATGAATCAATAGATATGGATCATTTACCAGAACACGATATGCCGATGCTCGTCTCGGCGATTAATTTTCTTCTTAGAGATGAGGAGTTTGACAACTTGGATGAGATTTGTGACTACTATCATAAGGACAGAAAACAGTTGGAAGCGGAGTTAGCTGCGGCAGGGTATCACTACTCTGAGCAGGACAAACGATTTATTTAAAGTGATGGGTAGATTGTATATAAAAAGGGCATTACTGTCGTTATGCCTTGTTTTTTTCGTTTGTGAAGTTTCACAGGCGCGTTCAGAATGCGGTAAGTTATGGCGTCAATACGAAGAGGCTAAATCAAAGGATCTGCCACGAACTCAGATGTGTATCCTTTCCGAAATCAAGTCTTTGGCGGTAGAGAAGCGACTTGACGAAGACTTTTTTGAAGCGAGTAGACTCTATTTCGAAACAGGCTGTAGCGTAAACTGGAAGCTTCGTGATTCTCTTTCGCGCGTGTGGGAGAGGGAAATTCGTGACTATAATGAAGCGGAACTTACGTGCTGCTGGATGAGGGAAACAGGAGCGCGGAAAGCTGAAAAATACGAATTTATACATCTTAACCGCGCACGGTTAGAGGAAAACTCACATAAAGGCTTATGGAAGAAGTATTCTAAAAGTATTTATAGTGAATTTAGTAGGAATGATTACGAATTCGAGTTATGGAGTCTATACGACAGTGCCGCTAAGGATGATAGCCTTTATTTTAAAGCTCTAAAGGACTACGAGTGCGATTCTTATCCTTTGGCTGCATATTTGGAATTCTTGCTATGTGATTCGTCGCAATACAGCATATTCTTAGAAAAGTATGATGGAAGGTCGATTTCCATGTATGCAAAAAGAAAGTTGTTAGACATAGAATTTGAAAAACTTTCGCAAAGCAATTCCACAACAGAGTCCGACTATAGGACTCTGTATCAGAAGTGTAAGGAATACAAGCGTCAGTGTGCAGGGTTTAAGGGAGAGGAAAGGCGTATTATTTCTACTATAGAGAGTGTGGATACTATTATCGGTGTTCTTACGGGCCAATCCATCCATCTTTCCGCTGATAGTTCCATGGTGTCAATATACCTAACTAATGTACCTAAAGTAACGATTTCTTTATTTTCTTCCGATGGGAAATCCACCATTTTTAAAAAGAAATTGGATAACCCAAGGCGTAGTTTTTTTGCAGTGGATACTTTAAGCGTTAGATTACCGGATCTCGATGACGGCGAGTATCTTCTGCAGGCTAAGTATCGGGATATAAAGAATATACAAACATATTCTTCATATAGGCTTTCCGTCGCTTTTCGTCCATCTAATGAGGGCCTTAGGTTTTACCTGGCAGAGTTCGATACGGGAAAACCTATAGATAATGTAGATGTGATACTGAAAAATGTTGATGAGGTAATAGCTCAAAGTAAAAGTATACCATTAGATGGTTTTACCTCATTGCCAGAAGAAATACTTAGTGTTTTTAGTAAGCCACAGAAATGCGACTTGCTTTTTAGAACAATGGATGAAAAGGGCTTTGACATGATTGGCCGTATGCCATACTATGGATTCTATTGGAAGGGCAACGGAGGGTTTTCTGGTGAGAAAAAGCCAAGAGTGAACGCGGAAATATTTACAGACAGAGGCGCATATAACCCAGGAGATACACTCTATTTTAAATCCGTGCTTTTTTATGAAGGGGAGGGCCTTGCAGCTTTGTCAAAGGGACAGAAGTGCAGAGCCTCTCTTGTGGGGCCAGACGATAAAGAGATATGCTTTAAGGAATTATATACTAACGAATATGGCTCTATAGCAGGGTCTTTTCCCATGGATAAGGAGTTGGGGAACGGGCGGTATTTTATAAGGGTAAGCTATGGCAGCAGCAGTTCTTTTACAAAAGGGTTGCGACTCGATGACTTTTCGCTTCCTTCTTACGATGTATCCTTTGATGACACAAGACAAGTTTATCGTCCAGGAGACAGCGTAATGGTTACGGGGATGCTTAAATCGTACGATGGGCATCCAGTGTCATTGACAAAAGCCTCATATCAAATTAATGACGGGGCTGAAAGCAAAAAATTAGAAGTGTCTGAAGATGGGACATTCGTTATAGCTTTTGCGACTGATAGCACGAAACCTTATCAGTATTATAATTTGAATGTCAGGATTGTAGAAAAAAGTGGAGAAGTAAGGGAGTTTAGAAAGTTCATCGATGTTAGCGAGCATGTAAGTGTTATAGCCTCATTAAAAAATAGTGAACAGGGAGTTTTTTCCACTAACGGTTATGAACAGAGCAGTATATTGTTTGAAGATAAAGCTATATTCGATTTTCATGTTAATACCTGTGATGGAATAGTCGCTGATTTGCCGATTAAATATAGTATAAGGGGAGAAGACGGAGTCGAAGTTAAATCGGGTAAAGTGATTTCAGGCCAAGACCTTGAGGTGGACATGAGTGATCTGACTTCGGGCGTGTATAGGGTAAGTGCATGGACTTATTCTGATACTACATCGTTTAATGTGTTGAGATTGCATCGGGAGGATAGATGTCTTCACTCTCAAGTCATGTGGGTGGTAATGAAGTTCCCAGATAATTCTGGCTTTTATTTAGGATGTGGAGATGGAAAGGATTTATATACAGTAGTGGAGGTGTACGACAAAAGTACTAATGCTCTTATAGATAGAATGAAGATAAATGTTAAAGGGGGCTCTTTAGTTTATCATTCTATAGATTATGGAAGGGATGTACTAGTTAATGTATTTGCATTTAAAGGCGGTAAAAAGCTTGATTATACCATGGTATTTTCGGGCCATGAATACTCCCTTGATTTGCCTCTTGAATTCTGCTCTTTTGCGGATAGGACTTTGCCTAATACCGAGTATACGTTCACAATAAAGACTTTGCCAGGGGTGGAGTGCCTGGCAGCGGTTTTTGATAAGAGTGTGGATAATATAGCCAAGAATGAGTGGCACCCTATAAGAGTAAATCGTGGATCATATCTTTTTACTCTTAGTCGGGAAGGGAAAATGGGAACGGATTCACCACTTGTTAAGTATATGATGAAAACAGCCGGTGCAGTGGCTGGTTCAGCCGTTTTAGAGGAAAATGTCAGTGAAAGTGGCATGATTTCTATAAGGGAAAAATTCGAAAAGACTCTGACTTTCCAGCCTTTTTTACATGCAGATGAGGATGGATATGCGAGATTTTCGTTTAAAACTTCAGGCAAATTATCTACTTACTATGTCTCGCTTTTCGCGCACGATCCTAAAGTGAGAAATTCAGTTCTAAGAAAAGAAATGGTAGTTACTATACCTGTGCGGATAGCTTTATCGGAGCCGAAGTATCTTTATGTGGGAGATAAATGCGAGATTCCTATTTCTGTCTCTTCTATTTATGACAGGAATATAGAAGGAAAGTTATCATGTTATGTAAACGGACATCTTGTGAAAGAGGAGAGTTCTTTAATACCGGCATTCGAAAGCTTGAATTCGACTCTTACGATAGAGGCTAAGGCGGTTGGAAGTGTGGATGTGAAGGTCGTATTTTCTTCGACTGAAGCCTATAGTGATGCGGTTCGGGTAACAATCCCAGTACATCCAGCTACACAAGTCATTACGGAATCTTATTCTATGGTACTTTCTCGCCCCGGACAGCAGGAGGGGGCCAAGCAGATACTTTTAGAGCACTTTGCAAATGCATCTTCTGATAGCATTGATGTTAGCCAGAGACGAGTTTACGATATGTTGGATGATTTATGCTTATCTAGTGTTTCTCCACGTGGAGGTGATGTGCTTAGTTTATGTGATGCATTATATGTCAGGGAGATGCTTAATAAGATGAAGTCTTGTGAATATGAGACCGATTCATTAAAAAGACAGATAATATCGTGTCAGAATGCAGATGGCGGATTTGCCTGGTATTCTGGAATGCGTTCGTCTCAAGCTATTACTGCAGTGGTGCTTGAACATTTTGCAAAACTGTCAAAGTGTGGAATAGATGTTCTAGGCGAGAATTTGTGCGTTAAGGCTGTTAAATATTTGGATGAAAGCCAATTTGCCCGTATCCCTGTGCGCTCTAGCGCCATTTCATGTGAACAATATGTTTACATCCGCTCGATGTATCCTAAAGTTCCATTTGAAATTAGAGATGATAGGATGGATGGCTTTAAAAAATGGGTAAATAGTTACTTGACTAATAATGAACAACAAAGCTTATTATATAAGGTTCGTCGCCTTTATTCGCTACGCAATCTTGCAGCTAGCAGGGAAGGAGAGGTACTGGCAAGGAAGTGGGGAATAGGCCCGATACGAACTAATGCGACTTTGTGGCTATCGCTTGAAACTCAGGTGGCTTCACTTTTAGAATATGCGGTAGAGACTCGTTATGGCGGCATGTATTATCCTAATGCTGTCATGCCTTATAGGGGATTATTGGAGGACGCGGCATATGCGCATAGCATGATTGCAGATTTACTTCGGGGCTATGATTCTATCACTAAACCGATTGTGGACGGTATATGTACATGGCTGTTGATGCAGAAGGAAACGCAGCACTGGGACACGACACCTGCTTTTATAGATGTTATGAATTCAATAATTAATGCTAGCGAATCTGTTAAAAATCTTTTAGTTATAAGTGCATCGAAGAGTTTTTCTATTCCACTGGAGGAAGTGAAAGAATCAAGTAATGGATTTAAACTGCAGGTGGTTTATTATAGGGAGGATAATACTGGAAAGTATATTCCTTTGTCAGAGGGCGATATACTTCAGGTGGGAGATAAGATAAAGGTGGAGTATAAGATATGTAGTGAGAATAATCGCAGCTTTGTGAAGGTGGTTATGCCTCGTTGCGCTGCTTTTCGTCCTGTTAATGAACTGTCTTCACTCGTGAATTATGGCTCAGCTTATAGGGAAGTGAAGCCTTCTTATACGCAGTACATGTTCGATGTCTTTCCTGAAGAGAATTCAGTAATAACGGAGTATATGTATGTTACTATGGGTGGAGAATTTAGAAGTTCTGTTCCTGAACTGGAGTGCGTATATGCTCCTCATTATAGGGCCAATGACATTTCTCGAACTTTCAGGAGCAGATAAATAAAACCGGGCCTCGGATTAAATCTGAAGCCCGGCTTATAGCAATTATTTACAATTGCATTTATCATTGCATTTGTTTTCCTCAGTGCATTCGCACTTGTCGCCACATGTACAACCGTCACTGCATTCGCATTCGTCGCCACATTTGCAATCATCATCGCACTTGCATTCGTCGCCACAGTTGCAGTTCTCGTTACATGAGCAGTCTCCTTGTGCTCCTTTTTCACAGTCTTTTCCTTTGTGGCATCCGCAACCACGCTTAAGACCATTTTCGAGTTCCTCTGGTGTGGCCTCACGTACATTGACAACGCTACCGGTAAAGTGCAGGGTCTTACCTGCCATAGGATGATTGAAATCCATTAAAACAGAATCGGTTTTGACTTCTTTAACTATGCCTTGAACCACTTCACCGCTTTGGCTCATCATAGGGATGACACGTCCAGGGACTAAGAGGTCTTCACGAACCTTTCCATCCATCTCGAAAGCACTTTTCGGAAGTTCAAAGATATAATCAGTACTATATGTACCATATCCTTCTTCTGGGCTTAATGTGAATTCGAATTTTTCACCTACTTCTTTACCAGCAACTTCTTCTTCGAAACGTGGCAGGAGCATGCCTTTTCCATGTATGTATTCGAGCGGTTTTTCTGCAGATGCTTTGTCTGCTACAGCGCCGTCCACTGTTAATTCGTAGCTTAGAGCTACCACTTTATTTTTATCTACTTTCATAATATTGAAATTTATTTTCCACTAAAATCCACACCCTCGAAAGCAAGTGTAGGAATTAATTTTGTCATGTTTGTTATAGGATCGTCACCCGCATAAAGTAGGCCAGACCATAACTGAATAAAGTTTCCGGTTATGAGCATTTCACTCACAGGTCTTACTATTTTGCCGTCTTTGAATTCATAACCTTCAATACCATAGGAAAAATCGCCCGTGAGTCCGTTACAGTTACCCCCATTGAAGTTTGTTACCAGAATGCCATTTTGACATCTTTCCATAATTTCTTCTTTTGTTAGTCCCTTTTCGCTAGGAAGAAGATGTGCTCTCGTGGCGTCTTCTATGGTAGGCTGACATCCCAGTTTATGTGCTATATATGTGTTTAAAAAGTAGGTTTTTATAACACCTTCGCGTATTATGTCCATATCCCGTGTCGCTATCCCTTCGCTGTCAAATAGTCTTGAGCCACTTTCGCCATAACGATGAGGTTCATCCACCAAGTTCATTTTTGAACTAAAGACCTTCTTTGCTAGACTGTTATTTAGAAAACTATTGTTTTGTTGAATGGCATATCCGCCTAAAGCCTGTAGAATGGGAGTTAGAAGTTTGGAAGATACTTCGGGACCTACTACCATAGTCCTTTTGCTACTTTTAATAGTCTGAGAGCCAATCTGTCCCACTGCACGCTTTAGCGCGGTTTCGCTCACATTAGCATAGTCGAAATCCTTAAGAAAAGGGCTAGAGGTCCACCAGTAACTGCTATATTTCTCCCCATTGTCGGATTGAATGGTAACCTCAGATGCATATTCAAAGGACGTTTCGGAGTGCCTGCAGTATAATCCGTTAGAATCCAGTGTTATGGAATCGAATTCTGAGTCGCAGTACTGTCCTTCTTCGGATATTATTCTATAGCCTTTGTGATTAGACTTGATGTCCAGACAATGCGCTAGTGCCATAGTTTTCCGCACTTCACTTGATAGCGTAGCGTACTGAGGGTCGTAAAGTCCTAGTTCTGTGCCGAGTGTGGCATCGTGACAGCATCTATCTGTCTGTGGCAAAGTGCGGCAATCGTCCTTTTCAAGCATTTTTGTGATGAGTACGCACCTTTTTACGAAATCTGCCAATTCTTTTTCTTCTAATCTGTTAGTAGAAAAGGACGCGAACTTTCCATCCACGAATAGCATAAGAGATAGGCTTCTGTCAAGGCAATGCGTGACTTTGTCTATTTGAGAATTAAGGGTATCAAGCATGTCGGAAACATTTTTATTTAAAACCACTCTGCATGCATCGGCTCCCTCTGCCAGAGCAAACTCTATACTTTTGTTGGCCAATTCTAATTCTTTCTCATTAATCATAATCCACCTCCTACTATCAAGTTCTTTATGAATATGGAAGGAATGCCACAACTAACTGGTGCACTTTGTCCTTTTCCGCAGGTCCATCGACCTTTATCTACTTTTAAATCAGACCCTACAGCTTCTATGTCAGCAAGTGCTTTAGGTCCGTTTCCTATTATGTTCACATCTTTTATGGGCATTGTAAGTCGCCCGTTTTCGATCAGGAATCCGCTTTTTACATAGAAAGTAAAATCTCCTTCTCCTATTTTAACTTCTCCATTGGCAAATTCATCTACAAATATGCCATTCCCGGCAAGATGTATAAGGTCTTCCAATCGCCCATTGGTGCCACTTTCCATATAAGTGGAGCGCATACGTGGAATAGGGTTGTATCTAAATGATTCCCTGCGTCCGTTCCCGGTAGGTTCTACATTATAATAGCGTGCGCTAATGCGGTCGTGAAGGTATGAGGTGAGTACACCATCAGTTACCATATAGGTTTTTTGACCTGGAACACCTTCATCATCGTAATTTAAACTCCCTCTATAAAAGGGTAGAGTAGCGTCATCCACTATATTGATGCCTTTAGGGCACACTTGGCATCCCATTTTGTCAGAAAACACTGATTGGCCTTTTCGATTAAAATCGGCTTCGAAAGCGTGTCCCATGGCTTCATGGAGTAGAATGCCACTTGCCCCGGCAGACATTACGACATTCATTTGACCTCCTCGCGGTCTACGTGCTTCGAACATAGCATCTACACCTGATGTAAGTTCGTCCGTTAGTTCTTTTGTTAGAGTTTCGTTGTAGAATTCCGCTCCCATGCGAAGACTTTTCGATGCGCTTTTTGTTTGAAGATCATCTCCTTGTTTGAATACTACTGACACGTTAAGTGAGCAAAGCGGGCGAAGATCCTCAGTCAATTCGTCAAGGGAATTGTACATCATTATTTCACTTATCGAGTAAGATAATGATGCTATGACTTTAAATACTCTGGAATCGGCATTACGAATGGTCTTGTCCAACTGCTGTAAAAGTTCAACCAGTACCGAAGGGCTTTCTTCGCGAAGGTCCTTTTTCATGGGGTAAAAATCATTCGTAGTATGGATGTCGATTTTGTTGAATCCTTTCCTAACGTCACGCGTTTCTCCAATGACACTGGCGGCTCTTGCAGCGCATAGCAGAGATGGCATATCAGTAGATTCGGAATAAGCATAACCGGTTTTTTCTCCATCGAGTACACGTATTCCACATCCATAGTCCCTATGATATCCACCGCTGGTCACTTCGCCATCTTTTAGCATTAAAGACCAGATGGAGGTGTTTTCGAAGAAGAGGTCGCAGTATGACCCTGCGTTACGCAATGCTTCCCGTACCAGGGTTTCCAACTGATTCTTCTGGATAGCAAATCTTTCTAATGCAGGCATATTTGTTTTCGTCTTTTATCTGAATATTGTTTTTTGTGCCTTCTGCCACTACGGCAAAAGGGCTTTTGGAATTGTCGGCGAGCACCCATCGATCCACTATGGGAATGTATATTTCAAAAAAATATTTAAGTCCCATTACATACCGTCTGCGAATCACTTCTTCGGGGATGTTGTGACCTCCGTCTTCCACTCTTTTCTTTACTCTTTTTATAGCTATGTCTACATTGTTTATCCAAAAGTAAAGTAGCGTAACTTCATAACCGAGCGATTTGGCCTCGTTTATGGTGTTAGTAAGAGAGCGGGTAGCAAGTGTGGTTTCCACTATGAAGTCAGCTTTTTTTGAAAGCAAATATTTGATCTTCATAAGCATATACCGACTTGCCATAACAGAGGCTGCAGAAGGGTTAAAAGGGGAGAGGCTTTTTGCAAATTCGTCGGAATTCACCAACTCTCCGCACCCTAACAGATCCGGGAGCAGGCTATAAGAGGCTGTGGTCTTTCCAGAACCATTACAACCAGAAAGAATAAATAATCTAGGCATCTGCTTTGTGTGTTACTCCATATCCGAACAGGGCAAAATCTCCTAAAAGGGGATCATCCGGCCATATCTCTTTGAATTCGTTTGTAATCTCTTCGGCTGTTAGGCTGTCTTTTGCTTTTCTGGATGTAAGTCCAAGAGCGCTCGCTTGATCGTAAACATGTACATCCAGAGGCATTACAAGAGCTGCTGGATCACTTTTTCTCCATAGTCCTAGATCGACTTTGCCGTCTCTTCTTACGAGCCATCGGCGCATAAGGTTAATCTTTTTGTTTGCTGCCTTAGGGTCAAACTTTTGTCCGAAGACCATAGTCCTTATATCCTGCACACTTAGGCTCTCAAGCGATGTCGTGTTAGCGTAAATGCTTTTTAATCTATGACATATCTGCGCTATCTCACTCCATTTGATGGTGCGATGTATGCTTGTATTATCATCCCTGTAGGTTCCGCTCATAACATAATCAAGAGGTTTCCATTCCATATAGTCAAAAAGTTTTGTACAATCTTTGACTATCATAGAACGCCTTCCCCACGCTAAGTGTGAGGCGAATACGGAAGCTATTTCTATATCTTGAAGTGAAGCCCCGAGAGAGGCAAATTCTCGCGGAAATATTATGGGGTCTTCTAAGAAATAGGCGGGATCATTATAGATTTCCGCCCATTTCATTAGTTGCTCTTTTAATTTTTCTTGCATTCAGGGATATTCTTCAGTACTTCCTTAAGATAATCCCACACTTTCTGCACAGAAGGAATGTAGGCTCTCTCGTCTGGAGAGTGAGGACTTAATAGAGTAGGACCACACGAAATCATATCCCATTGAGGATAAGCCCCTGATAGTATACCACACTCCAATCCTGCGTGTATGGCCATAACTTTAGGCTCTTTTCCATATAGTTTCTCATAAACTTTTTTCATTAGAGCGAGAATCTGAGAGTCTGGATTAGGAGCCCAACCTGAGTAAGCGCCGGTAAAATCAGTTTCCGCTCCAGCTAGATCGAATACTGCTTTTAATTTTTCGCACAATGCCATCTTAGCGCTATCTACAGAACTTCTTAGAAGGCTATTTACAAAATATTCACCATTGGATACTTTGACCATGGCCATATTATTCGAAGTCTCTACTAAGTTTTCAATAGAAGAGCTCATTCGTTCAACTCCGTCAGGGCAAGCCAAAACTGCACGTAATATATCTAGGGCGTCATTTTCTAGGGCATAAGGTTTATCACAATCCGTTTTTTCTAATGTTATGCTCATATCTGGATCTGTGATAGAATATTCCTTTTTGATATTATCCGCCATGGACTCGACAAAGTGTCTAACCTTTTGTTCGTTTTTTACATAAAGCGTAGCGAAACATTCCCTCGGTATGGCATTACGAAGAGTTCCGCCTTCCATTTCGACTAATTTAACGTCTTCTTTTTCTATCAGTGGAAGTAAAATTCGGGTAGCAATCTTGTTCGCGTTGGCCCTATAAAGAATAATATCCATGCCCGAGTGACCACCTTGACATCCCTTTACGCTAAAATTGAAAGCCTGGTAGCCTTCCGGAGCTGCCTCCATCTTGTAATGCCCATGAGCCGATGCATCCACTCCGCCAGCACATCCGACATACAGTTCGCCCTCGGTTTCGGAATCGAGATTGATTAGGATGCCACCCTTCAAGATACCTGGCTCAAGTGCCTGTGCACCTGTCATACCAGTCTCTTCGTCGTAAGTTACAAGAATTTCTATCGGGCCGTGCTCTATATCCTTACTTTCAGCTATGGCCAATGCCAATGCTACCCCCAATCCGTTATCTGCACCAAGGGTAGTTCCGCATGCTTTAAGCCAATCGCCTTCCACCTTTGTCTCTATAGGGTCGGTAAGAAAATCGTGCTTGGTATCGGAATTCTTTTGAGGGACCATATCCATATGCCCTTGCAGAACAACACCTTCGCGATTTTCATATCGAGCAGTGGCGGGTACTCGTATTATGACATTGCCTGTCTTGTCTGCGAAAGTATCGAAGTGATGTTCCTTTCCCCAATTAAGAAGATACTCCCTGATTTTTTCTTCATGTTTTGAAGGTCTAGGGATTCTGGTTATCTTGTAAAAATTATCCCACACTATGGATGGGGTCAAATCCTTGATAGTCATAATATGTAATTTTAATTAAAAAGTCAATGTTCTATCTACGCCCAACTGAAATATCGGTACCCGCAAATGGCATACCACATGTTCATAGCAGTACACTTTGACAGTACAGATAGCAGGAACTCTGTAAGTGAGCGCATTTTCTTCTTTTTGTTCAGTGTCGGTATAGGATGGATCGGCTATTTCCTCTATGCTTATTTCAAGATAGTAAGGTGTTCCTTCTGGAGAATTGGCTGGAAGGACACCCAGTGATTCGCTAAAGCAGAAGGCCTCTAAACGAGTGCATACCGATGAAGGGACGAAGTCGAAAGTATATGAATGTATGTATGTATTTGTGCTAGGCAGAAATGAAGAAAGTAATTTGTTTTCGGCATCGTGGAGTTCAGTTAAGGCAGCTCTCATAGCCTCACCGGAATATGTAGCGTCAGTGTTACCAGTAACTATATTGTATCTATCTTCCCGATAACGATTTATATTAGATGCTGCTTTGCGAGCTTCTTCGTAGTTGGGTTTTACCCAAATTGTTGGACATGAGGTTTTTATAGGGAAAATAGTGGCGGAAGATTTACTTTCGTTTGGCATAGGCTGTTTGTAAATAAACCCTTCTTCCTTTAGATTTTCGAACTCATGTTTTTGCCTTTCTATAAGGCTGATAGTGTAGAGTGAGTCGTAATCTGGTTCTGTGTACGCTGTTATGCTTATTTTTGATATATTGAAAAAGGTACTATCCTTTTCTGGCAGATTAAGCCCTAAAAGGGATTTGCCATATCGTGAATAGGGAGAGGCTTTAATTTCATTTTCAATACTTTCAACATTTATGCTGATTATAGTTTTGGGTAGGGTATAGAGAACTCGTGAAGTATTGTCTTTTTTAGCATGGAGCGGAAGAAGAGCCCATACGGAGAAAAGTAAGATTAAGAAATATCTTTTCATGTCTATCATATTTTTTTCCAGCGTTTATGAGACCAAAGATAGTTACCTGGATCCTGTCTTATATCATTTTCTAACAACTCATAATAGCGATCCATGATTTGTTGTGTAGTGGTTTGGGATGCATCTTCGCAGATGGTTTCGAGGTGCATGGTGTATTTTTTGCCACCCTTTCTTCTTTTCATGGACATATACGTTACTGCCAGGTGATATTTTTGAGCTACTGCAGCACCCCCGCTCATGGTTCTAGTCATCTGCCCCATGAAATCTACCATTATATATGATGGTGCTTTAAAATAGGGCCACTGGTCTGTAATCATGAAGTAGAACATTTTTTTATCCCTATGCGTTAGTATATGTCGCATGACATTTGACGATTCCACCATGTTGGAGTATTCGGGACAGCAAAATGTCCTGTTGGTTTTAAAAATATCATCCCATACAGGTGATTTAAGCTTTCTGTATACGACACCGGCATTATCGTAATTCACTGGCATTGGCTGCTGAGTGTAGTTGTAATAGGGGATGCCTCCATATAACTCCCAGTTTCCCATATGAGAACACAATACTATAGTTCCAGGTGAGCAATCATAAAGGTGCTGTAATTCTTGAGGATTTGCTATTTCTACTATGTGACTTTTCCTAAGCCTTTTAGTGTTACTGCCTCCAAACCAAATGGTTTCACATACCAACTGGCCGAAATGAAGATAAAAATCGCGGTATATTTTTTTTCTAGATTTAGAATCTAAATCGGGGAAAGCGTTGTCAATGTTAGTTTTTACTACAGAACATCGATAGCGTATTATACATCGTGCAATCCACCCCACTATATGTGCATTTAAATATTGCACACATAGCGGAAGGGCTGCGAAAATTCGCATTATCGCACGGATGAGCTTTTGTTTCATGCCTATTCTTCTGTAGCGGCTTCGATTTTTTTAAGCATAGCGAACATTATAATGGCTGAGACCAGGCATAATGCTATCAATATACCCCAGTTAGCCATAAGCGGAATCTTGTTCCAAAGCTTGGATGGAATGCTACTTAGGTAGTTACCTATAGCGGTAGCTGCAAACCACCCACCCATCATCATACCTTTATATTTAGGTGGAGCTACCTTGGTAACAAAGCTCATACCCATAGGGGATAGCAGCAGTTCGGCAAATGTAAGAGTTAGGTAAGTGCTTATAAGCCAGCTTGGACTAAGGATAGACTGGGTTTTATTACCTAGATCCATAGGTGAAGTCAGATGCACTGATGCGCAAGTGATAATCACAAAACCAAGAGCTGCGACCAGCATTCCGAATGCTATTTTCTTAGGCGCACTCGGCTCCTTGCCTTTTCTGGCGAGTGCGGCGAATAGAGCCATAGATACAGGAGTTAGAGCTACGACGAAGAATGGATTGAACTGTTGGAAATCAGATGGCTGTGCTGCTATTGTAGAAGGCATCCCTGCATATAGGGCATAAGCGATTCCCCATAATGCAAGGGTGGAAACTCCTGCTATGATTTTTCCTTTTTTAGTTTCTGATTGGAAGAAAGAGAAAAGGGTATAGACTGATACTGCGATAAAGGCAAGACTGCCTATGTTGAACCATAATCTCATAGGACCAGAAACAGAGAGATTAGTGTATTTTTTAGCAAAGAATGTAAGGGCAGAGCCGTTCTGGTGGAATGCCATCCAGAAGAAAATTACCACAGCAAACACGAGAACTAGGGCTACAAGCCTGTCTTTAGTCTGTTTAGGTGTTAGTTCTTTAACTGGGGCACTTGCACTTGCCTTGGCTTGCTTGGTGTTGATGTCGGCATGTTTGAACCATTTTCTGCAAGAGAAGTATATGGCTATGGAAAGAATTAGCGAGATACATGCCACGCCGAAGCATAGTCCGTATGCTCCAGAAAGGGCTTCGAGGTATGCTGGGTCGGTGTTAGCCGCATCATAGACGAATCCGCTCTTTCCTAGTTGATAATTGGTTATGGCCTTTGCCATGGAAGGTGCGAACATAGCACCTATATTGATGGCCATGTAAAAAAGGCTAAAGGCAGAATCTCTTTTAGCAGAATATTTAGGGTCGTCATATAGGTTTCCTACAAGCACTTGTAGATTTCCTTTAAACAGCCCGGTGCCTATGGCTATAAGCCCTAGGCCTGCGAACATGACATATTTTGCCATAGTAAGGTCTGCTATAGGGAACACAAGCGACAGATAACCTAGGAACATTACGCTGATACCTACGGTGACGCATTTGCCATAGCCTATCTTATCGGCAAGAATACCTCCGAAGAAAGGCATGAAATAAACTCCTGCTAGAAAAATAGCGTAAACATTACCTGCCTGTGCTTCGCTCCAACCGAATTTGGCCTGCATTAGAAGCGTCAGGATGGCTAACATCGTGTAGTAGCCGAAGCGCTCTCCCGTATTTGCTAGCGAGAGCGCGAATAATCCTTTTGGTTGTCCTTTAAACATATAATGAATTTAAATTGTTAATCTACACAAACTTTGTAAAGATAGTAAAAAAACCGCAGAATTCTGCGGTTTTAAAGGTGTTTTGAAATGGTTCTCGAATTTTACTATGAGGATTTTCGAGAAAGTTTCAACTTTGAAAGAAGGAGTATACTGTGGGGTACTCGACTTATTCTTTTACAAGTAAGTGGAATTCGCCTTGGGCGCAGTTGAAAAATGTGACTTTTCTTTCTGCATTTTGAGGCATATCGTAAGTTTCAGATGTGAAAACATCGCGCCATACTCCGCCCATTGGAGGCCACGCGGTAAGGTCAATATTCTTAGTGTTGAAATTGCCCACTAAAGCGAATCCTTTATCTCCGTTAGTACAATATATTGCGCGACTAGTGCGCCCACTCCCAGCTTCTATAGTAAAGGTTGCAGATGATGTGAATAACGAAGGGTTCGAGAAGCGGAAGTCAAGCAGTTGAGTATAAGTGTTATAAAGCTGCTTTCTTGAAGGGTCTTCAAAGTAATTCCATAGGATGGGCTTGGCTGAAGTTCTGCCACCCTGCTCAATGGAAATGTCGTATCCCAACTCTCCGAACTGCCAAATCATCTTTGGACCTGGCACCAGGAGAGTGAATGCTGCATTTAGACCTAGTCGCTTTGACCTAACGTCAAGGCTTGTCTTGCACTCGCCATTTCCCCATGTCAGTGCCTTGTAAGCGGTGCGCTCCTCATCGTGGCTTTCCATATAGCTAACTAAAGAGCCGAATGGCATACTGCTTCCGGTCCACACTCCTGATAGGTCATCTCCATCATTAAGCCATCCCATAGCCGTCTGGCAGTAGGCATTGTTCATATTACGCCATAACTTCATGCCGTATGCTCCTAATTCTTTTTCTTCTCTTGTCTCGCAGAAGTGTTCACAGATCATCACTGCATCAGGGTTATTATTAAAGATAGCATCTGCATAATCTTTTAAAATGGCGATGCGGGAAGGGTCATAATTGGCCACATTCGATTCGTTGCATTGACGCTGGGTGAATCCCTTTGTAAGGTCGAAACGGAATCCATCGATGTGATATTCGTCCAGTAGGTAAACAAGGCTTCGCTTAATATGATCCCGAACCATGGTGTTTTCGTGGTTGAGATCGTGATATACGGAAAATGGATGGGTGGCAGTCACATTATACCAAGGGTTGTTTTCCGCGGTGCGGTTATTGGCACTATCCCAGTATAGTCTTGCCATTGGATGTGAGCCGGTAGTGTGATTATAAACCACATCCATTAGCACAGCTATCCCGCGTCTATGGCATTCGTCTATGAATTCCTTGTACATCTCTCGCGTGCCATAGGCTTTGTCAAGGGCAAAGTATGCTCTAGGGTTATAGCCCCAGCTATCATTTCCATCGAATTCCTGGCACGGCATCAACTCGATGGCATTGATACCTAGATCTTCAATGTAGTCAAGGTGCTGCATCGCGCCCTTTATGTCGTGATTTGAACTGAAGTCTCTAAATAGTAATTCGTAGATGACCAAATTATCTTTGTCTTCAATCTTGAAATTATCGTACTTCCATTCGTATTCTGGGGCATTGGTCTGGAAAGCTCCTAATATCCCGCCGGCTTTCTCAGGAAATGCCGGCAAGTCTGGGTATGTACTTGAGTTGATCCATTTGTCATCGCTACCATCGTAGGTAATTTCCGTATAGGGATCGAATGTACGGAATTCCTCACCTCCTTCTTTTATAAGGTGATATTGGAAACGATATTCTTTACCTTCTGTGAGTCCTTCCAGAGTGTACCACCATAGTCCCTTGCTTTCATCGCGTTTCATCTGGTAGTCATTACTCATGCTCCAATCGTTGAAATCTCCGACTAGATAGCAGTGGTCATAATGTTCTCCGTTTTTATCCTTGTCGTAAAAAGCAAGGCATACGGAGGTGCTGGACAGGTAGTTGATACCTAATTCGATACCGGCTGGAGCTTCTTTTTCTTCGTATTGAGCAGGCACGAATTCATCGGCAGCATTGTCTAGTTCGATAAACATATCAGCGCTTTGTTTGCTGCCAGCGGCATTTCTTACCACCACACCGATTTTACTCATCTGGTCATCGGTATCGGCGCCAAACCACGCGCGTACGCTTGGCTCTATTTCCAGTTTCCAGACATTTTCCGTTTCTGTTTTTGCCAATTTGCATTTGTCCGTGTTTACATCCCATTCGCTTTGAACGAAAACATCGCCGCTAATGTTGTGTATCCATATATGCACGTAAAGATCTTCGGTAAATCCAGAGAAAGGGAAGGCTCCGCCAGCTTTATAGTAAAGGGTACAGGGCTTCTCGGTAGATGGTAATGCTGGACTAGAAGATAAGCCTGCTGGAAGTTCCGTCAGATCTGGGTCTTTGGGTTTATTGGGATCGACGGGTGTGTCAGGGTCAGTGTGCTTGCACGATGTACTCCAAAGGAGCAACATAACACAGGAAGTAAAGTAAAATATTTTATTAGTTTTCATAAATCAGTTGTTCGAGGTATAGCTGGTTTTTTTAGTTTAGCTAAAAAATGGCTGTGGTAATGTTTTTTTTTATCAATTATAAATCATCCAAAAATAACTTGCATTATCATTTTCTCTCCATTTTCGTTAAAGATGTGCATTAAATGCATTCATTCTCTCCTAAAGAAAACTATACATGAAAATATAAGATAGCAGCTTTTAAGAACTACTAAGTAAAGGTAGATAAAATAGGAATATGATTGAAGTTAGGAAAGATGAATGGCTGTATTATATGGATGAATGGAATATATGTGATGAAGACAAAAAAAGAGGCCGACTTTGTGAGTCGACCTCTCTAAAATACGTGAAATAAAGGAAATTACTTTGTGATGACTCTTGCCATTTCACAAACCTTGTTAGAGTAACCCCACTCGTTATCGTACCAAGCGCAAACCTTAACAAAGGTAGGATCAAGCTGGATACCTGCCTTCTCATCGAAGATAGAAGTGCGAGAGTCGTTACGGAAGTCTGTAGACACAAGAGCTTCGTTAGTGTACCCAAGAACGCCCTTAAGTTCGCCTTCAGAAGCCTCTTTCATAGCCTCGCATATCTCTGCATATGTAGCAGGTTTAGCAAGCTCGCATGTAAGGTCAACGAATGAAACGTCAGATGTAGGAACACGAAGTGACATACCGGTAAGCTTACCATTAAGCTCAGGAAGAACCTTTCCTACAGCCTTTGCAGCACCTGTTGAAGAAGGAATGATGTTCTCAAGGATACCACGACCACCTCTCCAGTCTTTCTTAGAAGGACCATCAACGGTCTTCTGTGTAGCTGTAGCTGCGTGAACAGTAGTCATAAGACCACGTACTATACCGAATTTGTCGTTAAGTACTTTAGATATAGGTGCCAAGCAGTTAGTAGTACATGAAGCGTTAGAGATGATAGCCTGACCTGCATAAGTCTTATGGTTTACACCATATACGAACATAGGGGTAGCATCTTTAGAAGGTGCGCTCATGATTACTTTCTTAGCACCAGCTTTGAGGTGAGCAGATGCGAGCTCTTCTGTAAGGAAGAAACCAGTAGACTCTACTACTACATCTACATTAAGTGCACCCCAAGTGATCTGTGAAGGATCTTTCTCTGCGAATACTTGAATTCTGTTGCCATCAACTACGAGGAAGTTATCCTCAACCTTGATGTCGTGCTTGAACTCGCCATGAACTGAGTCATATTTGAGCATGTAAGCAAGATAATCGGCATCTAGCAGGTCGTTGATACCTACTACCTGGATGTCATTGTTGAAGTTCTCAACTGCTGCACGGAAGACCATACGTCCGATACGGCCAAATCCGTTAATACCAAGTCTAATCATATTCTTAATAGTATATTAAATAAAGTTATAACTGACCTATTCAGTTTTCGCGTGCAAATTTAGTCAAATATTGGAAAAAATCAATAATTATTGTTCAATAACCTCCTTTTTTCAAAAGATAGCCTTCTATACGGCAATTCTAAAAGAGCCTTTTTGAATTGCGCTCGTTTCTTCCAATTAGTTTTTGTATTACTTTCCAGCCTTGCTTATCCTTAAATCATTTGTTCTTGAAATGTTGGTCAAGATGAGTGAAGTGTTCTTTAAGCTTGATTTTTTATTTTGAAATATACAGAGGGGCGAATATTGTAGATCCGTTTATTTTGCATAATTTTGACGTGGAGATCGTAATTTCGGTATTATCTGTGGTTAGTCCGAACGGCAGTGGAAGAAAGAAGGCAGACTTGAAGGTGAAATTAATCTAATTATTTATAGTAGTAGCATGAGGATTTTAATTACAAACGATGACGGGTATCAGTCAAAAGGCATCAATTCTTTAGTAAAGATTATGAAAAAGTATGGAGAGGTTATGGTGGTGGCGCCTAAGCAGCATCAGTCAGGCATGTCTATGGCTGTGTCTATAGGATATAAGCCGTTGGCAGTAAAAGATTTAGGTGTAATTGATGGCGTGCATTGGCATTATGTGGATGGTACGCCCGCATCGGCTGCGAAATATGCTGTGGATATGCTATATGCTGAGAATCTTCCAGACTTGGTAGTTAGCGGAATTAATCATGGCTCGAATGCTTCTACAGCTATGTGGTATAGTGGAACTATAGGAGCTGCTCGCGAAGCTGCGATGGCCGGGGTTCCTGCTATAGGGGTATCAATAGACAATATGTCACGTGACGCCGATTTTACTGTAGTGGAGGACTTGCTGCCAGCGATTTTAGATAAGCTTCTGCCTAATCTTCCTAAAGATAGAACTCCCTTATATAATATTAATTTTCCAGACTTGGCTTCAGATTGCATAAAGGGTGTAAAAGTGTGTACTCAGGGTGTCGAAAAGTGGATAAATGAGTTTGTAACGCCTGATCAGTTAGGTCGCGAGGAAGAAGTTCAACTCGAAGAAGGGGAGAAACTGTATTTTATGGCCGGAGATGTAGTACCATCGCCTTTAAATGATGAGACTACTGATAATTGGGCCAATCTAAACGGCTACATAGCTATTACCCCACAGGATATGGACAATACCTGCAGAGCCGAATATGATAGAATAAAAGATTTGTTCTAAATGAAGTATTTTCTAATAGCAGGCGAAGCCTCTGGCGATTTGCATGCGTCTAACTTGATGAAAGCTTTAAAAACGGAAGACCCTACAGCGGACTTTCGTTTTTGGGGAGGTGATATGATGGCCAGCGTGGGAGGAGTTCTATTGCACCATTATAAGGAAGGTGCCGTCATGGGAATAGGGGATGTTTTTTCAAAAGGGGTAACGCTTCTAAAAAACATTAAGCAATGTAAACAGGATATTATGGATTTCGCTCCTAATGTAGTGATACTCATCGACTATCCTGGATTTAATATGCGTATTGCTAAATTTGCCCACTCGAAAGGCATCAAGGTTTTCTATTACATAGCCCCTAAGACTTGGGCATCAAGGTCCTGGCGTAATAAAAAACTTAAGCGCTATGTCGATATGCTGTACATAGTTTTCCCTTTCGAAATCCCATATTTCACAAAACAAGGCATCCCATTTGTCTATAAGGGGAACCCGTTAGTGGAGGCCGTAGAGAGTGCTAAAATCGTAAATGTCTATGATGGAAAGTATATAGCCATACTGCCAGGCTCTAGAAAAGGGGAGATCTCAAGGACACTACCTATCTGTATGGAATTAGCGGATAAGATGCATGCAGAGTCGCAGTATTCTGATTTCAAGTTTATTATAGCCGGTGCACCATCAAGGGATATCTCTGATTACGAAGAATTTATAAAGGGTCGTGAGTCTTATGTAAGTGTTATTTTCTCTCAGACTTATTCTGTAATAAAGGGTGCAGAAGTAGCTATAGTGAATTCTGGTACAGCCTCTCTTGAGACAGTACTACTTGGTACGCCTCAGATGGTATGCTGGTCTACTTCTCCTTTTACGGCATTCGTAGCGCGTTATATTCTAAGGGTTATGGATAAGATAAAGTATATTAGTCTAGGAAACCTTATAGTCGACAGACTCGTTTTTAAAGAGTTCGTTCAAGAGGATTTTAACCTTGGTAATATAGAAGATGAAACTTATCGTATTCTAAATGACCAACAATATAGGGAAAAAATGCTTGACGGTTATTCGGATATAAGAAAAGCCCTGGGACATGGGAATGCTTCCAAGGCTTTTGCTGACGATATGATAAAAAGACTATCTTCTAATTGACAATTATTTGTTGCTTAATATTGAGGATAGTCCCATTAGAAAGGGTTACTTTTGCCAGTATGGTATGAACTCCACTCGATAGAGGGCTTACGCTGATGTGGCTTTGTTTCGTTCCGTCGAAATACCACGTATAGGATTTGATGTAGTAATTCCCTGGTATGATTTCGAGTAAGAAACTGTCTCCTGCACTATAGTTATCTTCGGTAAGTATGAAAGGCGTATCTATTACTGCAATCCCATTAGTAAAGGAAGCGTAGTCCGTGTAGCAATTAATAGTAGCCCATGTGCCGTCTTTAGCAAGGTATTGTGCCTGAACTCTGTCGCCTAAAGCGTATTCTTTGCTTACTTGGCATTTGATACCAGACACACCCTTGAGTTCGCTCTTGTCTATGGACATACTTTGTTCCTTTGCTATGACTTCTTTTACATTGCCTTTATAATCAGATAGTATCATACGGAGTTTTCCATTGTATGCCAGGTTCATATCGAGATTATATAATCCACCGACTTTAACTGTGAAGGATTTGTCTTCGAGGCTACCATTAGTGATCGTGATGCCTTTATATCCCGATAGGCTGCTATCTGACGCCAGGACGATAGGACCTCCATTATTTGTAGTGCTGGATTCCCTGTCGGGTTCTAGCCCCACGATTATGGATTGGTCTTGGTAGAACGAGTATTGGCCCGGGACATTAAGATCAAAGGAAAAATATCCATTCAGGTCACCGCTCCAGCCCCAGTTAATATGAACATAGTCTTTAGCGTCGTAGCCATCGCACAGGAATTGGTGTCCGCCATTTTGAGGGTCGCTTCCCCCGTAAGGTATTGGGCGATCAGCATCGATTTCCGATTTGATAATTTTTATAAATTCTGCATCTGATGAGCATGCGCTTCGATAGAGGTGATATGCATTACCACTATATCCCATATGTTCAAAAAGGGCATCTTGTATGTCTTCGGCATAGGCGCCTGTTCCAGTCTGGTAGTTATAATTGGCCTTGAACATTACACCTAAGTCATGCATCAAAAGTGAAACAGCTTCCTTTTGTGCGGTACTTGCAGAAGATGTGTAGTTGAGAGGCATTAGGTCATAATTATAGGCATGGTCATCTATGCTGTATGACGGGATATTAACCTTTTTATAATAGTCGGAAGTATAGTCGTATCCGCCGATTGTTCCTTTTCCTTTTTCTGGCCATCTATGATAGCGTAGGATAATGGCGGTAGAAGTGGCAACACATCCGGTAAGGGCAGTATATTTGCGTCCGTTTTCCGTTACGGTAGGGCAGTAGAGATTGTAAGGTTCGTCTTGATCCCAATTGGCAGTCTTGAGTAATTTCCCTTTAGAAGTCTTAGTTCTAAAGCCGGCAGTGCGCCACATCGATTTTACTTTCGCGTTAGCCTGAAGGGAGTATTGTCTTCCTTCTTCTATGGTTTTGGAATAGTTGCCCAGGAAAGAACGGACATGGGATGGCATTTTTTCGATATTAATGCTACCGCTATCGTTATACCCTAATATAGGAGTGGTGCTGTCTTCCGCGGAAATGATAAGCCAGCCCCCTTTGTCTGCATTTACATAGTAAAGTGTTCCGTCGTCGCTTATAGTGATGGTGAATTCCTCGCTTCCGAACCATCTTTGGGCGATTTCGCTGACTTTATCCTTCTCTACAAAATCTGCATAACATATTGATATAGCGCTTAAAATAAGCGAAATTGTAATCAGTGTTTTTTTCATAATTTACTTATTTGCTGATTATATAACCTATGTGATTATCTGCATCACTAAGGTAAATTAATCCATTAGATACTTTTTCTATTTTCAGGGTTTTAGTCTCGTTTTCTGCAAGAGAACTTAACCCTTTCGTCTTAATGGTGGCGGATATGCTTTTGCCTTCTGTAAAAGATGTTCCGCTGAAATCTATATCCAAATAAACGGAGTTTTTAAGGTCAAGTACTCTGTAAAGGGCTTTTGTGCTTTTACCTGAAGTTATGAATTGGGAGTTGCTGGTGTCGAACACGAGCAGTTCGCTACTATATTCACCATCAAGGGTGTAGATGCCTTCTTCGCTTCTCTCTGTAAAGAGTACTTGCTCTTCTGAAGGGAATATGTAATCTTCACTAGGGGCATCTGCCCAGTCATTTTCAGTGAATTTTGCCGCTTGCGAGCCACTAGTACTAGCCTCGATGACTCTATTGCAAATGTAAGTTTTCCCCGAGGCAAAGTCTATCGATGAAGAGGAGTGAAAGTTCTGCTTGACGCCATCAATGCTGAATTCAAAGTTGAGAGTGGTCTTTTGTGGCGAGATAAACATCTCGTAAGCGTGCACTCCATCTTCTGAATAAGACGTGCTTAGGTGAGGAATAAAATCTGCCTTTTCTCCACTAAGATTGACCTGGCCATCGTTAAAGTTGATAATCACACTAGGATATAGGGCACTCGCTTCTATATCTTCTGCTTTATCCGTTATATAGAATATGATCTTGGCCAATCTGTGCTCGAATTCGAACTCAACGTTCTCATCGCTGACGGAGGCTTCTGTAATGGCCAATCTTAAATCGCTCTTACGGAATGCTTCGTCTTCGCTTTGGTCTGTGGCTACAGAGAATACTGCAAGCCCACCTTTGTTGTATTCTTCGGAATATGGGGCGTAGGCGATGAAATGAATCGCGCTATCTGGCATATTTTCGGGCCAATACAATTGGCTCTTTGTTACGAGCTTTTTTCCGTCGGATGTAGCTTTTACATTTTTGTAATCGATAGGAGAGTCGATGAAGATTCCACAGTCTGTTTTAGCTTCCAACTGCCCTAAAAAGGACATTTTAGGTCCTTTAGGTGTAGTATGTGTCGGCCCATCATTGCATGCTGTTAACAGGGCTGCTGTTAATAAAATTGATGATAAAAAAAGGTATTTTTTCATTTCCTAAAAAATTTCATAATTTTCAAAAATAGGAATTATTTTGTAAATTTGAAGTTCCCACGGGATAAAATGTTATATATATGAAGCAGATTTTAGTATCAGTTGCGGTTTTTTTAGCGGCCGCTTTATGCGCAAATGCACAGAAAGCTAAAGTGGATTTTCCAGAGTATCAGTTCACAACTGTGATAGAAAATCCTATCACGAGTGTGAAGAATCAGTATAGAAGTGGCACTTGCTGGGCATATTCAGCAATAGGCTTCGTGGAGAGTGAGGTTATAAGGATTAATAATATCACAGATCCTGCAAAATACCCGGATTTTTCCGAGTTTTTCGTGGTTAGCCATTCATACTCTGATAGAGCTGACAAATACATTATGCTTGATGGTAATCTTACTTTTTCTGCAGGTTCACAAGCAGAGGATGTCCTGGATGTAATTCGCCTTTATGGATTAGTACCACAGGAAGAAATGACCGGCATGAACTATGGAACGGAACTTCCAGCACAGAGTGAACTGGACGCTGTGCTTCGCGCGTATGTTGAGGCTGTTGTGAAGAATCCTAATAAGACGCTTACAACCGCTTGGAAGCGTGGATACCAGGCTATTCTCGATGAATATTTGGGGAAGTATCCTACTGAGTTTACAGTAGATGGAGTTAAGTATACACCAGAGTCGTATCGCGATGCTCTCAAGTTTAATCCCGATGACTATGTAACTCTTACTTCTTTTACGCATCATCCATTTTATACTTATTTCCCATTTGAAGTGGCAGATAATTGGCGATGGGATGAGTTTTATAATGTTCCTATAGATGAGATGATGGAAATTCTCGATTACGCTCTTGAGAATGGTTACACCATCGCATGGGGTGCGGATGTCAGTGAACCTGGATTTACCCGTGATGGTCTGGCTATATTAGTCGATGTAAAGGCTTCTAATACAAATGGCTCGGATCAGGAGCGCTGGGTAGGAAAAGCAGACGAAAAACAGACTAAGTCTAAAACTAAGAAGAGCTCTAAGTTAAAGACTAATCCTATAGTCGAACTTGTTCCTACACAGCAGACTCGACAGACAGGATTCATGAATAAGACCATTACCGATGACCACGGAATGCAGATATACGGAGTGGCAAAGGATCAGTGGGGAGGAAAATACTATTTAGTGAAGAATTCATGGGGAGAAACAGGTAAATATAATGGTATCTGGTACGCAAGCGAAGCCTTCGTTAAGGGGCAGACTTTGGATATTGCCATTCATAAGAGTGCACTTCCTAAGGAGTTTGTGGAGAAACATCCTAATGTATTGAATAAGTGAATTCATTAGTAAAGCATATCCCTAATACTATAACGACACTCAACCTTATTTGTGGTCTTCTAGGAGTAGTGTTTGCATTTAAAGGCAGAAGCGACATCGCTTTCTGCCTTATGTTATTAGCATCGGTATTCGATTTCTGTGATGGCGGAGCGGCAAGACTATTGAATGCCTATTCTCCAATGGGAAAGGAACTTGATAGTTTGTGCGATATGGTCAGCTTCGGAGTGCTTCCTTCGATTATGGCTTATGTGGGTTATGGACAGACGTCAGTAGTGCCTTTAGTTATGGCTGTGGCTGCTGCGTTGCGTTTGGCTAAATTTAACATTGACGACAATCAGCATGATAGCTTTATCGGACTTGCAACTCCGGTTAGTGCATTGTTTATGGGAGCATTATGTTGCTTTTCGGCGCACGAACCATCCTCTTTCGTAGGGGAACTTTTTGTAAGAAAGTGGTTTCTGCCAATGCTTTCAGTAGGACTTTCTATTCTAAATGTATGCGCTCTTCCTATGTTTTCAATGAAGTTCAAAAAGACGGACACGCGTGTTATTAAACTAAAGAGAGAGATTTTCTTATCTGCTTGTGTATTAGCAGCGATTGCGGTTTTATGTCTTAGGATATATTGGCCTATGATGGTTCTGTTATCCACGCTTATATATATCGTTTTAAATCTTTTGTTCTTAATTCCTTTATGGCGAAGATGAAAAGAAGTCTAGCTTTTGGTATTTTAGCTTTAGTGCTTTTTGTGAGTTCTTGTCGTGAGTCTAAATCTGTCAGTCAAGAGTGTAGGACGAAACTTAACACGCAGGGTAGTATTGTGGTACTCGGAGAGTTGAATAAAGTTAATATCTTAACAGATTATATGTTAAGGATGGATAAATTCGATAATGTCAGTGGCGCTTTATCCTCCGATGGGCTTCCGGATTTTGCAGGGGAGGAGATAGAAAGGATATTGCTAATGCCAGGGAATAAGGTAGATTCGGTTAAGGCTCTGTATGAGGCTTGTATGGATACATTGGCATATATCTCAGATGGAGTGGACTTAAAAAAAGTGTATAAGAGCCCTGGTAAGTTTTTTATCAGCCCCACTGATACTTTGGAAGTGTATGTAGATAGTCTGGCTATGCAATGTTATAGGGTACTAAGATTTCGGAATGCATTTACTCACAAGATAGCGTATCCTAAGGAATCATCGTATGTGGCAGTGAAAAGTTCGGACAATAAATTCGTGTTAATTGATTCAAATGTTGGAAACATTTCAGAGTAGTATAGAACCTAAAGATCTTGAAACGCTTCCGTTGCAATCTTTTGCAGGGCAGATTGAGGTGATAGATCATGTGGGATTTCATTTTACGAGGGCATTGGCCTATCTTAGAAGACAGAAGGTATTAGGTTTTGACACAGAGACGAAGCCTTCGTTCGAAGCGCGTCATTATCATCATGATGTGGCTTTGCTTCAACTATCTGGCCCGGATAAAGCGTATCTTTTTCGTTTAAATAAGATGGGATTGAGAAAAAGTCTATGCTCAGTGTTGTCCAATCCTAAAATCCTAAAGGTAGGAGCTGCCTCAAGTGATGATGTAAAGGGATTGCAGCGACTCTGCCCATTCGAGGCACATTCATTTGTGGATTTACAAAAAATAGTGTGGGAGTGGGGCATTGTGGATAAAAGCGTAAAGAAGATGACTGCCATTATTCTGGGCTTCAGGATCTCTAAAAGTCAACAACTATCTAACTGGGAAGCTGATGATCTGACTCAAGCCCAAAGGCTTTATGCGGCTACAGATGCATGGGTGTGTAGGCAGATGTACATGAGATTATCCAGTTGTCCTAAAAATCCATTGAAATACGATGAGCAAGGTAATATTAAAAAAGGGTAGGGAGGAGTCCTTACTTCGATTTCATCCATGGGTGTTTTCAGGGGCAATAGCTCAGATGACTGGAACGCCATCCGAGGGTGATGTGGTATCCGTATGGTCTGCAGACGGGCATCTTCTAGGATGTGGACATTATCAGATAGGTTCGATTTCCGTTAGGATGCTATCATTCGAATCGGAACATCTACCGGAAAATTATTGGGTAGATTCTATAAGAAGTGCCTATGAACTTAGAAAAACTTTTAAACTTACAGATAATCCGCAGACTAACTGTTACCGTCTTGTGCATGGGGAAGGGGACTATCTTCCTGGTCTTATAGTTGACTATTACGATGGCGTGTGTGTCTTGCAGGCGCATAGTGTAGGGATGTTTCGCTCGAAAAAACAAATTTGTCTAGCTCTTCAAGTCGTTTACGGCGATAAACTTAAAGCGGTTTATGACAAAAGTTCAGGAACTGCACCGTTTAAAGCTGGTCTTGAATTGATCGATGGATACATCTATAAAGCTGAAGGCTTTAGTGAGGAAGAATCTATAGTAAGGGAAAATGGAAATAAATTTTGGGTTAACTGGAGCGAAGGACAAAAGACGGGGTTCTTCTTAGATCAAAGAGAAAACCGTGCGTTAGTGGGAAAATATGCTCACGGACGTAATGTGCTGAATCTATTTTGTTATACGGGAGGATTTTCTATTTATGCCTTAAATGGTGGTGCGAAGAAGGTGGAGAGTGTCGATTCGTCGGCTAGAGCTATGTCTTTAACTGATAGAAATGTGGCTCTAAATGGGTTTGAAAATCATATATCGCACACCGCCGATGCTATGGAATTCTTGTCTGCAATAGAACCTGGAGTATTTGATATGATGATAGTCGATCCGCCTGCTTTCGCCAAGCATCGTGGTGCTTTGAAAAATGCACTTCGTGCCTATCAGCGATTGAATGCTGCTGCTATCTCTAAGATTGCGTCTGGTGGTATTATTTTTACGTTCTCCTGCTCTCAGGTTGTAGATAAGGAGGCATTTGCCCTCGCAGTGTTTAGCGCCGCGGCAAGCGTAGGACGCAGAGTGCGTATAGTAGATAGGCTTAACCAGCCATGCGACCATGCAGTTAATATCTACCATCCTGAAGGAGAGTATCTTAAGGGGCTTATGCTATATGTGGAGTAAGGTTTAGAGAGGGTAGATTTTTATGTCAGCGAACTTTATAAGGGCCTGTGGATCAATTTTGATCTGCAGGCCTCTTTTTCCAGCGCTGATATAAATGTAATCATAGAGAAGAGCTGATTCGTATATGAAAGTAGGGAATGGTTTCTTCATCCCTATAGGACTACAACCTCCGCGTATATATCCTGTGGTAGGAAGAAGGTCTTTAAGGTGTAGCATCTCGCAGTTCTTATTCCCGGATATGCGTGCTGCTACTTTTAAATCTACCTCCATATTACCTGGGATTACGCATACGAATTCGCCAGTTTTGTCTCCTTTTAGAACCAGTGTTTTAAAAACTTGTTCTATATTTTCTCCCAATTCTTTAGCTACATGTTCTGCGCTGAGGTCATCTTCTGTGAAAGAGTATGGCATCAGTTCATATTTTATTCCTGCAGCGTCAAGCAGACGAGCTGCGTTAGTCTTTTCTATTTTCATTTTTGTCCTCCAGTGTAGGTGCTGAATCTTTATACAAAAAGCGACGAATTTTCTGTGTAGCTGTCTTTACAAATGGTTCTTTCATTACTTGTACCTCACCGATTTTCGAATTATGAGATATCTTCGAGTTTACTTTAGAAAGAAGTGCGTCTTTGAACTTGTTTATATCTTTAACCACACCGTCGCTGAGTTCTATAAGTGCTATTAGGGTTTTGTTTCTTTGAACGACAATGGCTTCGGCCACACCCTCTTCATTTTTAATAACTTTCTCTATCTCTTCTGGATAAATGTTTTCTCCGGATGGCCCTAAAATCATGTTGTTCAGTCGTCCTTTTATCATAAACCTGCCTTTTTTATCAATGGACGCCAGGTCATTGGTCTTGAAGTATCCATCTTCCGTGAAAGCTTCTTTTGTGCGCTCCGGGTCTTTATAATAGCCTATCATGATGTTAGGTCCTTTGGCCACTATTTCTCCCTCTCCTGTTTGAGGATTTGCGTTATACAATTTTAAATCCATATCGGTAAACGGATAACCTATGCATCCGGGCTTTGTGTTTTTATAAGAACATCCGGCTAGCATGGGGGCACATTCTGTAAGTCCATATCCAATGTAATAAGGGAACCTGGCTTTATAGAGGAATTCTTCCACGGTTTTATCTAATGGAGCACCTCCTATACCGAAGAACTTGAGTCTGCCACCGAAGTAACGCAGTATTTCTTTTCCTGCCATACGACAGAACATTTTATTGAAGTGTTTACTAAACCACGATAGAGTTTTGCTCTTTCTAACTTTTGGAATTACAACTCCACGATATATCTTTTCTATGATAAGCGGAACAGTTAGCATTACGGTAGGCCTAACTACTGGAAGAGTAGCTTTGAGTGCACTTGGAGTAGGCTTTTTGTCCATATATACCACGCATGCGCCGTAGGAAAAAGGATACAGTAGCCCTATTGAGAGTTCGTATGTATGGGCCAATGGTAATATGCTTAAGAATACGTCATCAGAATGGATTTTGTAGAAATTATAGGCTCCCCAAATGTTGCTTGTGAAATTCTCGTGCGAGAGCATTACCCCTTTGGCCTTTCCTGTAGTTCCAGATGTATATATTATCGCTGCCAATGAGTGTGCGTCAGGCTTAGTCAGTTCTGCACTTTCACTGCCCCTTGCTATCGGCTCTACGACTTTTCCATCACTGTATATGGGTTTAAGGGTGGTAATGTCAATTATGACTTTAAGCTTATTTCGACATTCTTCGTTGATTCTAGGTAGTAGCCTTTCGGATACGAAGAGTGCCTTACTTTCAGAGTGAGTTAAGACATTAGTTACCTCATTTTCCGAGAAATCGGGAAGGATAGGGACTGAAACCCTGCCGAAAGCTGTAGTAGCGAAAAAGGCTATCGCCCAATTAGGAGTACTTCCCGAATATAGTGCGACCTTATCTCCAGAGTTTATGCCATAGGATGACAGTAAGTTAGAGATTTCGTCGCAAGTGCTTTTGAATTCTCTATAAGTGTAGCCACTCCTGCCATCAGCCGTCATATTTGCTTTCAGGGAAGCGTATGTAGAAGTGGAATTCTCGTAAATTTGAGCTAAAGATTCAAAACGTTTCATTGTTTAGGATTTATTTATTCTATTGTACACATCATTTCATTCTAAATAAAAACACCACGAGGGCACACGAGATCTCATAGCCACGATCCCGACATCGTGTCGTTTTAACAAAAATTTAACATCTGCTAAAAGCGTGCCGAGAAATTCTAGTGACAAACTAAAAATTTGTAAAAAAACGCCACTGGGGCTATCGTGTTGTGTATTTGGAGTCTAACTCTTTTTCAACATTGTATGTGGAAAACTTTTTATTTGAGGAGTGAAAGTTTATTTGTGAAATAGAAAAAATGTCCGTATTCTTGCAGTCCGAAAGTATTACCTTAATTTTATGTCAAACTCCAAAAACCTTCAACAACCGGTTTTCGACGCGAGGACATTAGGCAAGCCTAAGATGCTTACTCTCGGATTGCAACATATGTTTGCAATGTTCGGCGCCACCGTCTTAGTCCCAGCTATAACGGGACTTCCAGTTTCTACAACTTTACTCTTCGCCGGAATAGGCACGCTACTATTCCACTTAATCACGAACTTTAAAGTTCCTGCTTTTTTAGGCTCTTCTTTCGCATTCATCGGCGGCTACTTATCAGTAGTAGAAATGGGAGCAACTTTCGGACTTACAGCTGCACAATCACTACCTTATGCCTGCATCGGCGTCGCCAGTGCAGGTTTTTTGTATTTTATACTTGCAGCGCTCTTCGCATTTTTCGGCGCTAAAAAGGTTATGCGATTTTTCCCACCTGTAGTTACAGGACCTATCATTATATGCATTGGACTGATTCTTTCAGGATCGGCTATTCAGAATTGTCAGACCAATTGGTGGGTAGCATTACTTGCAATAACTATTATAGTCGTATGTAATATTTGGGGAAAGGGGATGGTTCGTATAGTCCCTATTCTGCTAGGTGTATTAGGGTCATATCTTGTAGCTGCTTTATGTGGCCAATGTGATTTCTCTGCGGTAAAGCAAGCCGCTTGGGTTGGACTTCCTGTGCACCGCTCAAGCACAGCTCTTGCTATACTTGATACGAAGAATTGGGAGTTGCTTGTGGCCTCTATAATCACGATTATGCCAATCGCATTGGCCACAATGATAGAGCACATAGGAGATATGTGTGCCATATCTTCAACGACAGGGAAGAACTACTTGGAGAATCCTGGACTTCATAAAACCCTTGTAGGAGATGGACTTGCCACGATGGTAGCATCATTGTTCGGGGCACCAGCCAATACTACCTACGGTGAAAACACTGGAGTTCTTAACCTAACAAAGGTATATGACCCCAAAGTAATACGTATAGCGGCAGTTTTTGCGATCCTATTCTCATTCTGTCCAAAGTTTTCGGCCATTATATCCGCTATGCCAGCGGGTACAATTGGTGGCGTATCACTTATACTATATGGTATGATTTCGGCTGTGGGCGTGCGCAATGTGGTGGAAAATAATGTGGATTTCACATCTTCGCGTAATGTTATCATCGCAGCAATCATATTGGTGCTAGGAATAGGAATCAATTATGGTATTCCTGGGGGAAGTATTGATTTAGGATTTACAAAGTTATCCGCTCTTGCAGTGGCAGCACTAGTGGGAATTATATTGAATGCTATCCTTCCTGGTAAGGATTATGAATTTGGAACTAACTTGTTAGGGGACACTTCAGTTAATTTTGACGCTACCACTAATAGGCTGACGGAAGAATAATAAGAGACACACCTTTAAACTTTTTATATATTTAAATTTCAGGTATGAAGAAATTAATTATTTCGGGTATTTTAGCCCTCTCATCTCTCTGTGCTTTTGCTCAGAATGTTCAACTTCACTATGACTTCGGTCATAATCTCTACAATGGGGGAGACAAGGATCTCTCAGGACGTGGTTATTTCACTACTACGGTTGAGAATTTTAAGGCCGATAAGTGGGGAAGCACTTTTTTCTTTATTGATATGGATTATTTGAGCAATCCAGGAAAGGGAGGAGTTAAAAACTCTAATTGCCTAGGTGCTTATTGGGAAATCGCCCGTGAGCTCTGTTTCTGGCAGGACACTAAAATGAATTGGCTTTCTCTTCATCTAGAATACAATGGAGGATTGAGCACAGGAGCCGGTTCATTTAACAACGCATGGCTAACCGGTTTGACATATAGCGGTCATTCTGCAGACTATTCTAAGACTTGGTCATTAAGCGCTATGTATAAGTATATTCCTGGAACAGTCAGTGCTTCTGGAAATAAAGAAGAACATAATTTCCAGATAACAGGTGTGTGGGGAATCAACTTCGCAGGTGGATGGTGCACATTCTCTGGTTTCGTAGATTTCTGGAGGGAAAATCGTCCTTGGCAAGATACTCGTTTTATCGCACTTTCTGAGCCTCAGTTCTGGGTTAATCTTAATAAGGTAGAGGCTTTGAGAGATGTTAACCTTAGTGTAGGCGGTGAGGTCGAGTTGTCATACAATTTCGCAGGCAAGGGATTCTATGCTATCCCTACACTTGCAGCTAAGTGGACTTTCTAGAATTACTTCTTAAAAAGGGGCTGTTTCTAAAATGGCCCCTATACTTTTTTATTTATTTAAAGTTTTATATTCCAGCCTGCTATGGTGTGTGCAGACGGGGGTAATCATTGTTTTTTTTTTTGATTTAGAATGAATAATTTTATACAAAAAGCTTTCGGCTTCGATCCGAAGGTCAATTCTGTTAAAACAGAAATTTTAGCTGGTATCACGACATTCCTTACCATGTCGTATATACTAGCAGTCAATCCTGGCATTTTCTCAGCACTTCCAGGCATGCCGTCTGGTTCGGTTTTCACTGCTACCGCTCTTGCAGCCATTATAGGTACTCTGGTAATGGCTATATATGCTAAGAAGCCTTTCGCTCTTGCTCCAGGCATGGGGCTTAATGCTTTCTTTGTATTTACAGTATGTTTGGGAATGGGATATAGCTGGCAGTTCGCTCTTACAGCTGTATTGCTTGAAGGTATCATCTTTATTGTTCTTACATTGACCAATGTCCGTAAGCTCATAGTTGATTCCATTCCTGTTACTCTTAAAAAGGCAATCGGATGCGGTATTGGTCTGTTTATCGCTTTCATTGGCCTTAAGAATGCAGGTGTAATCGTTGCAAACGACGCTACTGTCGTGGCTTTAGGAAATATTACCCAAGGAACTGCACTGCTCGCTCTCATCGGCCTAATTATTACTGCCTTCCTAGTGGTTAAGAAAGTCCCTGGTGCACTGCTTATAGGTATGGTGGCTACAGCTGCTTTAGGCCTTGTAATTAAGGACCCTACGACAGGGGAGCATATCACTAAATTCAACGGCATAGCTTCTTTACCGGCATCTGTATCTCCTATTTTCTGCCAATTCGAGTGGAAACACATCTTCTCTCTTGATATGTTCGTGGTGGTTTTCACTTTTATGTTCATCGATATGTTCGATACCATCGGAACTGTAGTAGGTGTAAGTACAAAGGCAAAAATGGTGGACGAGAAAGGCAATATTCCTGGTATTAACAAAACCCTTATGGCTGATGCTGTGGCTACTGTTGCCGGTGCATGTCTAGGTACATCTACCACCACTACATATGTAGAAAGTGCATCTGGAATTGCCCAAGGAGGACGCACTGGTCTTACCGCCTTTTCTGCAGCAATGTGCTTCGTTGTTGCCCTTTTCTTCTCGCCGCTATTCCTTGCTATTCCTAGTGCAGCTACCGCTCCTGTACTGGTTATCGTAGGTGTTTTCATGATGTCACCTATTAAGGACATCGATTTCGAGAATTACTCTGAGGCTATTCCTGCTTTCATAACGTTGATTTCTATGCCTTTGTGTTATTCAATCTCTGATGGTATAATGCTGGGTATGATATCTTACGTGCTTATTAACATGTTAAGCCTTAACTTCAAGAAGATTTCTCCAGCAGCTTATGTGCTTGCGGCTATCTTCGTAGCTAAGTATATTTTGCTATAAATAAGATTTTATAGATAAAAGGCCAGTCATCAAATGATGTACTGGCCTTTTATTATGCTCATTTAAGCACCCTTGAATTTTAGTTAGTTTTCTTTGTATTTGTCAGGCATAGTAGCGTAATCACTTAGCCCTGTGCATTCGGCAAATGTACCTTTGGCATCCTTTGGGGGAATCTTTGTAAATACATCGAGGTGATCGTTTCTTTCATAAAGGTGAACTTTGACTCCATCTACCATAGTATAAGGTGATTCTCCAGTGAGCCCTGTGCATCCTTTGAACATATATTGGATGATATTGAGCTTTTTGCAGTTATCAAACAAAGCAGTTGGTATGGATGTAAGGGAAGTACAATTCAGGAATGTGCTTTGAAACCTAGTTATTTCTGGAAGTTTATCAAAAAGACCGTCAGGAATTTCTTTTAATTTTTCACAACCGGCGAAAATGGTGATCATCATTTTGATGTTTTCTCCGAAATCAAAGAATCCGGCAGGAATACTCTCTAGCCCAGAGTATGAGAAGAGAGCCGTTACCATGGATACGGCCGTATTGGATTTAAATAGATCCACTGGAACTTGCTTGAGTGATTGGCAGTTATAGAACATGTTAGATATGTCCTCAAGCTTGGTCATGTTGCTAAAAAAGTTTTCTGGTACGCTTTCCAGAGCTTTGCAATCGTAGAATAGGTTCGAGGCATCGGTCACGTTAATGGCAGTGTCGAAAAGCCCTTCTGGGGCGGTGGTAAGAGCGGCCATTTTTTCAAAGGCTCCCGAAATGCTTTCTACATTGGCAAATAGATCTGGCTCTTCAGGAAGTGGAATTTGTGTCATAGATGTACCTTTGAATGCATTTTTAAGGGATTTGATCTGTAGTGCTCCCCACGAGCGTATCGCTTTGAAGTAGTCGGTTACGCCAGAGTCGTTAGAGTTGAATTCGTCCACGATTCCTGAGATAGATATAGTATAAGTGCCGGCCTTCGCATATTGATGTCCAATCCTTGAGTAGCTTGATACATAGCCCTTGACAAATATTTTATCGCTACCATCTCCCCAGTCGACTGTGCAGTCTAGATCGTCGCCACAGATAGGCAATTTGACTGTTTTACCATCTTCGGGGATGACATATTCAAGCTGCATTTCTCCATTGCCTTGCTTGAAGTTGTATTCTGCTGTGGCAACTTCGGAACCGTTGATTGCAGATACTAATAAGGTGGCATGCATTTCTTCTCCAGTAATGTTTTTGCCCGCTTTGATGGTTATGGTATTTCCATCTATTTTATATGAGGCCCAATTGAGATCCATGTTACGTAGTTCGGCATCATAAAGCGGAACATTGCTAGAAATACTTACCTTCAGTTCTCCTCCCTTGTATGATATATAAGGGGTGCTTTCAGGTGAAATGGTAATGTAAGGCTTTGCTGATGCCTTTTGTGTCAGGATAATGGTAGCCTTGCTTATGTCACTTTCGAGAATCTGCACTTGGGCCGTACGACTTTCCTGTTCGTCTGATGCGAAATCATCTACGGCAATAGCAAGTTTGTCGTTAGCCTGATAGACATGACACCACTCGATAGCATCCTCTGAAACGCTTGCTTCCCAACCATGGGTTTTGTTAAGGGTGAATGGTATGCGTCCGCCTTCGGATGTCAATTCAACACTGGCTTTATTACCATTTATTGTTACTACCGGACTCTCTGAGGATAGTTTAAGGACTTGGTCTACATCATCTTTAGAACATCCGGCCAATGCCAGAGCACTAAAGGCTATTGTTGAAAATAACTTTGATATATGTAATTTCATAATTAGTTTATCTTTTAGAATCATTTCAAAACAGCTTTCTAGTTCCAATCATAAGGAATATTATCATAATCGGATAGTTGTTTGCAACCGAAGAAGCAGTAAGAGTAAGAGTATGGAACTGCGAACACGTTTTGAGTGTCGTCCCTTTCATAAAGGTGGATCTTTTTGATGACTTTACTAGTGCTTCCATCTTCGGCAGTGATTTCTTCTTCAATCTCTGCGTAAGGGGATTCTCCTGTCAGGTTACGGCATTCGTCGAAAGTGCATTGGAAAGAAAATGCTTTCTTATTGTAGGCGAAACTATGTGCAGGGATACTTTTGAGAGCGGAGCAATTTTGGAAAATGTAGCTAAAGTCAGTAGCATCAGGTGCATATTTGAATATACAGCCATCAGCATCTTCAGGATTGCCTACAGTAACAAGATTTGTGCAATCTTTGAAGGCATACTGGAAACTTGTAACCTTGGTATTGTCCTTGAATATTTCGGCAGGAACTGAGGTGATGGATGTGCAACCCTCGAAGACATTGTTGAATTTAGTTACATTGGCCAGTCCTTTAAATATAGTTTCTGGAATCTCTGTAAGTGACGAACATTCGGCAAAAGCGGAAGAAAGATCCGTTGCAGAGGTCGGAAATATATTATTTCCTAACGTCTTGATGCCAGAGCAGCCATAGAATACATTAGAAAAGTCGGTAACATTTACGCAGTTTGTAAATAACTTGTCTGGTACTGTAGTAATATTTTCGCATCCTTCGAACAAACTTTGAAGGGAAGTTACTTTTTCTAGTTTGTCAAACATCCCAGAAGATATTTCTGTTATCGCCGTTCCTTTGAAACACATAGCTACATCTTCTACTAAAGGGCAATTGTCGAAAAGGCCATTTGGTACAGACTTAAGAGAAGCACATCTGTTAAATAACTGATTGAATGAAGTAGCGCTTATGCATTTGTCAAATAGTCCAACAGGTACTGTCTCAAGATTCTCACAGCAGTAAAATGCAGACTGAAAGTTTTGTGCCTTAACTGCGCTATCAAATAATCCGATTGGTATTTTGCTTATTGCAGTGCGGTTAAAAGCGGATTCAAATGTCAAAACTTCTTTGTTGGAAGCGAAAAGTCCTTCGGGAATTGTTTCAAGACTACTTTCGTAGAAAACCGAATTAAAATCAGTTACTTTCGTGTTGTGAGAAAATAATCCAGCGGGGACGCTCTTAAGATCAGATTCGGCAAAAGTCGAATTGAAAGATGTTACTTCGGTGTTGTATTTGAATAGGTCTTCAGGGATACTTTCTAGGTTTGTACATCCAGAGAAGGCACTTTCAAACGTATTTACTTCGGTGTTTTTGTCAAACAGTCCAGCAGGGATGGTCTTTATTCCAGTACCGTTGAAAACGGATACAAAAGAGGATGCATTTGTGTTTTTGTCAAATAGACCAGCAGGAATCTCCACTAGAGAAGTGCAACCGAAGAAGACACTGTTGAAATCATTGGCCTTTACTTCATGGAATAGGTCTGATGGGATAGATTCAAGAGATGTGCAATTCATAAAAAGTGAACGTACATCAGTTACTTGATCAAGTGCGTGGTATTTGTCTTTGGCTACAGTCTTTAGCCCGGCACCATAAAATGCAGATGTTAGAAGCGAGAATTTTTCTTTACCCCATGACTTTACCGCCGTTATTTTGCTCATGTACTTACTGTCCATAAGTACATTATCGAGATAGGCGGTAATGATAGGAACATGTCCGTGTACTGTTACATCGTACTCTCCAGCTTTATTGTATGTGTAACTCAAGTATTCCACCATAGAACTAACAGAGGCGATCGTACCTTGTATATGCGTTGGATCAAGAACTTCACTATCGCCCCAATCGATTCTTAGGTCCATATCTTTACCGGCAAGCGGTAGGGCGATCTTGCCACCATCGCCTACGGTGACTGTAAGTGTAAGGCAAGGCCCCCACTGTTCTACAGAAAGAGTAGTTGAGGTAAGTAATTGCCCGTCTTGTTTACAAGAGAATGTCAATTGTAGATTACGGTCAGAGCCAGTAGTATTTTCTTCTGAGCTGATAGTTACAGTGTTAGCATCATAATCTGGCGTAATGTTCAGCCATGTTGCATCTGTTGGGGCAGAGACTTCCCATTCTGAGGTATTGGTTAGAACAGAAAGGGTCACACTTTGTCCCTGTTCGGGGAAAATAAGCGACTCGCGCTCAAGCTTAAGTTGAGGCTTTTCGTCTCTTCCCGATTGTGAAACTTCTATGTTCGCCATAGTTTTATCATCGCTAACTATGCTCACCGTTGCTTCTCGCTTTTCAAAGCCTTCGTTAGTTTGTACCAATACTCGAACACAGCCACCGACAATTTCTGCCTGACACCAATCGGCAGATTCATCGTTTACCACACAGTTCCAATCCAATACAGTCTCCACATTTACTATAGCAAAGGAACTGTAAGATGAGAACTCAACTGAAGCACTCTTGCGATCTTCGTTAATCGTTACAGGAGTTCCGCCTTTATTGGATGCTGAAAGAGATAGTCCTTCTTTTTCCAATGCAGGCTCGTTCTTTTCTGTACACGCTACATAACAAAATAGCGCCGCTACAGAACAAACTAGCAGAAATTTGTTTTTCATTTTTTTTGAATAATTACTCAAAAATAATACACTTACGCTAGCGCGTATATATTTACTAACTGAGGCAAATATATAGAAAATATTTTTGTGTAGTATATTTTTTTAAAAAAATATGGTGGCTTTTGTTTAATTGTTAAATATTTGTTAAATAATTGTTAAATATGGTTGCGGTAATTTGTAAAAAGCGCTATGAGTGACGAGTGGCTAAGACTTCGAGAAGAAAAATTATGCAGAATGTACAAGCGATCCAATACACTCCCACGGGATTGTTTGCGAGCAAATTGGCAGATAGCGGTGTGGCTATAAGCGGAGAGAGAAATTGCCCGGCATATAGGGCTGCAGAGAGAAGCGGCATTACTGTTGTGGCAGCGTCTTGGCCTGCTTTTATAGATGCAATAGTGTTTAAATAGGGGACTCCTATACCATTGGCGATTCCGATGCATAGACATCCTATAAGTAGAGAAGGAATGCTTTGTGAGGCAGCAAAACACAGGTAACCTAGAAAAAAGAACGTGGGTGCGACATATTTGACAAATGGCCCGAATCTTTTCATGGTCCATGCAAAAGCTACTCCTGCCAGTGCCGCTACTATATCAAGGGCGACCATGATGATGGTTACCGCTATAGGGTCAAGTGATGTAGTCTTGACACATACAGCTGAAAAGTTAGTCGGGAATATGAAAAAGCAGATCATTAGAAGTAGCATTCCAGCAACCGACGGAAAGAATTTTTTAAGATTATGGACTATATCTGTTGAGCCTTTATGTGCTTTTAATTTTTCATTAGGCAGGAATAAAGCGACCAGAATAAGCGAAAGTAGCCCCATAAGATATACTAAAAAGGCGTAATTCCAGCCGATTTTGGCTAATATGCCAGCGATTAGTGTAGCTATTACGCCCCCAATCTGGTTCATGGCAGCGCATAGTCCCATAAGTTTGGATTGCTCTTCAGGAGGGTAATAGTAGGAAAGCAGTCCGGTCGATAGAGGCATTATCATGCCGACAGAAACACCCAATAATGCGCGAAGTATGAGTATTACTGAAATATTGTCAAAGAAAAAGGCCCCTGTGCCGGATATGATGTATAAGGCAAGACCGGCGATGGCGATCTCCTTTGACTTCATGAATTGGCATAAAAGAGGAAAGCATAGATTAGTTATGATGATGAAAAGTGCCGGTAGGCTGACGATGAATTGTATTAGAAGGTCAGGTTTATCTGCAAAGTGTGCTTTTACGGCCCACAGAGCTGGTGCCATGGCTGCTCCTGCCATAACGGTTAGGAGGCTAAGAGAGAGAATAGTGAACTTCAGTCGTTCGGAGATTTGTTTTGTCTGCATTATTTTTGAATTTAATAAAAGTTCATCTTGTGGAGTACGGGCTCTACCAAGCCCGGATTCTTCAGACTCATTACAGACGCTTACAAATCCGCAGTGCAAAGGTAAAAAATTTTTAAAAAAAACGATCGGTTATTCGCTTATTGCCACTCTGAACTTGGCCTTTGATAAACCCTCCGTTAGGGTGGTCTTTATTTTTGTTTTATGTAATTTAGTAAGCGTTAAAAATAAGTTGGTAAAGATTTATAGCAGATTTTCGAGGATAGATTCGTTTTCAAAGAAGAAGTGTACCAGTGGTACACGACTGATGAGAAAATAAATATAGACCGAAAAGATACACAAAGATTATCAAGTTATTTTTAAGGATTACTTATAATCATCATTATTGAAGTCTTCTCATTAAAATTAATTAGAATAATTTGGAAAATAGTAACAAATGCGCTACTTTTGCAAACATAAAGTTCTTTGTTATTATATGAAGAGTTCTGAATTGAAGCGCTTGCTTCGGAAGAATGGTTGCTTTATCGTCCGTCGGAAGTTTGACACTTCCGTAGAATAAAAAAATTGCAATTATTTGATAGAGTTTCTGTTGAAACTCTTTTTTTTGTC
>CAKUSP010000008.1 GCA_934680015.1 uncultured Bacteroidales bacterium | reverse complement strand
ATGTGACATAAACTGTAGCGCTTCTCCTTATACGATGGGACATTTAATTCTGTACTGCTCTCATCTGCAACATCCAGACGCTCAACCGCCGGCGTGTACGACTCGAATGTAGAGACCTCCGTGTCTGATTTCGTGTCATATTCAAACACTAGTTCCCTTCCGCTCGGCGATTTGATAGAAGTGAGTTTCCACGCGGTAACTGTCTGGTCTCCATAGGTATTGGCCTGCTTGGTTCCTTTGGGATCATCTGTGTAATAGCAACTTCCCTCGCTGTATTCACACGATGACATGCTTGTCCCAAAAGAATATACGTATCCATCGGAAGTGCTTATCTTAAAATTAAATGAGACACAGTCAGGGCCACTCATTTCCCCGACTTCTATATTGAAATCACACTCGGGTTCGTCTTGACAGAAGATATCTATCTTTCCGCCCTCCCCGAGGCGAAACTCTCCGCTATGTCCACAGAAATTAAACCTGAATATATCTGGTTCAGTCTCGTACTTCTCATTATATGCAGTGGGTCTTGATACTATTATATCATTAGGCAGGTCATCTCGAAGTAGTTCCTCAAAAGTCATATCTTCAGGTTTCATACTTTCTGAATACAATAGTTCCTTACGAAGTAATTCTTTTTGAGTACCATACGTACTAAGCGACTTCTTCCACGCATAGTAATAACCATACAGATAAGTGCCATTCTCGACTTGCTTCAAGCACTCATCGCGAAGGCCACGCACTTCGCGAGTGATAACCCCTCCGACATTGAGGGTCCAACCAAGTCCTACACTGCCAGATGATTCTCCCACACGAAATCCATCGAAAGAATAATCTAAACTAACAGGCAGTTCAAAGTCGTAATCTTTATAAGTGTAAAGAGGCAGACTCCACTGCATCGCTCCAGTATAAAGCGAAGGACTAAGTCCACCATGACGGGTCATCTTCCATGTTTCAATGCTCGGCGTGATATCCGTTTGTTCCCTGAAGGAATCTATGCTTTGTGCGCTCATTTGCGCGGTTCTGACAAATAGTACTGCGAAAATTATCGCAGTTTTAAAAATATTTTTAATCATAAATTTATTCTCAATTTATATTAATTGAATTTTAATTCTAAATTTTTCAACTAATTATTTATTTTGCCGAATATGCAATTTGTATCTTGTCATTATTTTCAACTATCATTTGTTTCAAATTCTTTCTTTTTCAAGAATCGCCAAACACCTTAATTAATGTTTGACCAGAAGGATTAGAGACATCACTTTCCTAACCATCTTTCTCAAGATGACAACCTACGATAGTATTACTTCCGGCTTCGCTTTATCGACAAGAGCACACGCGCCATTCAGCCCACGCGCGTTCAAACACTTCCACCTTTTGCGCAGAATTGTTTTAATGGCGTATGTCCTTACTTACTTTACTTGTTGAAAATTTTTATCGGATATCTTACAGATAATTTCGCATTAGCTTTTCTGTTATTTTCCCTCTATGCGGCTATTGACATCGTTGAAGATGTCCTGTTCTCTAATTTTACCACGCATAGAAGAGTTTCGGCAAAACCACCTTGGCAAGGTGTATGACATAGAGCGCATTCCGTAAGGGTTAATTTGCCAAGGTTAATTTAATAACAACCCAGCCAAAAGCCTTATCCGATAGTGAATTGCAGATACATTAGATTTTCTGCAATTCTTTTTGTACCTTTGTAAAGTATGCAGGGCATACTGCAGGGACGGACTATCCCCCTGCTATTTTCCAAGTCCCGCACTACTAGTGGAGCTCGCTTATTCTTGCCGGAATCTGAGCTCCATTTTTGTGCATATCAATGCACTATCTCATTTCTCTTTCCCCCTTTTCTTCATTCGTGGTTCCATCTCGTATGCTATTCCTCCGAACTCTTCATCGTGCTCTGCACATCGAGACAGATCATATATCACTGTATTTTTCTTATAATCAATCCCCAGATCCTTAAACATCTGTGAGGTCTGAAGATTATAATAACTTCCTGACTTGCACACTCTAAATGCGTCTTCATCAGGATGATACATCACTGCTAGGAACATCTTGCACGTATCCTCGTCCCTTAAAAACTTAATATAGGTCTGACAGGACGAGAGTTTGAACTCCTTCGCCGTGTCCTCACTGAACCCAAGCCGACCAGTCGCTTGCAATGTAATTTTCAATTTATGCGAGTACTGCCTCGCGCTCAATACTTGAATTCCCATATATAATCATTTAAATTTTTATTAATCTAAATTCCAAGACACAAACATATAAAAATAAAATCACAAAAACAAATACACAATAAATTCAAAGTTCCACTATGCTTACAAAAGCAAATATACACAAATTAATTTTTACTATTGTATGTAATGAGTTATTTATTGCAGATAATTTTCACTACATTTCCCATCCCATAAATTAACAGGTCTACTCCTACTTCTTTCTCTACATTTTGCTCTACCGCAACAGGCGCATCTTAGCGTACTTAAGAAGCTGTTTGAAATGGTTCCCGAATTATATCATGAGGATTTCTCAAGGCAGTTTCGACTTTGGAAGAAGGAGTGTACTGAAGTCACTCGACTGATGACAAAGATAAAAATGGGCGGAAAGTACCATAAGAGAAGAGACGGATCATTTCAAACCAGCCTCTTTCTTTCTCTACATTTTGCTCTACCGCAACAGGCGCATCTTCGCGTATTTGAGAAGTTGTTTTTTAAAGCAAAGTCCCAGGGGAGCAACACCGGCAACGGACAGAATCCGTCCTGTACCGAATCGATTATGCTCTATCCGTTGGCCGACACGGGAAACGCTCATGTCGTCAGGAACAAAGTCAGGCTGCACTGATAGAAGAGTTATAAAAGAAGGTCGCGACTTAAACTGTCGCAGTTCATAACTCATGGCGGAACCGCAAAATATCCAACTCGATCAAATCAGTTAGACATTATAATGAAATCAAATTTTGACAATGGTCAAAACAGCTTCTAATGTGAGGATTTTTTGTTAAATTTGCGCGAGTTAAAAAAAGGCTTTTCCAAATGTACGAATACCATAAACCAGTCCTTCTAAAAGAAAGTGTGGATGCGCTCATTACCACGCCAGATGGTGTGTATGCCGATGCCACATTCGGGGGTGGTGGGCATTCGGCAGAAATTCTTCGCAGACTAAGCACAAAAGGACGTCTAATAGCCTTCGACAGAGATGCCGACGCGCTAGAAAGAGCCATAAAAGATCCGAGGTTCACTTTAATTCATAACAATTTCCGCTTCATACACAACTACTCTCTACTAGAGGCCAAGAATGGATTCGATGGCATCCTTGCCGATTTAGGAGTTTCCTCACATCAATTCGATACCGCACAAAGAGGATTTTCATTCCGCTATGACGCACCACTTGACATGCGCATGAACACGCGCTCTGAACTTACCGCCCAGACAGTAATAAACACCTACTCGGAAGAAGATTTAGAGAGAATCTTTAAGTTATATGGAGAGGTTGAAAACGCGCGAAGATTGGCCCGTTTGATAGTTAGCAAACGAAGCGAAAAATCAATAGAAACCACAGGAGAGTTAGATAAAGCCATCGAAACACTTACCCCCAAATATGCAGGACATAAGTACCTGGCACAGGTCTATCAGGCACTTAGAATAGAAGTTAATCAAGAAATGCGCGCCCTTGAAAAATTTTTAGAGGGTGCCATAAAGTCTCTTAAACAGGGTGGCAGATTGGCCATTATAACATACCATTCGCTAGAAGATAGAATGGTTAAGAACTTCATAAAAGCAGGAAATCCAAGCGGAGTGATATACAAAGACATATTCGGGTGCAGTAATTCTCCCCTTGAAGCTGTGAATAGAAAACCCATACTACCCACCGAAGAAGAAATCGAGGACAACACTCGGGCACGCAGTGCTAAACTTAGAATAGCAGTCAAGCGATGAAAATTTCCTCTCTTTTAAAAAACATACTAAAAGCCATAGTTAATGGCTCACTTATGTTACAACTACACTTAGACAAACATTTTATCAAAGTGATAGTATGCATGGGGATGTGTCTGCTCACAATATGGATTAGCCTTTTGATAGACAACACCATGATCAAAGTCAAAAGGAATAATGATACACTTAAAGAACAGCAAAACGAACTTTCACTAAAAGCTTATCAATTAAGCGAACTGACTAGGCGTTCAACGATAGAGCTTCGTCTAGAGAATATGGGTTCAGAAATAAAAAAACCGGCAAAACCGGCAAAAGAACTAAGATGAAAGGAAAAGAAACAGGAGATAGACTTGGCAAAGCCCTTTATACCTTGTATGCCTTTATGCTACTCTTTAGCGTAGCGTTTTTTTTGCGTGTCATCTACATTCAAGCCTTTTGGAAGCCCAATGCCGAGATCGAAAGAAAACTAAGCCAACCTGTTAGAAAAGTCTCCCTTGTCCAAAAGCGTGGCAGCATACTATCTTCTGATGGAAGGCCTCTCGCCATATCATACCCAAAGTATCAATTATATATCGATTGTCGTCCTAACGAAGTCGCACTAAAACGCATGGACTTCAAAGAGAGGGAAAAATATATCGCTCAATGGAAAAAAGATGCAGCCATTTTTGCAGAAGGTCTCGAAGAAGCATTTGCTCCTAAAGGGGAAAGTGCTTCTTACTATAAATCTCTGCTATGGAATAATTTCGATAAAGGAAACCACTATCTTAAGTTAGGCAAACCTATCGAAAAAGATAAACTTGACAAACTAAAAGAATATCCATTAATTTCACTGGGTAGATATAAGGGAGGAGTATGGACAGAAGCCATACAGATGCGACATTACCCCTTCGGGGGGCTCGCCAGGAGAACCATTGGAAGCATAACTCACGCAGACGACAACATCTATTCAAGTGGAATAGAAGGAAAATACGACGATATTTTAAAGGGTAAGGCAGGACATTACTATATCAAAAAAACTGATAACGGCTTCGCCCTCGACAATGATAGCCTATATGTAAGTGAAGTCAATGGCAAAGACATTAGGACCACTTTGAACATAGATTTCCAAGACATAGCCGATAAATCTCTTCGCTCAAGACTTTTAGAGAATCAAGAACTTAAGGCCGGATGCTGCGTCATTATGGAAGTTAAGACAGGCGCCGTCAAAGCCATGGTAAACCTCAGCAAAAACGACAATGGACTAATAGGAGAAAACGAAAATGTAGCTGTAAGTTGGCGTGGCGAGCCTGGTTCAGTATTTAAGATAGCCACCCTAATGACCGCAATAGAAGATGGTTATGTCCATTCCGTAGACGAAACTATACCAGGAAACCACGGGATACTTCCAGGATACGAAAAGCAAGCTGACAAACACATAACTGATTACGAAAAAAAATACAATACTACTCAGATTCCTTTACGATACTGCGTTCAAGTGTCAAGTAACTATGCATTTAGATATCTGGCGCAAACCTACTACAAAGACAAGCCTCAAGATTTTATAGACAAGATAAAAAAATATCAATTCACTGCCCCATTCGATTTCGATGTCGCTGAAAAAATAACTAATCCACAAGTAAGCGATCCATCACGAAAAGGGTGGACAAAAAAAGATTTAACCCAAATAGCTATGGGATACTCGATAAGTGTTACCCCTATGCATCTTTTGATGTTCTATAACGCCATAGCCAACAAGGGTAGAATGATGAAACCATACCTCGTTCAAGATGTAGAAGAAAATGGGAAAATTATGGAAAAGCGAGGACCGACCATTCAATGCGAGAGTATATGCAGTGAAAACACAGCACTAATGCTTACAGATGCACTATCCTCTGTAACGGGCAAGGAAGGCACAGCATGGAGACTTAAAAATGCATCTTGCCCTGTAGCGGGAAAAACTGGAACCTCTTATGTGGCAATAAACGGTAAATACCGTACCACTGAAGGCTACCACAAACAACAAAGTACATTTGCCGGATTTTTCCCCGCAGACAATCCACAATACACCTTAGTCTGTGTCATATATACAGACCTAACAAAACGAGACTACTTCGGCGGAGTGATTCCCGTACAAGTGGCCTTGGAAACAATTAATGAAATATACAAGATAGATCCATATTGGAATGAAATTATCTAAACTCATAAATGGGCTAGACGCCACACTACTCTATGGTGATGCCGAATGCGAAGTTCATTCTTTATGTTGCGATTCGAGAAGAATACAACATGGAGATGTGTTTCTCGCACTAAAAGGCACCGCTGCAGATGGAATGGACTATGTCAGCCAAGCAATAGAAAAAGGAGCTATAGCAGCTTTACATATAGATCGTAAGGGACTCGCCTTAATAGCTGATCGTTTTTATGATCACCCTTCTGGCAAATTACACCTAGTAGGCATTACGGGCACAAACGGAAAAACTACCACAGTCACGCTTCTATACAACCTTTTCAGACAAGTCGGGTACGAGTGTGGACTACTCTCTACGATTGCCAATTATGTCGGTCCCTTACGTAGCGAAACTGCCAACACCACTGCAGATCCACTAACCATCAATTCATTGTTATCCCAGATGGTGGACTATGGGTGTACCTATTGTTTTATGGAAGTAAGTTCTATAGGAGTAGATCAGCATCGCATCGATGGGCTTGAGTTCGCAGTGGGCATCTTTTCCAATCTTACACACGACCATCTTGACTACCACGGGACTTTCGCTCAATACCTAAAATGCAAAAAAGCCTTTTTCGATTCTCTAGGAAAAGACTCCATAGCCATAACGAATATTGACGATAAAAACGGCATGGTAATGGTTCAAAACACCAAGGCCAGAGTAATCACATATTCTTGCCATTCCATTGCAGACCACACCTGTAGGCTAATGGAGCAATCAATGGATGGATCACTTCTAATTATCGATGGGACTGAAGTGTGGACCACCCTAATAGGTGAGCATAATGCTTATAACCTCCTCGCAATCTACTCCACTGCCGTAGAAATGGGGCTAGATAAAGAAGTTACGCTTGTGGCTTTAAGCGCTCTTAAAGAAGCACCGGGCAGGCTTGAAACTATTAAAGGGAAAGAGGGTAAAACCATAGTGATTGATTACGCCCACACGCCTGATGCCCTCGAAAATGTTCTAAAAACTCTTAAAGACACCTGCAGGGACGCAGAGCTAGTATGCTTATTCGGATGCGGAGGTGACAGAGACCGCACCAAGCGCCCGGAAATGGCACAAGTCGCTCAAAAATATGCCGATCGTATAATAGTCACTTCCGACAATAGTCGAACTGAACGCACAGAAGACATAATAGAAGATATTTGCGATGGGCTAACAGCTGAAGGGGAAGCTAAAACCATACGCATTCCTGATAGAAAAGAGGCTATCCGTGCAGCCATAATGTTTTCAAAGCCTGGCGCTACTATTCTACTTGCAGGGAAAGGGCACGAAAACTATCAGATAATAGGAAACATCAAACATCACTTTGATGAAAAAGAAATAGTAAAGGAGATATTGGAAAAATGCTGAAATATTTATTCGAATTTCTTGAAAAGTACGATCTGCCAGGTCAAGGCCTTATGAATTATCTATCTTTTAGGGCCATGCTGGCAAGTGTTATCTCAATAACAGTAGCCATATTACTGGGTAAACGAGTGATCGCGTTTCTCCAGAAAAAACAGATAGGAGAAACTATTAGGGACCTCGGCCTAGAGGGGCAAATGAGCAAAAAAGGCACTCCGACCATGGGAGGTGTAATCATTATCGCCGCTCTTATGATATCCGTCCTACTGGTGTGCGATCTCTCCAATATTTATATTCAGCTCTTGATCCTCACTACTTTATGGTGTGGAGCGCTAGGGTTTAGAGACGACTACATAAAAGTATTCAAGCACGATAAAAACGGACTCAGCGAAAAAAAGAAATTAGTAGGCCAATTCGTTCTAGGCATAATAGTGGCTGCCACTGTATGCTTCTCCCCTAAAATCGTGGTTCGTGAGACAAGCACCACCATAGATGAAAACACAAAAGAAGAAATCACGATAACAGAAAATGTAGTTAAAACCACTACTACCACTATCCCGTTCGTAAAAGACCACGAATTCGATTACACTACCATATCCCCTTTCAAAGGGGCACTAGGCTGGTACTGCAAATGGGCAATCTACGCACTTGTGATTATATTTATAATCTTGGCTTGTTCTAATGGGGCCAATCTTACAGACGGAATGGACGGCCTCTCCGCGGGTACATCGGCAATAGTAGGAGTGGTGCTAGGTATACTAGCATGGTTAGGAGGCAATGCTATTGATTCTCACTACCTAAACATTATGTTTATCCCTGAGTCAGGTGAAATAGCCGTATTTATGGCTGCCTTTGTGGGCGCGCTTGGTGGTTTTCTGTGGTATAACACTTTCCCGGCCCAAGTCTTTATGGGCGACACCGGGAGTCTAACCATAGGAGGCATCATAGGCGTAAGCGCTGTTCTACTTAGGAAGGAGTTACTTCTACCGGTTTTATGCGGGATATTTCTTGTAGAAAGCCTCTCCGTATTACTACAGCGTGGTTATTTTAAATACACTCGTAAAAAATATGGCACTGCGAAAAGGCTGTTTTTGATGGCGCCTATCCACCACCATTTCCAGAAAAAAGGTCTTCCAGAACCTAGGATAGTAACACGATTCTGGCTAGTCGGTATATTGCTTGCCGTAAGTACATTGGCTTTATTAAAAATAAGATAAAAATGTCTAAAATCATAGTTTTAGGAGGTGCCGAGAGTGGAACAGGCGCCGCAGTATTGGCTAAAGTGAAAGGTCACGAAGTCTTTCTATCTGATAGCGGAGACATAGCTCCGGAATATAAAGCTACACTTGAGAAATGGAGTATTGACTATGAAGAGAACGGCCATAGCAAAGACAAGATATTAGAGGCAGATGAAGTAATCAAAAGTCCAGGCATTCCGTCAAGTGCTCCCATTATAAGAGAACTAGAAGCAAAGGGGATTCATATCATATCCGAAATAGAATTTGCCAGTCGTTATGACCATGCTAAAAAGATCTGCATAACAGGCTCCAATGGTAAAACTACCACCACTTCCCTAATATACTATCTTTTGCAAAAAGCAGGTTTGAATGTAGGATTAGGTGGGAACATCGGGAAAAGTTATGCACTACAGGTAGCCACGCAACACCATGATTACTATATTCTGGAGATAAGCAGCTTCCAACTGGACGGATGCTACGATTTCCGACCAGACATAGCTATAATAACAAACATTACACCTGACCATCTAGATAGATACGACTATCAGATGGAAAATTATGTCAGGGCCAAATTCCGAATAACTCGCAATCTGCGGCCTGAAGATGTGTTCATATTCGATTCCGACGACCAAATAACTATCGGACATTTGGACCAGATTCTAATCCAGGCTAAAAAACTGCCATTTACCCAGGAAAAAGTAGTTTCGCAAGGTGCCTTTTTAGATAGAGATAAAATAGTGATTGAATATGAAAACGACGAAAGCGAGATCTATTTAAAAGAATTGGCACTAGGAGGAAAGCATAACATATACAATTCCATGGCAGCTGCACTTGCCGCAAAGGCTACCGGCATAAGCAATAGCATAATCCGAGAAGCGCTTAGCACTTTCCAACCAATAGAGCATAGGCTAGAGCCGGTACTAAGCATAAAGGATGTTCTATATATCAATGACTCAAAAGCCACAAATGTAGATTCTGCTTGGTATGCCCTTGAGTGCCAAAAACGCCCTATAGTATGGATAGTGGGCGGAAAAGACAAAGGAAACGACTACTCTGTTCTAAACGATCTTGTAAAAGAAAAAGTTAAAGCTATAGTCTGCATGGGATTACATAACGAACGCATTCATGAAGCATTTGAAAGCATAGTGGGGAAAGAGAACATAATAGACACAGACTCTGCCGTAAAGGCAGTAAAAGCAGCTTCTCAATTTGCAAAGCCGGGAGATGTAGTGCTATTAAGCCCATGTTGCTCTAGCTTTGACCTCTTCAAAAACTACGAAGACCGTGGCAGACAGTTCAAAGAGGCTGTTAGAGCATTATGACCAAAGGGACAAAGAAAAAATTCTGGTATTTTTTAGACCACTTGGCAGGAGACAAGGTGGTATGGATGATTTTACTGATGCTAATGCTATTATCGATAGTATTCATCTTCTCATCATCCTCGCGCCTTACCACAGAGAATACTACCAGACTGGATATAATGATAGACCACATAAAGGTAGTGGGTCTAGGATTAACTCTTGTGATATTCATCTACAATATAAAAGATATAGAATTCTTTCGCAAATGCTCAAGGTTCGGATTCTGGATATCCTTTATCCTTCTACTCTTACTATATTTCATAGGCGATGAAGTAAATGGAGCGGTAAGATTCATAACCATAGCAGGCTTCCAAATACATGTATTCGAAATAGTGAAAGTAGCCATGATGATGTACATTGCATGGGCCATAGACGCTCTTGAGAATAATCGGACCCTACTTGTCGAAAATATCCCTTTCCTTAAGGGCAAATTGAAATTCCTTAAAAAACCTGTCGTAAGACAAGTACTCATGCTATACTTCCCATTCATAGCGACAATACCTCTTGTTATGCATGGGTCCAATTCGGCAGCATTATTTATATCGGTGATCATGATAATCACCATCGCCGTAGGAACAAACGAAATAAAACGCAGTCTGATCCTAACTGCTATCCTAGTCACTCTTATAACTGGAGCCTATTGCATTTATTCGAACACAAAAAATACATCACATCCACGATTCGAAAGGATAGGAACAGCGCTGGGAAGAATATTTCCAGGGAACCCCGAAAAAGAATATAAACTGGCCGACAATGCTATAGACAAACAAAAAGCTTTGGATAAACTACGACAACCATTCAGCGCTAAGCTTGCCATAAAGCAAGGAGGGATTCTAGGTAAAGGACCTGGCCAAAGCACTCAACGATATGTAGTTCCTGACATGTCCGAAGACTACATGTTCAGTTTTATAGTAGAAGAGTATGGATTATTAAGCTTCTTTGTTGTAATGCTTTACCTATCTCTACTGGCACGAGGGACGCTTATCATTAAAAGCTGCACTAATAACCTTTTTGCAAAAAGCGCTATCTTCGGGCTGGTTATTCTCATTTCAGGACAAGCCTTCTTGCACATTGCGGTAAACATGGACTGGATACTTACCGGTCAAACCCTGCCCATGCTTAGTCATGGTTCTTTCGCCTTTATATGTTTCAGTATAGCATTCGGGATTATATTAAGTATCAGCAGAATAGCAAATAAGGGCATGGCCAAGCTCAGTAAAGAAGCTGCGCCAATCTTAGAAACCGAGCCCTCAGCTAAAGACAACATATCTGAAGGACTTTCAGATTTAGACAATTTCGAAACAGATGGAATACAGACCAATTAGAATTATCATCAGTGGCGGAGGCACAGGAGGACACATCTTTCCAGCCATAGCCATAGCAAGCAAATTCAGAGAATTGAATCCTAACAGCAAAATTCTCTTTGTCGGGGCCAAGGGCAAAATGGAAATGGAAAAAGTGCCCGCTGCAGGATTCGACATAATAGGACTTCCTATATGCGGTATTCAGCGCAGATTCTCGCTAAAAGGATTGATTCATAATATTCAAGTCCCATTCAAAACCATATATAGCGAGATTAAAGCATTTAAAATAATAAAAGACTTTGCCCCTGACATAGCAATAGGCGTAGGCGGATATGCAAGTGCACCACTACTAAGCGCGGCCATGTCAAAACACATACCTACTCTTATTCAGGAGCAAAATGGATTCGCCGGGCTTACAAATCGCATGCTTGCAGGCGATGTAGATAGGATATGCGTAGCCTATGATGGAATGGACAAATTCTTTCCAAAGGAGAAAATAGTGAAAAGCGGAAATCCCATTAGAGCGGACATTCAACCATCAACCCCACAAATGCGAGCACAGGGATTGGCCCATTTCTCACTAACTGAAGGGAAAAAGCATATTCTTATCGTAGGTGGCAGTTTAGGATGCGGCACACTGAACCGGACAATGATGAGATGGATAGCAGAGGGTTGTCCTGGAGGAGAAAATGTAGAAATACTATGGCAATGTGGCAAATACTACGAAAAACAAGTATCTGATTTTATGGCAGAACACCCTCATCCCTCTATCCACTATAGAGCATTCATAGATAGAATGGATCTGGCTTACGCATGTGCAGATCTAATCCTATCTCGCTCTGGAGCCAGCTCCATATCTGAAATATGCATGGTAGGCAAAGCTTGCATTTTCGTCCCATCACCTAATGTAGCTGAAGACCATCAAAGGCACAATGCTATGGCTCTTGTAAGTAAAGGGGCGGCAAAGATGGTGCAAGATTGCGAGGCAGAAGAAAAACTAATGAAAGAGGCATTGGCCCTTATTTCAAAACCAGAGGAATGTGAACTTATAGGCAAAAATGCAGCCGCAATGGCCATACCTAACTCTGCACAAATAATAGTAGACGAGGCATATAAAGTGTTAGATGATAAAAATCACAAGTAGATGAACAATGTTTATTTCATAGGTATAGGAGGCATAGGCATGAGTGCCCTTGCCAGATACTATAAGCACAAAGGCTATAATGTCAGTGGTTACGATAAAACGCCGAGCGACCTTACGCACGATTTAGAGAAAGAAGGCATAGGCGTTCATTATGAAGATAGAGAGGATCTCGTCCCGAAAGACAAAGCTAACACACTAGTCATATATACTCCTGCCATCCCAGAAGAGATGAAAGAGCTAAGGAAAGTGATAAATGAAGGTTATAAAGTCATAAAACGCTCAAGAGCACTAGGCGAGTTGACGCGCGACCAAAAGACATTAGCAGTAGCTGGTACTCACGGCAAGACAACTACCTCTACTTTAGTAGCCCACATACTGAAGACTTCTCCTGAAGGATGTAGCGCATTTCTCGGGGGTATTTCTATTAATTATGGAACCAACTTCCTACTCGGAAATAACGATGTAGTGGTCGTAGAAGCCGACGAATTCGATCGCTCATTTTTACAGCTACATCCTCAAATCGCCGCCATAACAGCCATGGATGCGGATCATCTGGACATTTACAAAGATCTATCACACGTCCAACAGGCTTATAGGGAATTCGCGTCACAAGTTAGCGAAGCAATAATTGCAAAATACGGACTTCCCCTCGACCCTTCTACGATTGACGCTAAATTATATACTTACGATATTTTCAATCCTCAAGCCGACTTCCATTCATCAAATCTACGACTTGATGAAAACGGACACTACACCTTTGATCTAATATATCCTCAGGGTATCCTCAAAGACATCAGAGTAGGAACATTGGGACTTCTAAATGTAGAAAACAGTATCGCAGCTAGTGCTATATGTCTTATTCATGGAATAGCCCCAGAGTGGATAAAAAAAGGCATAGGCAGTTTTATGGGTGTAAAAAGAAGGTTGGAGGAGCATGTTAATAAACCCAGAATAACTTATATAGACGACTATGCGCATCACCCAGCAGAGCTTAAAGGAAGCCTCGACACTATCAGGACCATATTTCCCAATAGAAGAATCTGCGCCATCTTTCAGCCACACCTATACACACGAACACGCGATTTTGCTAGTGAATTTGCCAAGTCACTGAGCATTGCCGATGAAGTCGTGTTGCTAGACATTTATCCTGCAAGAGAAGAGCCCATAGAGGGAGTTAATTCCGAACTCATCTACAAAGATTTAACTTGTACAAACAAATGGATGCTTCACTACGACGAGCTCCTAGACTGGATAAAAGTACATAATGTAGATGTGCTGGTCACCTTCGGTGCTGGTAACATAGATAGATTAGTGGAACCCATAGCAGAGATACTGAACGATAGATAATGAAACAATCGCTAAAAATAAGCCTGTACACCTTGTCATTCCTGATTTTTTTTACAGGAATGGGAGGATTGCTTGTTTTAACCTCAGGTGATGAACACTCAGTAGCATGTAATGATATTTCTATAAAAATCAATGGGCCTCACCACTTTATCAGCGAAGATGATATAACTAAAAGCATCCACCGAAATCATGCAACGATAATAGGCGAACGTATATCCGAGATAGATTTATTTTCACTAGAAAGTAGTCTGAAACTCAATCAAGCCATATATGACGCCCAAGCATGGACTACAAAGGATGGCACACTTCACATTGAAATAACACAGCGTGAACCTGTACTAAAAATACTGGATTCACACGGAGAAGGCTATTATTCTGACGAAGATGGTATAATATTTCCACTTAGCAAGCACTATGATGCCGAAGTACCAGTTATTAGATGTTCTAAATCTAAAGGTATGGATCAAGAATGGTTCATCAACGCCCTATCATTAGTGAAATTATTATCAAAAAAGGATAAATGGAATGAGCGAATTTTTAGCTATTCTGTGTTAGAAAACGAAGATTTCGTGTTGCATGGAGAGAAAGAAAAGATTATCTTAGGAGACTTTAGCGATATTGACAGAAAATTACGATATTTAGACGAATATTTCACAAAGATTAAACCTTTAGGTAATGAGTATAAACTAGTGAACTTAAAATATAACGGACAGATAATATGCAGGAAGAAAGATATATAGTTACAGTGGATTTTGGAACATCGAAAATCGCACTTTCTGTTATTTCCACCACAGAAAATGCGGTAAATCCCCTGTTCTATAAAAGCGTGGAGTCCGAAGGCGTTATTAGAGGTAACATCTTTAATCCACAAAAAGCGGCAGTACCTCTTAAAGGGCTTATAGAAGAGGCTCAAAAAGAATGTAACATCAAAATTACTAAAGTAGTGGTCGGGCTTCCTAGATGGGATGTCAAAGCAGAAAAGATAAGCCACAAAATAAAACGCAGCGATGCCTCATCATATATAAGTGCAGAGGACATTCAAAATCTCAAAAACATGGCAGTAAGCGAGATAGAGAATAAACTAGATGACAAAAGCACTATATACGGCATACTCACCCAATCCTTTTCCACCGAGGACATGTTCCATGTAGAAGAAGATGATGTAATAGGAGCAACAGGAGATGAGCTGGAAGGCGACTTTCTGGTTTTTATAGGGCAAAGAAAATATAAGGATAATATCGATAGGGTGATAAATGAATTAGGCATAGCGCTTAGCAATTATGCCTTCTCTCCGATGTGTGAATCGAAATTTGTCCTTACCGATGAAGAAAAGGACCACGGCGTAGCCTTAATAGAAATGGGAGCAGCAATCACCTCCGTTTCAGTTTACCATAAAGGCATAATGAGAGCATATCGAGCCTTTCCATTCGGAGGAAAATCCATAACTACCGATATCCATACAGAGTGTAGTTGCCCTATTAAAATTGCAGAAAAGATAAAAATCAAACTAGGCTACTGCATGCCTAATAACCTGTTGAGCATGGAGAACAAGATTATACAGATAGAACTTAGAGACGGGGAAAGTAACCAGGTCTCTATCAAATATCTATCTGAAATTATCGAGGCCAGAATGAAAGAAATCATCAATGCCTGCATGTATATAATAGGGGAAAGCGGATATGAAGATAAACTACGATGTGGCCTAGTTCTTAGTGGAGGTGCAGTACAAATACATTGTTGCAAGCCATTTATAACTTCACTTACTGGGCTTCCATGCAGAATAGCCTATCCCCAGATCTTAGAAACTCCTGCTGATAATGCCATGGAGGGCATAGCACTAAGTGCTGCAAGCAATCGATATATAAATTGCGCACAACCACAGGAAGAAGAAAGTTCTTGGAATGCCAATGGCACTATATTCAACGACGAAGAAATAAAAATAGAGGAAGTTGAAACAAAGCCTAGTAGACCTACGTCTACGTTAAGTGACACTCCTAAACCTTCAAAAAAGAAAAAACATCCTGCAATTTTCGATAAAGTAGGCAGTCTTTTTGAAGGTTTCTACTCATCTTTAGGGTCTGACGATAATGAATAGAAAACTATAATATAATGGAAAACAATAATATAGACATGCCTGTTCCCACCGATTGGGTCTCCTCCGATGAGATAATAAAAGTTATCGGTGTGGGTGGCGGTGGCTGCAACGCAGTCGATTACATGTATAGAGAGAATATACAGGGTTGTAGTTTTATAGTATGCAACACAGATAAGCAAGCGCTTGAAGCATGTAAAGTTCCTGTTAAAATCTCTATAGGAGAACTTGGAGCTGGAACTAATCCAAGTGAAGGGCGTAATGCCGCCCTCGAATATCAAGACCAGATAAAAGAGAAGCTCCTCAGTGGAAATACACAGATGGTGTTCATCACCGCAGGTATGGGCGGAGGAACAGGAACCGGAGCTACTCCTGTTATTGCAAAGATGGCAAAGGACAAAGGTCTTCTAACGGTGGGTGTAGTCACCATTCCATTTGAGCATGAAGGCAAAGAGAAACTTGCAAAATCAATAGAAGGCATTCATGAATTGGCAAAGAATGTAGATAGCCTGATAGTTATAAAGAATGAAAATCTATATAAAGTTTATGGCGGTGAACTCATACAAGACGCTTTCCCTAAAGTAGATGAGGTATTAGCCACTGCCGTAAAGGGCATCGTCGAACTCATAAAAACACGTGGTTATATCAATATCGATTTCAAAGATATACAGAATATGATGAGGGGAAGTGGTTTAGCTCTTATGGGATGCGGTATCGGAAGTGGAGAGAACCGCTTGGCCGAAGCAGTTAAAAACACTTTCGAATCCCCTCTTCTTAATGACTTTAAGCTTGATACGGCGAAAAATCTATTAATCAATATTACTGTAGGTAAAAATGAGAAAGGTCTTAGAATGAACGAGCAAAAAGAGCTTAACAACAAAATCTCATCCTACACTGGTAAAGCTAATAACTTCAAATACGGGATCACCTTCGATGAATCCCCCGATTTCGGTGATACTATTAAGTTAACCGCTATAGCAACGGGATTTGACTTCACTAATCTACTAGGAGCTGAAATCGACAAAGGAGACATATTCTATATCAGTAAAGATGAAGATACTATCCCTGAGGATTCTCTTCTAAAGCTCGACGATTATTCTAAGGACTCACTATGGAACACACATATAGGGTTCAATACCACGGAAAATAAATCAAAGATAAAATTCAATCCAGACCAAAAACCAGCAATGCTTTCGGTTCAGGAAACCGAGCTTAGAGAGTTGGAAACAATACCAGCAATTAGAAGAATACAAAAATGAGAAAAACAAGAGTAAGATTTGCGCCATCCCCAACAGGGCCACTTCATATGGGTGGCGTGCGCACAGCACTTTATAATTATCTCTATGCCAAGCAGCACGGAGGCGATTTCATCATCCGTATTGAAGATACAGATTCGGCACGCTTCGTCCCTGGAGCAGAAAAATACATTATAGAAGCACTGAATTGGTGCGGTATTATAGCCGATGAAGGAGTAGATGAGAACGGGAATGTAGTTGAGACCCCATCGGAGCGTCACCCACACGCTCCATATAGACAATCACAACGCCGTGGTATATACAGAAAATATGCAGAACAACTGGTCAACGCTGGATGGGCTTATTACGCTTTCGATTCTTCAGAGGAGTTAAATAGACTTCGTAGCGAAGCTGAAGCGCAAGGAAAGACTTTCATATACAACCATGAGACTCGTATGGGCTTACGAAATTCGCTATCCCTTCCAGAGGATGAAGTCAGACGACTCCTTGAAAATACTACCGACTGGACTATCCGCTTCAAGATGCCGGTAAACCGCATGGTAGAGATGGATGATCTCATCCGCGGACATGTAGAAGTAAACTCATCGACTTTAGACGACAAAGTGCTCTGGAAACGTGCCGATGAGCTCCCTACCTATCACCTTGCAAATATCGTAGATGACCACCTCATGGAGATTACAGAAGTTATCCGTGGTGAAGAATGGTTACCGTCTCTACCCCTTCATTACCTGCTTTACGAAGCATTCGGATGGAGCGATACCATGCCACGCTTTGCACATCTTCCGCTTCTTCTTAAGCCTGTGGGCAACGGAAAGCTATCTAAGCGCGACGGGGATAAAATGGGATTCCCAGTATTCCCTCTCAAGTGGACCAATTCCTCTGGCGAAGTTTATCATGGCTACCGCGAAGATGGATATTTTCCTGAAGCCTTTGTGAATATGCTCGCCATGCTAGGATGGAACCCTGGAACAGATCAGGAGATTTTTACAATGCAAGAGCTTATAAACGATTTTTCTCTTGACAAAGTAAGTAAAAGTGGTGCTAAATTCAACCCAGATAAGGCCAAATGGTACAATAAAGAGTACCTCCGCATGAAAAGCGATGAGGAATTGGCAGATCTTTATATGCCAATCCTAAACGAGCACAATGTAAAGGCAGAACGCGACTATGTCATTAAAGTGGTAGGTCTTATCAAGGATAGAGCTACTTTCGTAGCAGACTTCTGGACCATAGCACCTTACCTGTTTATAGCGCCAATCGAATATTCAGAGAAAGACCTTCGCAAATTCGGCACAGCCGAAAATTACGGCATGGCATGTCAGGCCATAGAAAGCGGAGAAGATCTGGAAGACTTCATCCGTGCACGCGAATGGCCTATGGGCAAGGTAATGAACTGCATTAGACTCGGACTTACTGGAAGTGGCAGCGGACTTGGCATACACGAAATCATCTCCTGTATAGGACACAACGAAGCTGTCCGTAGAGTACACGAACTTAAAAATCATTTGGCATGAAAAAGATAGGGATTTGCAGCGATCACGCTGGGCTTGAATACAAAGCCAAACTTATCGGAAAATTAAAAAAACGTGGGCTTGAAGTAGTTGATTATGGTACTTTTAGCCCGGAAAGTTGCGATTACTGTGACTTTGCGCACAAATTGGCAAGAGGAATAGAGAATGGCGAAGTGGAGGAAGGAATCGCCCTCTGTGGAACTGGAAATGGCATGGCCATGACCTTAAATCACCACCCGATAATCCGTGCCGGACTCGCGTGGAATACAGAAATAGGCAGACTCGTCAGACAACATAATAATGCCAATGTGCTCGTTCTCCCAGCGCGTTTCATCTCCTATCGCATGGCAAGTGCAGTGGTGGACGCATGGATGGATAGTACTTTCGAAGGCGGAAGACATTTAAGAAGAATTGAAAAGATACCCGTTCTCAAATAGCATCGAAGATTACCCAGACGGAATAGTCCTACCGATAGACAAACCCTACCGGTGGACTTCCGCTGATGTGCTTCGCAAACTCAAATGGGCGGCATGCAGACATTTCGGGAAGAAAAGCCTTAAAGTAGGGCATGCTGGGACACTTGACCCACTCGCTACCGGTATATTGCTTGTATGCATAGGTCCTGCCACGAAAAAAGCAGAAGAACTTCAGAAATCTGCTAAGCGCTATGTGGCTGGAGTCAGTTTCGGGGCTACGACGGCATCGTATGATTTGGAAAAGGAGATTTCCGCAAGATTTCCACTGGATGGGGTGTCGCGAAATGCTCTTGAAAAAATACTGCCCTCTTTTATCGGGGAACAAGATCAGATAGCGCCTCTTTTCAGCGCGAAAAGCGTGGATGGAGTACGCGTCTATGAACTCGCACGAGCAATGTATAAAAAAGGACTTTCTGTGGAGGATACTGGCATCCTTCAAGCTAACCGCATCAATATTTATGATTTACAGTTACTTGACTGGTTGGAAAGGCCTATAATATGTGGCTCGGATGACGGAAAAGGACGAATAAGAGTAGCGGATATTTCTGGAGAGGATCTACCAACAGCCATTATTAAAGTGGATTGTTCAAAAGGGACTTATATCAGGGCTCTCGCAAGGGATTTGGGGGAGGCGCTTGGAAGCGGCGCTTTTTTAAGTTCACTTCGTAGAACAGGTAACGGCGGGTACGATATTTCACAAGCCATTTCTATGGAAGATGCCCTCTTTATGCTTGGTAAAGAATAATTAAAGATAATACTAATGAAAGCGCATATCAATACATTACGTAAGTTTAGAACCATTATGGCCGCCATTTTTTTTGCGTTCATAACCCTGTTGTTTTTAGACTTCACTGGTAGTATACACGCCTATCTAGGATGGATGGCCAAGCTTCAATTCCTTCCAGCAATACTAAGTGCTAACATAGTCGTAATAGCCGTCATATTGATACTTACACTAACTATGGGACGCATCTACTGCTCCATAATATGCCCGCTAGGAGTTTTTCAGGATGGAGTATCCCACATAAGTGGATTACGTAAAAAAATGCGTTTTCGATACAAACCGGCACACAAAATCGCAAGATATCTGATTCTTCTATTTTTCATAGTGGCTATAGTCCTTGGCTTAGGCTCAGTCTTTTCGCTCCTTGCTCCTTATAGTGCGTATGGGCGTATCGTTCAGAATCTTTTCTCCCCTATATACCTGTTTCTCAATAATTTTTTCGCATATACAAGCGAGCGGTTCGACTCATATACATTCTATTCCAAAGATGTATGGATAAAAAGCCTACCGACATTTATAATAGCTTTACTTACTTTTATCATCATCACCTTCCTGTCATGGAAAAATGGGAGAGCGTACTGTAATACCATCTGCCCAGTAGGGACCATTCTTAGCTTCTTTGCCAATAAGGCATGGTTTAAAATACATATAGACAAGGATAAATGCGTAAACTGTGGAGTGTGTGCTAAAAAATGTAAAGTTTCTTGCATAGATATAAAGGCTCACAAGATAGATTATACCAGATGCGTAGTGTGCGCCGATTGTATAGACAATTGTTCTAAAAAAGCCATTTCCTTTTCTCATAACTACAAAAGAAAGACATCCACTACAGATAAATCCAGAAGGGCATTTCTAATAGGGAGTACACTACTAGTGGGAAGCGTAGCAAGAGCTCAACAGAAAAAGAAAATCGATGGAGGATTGGCAATCATTGAAAAAAAGAAAGTACCTGTAAGACACACTCCTATATCCGCTCCTGGCTCGCTTTCATTAAAAAACATGTATAGTCACTGCACCAGTTGTGGACTATGTGTTAGTGTCTGCCCTAACGATGTACTTAGGCCCTCTTCGTCACTAAACCACTTGATGCAACCTACCCTATCGTATGAAAGAGGCTTTTGCAGACCAGAATGCACTAAATGTAGCGAAGTATGTCCATCAGGAGCTATAAAACCTATCAGCAGAGATGTTAAATCCTCCACTCAGATAGGACATGCTGTATGGATTAAAGATAATTGTCTGCCAGTGAGAGATGGAGTACACTGTGGAAGTTGCGCCAGACACTGTCCATCAGGAGCCATTAAAATGGTTAGGTTAATTCCAGATGATCCTAAATCGCCACGAGTTCCTGCTATAAACACAGAAATTTGTATCGGATGCGGTGCCTGCGAATACTTGTGTCCTGCAAGACCTTTCAGTGCCATATATATTGAAGGCAATGAAGTTCATAGAATCATATAAGAACCATTTCAAAACAACTTCTAAACATCCCATAACGATGTCTCACGATATAAATAGACGAGAATTTCTCAAATTGGCAAGTACAAGCATATTGGCCTCATCTCTAATTAGTTGCAAAGAGCGACGCGTAGAAGAAAATGGTAACGATGGTGGAGAAATGACATTTAGGGTCAATCCTGCTACTCTAGATAAAGTATCTCTTCTAGGCTATGGTATGATGCGTCTTCCAACAATTGGGGAAGGTCAAGATTCTGATATCGACCAAGAAATGGTAAATCATCTAGTTGATTATGCCATAGAACATGGTGTCAACTATTTCGATACTTCTCCAGCATATTGTAAAGGCTTATCCGAAAGAGCCACTGGGATAGCTCTTAAAAAATATGATCGTTCGAAATACTTTATAGCTACTAAACTATCTAATTTTTCGCCCGAAACATGGAGTAGAGCGGAATCCATCGAAATGTTTGAAAATTCATTTCGAGAACTTCAGACCGACTATATCGACTACTTACTCCTACATGCCATAGGGACAGGCTCAGGAATGGAAGAATTCCGCAGCCGTTACATAGATAATGGCATTTTAGATTATCTAGTAGATCAAAAGCAGAGGGGACGCATTAGAAATCTGGGGTTCTCATATCATGGAGATATACAAGTATTCGAGCAAGCTCTCAAATGGCACGATGAAGGAAAATATCACTGGGACTTTGTGCAAATAGAAATGAATTATCTGGAATGGGAGCTAGCCTCAGATATAAATCCTAAGAATACTAACTCTAAATACCTTTACAATGAACTTCATAAACGAAGCATACCAGTTATAGTCATGGAACCGCTCTTAGGGGGGCGTCTAGCAAAAGTTCCGGAGCATATTGCAAATGAGTTAAAAGAAAAAGCTCCGGAGAAAAGCGTGGCTAATTGGGCTTTCCGTTTCGCCGGCACTCCAGAAGGGGTACTTTGTGTATTGAGTGGTATGACTTACATGGAGCATTTGAAAGACAATATTGGCACATTCTCACCTCTTCGCCCCATAAGCGAAGAAGAACACCGATTCCTTATGGGAATAGCCCAAGACATAGTAAATCTTAAGACAATTCCTTGCAATGAATGTAACTATTGCATGCCTTGTCCTTATGGGCTAGATATTCCTGCCATATTCTCGCACTATAACAAATGCATACGAGAAGGTAATTTCCCGAACAAAGGTCCACAAGACTCTGATTATAAACGAGAAAGACGAGCTTTCTTAATAGGCTACGATAGAAGTGTACCAAAACTCCGCCAGGCTGATCATTGCATAGCCTGTGGGAAATGCGTACCTCATTGTCCTCAGAGGATTCCAATCCCAGCGGAAATGCGAAAAATCAACAGATTCGTAGAAGAATTGAAACAAAATTAATCGAGATTATCTGACTGTTGCAGAGTTTGATTTAGAGGAATGTGTTCGATTCAGTGTAACCATAGTGTCACCTTCTTGCAAGATAGTGTCACCATTCGGTATGATACGCTGTTCGCCCCTTTGAATCAACACTAAAAGACTATCCTTTTCATTGGGGAAATCCTTCACTTGTGAGCCTACCCATTTTTCCGGGACTTTTTTATACGCAAGGTTTTCCGTCTCTTTATCCTTATATGCTTTTGTGCATAAAATAACCTCATCCCCCTCAGAAAGAATGGTCTCACCATCTGGGACGATCCTCTTATCGCCTCTTATAACCATCACTATCAAGCAATCATGTGGAAGAGAAAGTTCGCGTACGGTTTTATTTCTCCATGTGCTTGGTGAAGAAATCGTTATACTTCCTAACGACATATCATCATTTTCCTCAAAATCACTAAATGTGGTCATAACATTAGATGAAGAATCTGTCATATGCGTAAGTCTCGCCACATAAGGGATAAGAGATCCCTGTAAAGCTATAGATATCAGCACAATGCAGAAAACTATACTAAAAATATCATGATTTAGAGCATGACCGGAATTCAAGACCATAATGGCAAATACGATTGATGCCGCTCCTCGAAGACCCACAAAAGAAATAAGTCCCATTTGATTTAAAGGATATTTCTTAAATGGCGACAACACGCAGCCCACTGCCAAAGGCCTTGCAACTAGTGTTAAGAAGATAAATATCAACACTGCAGGTAAAAGAGACTTCAATAGCGCAGATGGCACGGCGAGCATACCTAGTAAAAAGAATATGATAATCTGCATCAAATTCGTTACAGCATCAAAAAAAACCACAAGAGACTTTTTCCCAGGATAATCCGTATTACCAAGGAAGATACCCACTATATATGCACTGAGAAAACCATTACCACCTATCAATGATGGAATTGTGTACGATAGAATCGCTATAGAGACGAAAAGCAGAAGATCGAAATGGTCATTACGAAAATGAAATTTCTTAAGGGAAACCTTTGAAACATAAGCAATAGCTAATCCGCCTCCTACACCGAAGAGAAGTTGAGCTACCACATCCCATACTATCGATGACGCAGATATAGTCCCGGCAAGCATTGATAGCATTATAGTAGTAAGCATATAAGACATAGGGTCATTCGAGCCGCTCTCCATTTCTATAAGCGGAGCAGTATTATTTTTTAAACCTGTTTTCCTCGTTCTTAGAATAGAAAATACCGACGCAGCATCAGTAGAACTTATTACAGAACCCATCAAGAAACTTTCCACCCATCCCCATTTAAGACAAAAATGACAGAACAAGCCTAAAAAACCTGCTGTTAAAGCTACTCCTAAAGTGGCTAACAATGATGCCTCACAAACTATAGGCTTAGCTGACTTCCATCTAGTTCCATATCCACCATAAAACATAATGAAAATCAAAGCTATCGTGCTTATATCCCCTACTAGCCAAGAATTTCTATCAGCGAATTCTGCATCCTTTATTCCAAAAAGTACTCCCAACATCAGAAAGAATAAAAGCACAGGGACACCTAATTTTCCGGATAACTTATTTAATAGTACGCATAGTATCACTACTATAGCGAATACAAAAAGATAAAGCGACATAAACCTTTTAATTCATAAGTCCCATGAAGTATTCTCTTAGATCCGTCCATCTATAATACGGTCCGTTTTCAGAGCCAAGTGAAGGAATATTTATTTCTTTTTCATTAAAGAACATCTTTACCAATACATCATTCTTCCTGTTTTTATAAAAAACAAGCTGAAGATTCGAAGCCATAGGCATACCCTCAAATCCATACCAAACCTTTGCGGCATCTGCCACGCTATGTTCTTTCTCCAGTCCATCGACTCTTAAAAGACTCATAAGAGGACTCAAAGCCGAATCATGACCAAATCGCAGATCAGCACTGCGCTCACTTTTTTCATCGATAGCTTCATCTGCTTTAGATACTATATCGGCCAATATACGCTTCCCTATCAAATCTCTATTTCTTCCATTTTCAATGGTTCCACACATGCTGCTGTAATAATAAGCATCGTTATACTCCCATAGAGCATATATCTCATCATCTGTAAAGTGACGGTAGATATAAGGATCTTCAATATCAAGGCATTGGCCAATACCTCCGGCCCAAAACACATAATATATGAATTTGCGCGGATTTTTTATATATTTTTCGCAAGCACTCTCATCACTTACCCATTCCCGCATTATACGATCTGGATTCAGGTCTGCTTTTAACAACGAATCCAATATAAAATCCACCCTGCTATCACCTTGATATTTTAATCCTGAAGTATTGCTCAAGTAATCGGCAAATCGTTCACCAGCATCCATAGTAAATTGAAGGTCTGGATTCTCCCTCGCGAGTTGAACACAAAAATTGGCCATGCTTTGAATACAACGCTGCGCTGTTGTTGCTACTGCATATACCTCGCCCCGGCTTTTAGAATTGAAAACAGTGGGATAGCGCTCATACAACCGATGCGCAATGCCTTGATGCTGCAATGCCCCTTTATGCGTAAGATACCCAACCTGTCCTATATGGGCTTCCTTAATAGTAAGCAAATCCTCCCTAACTGATTTACCTTCATCTGTTAAAAGATTATGTGCATATAAGGAATCCAGTAAAGAAAGTCCTCTGTCAAGATGCTGAATAGTCCAGTGATAACGACTTCCATGCCTTCCATAATGACTGATATAAAAAGGCTTGTAACCTCGCGGAGCTGGCGTTTCTACTATTTTTAATGGAGCCTCATAATTATGATGCAGATTCATACTCCTGGTAACATCCTCTTTTAAAAGCACATGAACATCTTCGCGAGCGTATATACTTATACAGGATACGGCAATCGAGGCCACAAATAATATAAATTTTCTAATCATAGCGGTATTTTAAAGACAACTACAAATTTAACCTTTACCTTTATAAAAAACAACCAAACTTGCACGCCCAGTGCCGAATTGCCATACGCAAAAGCACAAACTATGCTACGTTTTTGTATATTTGCTTCGTTTATGACTTCGATTAAATTCTTCAACCCAGAGCACGATTTCGCACTAGCGGTTAACGATGAAAGTTTTGTCCCACCACTATCCTCTCTTCATTTCGGCCACGACTGTCAGAGTATAATGCGTTTTCTTAAAGAGGACTCGCCCATAGTACTTTGGGGATGGGACAAGACCATAAAGCATCACCTGCTTAAATCGGGAGTCGATCCTTCGCTTCTACCATCTGACGAGGAATTACACATCATTCGAGAATTATCCCATAGACACACCTCCATTCGATGCACTGAGTTTATCCTTTCACTTCCGTATAGAAACGATCTATGGAGTAGGACAGACCCTACGGAAGTTTTTTCCGTTAACGAAATAGATTCTATAATAAATAATTACTACGACACTATCCTTAAATCGCCATGGTCTAGCAGTGGAAGAGGGTTGCGACCTGTAAGAAGCGATTCATGGACACAAAGCGATAGAGGATGGTGTGAAAAGACATTGGCCAAACAAGGAAGTGTCATCGTGGAAAGGCGCAAAAAAGTAGATACCGACTTTTCGCTTCAATTTCGCATCGAAAAGAACGGCGTTACATTCCTAGGTTATTCTATCTTCAATACTAAACATGGAGCATACACTGGAAATCTGCTTGCATCCAATAACTTTATGCACACTTACCTTTGCCATAAGATTCCTGAGGACTTGCTTCTTTTTGCAAAAAATGCTATATCCACTTTTCTTGAAAAAGAGTTTTGTGGGAAGTACATAGGATGTGTAGGAGTAGATATGTTCATAGACAACGAGTCAAAATTAGTCCCTTGCGTAGAAATCAATGTCCGTAACAATATGGGACTTGTTGCACGTAATTTATACGACAGCTTCTTTCCAGCAGAATATGATGGAATTTATGAAATGGCTGTCTTATTCTCTAAAGATATAGAAAACCTAAAGGCGCAAATATCCAAAAGCGAAAAGCTCCTAACCGACTTTACAGACACCTGTCATTATGCAATTGTAGTGCAAAAGTCACAGCTGTCTAGCCTTCTTTAAGGTATCGATATAGTCCAATTGTTCTTGCACGAGTTTTTCCAAGTACTTTATCCGATCATACATCTGAAGGCAGTCCTTACACACTTCGCCATAGAGTTCCCGCTTGTCCGCAAAATCTTTAAGCGATTCGAAAAGTAAGCCATCTTCACTCATTCCCAACAGCTTCGCTATCTCTGGCAATTTATTGCTTATCAGCATTGTTTCTCCATTTTCTATCCTATTATACGCCTGCCTGGTAATGCCAAGCCGCATGGCCATCTGTCCCTGAGTTATCCCTAGATTCTTCCTTCGAGACTTAATAGTCAGATTCAAAAACTTAATACTCATATCTTTATTGTTTATTTAAGAATAACATCTCTTTTCAATCGATAATTCAAAATAAATAGTTCAAAACTGTCAACTTTAAAGTTCCTCAAGAAAAATAACCTGTATTATCTTTAATATAAGCATTAAAAATAATTGGCAAAGCTTAAAAACTAGTGTACTGTGTCACATTACTAATGATAAAAGCAATATAGACCATAAAGATAATCAAAGATTGTCAAGTTATTTTTGAAGCTTGCTAAAACATTTCTCAACTATCTCTAGCTGTCTATATCACAGCATTATGCTACGATATTGTATGTCTAATTATGGCATAACGAAAACTCAACATTACATATCGGCAATTTAAATATTTATGAACTATATTTCTTTTTCTCATCTTTGTCCTCGTGATTAAGAGCAACTCTTAACTCAAAACTAAATTATGGACAATTTCATGAACTTTAATCAGATCTATGCAGACCTTCGCTCTGATTTTTGCGCACATCAGTGCGCTGGCCGGGCCGTGTATTTTGACATCGGCAAAATATGGAAAGGCGAAAAGGCCGCCATGGGTAGCTGACGCAAGTCAGCGGTTAAGGGGGCTGAATGCCCTCTGAAGAGTCATTCTTCTGATGGACGTGATTTTATCGTGGAAATGCAACGAATTGGGCTTAAGTATTATCGGGACAGAGTACTTTTCTATGCCACCTATCCTATTATGGAACAGCGCACTGAAGCAAAACAGAAATTCTTGTCTGCAAATTACAACGAAAAATTCAACTGGGATTATCATCTTTATCCTGTCTATGTGATTTCGATAGTGGACTTCGTAATGGAACATTCGGATTCTTGGCCTAAAGATAGAGTCCACAGTCACTATATTATGAAAGAGGTTGAATATAATGAGCCTTACAGTAATAATCTACATTTTATCTTTATTGAACTACCGCGTTTTAGTAACGTAAAAAAATAAGTTGCGTCAGATTAGTATGAGATTTTCGAGAATAGGTAAGTGGTTTTGTGTTTTAGGATCAGTCAAGCATGATTTGATTATAAAAAGAAAGTGCGCCACCACTTTTGGCGTAAAATCTCCTAAAAGAAGAGGCGCGGCATTTCACAACTACGCGCCTCAATATGCCGTTTAGTCATAAGCCCTGAGTAAGTTTTCCACAACAAACGTTTAGGGCTATATCTAAGAGATAACCTGGTATGGAAGGATGTACTTCTTGCGAGTGCATTGTTAGACAGGCTATTATATAGGTATACAGTGGTAAAACTTACAGGAACAAGCTATAAAATATAAAATAGACATACGATAAAAAAAAGTTGAACAAGGAAAACCGAGGAAGGAGTCTAATCTAGAATAAAACAGGGAATCAACTTTGAGAAAAAACAGTAACTATGATACTGGTTACTTTATTAAGTAATCCTTAAAAATAACTTGATAATCTGTTTTATATTTTCGTTATATTTGCAGGCTCGGTTTTTGATGGAAAAAGCCTCTTCGAAATCTAGTAACTTTAAAAGTTAAATTGCGTTAGACTAGTATGCGGTTTTCGGGAATAGATTTATTTTCGAAGAAAGAGTGAGATAAACCAAAAGATTTTCTAAGATGATGCAAGTCATTTTATGAAAGTCACCTAATAAAAAGAACAAAAAGAATGAATATTTGGATAATAATGTTGCTGGTGATGGTCGCAAGCGCGATCGTTCAGGCAGGCCTACAGTCAAGATTCAATAAGTATTCGAGAGTACCAGCTAGCCTTACAGGGGCTGAAGCCGCACGAAAAATGCTGGAAGAAAATGGCATAAACGATGTTACTGTCACCAGTGTAGGTGGTCACTTGACCGACTTCTATAATCCTGTCAACAAGACCATCAATCTAAGCGAAAATGTCTATAACACAGCAAGTATTGCTGCTGTGGCCGTGGCAGCACACGAAACTGGACACGCACTTCAACATGCCCAAGGATATGCACCATTGAGGTTACGCAGTGCCATGGTGCCGGTTGTCAACTTCTGCAATCAAGCAGTATCGTGGGTTCTGCTTTTAGGTGTAATTATGTCCGAAGCCCTTCCCAATCTGCTATGGATTGGAATTGCTATGTTCGCTATGACAACTCTATTCTCACTTGTAACCCTACCTGTAGAAATCAATGCAAGCAGACGCGCAATCGAATGGCTTGACACTTCTCATATTACAGATTTTGAAACCACTCCTATGGCCAAAGATGCGCTTAAATGGGCTGCCTACACCTATGTCATAGCTGCGCTAGGATCTTTAGCGACACTACTCTACTACATCGGAATCGCAAATAGCAGAAGAGATTAATACTATGAGTGAAAATAAATTATACCCCATGAGATTATGTTCTCTCGAAGACAAATATGTCTGGGGGAAAGAGATTTTCAAAGTAGCTGACCTTGGGTATAGAGATTCACTAATCAGCGATGGCTGGCTATCCTCTAACACTCTTAGCGAAGTAATGGACACATACATGGATAGAGTGGTAGGTGATGATGTGTTCAAAGCCTACGGGAGACAATTCCCTATCCAGGTAAAAATAATAGAATGTAATGGAAAGATGCCTCTAAGAGTGCATCCTGACGACACTACGGCTTCTGAGCGATACGATGCTCTAGGACGCGAAAAATTATGGTACATTCTAAAAGCCACCCCTCAGTCAAGACTGATTTTAGGCTTTGATAACGATTCCGACGCTTCAAAAATGCTCGAAGGCATAAAAGATGGAAGCATTGAAAAAAATCTTCTCTATGTTAAAACCCAGCCAGGAGAAAGTTACCGCCTAAAACCAGGACTAATTCACGGGGCTATAGGAGAAATGGAGATTTTGGAAATATCACAATCATCCGCACTTGACTTCTGCGTATATCCATGGGGGCAGGCATTGGCCACAGACGAATTCGATAGCGCTCTAACTATTATTGATGCCCTAGACTTTATCGAATACAAAGCGCAAAAGCCAGAAATTCTCACCCCACTAAAGCTCACTAACGACATTTACGAACTGCTAAATCTAGACCAATTCGTAGTTAATAAGATAGACCTGCATGAAGCCATAAGGATATCATCTGAGAAGGTCGATACTTTCGCCGTTTATATTGGCCTATATGGAAAGGCCAATATAAAAACCACAATCGATGGCATGGGTGAAGTAAATTATTCTATAGGGAAAGGTAGCGCCTTATTGGTTCCAGCAGAAGTCAATGAAATCACCTTAGAGCCGCTAGAGCAGACAACATCTCTTCTTGAGGCTATGGGCCAATGCAACCTCAAAAAAAATGACAATGAACAGCAGGGAGAATGACTTCAGCCGACTCGAACTGGACCTTTCGGCCTGTGAATATAACTATCACTATTTTCGCGGGCTGCTTAGTGCGCACACAAAGCTTTTGATTCTGGTCAAGGCCAATGCATACGGACACGGAGCTGTAGAGTTCGCCTCTATGATGCAAGGATTAGGGGCAGATTACTTGGCCGTGGCCCTTCCAGTAGAAGGTATAGAACTAAGAAAAGGAGGAATCTCTCTTCCCATACTCGTTCTCACAGCCGGAACCGACTTTATGAATGAGATCATAGAATATCGTCTAGAACCAGGCATTCCTAATATAGCCACACTTAAAGCTCTTGAGGAAAAACTAGAAGAAAACCATATAAATCAATATCCCATACATATAAAACTTGACACAGGCATGCATCGGCTTGGTTTCATGGAAGACGAATTAGAGGAACTCTCTGATTATCTGGCTGAACATCGCACATTAAAAGTTAAATCCATTTATTCACATCTTGCTGCTGCAGAAGACCCTTCTAATGACGATTTTACATTAGGCCAGATAGCGCTGTTTGAAAAAATGTCTCAACAGATAGAGAGTAAACTCCACTACAAGCCCATGCGTCATATTCTTAATAGTGCAGGCATAGAACGCTTTTCCCAATACCAATATGACATGGTGAGGTTAGGAATCGGAATATATGGCATTTCCGCTCTTGAAGGCGTTAGGCTGCATCCCGTTGCTTCTTTTAAAGTAAAAATACTGCAAATAAAACATCTCTTACCTAAAGATGGGACTATAGGTTACGGAAGATGTGGGAAAATAGCCCCAGAAGGCACTACGATAGCCACCATTCCAGCTGGCTATGCCGACGGTGTGAATAGGCACCTAGGCAACGGCGCTGCCAGTTTCGATGTTAATGGACATAGAGCGCCTACCATAGGAAATATCTGCATGGATATGTGCATGATAGATGTAAGTGGGATCGATGTAAAGGTAGGAGACACAGTAACTATATTCGGAGAAGACCCAACCATAGAAGAATTGGCTGGCATACTGGAAACTATACCATACGAAATACTTACATCCATACCTCGTAGAATAGAAAGAGTAATACTCAACCCTCATAATTCATAGCACTATAAATCAAATAGATGACACCTTTCCTAAAGCAGGTAGCCAAGCATTATTATACCCACACTACACTTTACCGCGAGCTTTGCTACATTTTCCCGAACAGGCGCTCAATGCTTTTCTTCCAAAAGTATTATAGAGAACTAGTAAAAGCAGAACGCAAAACAGTGCTTATGCCTCAGATGTACACCATCAACGACTTTTTCTACGTACTTTGCAACCAAAGCCCTACTGAAAAAATCGATCTACTGTTACATCTATATGAAAACTATCGGGAATTAAGCCCGCATTGCGAATCACTGGACGAATTCATCTTCTGGGGAGAGATGATTCTTTCAGACTTTAACGATGTGGATAAATACCTAGTAGATGCAAAGAAACTATTTACCAATGTCAGTGAATTTAAATCACTTCAAGACTATGGGTCCTATCTTAATGAAAAGCAACTGAAAGCAATTCAGTCTTTTATGGGACATTTTTCTCCGGTGGTAGGAGCAGACGGAAAATACAAAGATTCCTTCCGTAAAACTTGGGATATTCTCTACCCTCTCTACATCTCGTTCAACACAAGTCTTGATGCTGAAGGAAAATCATACGAAGGTAAAGTCTATCGCGCCATAGCCGAAAGGTTCAAAAAAGAAAGCGCGGTAGATATTTTAAAAGAGAGATTCCCCGATACGGACCAATTCATCTTCATCGGTCAAGGAGCTCCAACCGAAAGTGAGATGTGCATTTTAAGAGGAATGCAAAAAGCAGGATTGGCCCAATTCTGCTGGGATTATAGCAGCCCACTAATAAAAGACAAGCATAACAAGGCATCCTTTTTCTTAGAAAACAACATTCGTGAGTTAGGGCAAAGCATCGAGCTTAACAATGATGACTTAGGAGTGCCTGAGATTAACACTCTCGCTGTCCCCTCTGCTGTAGGCCAATGCAAACAACTGGGTGCCATTTTCAGACGACTCGAACCCTATTCTCAAATCGGGCTCGACACAGCCGTCGTACTTGCAGATGAGGGACTTCTAATCCCAACTCTTAACGCTATTCCAGAAGAAATCGTCAAAGTGAATGTGACTATGGGGTATCCTATGTCTTCGAGCATGCTATACACCCTCATGGAAGAAATCTGCGCGCTACAAATGCACCTACGAAAAATGCCCGATGGAAAAGTGCTTTTCTACCATAAACAAGTTAGCGACATCTTTTCTAACCCGCTACTCACATCCTTTTTAAGTGATTCGGAAAGGAAAAGAATAACTACGATTCAGCAAGGACTGCGTCATTATATCGAAGAATCAGAATTAAACGAAGGCATACTATCGGATATATTCCGCCCAGTAGTAATGGAAGACACACTTGCCGACAAAGAACAAATACACTCGCTATGCGAATACTTAAAAACAGTACTGCTCAATGTCGCCCATCGGATGATGGAAGGAAAGAGCGAAACACTGGAATTAGACTTTGCAAAAGAGTATTATAAAGCCATAAACTGCATAGAAAAGTACGAATTGGCCATACTCCCTACTACATTTTTTAGGCTCTTAAGAAATCTATTAGGAAGAAGCTCGGTTCCATTCAAAGGAGAACCGCTTCAAGGCCTCCAGATAATGGGACCATTGGAGACGAGGGCACTGGACTTTAAAAATGTAATAATTCTCAGCTGCAACGAAGGAGTATTTCCACGGCACAATACACGGGAATCTTTTATTCCAGCTGAGTTAAGAAAGGGCTTTGATCTTCCAACCCACGAATACCAAGATTCACTCTGGGCATATTATTTCTATAGGCTTATTCAAAGGGCCGATAAGGTCTGGATGGTCTATAATACCAGTAGCTCTCAAAAATTAAAATCAAGTGAAGAAAGTAGGTATATAAAACAACTCGAACTACATTTCGGCCTCAAAATCAATCACTATACCGCTAAATCGACTATAGCTAAACTCGAAATGCCATCTTTCTTTCCAAAAACTGAAGAACATATAAAAAAATTAAAAACCGAAGTCTACTTTTCTGCTTCTACCATTCAGAATTACTTGAGTTGCCCAGCAAAATTCTTTTTTAATAAAATTGAGAATATCAATAAAACAGAAGAAGTAACTGAGATTATGGACAAAGGTCTTATGGGGACGGTGCTCCACAGCACTATGCAACGTCTATATGAGGGAAAATCCCAAATTACCTATGATGATCTAAAAACCATGCAGTCTACTCGTAAGTATAAAGATATTATTCGAGAAGAGATTAAAAAAAATCTAAGGAGCATAGAAGTAACGGGAAGAAATCTAATATACGAACATATTGTATGTAGATATGTAGAACAGATACTCTCCGTCGATGCTGCTCTTCTAAAAGATAAAGGGGCTAATAGTTTTAAAATAATTGGCCTAGAAAAAAAAGAGAACAAAGTCATCAATGGTCTGAAATTTAAGGGGTTTATAGACAGGATAGATAGTTTCGAGGATGGCACTGTGCGTATTGTCGATTATAAAACAGGTAAAGTCAAAGATACTGATTTTCAAATCGATGAAAACAATGCCTCAGAAATAGCGCAAGCTGCATTTGGCACCGATGAAAAGAAACGGCCTAAAATTGCCATCCAACTATTTCTATACGATGAATTCGTCAAAGACCAGTTCAAAAACAAGCGCATAGAAAATGTGATTTACCAGACTTCCTCCTTATTTTCGGATGGCATCAAAACAGCTCCGATGTGTAATAAATTTATGTCCGAAATGGAAAAAAGTCTAAAAGAGTGCACTGATAAAATATTGGATATCAACGAGCCTTGGACTAAAACGGCAGACATAGACACATGCCTTAACTGTGATTTTAAAACTATTTGCGGACGATGATCGATATATATAAAGCTTCAGCTGGTTCTGGGAAAACCTATACCCTTTCAAAAACTTATCTTGACTTACTCCTAAAAGCTGTGTCAAACACCGCCTACAGAAATATCCTCGCGGTAACATTTACAAATAAAGCTACCGAGGAAATGAAAGAGCGCATACTCAAAGACCTCTTTAAAGCAGGAGAAAAAGATAGCCGTGCCAGAGACATACTTATAAACCTATTACATGATTATAGCGCTTTTTCAGTTAGCACCATCGATAAGTTCTTTCAACAAGCACTTAGAGCCTTTGCTAGGGAAATAGGCCATAGTGGTAACTATCAAATAGAACTCGACAAAACTTCCCTAGTAAATGAAGCAATGGATAGAGTCCTGGATGATCTTAAAGAAAATGATACTCAACTTCTATCATGGTTTACTACTCAGATAAATAACTCTCTTAACAACGGAGAGGCTTTCGATATAGAAGACCTCTACAAAATGGGAAAAGAATTCAGCGATGTATCTGAAAAAGTATCCTATGATAAGAAAAAACTATCTGATATAAAAAAAGATTGTAAAGAGATAATAGAATCTTTCCACAAAGAGGTCATGCAAGCGGCTTGTGCTATAGACTCAAGAGACTGGGGGAAGAGAGAGAGTTCAGCATTAGCTAAATACCTTACTCTCAAAAAATATAACGATACCATCCCGGCAGCAAGTTCTACCTTTCTAAAAAAACTTCAAGAGAGTTCCGAGCATCTTTTCGGCCTTCTGAATCCAGAGGGAATGGAATGGCGAAGATATAAAACCGCAAAAATTATAGAGGAGAACCTCTTTACTCTAGGACTTGCAGATGAGTTTTATTCGAAATTACAAAAAATCGAAGAAGAAAAAGGAGTAATAAGTCTGGATGAATCCACCTATCTTCTAAAAGAAATCATAGATGGAAGCGATGCCCCATTTATCTATGAAAAGTTGGGTGTAAGGTACAACCATTTTCTGCTTGACGAATTTCAGGATACTTCCATTGTTCAATGGGAAAATTTCAAGCCTCTTCTTGAAAATAGCGTTTCCGAAGGATATAAAGATATTATAGTGGGCGATGTCAAGCAAAGTATCTATCGATGGAGAGATTCCGATTGGCATCTTTTGGAAAGTCAAATAGAAAAAGATTTCCAGGGCAAGACTCTAGACACCTCCATGCAAGACAATTGGCGTAGTACAAAAAATATAGTAAATTTTAACAATGCTTTCTTCTCTTTTGCTGCGCAAACGCTCAATCAAACAGCCCTATACAAAGATGTCCGTCAAGAGGCACGTGTTGAAGACAGCCAAGATGGCTATGTCACTATAGATTTCTGTGATAACAAGGAAGAGCTGGACTTGGTAGTAAAATATATAGAAGATGCCATTAAAAATGGAGCAAAATTTTCAGATATAGGAATTCTGGTCCGTATAAAATCAGATGGCGCCGCCGTAGCTGATTGCCTACTTTCAAAAGGTTATAGTGTTATATCTGACGATTCTCTATTACTTAAATCTTCACAAGTCATAAGGACTCTCATTTCCATTTTACACAGCATCGACACCCCCAACGATACGATGCAAACATACATAGCCCGTAAATTCGCGGACATCCAGAGTGTGACTTCAGCACCTTACCACTCACTACTCGATTTAGTAGATAATATCATTCTACAGATAAAGAAGAATGCTCCACAGGACTTCGATGGCCAAACACTTTTTATTCAAAGTTTTATGGATGAACTCATGAATTGGAGTCAAACTTATGGAAATGATCTTCATCAATTTCTTAAACACATAGAAGATAACGACATAACCATAAGTTCTCCAAATGACCCTAACGCCATAAGAATCATGACTGTTCACAAGTCGAAAGGATTGGCATTCCCAATAGTTATCTTCCCATTTGCAGAAAAAGTAGGACTCTATAAAAGAGATACACATTGGTGTAAGCTCGACTCTGGCGCCGTAATGGGAGAAAACTTCGGAGGATTCTTCCCAGTGGAATTATCTAAAACGGCAACTTCTGATTCTTTTTTCAGTTCTTCTCTAAAAAAAGAAATGGAGCTTCAAGTCGTGGATAATTTAAATATATTTTATGTATGCTTAACACGAGCTAAAAAGGAGCTGCACATCATTGCCAAGAACCCGCCTAAATCATTTTCTAATAATTCAGAGGCTAAAGATATGTCCCAAATACTTTATAGTTATTGCCAATTAGCTGGATTTAGCTTTGGGGAGCCATATATATGGAAGAGCTGTAGAGATCAAGTCCATGAATCTGACGAGTTCGAAGCCAATTATGAAACTTTCGGCATGAACCCAGGAGCCTGTCCTAAAAGATTTGTGGCTTCAAGCGATGCGTGGGACTATTTCTCGGAAGAAGGCGTGGGGAAGAGCAAGCGACTTTCCGGAATAGAACAACACGAACTTCTCTCAAAAATTATCACGCCTAAAGACTTGGGCCACATTCTAAAAGGAGAAGAGCCAGCTATTAAAAATCTACTGACGGAAAGAGTACTTTCCAAGCCACAATGGTTTAGTTCTTCACTAAAAGTCATCAACGAGACATCCATAATCGATCCATTTGGATTCATTCATCGTCCAGATAGAGTCATCATAGATTCAGAAGGAAACGTTAGCATTATCGATTTTAAATTCGGAGAAGAACTCGAAGAACATAAGAATCAAGTAAATAGGTATATACGCCTCTATAAAGACATGGGCTATGATACAGTCAGTGGTTTTGTATGGTACATCCCCTCTGATAAAGTAGTGGAGACTATCTTAGATCCGTTATAATCCAGTCAGAGCTATCCTCAAATAATTCCGATGAAGGCGTAAATAGCGATAAATCTCCGCTAGTCGGCCCTTTTGCTATATCATATAAACGAAAATCGATGATGGCTCCGCTAGTAGGTTCAGTGGCAGTACCCCTAAGGTCATTCCCCTCCCACTGGATGTCTGATATATAATCGACATAGTCCATGGGTCCAGCCGACTCCACATAAGCCTCTTTCCCCTCTAAATCAAGAGTCCATACATTCTCTGCATCGCAAAGGATAAGAAGCCCTGCGCCTTCTATTCTAAAACAGTTCTTTTGAACTACGGCCTTTCCACTTACTGAAACATCTTGAATGCCGGTAATCACATATTCATAATTAAAGCTTAGTCTATACTTTTGAATATCATCCAATAGACTCTGCTTCAAATCTTGCGCACAAAGCAAAGTTCCTATCAGCATTAAAGCCACTAAAAGGGAAAGTTTATGCATGTGTTATAATGTGTTTAGTATTTTATCCAAATCTTCAAGGCTAGACACTAGCACTTGACGTTTTTTAGAGCCATCCTGCGGACTTACTATACCTGCTGCTTCAAGCTGATTCATAACCCTAGCCGACTTCGCAAAACCCATGGCCATTCGAGTCTGAAGATACGATGTAGATGCATTCTGAGTACTTACAACTAGTTTTGCAGCCTCCTCGAATCTCTCGTCAAGATCAGAAGCATCCATACCTCCATCCGCACTTCCGGAATTTTTATCTGCCGGAGGTTCAGGAAGATAATATGGCGTATTATAACACTGTCCATATTTAGTCTCCCCCTCAATAAATCCAGTTATTTTATTAACTTCTTCACTTTCTATCAAACCACATTGAATACGTTCCGTTTCAAGGCCACCAGAAAAGAGCATATCACCTCGACCGATAAGCTTTTCCGCGCCAGGAGCATCGATTATAGTCATAGAATCCTGCCTTGAAGATGTCCTGAACGCGATACGCATAGGGAAATTACTCTTGATTATACCAGATACCACATCGACTGACGGGCGTTGCGTAGCCAATATGACATGAATTCCAGCAGCACGACCTTTCTGAGCCAATCTAATAATGCAATTCGTAATGCTTCTACTATTTGACTTTTCTTCTGGTGAACCACCAGACACAAGTGTCAAATCTGCATATTCATCTACAACTACCACAAGATATGGTAAATAACGATGACCTTTCTCTGGATTAAGCTTTCTATCTCTAAATTTCTCGTTATAAAGAGTGATCTTGTTTATTCCAGCCTTAGAAAGCAATTCATATCTATCATCCATCTCTTTACATAAAGAGCGTAGAACCTTTTCTGCATCCTTGGCATTCTTTACTATAGCTCTGTTTCGCTCCGATTCTTCATCATCTGCATCCGGTAAAACTGCCAGATAGTGCTTTATTAAAGACGAATATGCCGAAAATTCTACCATCTTCGGGTCTATAAACACGAATTTTAATTCCGAAGGGTGTTTCCCATAAAGTAGAGAAGTAATTATCACATTCAGGCACACAGATTTTCCCTGTTGAGTAGCTCCAGCTACCAAAAGATGAGGTGCCTGTGTCAAATCCACCACCTTTACCTGTTGCGTTACTGTAACACCTAGCGCTATCGGAAGTTCGTATTTATCTTTTTTAGATTTATATTCGTCGCTATTCAATAATCCACGAAGTGGAACTATACTAGGTCTATCATTAGCTACCTCTATCCCCACTGCATCTGGAAGATTAAAGACACGTACCCCCTTAGCATTAAGCGACATGGCAATATCTTCCTGTAGATTCTTCACTTGAGCTATTTTAGAGCCCACACCTAAATTTATCTTGTACAAAGTTACCGTTGGACCTACGACAGCTGTAACATTAGAGACCTCTATCTTATAGTTACGCAATGTCATACAGATCTTGTTCTTATTTCTCTCCAACTCATCTGAAGATATTTTGAACTGACCTTTTTCATAGGTATCCAAGAATTCCAATGGGAAAAACCTGTAATTAGGCAAGCCCCCGAATTGTATATCCAAACGATTATCTATACGAGGCAAGGGTTTTACTACATCTGTATCAAGTTCTTGGCCTTCTACTACCTTTATCTCGGGATAATCTCCATCTGATTGTATTTCCTGTATATCAGCATGCTGCGGTTCATTTACTTCCAAAGGTACAGATTCTGTAAGCGGTTCTTTTTCCTGAATTGCTTCTGCCAATTCTTCTTTTTCAACATTTTCCTCCTCTTCATATGACTGCTGCGATGAAATAGGTTTCTCTTTACGTCTTCCTATAGTTCCAATCCAATGAGCAAATCCGCTACTGGCAAATATCAAAAAAACAATGACAAGTAGGCCTATTATCAAGCCTGTCACAACTATACCAACCTTACCAATAAACCATGCGCATACAAACCTACCACAATCTCCTCCTAGCCCTCCACCGAAAGCAAATTCCAATCCCCAAAATCCACCGAGATAAGAAAAAACTAAAGAGAAAACAAAGGCCCCCAAAAGAGACTTCAAAGCATAAGAAACGATTGAAATATTCGATTCATCTTTCAGAAGTTTTATACTTAAAGCCGTAAAAAACACCAATAACGCAAAACTTCCCAGCCCAAAGCATCGGTTTACCAAAAACCTGGCATATCCGTATCCCATCGAGCCGGCAGCGTTACGTAGCACTTCGCCACTCATATCTGCTTGCCAATGCAACAGATACGAAACTAGCGCTATCAGCGTGAACACATTCAAAACAGTTACCGCCAAGCCAATAACCTTAGTAACTATCTCCCGCTGTTCTTCTGTCAGGGATATTAGTTTTTTCATCTATGCTTGTTATTGCGGAAATTACCTTTAGATTTTTTCCCGAACTGCTTTCCTCCGTTATTATTTCGTGCTACTCCACTCTGATTCCCTATGCTAGGACGTGAAAGGTTCATTCCTGAATCCATCTTTCCTAAAGTAACACCTTCTGGAACCCTTACACGTCCCTCTGAAAGTTTCTCTATATCAGAAAAAATGGTCTCGTCACTCACGCTATCCTTATTCCATATAAGATACTGTGTTCTCATGTATACGGCTAACGAACGAATCAAAGCTGTCTTTTCTTCCCCATCAGGTTCCTTCGCGAGCAAATCCAGAATCTTCTCTATATTACGGCCATAGTGCGAGGCTCTAATCTTAGTGTCTTTCATAGGGATACTCAAAGGCTTGGTTTCAAATTCAGCCTTCGATGGCATAGGATAAGGAGCATCCACATCTAAGTCGAAATCTGCTAACATAAAAAGATGATCCCACAACTTGTGTTCATACTCATCGTACGAGCGAACAGTCGGATTCAAGATCTCCATCACCTTCACTATCGCATATGCCTGACGCGTGCGTTTGTCCTTATCTTCAATACTTTTGAGGTCATGAACCATCTCCACAATATTGTTCCCGTAAACTCTTTTTATGTTATTATCCATCTCTATTTATATTTCCTTTGTAACCGACAAATATATAAAAAATCCCCCGCTTTCACAATGTTGCATTCGGCGGGGGAAATATACAATGGAATTGACAGATTACTTACCAAAAATACGCTTCAGAAGACCTTGGAAGCCAGCTCCGTGCCGGGCTTCATCCTTAGCCATCTCATGCACTGTATCGTGAATCGCGTCATATCCAAGCTTCTTTGCTCGAGTGGCCAATGCCAATTTACCTTCGCAAGCACCACCTTCGGCAGCAGCACGCTTTTCGAGATTGGTTTTCGTATCCCACACTATCTCTCCTAGCAATTCTGCAAATTTAGCAGCATGTTCTGCCTCTTCAAAAGCATAACGCTTAAATGCCTCTGCTACCTCAGGATATCCTTCTCTTTCAGCTTGACGGCTCATTGCCAAATACATTCCCACTTCCGTGCATTCGCCGTGAAAGTTATCATGAAGACCCTGCATAATCTCAGCATCCTCTACACGACCATCACCGAGATGATGCTCACAAGCCCATCCAACCTCTTCGGAAGTGATTTCTACAAATTTGTTCTTTGCATGACACTGCGGACACTCTACTGGAGGGACCTCTCCTTCATAAACATATCCGCATACTAAACATCTAAATTTCTTTTTCATATCGTTTTACATTTTAGAAACGACCTTGTCCATACCTTAAAAGTACAAGACTCCTGTCGTTTGCAATTTATAATAATTCTAAATTGCAAATATATGAATTATTTTCTTTTCTACAAGAATTGCACAGCAAAATTTATAATAAAGTACTATTTTCCCCGAATAAATCTATCCTCAGAAACAAAGAGATGTGTATTTGCCAGTCCTGTGTTATTCTATCAATAAAAGCATAGCTTCTTGCACCTTCTTGGATGCATCCTCGCCCAGCACCATTTTTAGAATTGTTAAGCCGAATTCGACAGCATATCCGGCACTTCTACCGGTTACTATACGTCCATCGCGAAACGCTGCTTTCCTAACAAAAACACCTCCTGAAGAAATTATCTTATCCTCGAAACCATCAAAGCATGTCAAAGATTTGCCCTTAATGTCTTTAAGTTGTGACAGGACCAATCCTGGCGCAGCACATATTGCAGCTACTGCTCCTCCATGAGCATAATGCTCCTGCATGTGTGAGATTAAGGATATGTCATTTGAAAGAGTCTTTGCTCCGGGCATTCCTCCAGGAAAAATCATCACGTCTTTTTCACTTAAGTCATTAATAGCAAAATCACACTCATCCCATTTTTTATCGGATAGAACTTTCACTCCATGAGAAGAGCATACATTTAAACTATTCGTAATGGATACTAAATTAACTTCCAGGCCAGAACGTCTTAGAATGTCGCAAACGGCCAATGCTTCAATATCCTCAAAGCCATCGGCAAGAAATATATTTAATCCCTTCATAATAATATCTTTTAGAAATGGTTATTACTTCTCAATCCTCCTCTCCAAGACTATCCATCAAAAAGTCCAGTACCCTTCTCTCCTTTTTCGTCGGACGTCCGCTTCCCCTATCTCGCTTAATAAAAACAGTCTCAAGTGGAGCATGTAAACGGTCAAGCTCACTTTCCGGGGTCAAGTTTTCAGCATACTGTCCTACAAGAGAGGCTCCAACCCTAGACTCAAGATTTTCTATAACTCTGTACGAAAATAAAGCAGGTCCTTTTCTGATTTCTATCACCTCTCCTATCTTTATAGGACGTGACGGCTTACAATTCTGCCCGCCCACCTTGACTTTACCTCCATTACAGGCATCGGTAGCCTCAGTGCGGGTTTTAAAAACTCTTATCGCCCAGAGGTATTTGTCTATGCGTGTCATTTTTGTCTGCAGAAAATCTGTATCGGGCATCCCGTTAAATCAAAATTCTCTCGCAACTTATTCTCCAAAAAACGCTTGTAAGGTTCTTTTATGTATTGAGGTAAATTACAAAAAAAAGCAAAAGCAGGAAAATGTGTAGGAAGTTGTGTAATATATTTAATCTTAACATATTTTCCCTTTGTGCTAGGAGGTGGAGTTTCTTCTATTAATGGAAGCATTACTTCGTTTAGTCGCGCTGTTGGTATCTTCCGAGAATAATTATCATATACACGAGCAAGTGCATCTAAAACATCTTGAATACGCTGCATCTTCACCACAGAAGTAAAGATGATCGGCACGTCAGTAAAAGGTGCAATCCTCTCACGTAACGACTTTTCATAAGTTTTCAGCGTATTGCTGTCTTTTATGAACAAATCCCACTTATTCACCACCAAAACCACGCCCTTCCTATTTTTTACTATAAGGTTGAATATATTCATATCCTGAGCTTCCATACCTGTAGTGGCATCTATCATCAGCACACATACATCCGAATGCTCAATGGCTCTAATGGAACGCATCACCGAATAAAATTCCAAATCTTCATGAACTTTAGTCTTACGACGTATACCAGCTGTATCCACAAGCATAAATTCATGTCCGAATTTATTATAATAGGTCTCTATAGAATCTCGTGTTGTTCCGGCAACCGGGGTTACTATATTCCTATCTGAACCTAGTAAGGCGTTAGTAATGGAAGATTTGCCCACATTCGGTTTCCCCACTATGGCAATACGAGGCAAGCCGGCATATGGATCTGGAGCGTTTTCCTCCTGCGGAAGGACTTTACATATCTCGTCAAGAAGATCGCCAGTTCCTGAGCCATTGGCAGATGAAACTGGCCAAATCTCTCCTAATCCTAAAGAATAAAATTGATATGCATCAAACATCTTATCTCCGCTATCAACCTTATTGACGCATAAAACTACCGGTTTCTTGCTGCGTCGAAGTACATCTGCTATCTCGGAGTCATAATCGGTGACTCCAGTTGATGCTTCCACCATAAAAAGTATAACATCAGCCTCATTAATAGCGATTTGCACCTGTTCACGGATTGCAGCCTCGAAGACATCGTCCGAATTCGTAGTATAACCTCCAGTATCCACTACTGAAAACTCGCGGCCACACCATTCGCATCGTCCATAATGACGATCACGTGTAACACCAGAAACGTCATCGACTATCGCCTGACGCATTCCTACCAAACGATTGAATAGAGTGGATTTACCCACATTAGGACGACCTACAATAGCTACTAGACTCATATATACATCAACTTAAGTTTCGTCTTAACGAAAATCTTGTCACTTAGATTTATTTTCAAACATGGCACATTCCCGACAGGCATCTGTGTAGTCACCCTTACACTTTTTTCCATGAAGTTCAGCGTCCTCATCCTTAAAGCATCTAATTCCCATGCTGCGCATCTTTTCATTCGAGCCAACATCGAACTTAGGAAATTCTCCATCCTTTTTCAACATAAACACGCACATCAAAGCCACACCGACCACAAGGACTATTGCCGCTGCTATAAATGTCTCCATGATTATCCTTCAAATACGATACTTATAGACTCGTAATTATACACTTTATGTATTACAGATGCGAAAAGTGGGGCTAAAGACACAATCCTTATCTTCGGGTCGCCATCTAATTCTGGATGTGGAATAGTATCGCTTATATATACTTCCTGCAACTTAGAATTGTGGATACGATCGAGTGCCCCACCACTGAGCACCCCATGAGTAGCACAAGCCCTTACACTATTTGCCCCCATCTCCATAAGTACATCCGCAGCCTTGCAAAGCGTTCCTGCCGTGTCTATCATATCATCGATAATTACAATGTCGCGACCTTCAACTTCACCAATCGCCGTTATGCTCGAAACCACATTGGCCTTAGCCCTAGTTTTATGGCAAATTATAGTAGGAACACCAAGCGAACGCGCATAATTATTGGCCTTTTTAGCCCCTCCCATATCTGGAGCAGCTATAGAAAGGTTCTCCAAATTCAAATTCTTAATAAGAGGCAGAAAGACGCCTATACTATAAACATGATCCACTGGTATATCGAAAAAACCTTGTATCTGCTCAGCATGCAGCTCACAAGTCATAACTCTATCTGCACCGGCAGCCCTCAACAGGTTAGCCACCAATTTAGCCCCAATCGCTACTCGAGGACGATCCTTTCGATCCTGACGAGCCCATCCAAAATATGGGATAACCGCGACAACAGAATCTGCCGATGCCCTTTTAGCCGCATCTATGGCAAGTAGCAATTCCATAAGGTTATCTGCCGAAGGAATCGTAGATTGCACAATATACACACTTGCACCTCTAACACTATCTTCATACTGTGGTTGAAACTCTCCGTCACTGAATTGCGTAACAGTAAGCGCGCCGAGTTTCTGCTCCGGCTCATCACTATTGCGAATCAAGTTCAACTCCTCAATCACCCTTCCTGCGAAATCTCTCGATGCTCGGCAGGCAAATAATTCCATCCTATGGCTGTGTAACATATAATTATAAACTATTCAATATTTTCTCTATATGATCCAATATTTCTACGCGGCCTCTCGCGTCCTGAGAAGAACTGACAAACATATGTGGAAGTACTTCCCACTCTGTGCCTAAAATATCACAATCTCTCTCTATTTGAGAGTTCAACACATTCGTTCCGACCTTATCCGCCTTTGTAAATATTATAGAAAAAGGCACGCCGTTTTCGCCTAAAAAACGAATAAAATCCATATCCGTCTTTCCGATATCATGTCTTGAGTCAATAAGAACGAAGAGACTAATCAGTTCACTACTATTTTTTATATAGTCTCCTATAACCGCATTCAACTCCTCACGTCCCTGTCGTGAAAGCTTGGCATAACCATAACCGGGTAAATCCACAAGATACCACTTGTCATTTATCAAAAAGTGGTTTACAAGTTTAGTTTTACCTGGAGTAGAAGAAGTCATAGCAAGTTTTCCATTATTACAAAGCATGTTAATAAGACTAGATTTACCCACATTACTTCTACCTATAAAAGCGAATTCTGGCAGTCGTCTTTGTGGTCGACCATTAACTCTAGTACTGCTTCCAGCAAATGTTGCACTCGATATTTTCATACACTTCTTCAACCGCGCAAAGATAATGAAAAAGTATGGATTTTCCGATTATAGTTTTTTCGGATACAAGATCGTAAAACAAGCTCCACCAAGACGAAAACTTCGGGAATATGTTATACTCGCACCACATCTTTCCAGAATACTTCGGCATATTGACAGACCAAGTCCGCTTCCACTACTTTTTGTGGTAAATTTCGGCGTAAACAACTTTTCAATATTCTTTTCATCCACACCTGGGCCATTGTCTTCAAAAACAATTTCATAATAGCCATCTGAAGATCCGTTTCTTAGAGAAACCTCCACCCTTGCATTAGGCTTACCTTCACATGCTTGAACAGCATTATTAAGCAAATTGACAAATACACGTACAAGCTGGGGCCTAGGAGCATTAACCACAACACCAGGAAGTCCAAGATATGTAAAGTCCACACCAGGCCGGTTATCATACAAAGATACCTCCTCGCGTAAAAGATCATCAAGAGGAACCGCTACAGGCTCTTCAGAATAAAGCTTGGCAAAATCCGAAAACTGATTGGCCGTTTCCGTCAAAATATGAATATGATCAAGCAGCACAATTGCCATATCATCAAACTTAGATTGCCAAGAAGGATCTCCCGCCGCTTTTAGTCGCTGCACGCGTTGTATTTGAAGTTGCATAGGAGTAAGCGGATTCTTTATCTCATGTGCCACATTACGAGCCATCTCACTCCATGCCTTATCCCTTTCTGCCTGAGCCAAAGCCTTGGCATTTCCTCGCAAATCATCGACCATACGATTATACGAATTAACAATATCCATTATCTCGTCGTCGTTCTTGTAGCCTAAGTTCTCTAACTTTTCTAGTTTTCCAGAACGCATAACACGGCTCATCACTGAAAGAGGTTTGAAAGTCTTGTCTATAAAATACGAAACCAACATAGTGGAAAGTAACATCAGTATAATGAATACCACCAGCACATTAAATGCGTGCATTAGAGCATCGAATTGAAAATCACGTCCATTGTCCGTATAAGGGGAGGATAGATATGCTACCACATCTCCATTGGCACCAATGATAGGAGCATACAACATATAAATATGACGTTTCCCCAAAGTTTCCTTGTGAATGCAAAATCCCTCATTTTTATAGCGAAGATGATAATATGCTTCTTCTGGCATACGATACCAAAGAATATGTCGTTCATAAAGTTCCGGTGCAGTAGATAGAGCTATCTTACCATCGGCCCTATACAAAGAAATATCTGATCCAGTGTTATCTCCGACTCTTCTAAGTAGATCCAAAGTTTCTCTAGAAGTAAGCTCCGATTGAAAAACCACTCCACGCATGCCACTCTGAAGCTGAAAACGTATAGAATTGACCTTGTCGGACATCATTCGTTCGGAGATGAAAGTATTTCGATCATACACAAAAGAAACACTCACAAAGGCTAAAAATGACATGGTTGCAAGAAGAGAAATCAACATGATGGTATTCATTCTCCGTTTGAAATAGTTTTTTTCAAAAAGCAGAGGCCTCCTCTTCTTATGAGCAAGCGGACTCATAAGAAGATAAAACACAAGACTTAAAAAAATAGATAAAATAATCTGTGTACCGGCACCTCCATATGGACGCGACATTACTATCACCTCGTTGCTGCCTACAGGGACCACAAAATTAAGATATCCGTTTTTTCGAAAAACATATTCACCATTTCGCGAAAATTCGCCATGTATCTCGTCTGTCAACTTTATAGGATATGGGAAATTCCCTCTAAAATACTGTCTGTCTTTGTCTTTATAAAGAGCATACGAATAACGAGAAGGAATCGATGAATTATCTCTCGATTCGAGCATCATACTTAATGACCTATTATCTGGATATTTAGGTTCTAAAACCACATAAACAGTTTCCTGTCCCTTGTCGCTATGATAATAGTGAAATGCCGCAATATATCGACTTCTCTGATCTGATAGAGGAGCATAAAGAAAGCGTGAGCCTGATTCTATCTGGACCCCATCTTCTAAACTGAACAAACGTCCATCTCGTCCCACCTCGACCCTCACATCATAAGTATTTAGATACTTGGATAGGTATTTATCCATAATCCTTGCTCGCGCCGCCCTCACACCTTTTTCTCCACTTAATGCAGAAGCTACTACCTCATCTTTAGAAATCTGCCTTTCAACCCTGCGAAGATGCGACTCTAGGCCATAATCACGTGCATTTGAAAGCGATTCCGCCCAAGATGCTACAACTATTGTCTCCCTTTGATAACTTATATATGTCGTTAGGCCAATGCAAAAAATTCCCACAAATAGAGAGTAAATTACCATTCCATTTACAGTAAAAAGCGAAATTCTCTTATGTGCAATTTTTATCCATAAAGGCTGGACCAATTCAGAAATCTCCGCTACTGTAAAAAAGATCAATAGTAATGTTATATATGCTATAAGGGAATTCCAATCCAGGGCCCATATCTTATATAAGTCTAGTGTAATATGCGTATATACCTCTATTTTGTAAATAGATATGTACGCAAACCAGATAAGTGCGACCGATAGCAAAAAAGCCAAAGTCGAACCCATATATATCGCTACCTTATTCCGGCATCTTCTCCACAAATCCACACGACATATATACAGACAGGTTGCTATTATAAAAAACACCAACGCCACCATTATAATACTTAGGATTTGAGTCAACTCTCCATAAAGCACCGGGTAGTTTTTATATATAGCTATGGCAAAAAAAACCAAAAGGCAAGCTGTGGCAATAGCATTTTTTAAGGTGGGATGTCCATATAAAGCCAATAGCACAGCACCTATGAAAAGTAGATATGCAAGCCAAGTAGCATAAGCTGGGAAAGCACTTTTTACTGGCAACGAATCATATACGATTCGCATTGCTGGCTCATTACGGACATTAACGATCACACCATCTCCATATGAGACAGGACGAAGTGAGTAATTATCATCTAGTCCTAAATGTTCGTTTCCATTTATTCTAATACCAGCAATAAGTTTTACATCTCTTTCTTGAAAACTACGTAGTAAATAAGAATCCCCTGAAAAATTATAGAAGCTATAATTCTCTCGTACAGAAGAGAGAGTGGTATGTCTACCTTCTTTTAGATATTCATCGTATTGGACAGGGAGTTGACCATGCCAAGCAGACAAATGAGTATTTTCATACCTGTAAAAAATGAAATCTTTAGGTATATCAGAAGTCTTAAAAAGATAATCTGATGATTCGTTAAGAATCTTTTCACCATACCTGTCTAACCACAATAAGCGATTATCGATCTTTCGCTCCAATTTTGTGGCTTCTCGGACAGGATCCACTTCTTGTTGTGGAAAAGCAATAGAAAGAACCATCAATGCTAGCGAAATCACTAGCAAAAAAATATTAAGACTCCGTTTATGTATTTTCATTCGTGATGATAAGACTCTCCTTTGATTATAGTACAAGCGCGATATAACTGCTCAGCAAAAATCGTGCGAACCATCTGGTGAGAAAAAGTCATCTTTGAAAGCGATATCTTACCATTTGCACGTTCATAAACTTCTAAAGAAAAACCATATGCACCTCCTATAACAAAGACCATTTCTTTAATGCCAGCAACCACGCGCCTTTCTATAAAAGTAGCAAATTCTACAGATCTCATCTCCTTACCTCTTTCGTCTAAAAGTATAATTTCATCGGAACTCTTAACATTTTTTAGGATAAGCTTTCCTTCCAGTGTTTTAATTTGTTCTTTCGAAAGAGATCCTGCATTTTTCAACTCTGCTATTTCTTTTATTTCAAATGATATGTAATGGCGAAGCCTGGAAGAATAAACCTCCAGGCCTTCGTTAATCCATCTGATGTCAGTCTTCCCGACTGTCAAAAGAGTTATTTTCACAACATTTACACTCTCTGTCCGTATGAACGGTCTGTTGTATTCACTGTAATCACATCCCCTTGATTAATAAAAAGAGGAACCATGATTTTCGCTCCAGTCTCTAAAGTAACTTCCTTAAGTGCAGAAGTAGATGCAGTATTACCCTTTACCGCAGGCTCTGCATATGTCACCTCCAAAGTAACATATGTAGGAAGTTCACAAGTTAAACATCTTTCTTCATCCCCTGTAACGAACATCATCTCTACATGCTGTCCCTCTTTCATAAGGTCGGCGTTATCCACTGCCTCTTTAGGGAGTTTAATCTGTTCATAAGTCTCTTCATGCATAAAGTTGAATCCATCATCTTCTGCATATAGGAACTGATATGGACGACGCTCTACATCGATAGTGTCTATTTTCGCACCCGCGGTGAATGTATTTTCAAGAATACGTCCATTTTCCAAATTACGGAGCTTAGTCTTTACGAAAGCTGGTCCTTTTCCTGGTTTTACATGCTGGAACCATACTATCATACAAGGCTTTTCATTAAACTTAAGGTAAAGTCCGTTTTTAAAATCAGCTGTTGTTGCCATAAATATGTATTAATTAAATTTTATTAAGCAGTCTAGATACCCCGAAAATCGTGCAAATATAATAAAAGAGCACTTGTTTTCAAAACAAAGACTTTATATAACCAGCTACTTCCGACAAGAGCCATCCTGGAGTAGATGTGGCACCACTTACTCCCACCTTATCTTCAGGTCGAAACCATGATGATTGTATTTCAGCAGTCCCTCCTACTTGGTAAGTACGAAAATTCTTGCTCTTACATAAATCACTCAGTACCTTACCATTAGAGCTTGATCGGCCTGACACGAATACTATAACATCATGAGAAAGAGCAAAATCTTCGAGTTTCTTATATCTATATACCATTTGATGGCATATAGTATCGTGCACCTTTAACATTGGTAAAGATACCTTTAAAGCATCACACACTTGAGAATATTCCACAGGACTTTGAGTCGTTTGAGAAAAAATCTCGCATGGCCCTGCTATTTCCTCCTTTTCCATGAGCTTTTGGGCTTCCTGCACACTTTCGATGATGCGAACGCGCTCAGGTTCCACTTGGCCTACCAATCCTAGAACCTCCGGATGTCCGCGCTTGCCAAAAATAATTACGACGCCTCGTGCCTGCCGAATCTTATTCTGAATACCCAACACAACGGGACATGTACAATCAATTATCTTAAAGCCTCGCTTTCTTAAAAGATCATAAATGTACGGGGGTTGACCATGTGCCCGAATTAAAATGGGTTCACCAGATGCTTCGGTAATTTCAGAAAGATCTTCCACATCTAGAGCCACCAATCCCATTCTAGATAGGCGCTCTATCTCCGATTCATTATGAACAATCTCCCCCAGCGAATATAGATGCTCATGAGTGGAAAGGTATTCCTCTGCCGTACTTATAGTACGTATTACACCTCCACAAAAACCGGCATTCTTATCTATTTCCACACTAATCATATAACTCTAATTTACCTCTTACCAAGCCTTTAGCCCATTCCACCTCTTCCTTAAGGGTCATATTAGAATTGTCTAATACAAACGCATCCATGGCTCGGCTTAAAGGTGAAGTTTTTCTATGTGAATCTATGTAATCGCGCTCGCGTAGATTGGCCCGAACATCTTCTCTGTCTGGGTTTTGTCCTTTTGAACGCATCTCATCGAAGCGTCTTTGGACTCTAACATCTTCACTTGCAGTCATAAATATTTTAATTTCGGCATCAGGGAATACTGTAGTACCAATATCCCTACCATCCATAATAACACCTGTCCCTACTGAAAGAGCATGCAATATATTATCCACATAATCGCGAACATATGGTAGCGTAGAAATCGGACTAACCTGAGAAGACACCTTCATAGAACGTATTTCTTTCTCTATACACTGGTCGCCCATAAATAATTTACCACCATCTTCAAAATGTAGATTCAATGCCAGCAACTCTCTTTCCAACTGTCCGGAAATCTGGTTATCAACACTTATCAAGCCTTTTTGTTGAGCAAAAAAAGTTACTCCCCTATAAAGAGCACCAGAGTCCAGATAAAGCAAATTCAACTCCTTAGAAAGAAGACGGGCAAATGTGCTTTTCCCAGTAGATGAATAACCATCCACGGCTATTTTTATATTAGGTATCTTCATACGTACTCTTCTATGTTTTTAACCGTGATAACTGAATCTCCTAAGATAAGCAGTCTCTCCACGACATTCCGTAACTCTCTTATATTACCTTTCCAAGATCTATTTTTCAAGCATTCTACTGCCTCAGGGCTAAAACTTTTACGAGGCAAAGCCGTTTCCTGACATATTCTATCTACAAAATAATCCACAAGTAATGGAATATCACTTTTTCTTTCATCTAGGCTCGGAACTCGTATTATTATCACACTTAGCCTGTGATACAAGTCCTCTCTAAAATTACCAAGCTCTATTTCTTTTTTTAAATCCTTATTAGTAGCTGCAATAACCCTCACATCTACCTTTATATCCACATCGCTACCAACACGGCTCAACTTATTCTCTTGGAGGACTCTAAGCACCTTAGCCTGAGCAGCCAGTGACATATCACCTATTTCATCGAGAAATAAAGTTCCACCATCAGCTTGCTCGAATTTGCCCTTATGTTGCTTAATAGCTGAAGTAAACGAACCTTTTTCATGACCGAACAACTCACTTTCGATTAACTCTGAAGGAATTGCCGCACAATTCACCTCCACGTACGGAGCCGAACTTCTTTCGCTTTCTGCATGTAAACTTCTAGCTACTAACTCCTTTCCAGAGCCATTAGGGCCCGTTATAAGCACACGTGCTGGCGTAGGAGCAACCTTGGAAATCATTTCTCTTATATGATTAATAGCCTCAGATTCTCCTATCATTTTAACTCCGCCAAAAACTTTTTTCTTTAAAATTTTGTTTTGCGAAGTCAGCGAAACCTTATCCGTTGCATTCTTTATCGTGATAAGTATTCTGTTTAAATCCAGAGGCTTTTCAATAAAATCGAAAGCTCCTTTTTTTATACAGTCCACAGCAGTATTTATGTCGGCATGACCCGATATCATCACAATAGGACTATCTACTCCTTCCTCAACCAACTTTGACAACACCTCAACGCCATCCATCTGTGGCATCTTTATATCACTGAATATCACATCATATCGACCTGCAAGAGCCGCTTTTACTCCTGATACGCCATCCTCTGCCACGTCTACAGAATACCCTTCTTCCGTCAGTATTTCTTTCAATGAGTTCCTTATAGAGCGCTCATCATCTATAATCAATATCTTCATAAACTTTCCTCCTTTTTGGCCAATCCTGCCTCGTGCTCGCTCTGCGCCTTTTGCACGCTTACAGAGCGTTTAAGCACAAATCCAACACCCAAGTACTTGGTTCTCACATCTTCGTCTGCTGCCAATGCCGACGGAGTTCCTTCCTGCAAAATGGTTCCCTCATAAAGTAAGTATGCCCTATCTGTTATAGCCAATGTCTCCCCGACATTATGATCCGTAATTATAACACCTATATTTTTATACTTTAACTTCGCTATAATATACTGAATATCCTCCACGGCAATAGGATCCACTCCAGCAAAAGGTTCATCAAGCAAAATAAATTTAGGATCTATGGATAAAGCCCTTGCTATTTCGCACCGACGCCTTTCACCTCCCGAAAGCTGAATTCCTAAAGACTTACGAACCTTGGAAAGATTAAACTCGCTTATCAACTCCTCCAGTCTGTCAAGTCTCTGCTTTTTAGGTATGCCTTTCATCTCCATTACAGAAAGGATATTGTCCTCAACTGACATCTTTCTAAAAACCGACGCATCTTGAGGAAGATACCCGACCCCTAACTGTGCACGTTTGTACATAGGTAATCTAGTGATCTCCTTGTCATCTAGATAAACATGCCCATCATTTGGAACTATCTGGCCTGTAATCATATAAAAACTCGTAGTCTTTCCTGCCCCATTAGGCCCAAGAAATCCCACAATTTCTCCCTGATTCACTTCCATGGACACGCCTTTGACCACAGTACGAATGCCGTATTTTTTTACTAAATTTTCACAACGAAGTTGCATACCCTCTTATTTACGAATCAAGTTCTAAATCCACAACCAGATTTCCGACCTCTTTGTTATCAGAAATTAGTTTTTTTGCCTTATCCTTAGGCATATAATATGATGGCTCACTCTTCTTTTCAGGTAAGACCGCAACACTAAAAACCACTTTATTGCTACCTAGTGCCTCTTTCATTTTTTTCTCCATGCGCGAGACGAATCTATCATCGAGCCACTTCTTCGTATCCGCACTGTCAACACTTATAGTTAACGAGCGTAACCCATCTTTCTCCCCTATTTCGTAAGGAGCATTAGAAAAAATCCCAGCCAATCGGCTACTTACTGGATTCGACTGACACATGACAATAATGTTCTTCCAAGCTTGTTCCATTGACTGAGAATCTGGAATCTCACCACCTTCTTTCGTCTCTGAACTCTTCTCTGCCTCCTCATCTTTTGTTTGAGAGGCAAGAGCCCCCAAAGATAACGATGCACTGGTTCTTCTTACTCTAGGCTTTATACTTCCCGCCTGTTCTTGAGCCTGAACTGAACCTTCCATTTGAGATGGTTGAGAAACTTCCTTGCGGACTTTAACTTCTAGCAACTTTGATTGAGCCTGTGGGGTCGATGACTGTGGGCTCTGAGGTATAGGTTTAGATTGTACTTTCGCCTGCTCAGTGCTTGATAATGCTGAAACATTTTTATTAAGAAAGCATAACTTCATCAAGGCAAATTCTATATACAGCCTTTGATTAGCCGCAGATTTAAATCCTGCTTCACAGCCACTTATACAATTCAATGCATTATATAAAAACTCGACTGAGCATCTCGAAGATTGCTCCTTATAACGTTCTTTTAGATTCTCCGGGAAATCAAGCAGCGAATCCAACCCACCGGTGCGGCTCACTAATAAATCCCTTAAATGCTCTCCTATTGACACTACAAAATACAAAGCGTTGAAACCCTTTGCCAACACTTCATCTATTATTAACAAAACTGTAGCGTAATCACCTGTTAAAGCTGCATCGATGACCTTAAAAGAATACTCATAATCCAATACATTCAGATTTTTTAGCACATCTGCATACTTTATATCTGTACCACAGAATGCTATAGTCTGATCGAAAATGGTGAGAGCGTCTCGCATAGCCCCATCTGCCTTACGCGCTATAACATGAAGGGAGTCATCATCTATATTAACATTCTCCTTTACAGAAATATCGCGCAAGTTCCGCATGATATCAGGCACACTTATTCTATTAAAATCATAAGTTTGACAACGCGACAATATCGTAGGAATAATTTTATGCTTTTCTGTTGTACACAGTATAAAAATAGCGTGTGCAGGCGGCTCTTCAAGAGTTTTAAGAAAAGCATTAAATGCCTGCTGTGAAAGCATATGCACCTCATCTATAATATATACGCTATACTTTCCCACTTGTGGTGGTATCTGCACTTGATCCATTAGAGCCTTTATATCCTCGACTCCATTGTTTGATGCCGCATCAAGTTCATGTATACAATACGAGCGCCCCTCTGCAAAAGAACGACACGATTCACATTGCCCACATGGTTCCATATCTGCCGTAGGATTAGAACAATTAATCGCTTTTGCAAATATTCGCGCAGATGAGGTTTTCCCCACCCCACGAGGTCCACAAAATAGATAAGCGTGCGCAAGCTGCCCTCTTTGAATGGAATTTTTTAGAGTGCGCGCTATATTATCCTGGCCTATCAAAGACTCGAACGAGTCTGGCCTATATTTCCTAGCCGATACTATATAATCTGACATAACTTACAAATTTACTCAAATTTTCCACAAAGAAAAATTGGCATAATACACAATTAATAACTTTCAAAAAATACAGATTACTAAACATGCAGGTGTTCTTAATTGTATTTCTAGTAAGTTAAAGTTATCTTTGCAGCAATGAAATGGACTACGCTCAAACATTATTTAACTGTTTTATTGGTTTTGCTCTGCGCTAATGCCAATGCACAGTTCAAAATTTACACAAAAAAAAGCCGTTTAGCCGATTTTCCTGCCAAAACCACGATAGTGGTACTAAGCGGAAATGATCTATTAGACATGGCTCTTAAAAATGAAATCAAAAGCAGATGGAGAATATCCCCTTTTGATTTTTGTTATATGGAAGACATGGATAACATAAAGAACAACCCTAACTATTACATGCTTTACCTAAATTTAGATAAAAGCGGTCTTGTGTATCTTAATCTAGAAAAATGCGGTAGCAAAGAAAGCATCTCAAATATGAACGGACGAATGGATGTCGTAAAAGTACCATTCAGCCCCAAAGAATTCTCAACAGGTCGTGAAATCTCCTACCTTTCTGCTATGATAGACATAGTTCAGCACTATGTAGAAAGTGCTCTACTTCACGAACATACAAGTTATCTAAGCATTAGTAAATCTGGAAAACCTCTTGCAAAAGGACGCAAAAAAAAGATCTTCATTGCGAGAGAAGACTTATCATCCTCCATCGTAGGAAGAGACTCTATTCCTAGTCCAGGAAACGGCATAGTCTTCACTGACAATTATACAGTTGACAGCCTCTTTACAGCTAGCAGCCCAGAAGCCATGATAGGCTTCTGCATAAGCAGCAATTCCCCATCGCCACATGCCGAAAGCTATCAAGTCATCGTAAGTGCCGATAGGCATGAATTAATGTACTACAGAAAAAACAAGTACAAAAAAGAAGAGCAAAGAGGATTTACTTACAAAGCGTTAAAGGCCATACAAGCAGAGCACACATACAAAAAATGATACAAGGAACCACTAGTTCAGGGCTTAGATATTTTATAAAACACGCTGACGGAAAAGCCGCATGTGCCGCGATTAGCATCAAATGTGGCACGAGAGAAGAGGGAGATCTGCCCGAAGGTATAGCACACTTCGTCGAACACTGCATTTTCAAGGGCACAAAACATAGAAGTGCAAACAACATTTCTACATGTCTTGATAAATTAGGCGGCGAACTTAATGCTTATACGACTAAGGAAGAGATCGTTCTACACGCCACTGTTTTAAAAGAGGATTTGAATAAAGCCATAAATCTTCTTTTAGAGATAGCCACACAAGCCACATTCCCAGAAGATGAAATCGAAATCGAAAAAGGTGTAGTGCTAGACGAAATCATCTCCTATAAGGACAGCCCTTCTGAAGACATATACGATACTTTCGAAAGCCGATTTTTCGAAGGTCACCCCTTGGGCAAACTCACACTTGGCACTATTGACTCCATAAAGAAAGCTAGTCGAACAGACCTTGTTCAATATTATGATTCCCATTTTACTCCCTCTAACATGGTACTAAGCGTAGTGGCCGACATAGATGAAAAACTATATGTTAATAAAATAGTATCCCTCTGTGAAAAACAACTAAAAAGCGCAACACACATTGATGAGGTAAGAAAATCCATCGACATCATACCACGCACATTTAACACCATAGAGGAAAAGTCTAACCACGAAGCGAATCTAGTCATTGGAGCATTGGCCCCATCACTGTATGATGGCAACGACAGATTGTGTTGCATCCTATTATGCAATATCCTAGGTGGTCCAGCAAGTAATAGTATGCTAAATTCCATACTTAGAGAAAAGCACGGATGGGTATATTCTGCAGAATGCAATTACTCACAATATAGCGATGCCGGACTAGTTACCATAAGCATCGGATGTGATAAAGAGAATCTATCACGATGTACACGAGCCATATTCAGCATAATAAAAAAACTGCAAAATAAACCACTAAGCGACACTGCTTTAAAAGCAGCAAAAAAGCAACTTTTCGGCCAATTAGCAATTAGTTCTGATAGTAAAGAAAGTCAAGCACTCTCAGCGGGAAAAAGCATATTGGCCTTCGGAAAAGTTTATACGGACGAAGAGAATATCAAACTTATCAACAACTTAACAGCCGAAGACCTCCAAAAACTTTCACAAAGTCTCTGGACAAAAGGCAATTACTCTCAACTCTTATATATCTAATGGAATCGCCTATAGAAAAATACATTAAAGAGCACAGTTCTATTCCCAATAAAGCTCTTGACTGGGTTGAAAAGCAGACAAATATAAAAACTAACTACCCCCGTATGCTCTCTGGTCGCATTACAGGAGAACTTCTCACATTAATTGCGAAAATGATACACGCACACCACATCCTGGAAATTGGATGCTTCACCGGGTATTCAACCATATGCCTAGCAGAAGGAATTATGGGCGAAGGGCACGTAGATAGTCTAGAAATAAACGACGAATTGGAAAAGCTAATCTTAGAAGGATGGAAAAAAGCTGGCATATCCAATAAAGCACGGCTTCATATAGGAGATGCTCTTGAGAGCATTAAAAAATTCACCTGTGAGAAACTCATCTTTGATATGGTTTATATCGATGCGAACAAACGTGAATATCTAACCTACTACAAAGCCACCATACCTCTTCTTAAAAGCGGAGGTATTATAATAGCCGATGATACTATGCTTGGTGGGAAAGTATATGATACTCCACTTACATCCGACAAACAAACTCGCGGACTAATCGAATTCAACGACTATATTATCAACGACCCTACAGTCGAATCAGTAATGCTTCCTCTTAGAGATGGCTTAAGCATAATACGAAAGAAATAGCCCCATTTTCATCACAAACGAGGGTGTGACCAAAATTAATAAAGCAGAATTTAGTCACAAATATCGTATTTTAAGCCCTAAAAAGGGGATTCTTTCACATTTATATAGCGCAGGTGTATTTTTCTTCTCCGAAGCGTAATGCGAAATTATTTTTGCATCCGTTTAAAAAAAGACATTATTATGACACCTGTAAAAATGAGGCTTGACAATGCCTCCAACATATATCCGGCAGCGCTTACTAAACGCTACGCCTCCATTTTCAGAATGAGCGCAACCCTTACGCAGACCATTAATCTGAATGTACTTCAACAAGCGCTAGATAACACCATAAAAAGAATTCCTCTTTTTTCTTACACATTAAAAAATGGCGCTTTTTGGTGGTATCTAAAAAAGTTAGACAAGACCCCTACATTAAGCAAATATACACCTAATCAAGATAAGCGTGGATTTAAATTCCATGGTGGCTTCCTTTTCAAAGTAAGTGCAGACGATAATCGTATAGTTCTAGACGTATTTCATGCCTTAGCCGATGGAAGAGGGGCACAAACATTCCTGCTTACACTTACTGCAGAATACCTTCGGATACAATATGAAATTAAGGATATAGAATATAATGACCTGGTTCTGGATCCTTTCCAAAGCCCGGCGAAGCACGAAATAGATGACTGTTTCACATATTTTTCAGGTAAAAAAGGCGCACTGGAAAGTAATGAATTAGCATACCATATTCCAGGCAGAAAAATCTTTTTCAATGAATTAAATAAAGAGAGATTCGTATTAGACGGAGCTAAAACCAAATCTGTATGTAAAGAATATAAGTGTAGCGTAACCGACCTTTTGGTTTCAGCTATGATAAGTGCCTTACAACAAGTGTACATGCAAGATAAGAGGCGTCATAAAAAAACCGCACTTAAAGTCAGTGTTCCAGTAGATCTTCGCGCCATCTTTCCTGGTAAAACACTGCGAAATTACTCATCTTATGTCAATCTAGGCGTTAATGTGAATAATGGATTCTTCTCTTTCAAGGAAATAGTCGAACTGGTCTGCTCTCAAAAAAAATATATGATCCAGCCGAGCGAACTTGAAAAGAAAATAGCTGCTAATGTCGCTTTAGAAAACAATTTTGCAATTTCCGCAATTCCGCTTTGCATTAAACACCCTATAATAGACTTAATTTGCCGAATTAAAGGGGATAGATACTGCTCTCAGACTCTATCTAACTTGGGCAATGTAGCTCTTCCTCAGGCAATAAAACCATATATAAGTGAAATGGATTTTATACTAGGCAGACAACGTGGCACGAGCGGTGCCGCCGCCGCAGTAGGGTACGATGGAAAAATATTTCTGAACTTTACACGAAATATCGCGGAGTCATCCTTCGAAAAATACTTCTACGAACAACTCCGCGACTTAGGGATAACGCCAATCAACCTACCTGAGCTCCATTCGCTAAAGCTTCAACAGGCGTAATAAAGCGCATCTTTCCATCTGACTGGCGCGCCATAAGGATCATACCCTTTGACTCTATGCCACGTATGGTGCGTGGTGCTAGATTGGCAAGGATACATATCTGTTTGCCAATCATCTCCTCTGGAGAATAATACTCCGCTATTCCGGATACAATAACCCTAACATCAATACCAGTATCTATAGTGAGTTTAAGCAATTTATCTGTTTTAGGGACTTTTTGAGCCTCCAACACGGTGGCTGTTCGGATATCCATGGCATCAAAATCCTCAAATGTGATAGTTTTTTTCTGCGGTGCCACCTCACTTGCCTCCTGTGCTTTAGCATCTGCCTCGCGCTGAGCACGAATTCGTTCTAGACGATCCAGCTGCAGCTGAATTTGATCATCTTCTATTTTTTCAAAAAGCAATTCTGGGGTATTAATAGTATGACCAGATGGAAGAATATCACTTCTTCCTACCAGATTCCAATCTAGTGGAGCATTTAGCATCGCTCTTAGTTTTGCTGCCGCAAATGGAGTAAAAGGCTCAAATACGACTGAAAGAGAAGCACATATCTGAAGACAAATATTAAGTATAGTCGCCGTCCTGTCAATATCCGTTTTCGCCACCTTCCATGGTTCTGTGTCAGAAATATACTTATTCCCGATACGTGCCATAGACATGGCGTCCTTTAGAGCATCACGGAATTTATAATTTTCTATATTTCTGTCTATAGACATTTTCAACTCCGGCAATTGGGCCAAAACTTCTCGATCTATGTCTTGCAACTGTCCTTGAGGTGGAACCACACCCCTAAAATACTTATGAGTAAGTACCACAGCGCGATTTACAAAATTTCCAAATATTGCCACGAGTTCACTATTATTACGCGATTGGAAATCCTTCCAACTAAAATCATTATCCTTAGTTTCGGGAGCATTGGCAGTAAGTACATAACGCATAACATCCTGTTTACCAGGAAAATCTTCAAGATACTCATTAGCCCAAACAGCCCATCCACGAGAGGTGGAAATCTTATCGCCTTCGAGGTTCAAAAACTCATTGGCAGGGACATTCTCAGGCATAATGAAGCCATCACCATAAGCCTTAAGCATAGAAGGGAACACTATACAATGAAAGACTATATTATCCTTACCTATGAAATGCACAAGTTTAGTGTCTTTACTCTTCCACCACTTCTCCCAGTCATTAGGCAAAAGCTCCATAGTATTCGAAATGTAACCTATAGGAGCATCGAACCATACATAAAGAACTTTGCCTTCAGCTCCCTTTACAGGGACAGGAACACCCCAATCAAGGTCCCTTGTGACAGCTCGTGGCTGAAGTCCACCATCAAGCCAGCTCTTGACCTGACCATAAACATTACTTCTCCATTCCTTATGCCCATCAAGTATCCATTCCCTTAACCACTGCTCATAATCCTGCAATGGAAGATACCAATGTTTTGTTTTTTTCTTTATGGGCTGGGCTCCACTAAGCTTTGACTTAGGATTAATGAGCTCTTCAGGAGAAAGTGTACTTCCGCATTTCTCACATTGATCACCATACGCTCCTTCCGCTCCACACTTAGGACAAGTACCCACTATATACCTATCAGCTAAGAAAGTATTGGCTACCGGGTCGTAGTATTGTTCCGTTTCTTTGGTTATAAATTTCCCTTCGTCGTAAAGTTTTCTAAAAAACTGAGAGGCATTTTTCTCATGGATTTTGGAAGTTGTTCTCCCATAGATGTCGAAATTTATCCCAAATCCTTTAAAAGAATCTGAGATAATCTTATGATATTCATCCACTATTTCTTGTGGGGAACATCCACGCTTACGAGCCTGAATAGTAATCGGAACTCCATGCTCATCACTTCCACATATATACAAAACCTCCTTACCCTTTAAACGAAGGAATCTAACATAAATGTCTGCTGGCACATACACTCCTGCAAGATGTCCTATATGTATAGGTCCATTAGCATATGGTAATGCACATGTTACCAAAGTTCTCTTAAAATTCTTTTCCATATCTATCTTTTGTTATTATCCACTATTTTCTGCCTAAGTCTTTGAAGTTCAACCTGACGGCTTAAAAGTTCCATCTGCTCCTGAGTACTAGAGGCCTGCGATATCTGTTTCTTTATCTCCATTATAGAATTCTCAAGCCTCTTCACCGCTAATAAGACAAGGGTACGCGGCACTGTGATAACTAACCACGAAGCCTTAGTAGTCATAGCGTCTCGAAAACGCTTAACCGTTATCTCGTACTTATCTATGGCCAATTCTCCCACCACAGAACATACCACCCTATCTTCCCCCTCCATAAAACGTCGCACTATCACATCAGGGGAAAGATGCTGATTATAATACATCTCTTTAAAACCATCATAGATAGTCCTATATGCGCTATTAGCCATTACATATCCGTCATCCTCCAATGCCCCTACTATAAAATCAGCCACCGTCATGGGGTCAGGGTCATAATATTGAGAATCTGTTTCGAATTCCAACTTTTCCTCTCCATAACGAAGTAACAAATTAAGTATTTCCGATTCCACAGGAGCAAGAATCTCATTTTCAGGATGGTATACATAATCCTTCGTTTCCTCTTCTTTACTTGACTGCCGTGAGTTTTCCGCTGCACTACTTTTACGAGGTGGTGTAGTCTGCTGTATGGTTCGGCCAATTCTATCGAATAGAACTTGCTGCTCAACATCGAACTTCCTAGACATCTCTTGAACATATACCGTTCGAGCCACAGCGTCGGGGATCTTTGATATCGTGTCAGCAATATCATTTATTACTTCTGCCCGCTTTATAGGATCTTTCCCGGCATTTTCCATCAAGATATCTGACTTAAACCCTATAAAATCCTGCTCGTGCGAGGCTATGTAGTCTTTAAATTCTGCCAATGTATGAGTTCTTCCATAGCTATCTGGGTCCTCTCCTTCTGGGAGCAATACTATCCTGACATTCATACCTTCTTCCAAGACCATGTCTGTACCTCGAAGGGCCGCCTTTATTCCTGCTTTATCTCCATCATACATTATGGTAAGATTAGGCGTAAACTTGTGTATTAAACCTATCTGCTGAGCAGTTAAAGACGTACCGCACGAAGCCACTACATTCTGTATCCCGAGCTGATGTAGCGTAATTACATCCAGATTACCTTCCACCAGATAACAGCGATCCTGTCTTGAAATTTCAGTTTTTGCTCCATATATACCTAATAAAGAACGACTTTTAACATAGATCTCCGATTCAGGTGAATTAACATATTTGGCCGGATTATCAGATTTAAGTGTGCGCCCGGAAAAAGCTATAACCCTTCCTGATACTGAGTATATAGGAAACATCACACGTTCTCTAAATCTATCTGATAGAGTTCCATCGTCATGTTTTATGGTCAATCCCACTTCGACAAGATACTCTTCTTTTAATCCAGCGCTAAGTGCCGCATCTGTAAAAGAACGTTTTCCGGAAGGAGCCCAACCTAACCCCTCTTTTACTATAGTCTCATCCTCTAGACCTCTGGAATGATAATAAGCCACAGCCACTGCTTTCCCCTCCGGAGTTGAAAGCTGCGAAATAAAGAATTTGTGAGCGAACTCCGTTACTACCAGAAGCGATTCTCTTCGCTGTGCAGCCATGATATCTTCAGCGCTTAACTCTTCCTCCTGAACTTCTATATGATACTTTTTCGCTATATATTTAAGTGCATCAGAATAGGAGCAATGCTCGTAATCCATGACAAATGAAACAGCCGATCCAGATTTTCCACACCCGAAACACTTAAATATTCCTTTAGAAGGCGAGACATGAAATGATGGAGTCTTCTCATTATGAAAAGGGCAACAAGCTACATATCCGGCTCCCCGACGTCTAAGCGTCACGAAATCAGATATAACCTCCTCTATCTTTAAAGAATCTTGTATTTTCTGTATAGTGTCCCTACTAATCATCCTATCTTATGAAGCCACCTCACACAAAAATTTAATACGAACCAAACGTATTTCCAAATCAGAATAATCCGCACCCAAATCCTTTATAGCATCCTCGACCGAGGCCGAAAGCGCGTCATTACGAAAATAATCCATCAAATCACAGACCACCTCCTCATCTAATTCCTGCTTTATATAATAATTTAAATCAAGCTTTAATCCAGTAGAAACTATGCTTTCTATTTCGTCAATAAGATCTTCCATAGTCATATTCAGCGACGAAGCAATATCATCAAGCGAAAGTCGCCTATCAATCTGGCTTATAATCTTAATTTTCTTATCTGACTTACTAGCTGTGGTCTTCACCACATAATCATCTGGGCGAATAATATCGTTTTCTTCAACATACTTAGCAATCAGTTCTAGAAATTCTTTCCCGAATTTTTTTGCCTTGCCATCTCCCACGCCCTGACAATTCTTAAGTTCGTCCATGGTAATAGGATACATTATGGACATGTCATCAAGCGATGGATCTTGGAATATAATCCATGGTTGCAAACCTAAACGATGTGCCATATCCTTTCTGAGTTCTTTTAATAATGAAAGTAACTGCGGATCACCTCCACCACACCGCATAGCTGAGATTTTATTTCCTAACTCATCCTCGTCATCTTCCTCGTCTAATGCATTTCCAGAGAACTGCCTATCTTCGACCAAATTCAATGTCCAAGGGTCGCTCAAAAACTTCTTACCTAAATCAGTGACATGAATTAACCCGTAACTTTCTATCTCTTTTTCAAGCAAATGTGCTATGAGCCCCTGATGAATAACAGCCGCCCAAAATTTTTCTCCATGAGCAGAGCCTGCGCCGAAAAATTCGCTTTTATCGTGTTTATAACTTTTGACTAACGATGTGTCATTTCCTGCCAGTATCGCCGCAAGATGTTCTATCTTAAAGTGTTCTTTAAGAGATAAAATCAATCTAATGACCAGTTTCATCTCAGAGCGACCATCAAAAACTGCACGTGGATGCAGACAATTGTCACACATGCCACAATTCTCCACAGGATAATCCTCTCCGAAATAACCAAGCAGTAATTTACGACGACAGCTACTCGACTCAGCATAAGATACTACCTCATCAAGAAGTTGACGTGCTATATCTTGCTCGGCAAGAGGCTTGCCTTTCATAAACTTCTCGAATTTCTGGATATCCTTATAGCTATAATAGGCTATACAGACCCCTTCTTTACCATCTCTACCGGCTCTACCTGTTTCCTGATAATATCCCTCCACGCTTTTCGGTATATCATAGTGTATTACAAAGCGAATATCTGGTTTATCTATGCCCATCCCAAATGCTATAGTAGCCACTATCACATTAACATCTTCCATGAGAAACCTGTCCTGATTCTCGGCCCTTGTTTTAGCGTCAAGGCCAGCATGATATGGTAGAGCCTTTATACCATTAATATTTAGGAATTCAGCCATTTCTTCCACTTTCTTTCGACTTAGGCAATAAATAATCCCCGATTTTCCGAGATTCTGTCTTATATACTTAACGATATCCTTCTCCGCATCAACCTTATCCTTAACCTCGTAAAATAGGTTAGTACGATTAAATGAAGACTTGAATACTAACGCATCTGGAATGTTTAAATTCTTTAGAATATCACTCTGTACTTTAGGAGTTGCTGTCGCTGTAAGTGCAATAATAGGAGAACGACCTATCTCGTCTACTATTTCGCGTATTCTTCTATACTCTGGACGGAAGTCATGGCCCCATTCAGATATACAATGAGCCTCATCCACAGCGTAAAAAGAAACCTTAACATTCTGAAGCAGAGCTATATTTTCCTGTTTTGTCAAAGATTCAGGTGCAACATAAAGCAGTTTAGTTTTCCCTGCTAATAAATCTCCTCTCACATCTTCAAGTTGTCCTCTGCTAAGAGAAGAATTAAGAAAATGAGCCACACTTCCACTGCCTTCTACAAATCCACGTATAGCATCTACTTGATTCTTCATCAAGGCTATAAGCGGGGAGATGACCACAGCCACGCCCTCCATCATAAGGGCAGGAAGCTGATAGCATAGTGACTTACCTCCACCAGTTGGCATTAGGACAAAACAGTCCTTACCTTCCAGCAGGCTCTTTATAATAGACTCCTGATCGCCCTTAAAAGAATCGAATCCGAAGAAATTCTTTAATACACTCCTTATTTCAGAAGATGAAACTATAGACATTTTTAAAAAGTATGAATAGCCAATCCAGAGCGCAATTTAGGCTCGAACCAAGTAGTTTTAGGTGGCATTATATAATCATTATCCGATATTTCTTCTATCTGCTGCATCGTTACAGGATAAAGAGCAAACGCCACTTGCATCTGACCACTATCCACCTTGTGCTTTAATTCTGATAGCCCTCTTATACCACCCACAAAGTCAATGCGAGAATCTCTTCTTAAATCTCTTATCCCCAAAATTTCATCCAATACGTACTTGGACAATATACTTACATCCAAGCTCTGCACTAAATCCGCATTCTCAAAAGTATCCGGTTTAGCCCTCAATGCATACCATCTCCCATCCATATACATAGAAAAGGTATGTAAACTTTCAGGAGTATATATCTCTTCCCCTTTTTCTTCCACGATGAAATGCTTTTTCAACAAGTCCAATATTTCTGTGGGAGAATAACCATTCAAGTCCTTAACTACACGATTATAATCCATTATTTTCAACTGATCATCTGGAAAACATACCGCCATAAAATAGTTATATTCCTCGTCACCACGATGATTAGGATTAGTCGCCGCACGCTCTTCTCCCACACGAGCCGCAGCTGCACTTCTATGATGCCCATCGGCTATATAGAACGCATTCACATCTTTTTCAAAGAGTTCCGTAATGCGAGCTATTAACTTTTCGTCAGAAATTACCCAAAATTTATGTCCGAATCCGTTTTCATCCTTGAAATCATACTCTGGAGCACCCTTAGATACATCAAAAAGTATTTTTTCCAAGTCCAATTGCTGTCTAAAAGCAAAAAAAACAGGTTCTATATTAGCGTTTTGCATATTAACATGAACCATTCTATCATCTTCCTTATCTTTTCTAGTAAGTTCATGTTTTTTTATGGACCCTCGAGTATAATCATCACAGTGAGCACATAGCACAAAACCTAGCTGAGTGCGATCACCCATACTCTGAGCATATACATAATAGCATGGTTTAGAATCCCTAACAAGATATCCCAATTCTTGCCACCTGGCAAAGTTCTCTACCGCCTTTTTATACACCCTAGGATCATCATCCCTAAGCATCGGAGAGAAATCTATTTCAGGCTTTGTTATATGAAGTAAAGACTCCTTCCCAGCCATAGCAAAAGCTTCTTTAGAGTCAAGCACATCATACGGAGGAGAAGCAACCTTCTCTACTAGATTTTTAGGTGGACGAAGCGCCGCGAATGGTTTTACTTTCATCTATTTACCTGATATTTTGTATTTCCTGTTTCAAAAAAATCCACTATCTGACGCGCGGCTGCTAGTCCGGCATTAAGATTAGCTTCTGATGTTTGCGCGCCTATTTTTTTAGGATTGGCATACACTCGAAGAGTGAATTTATCCCGCAACTGAGCATAATTGTCAGGGGCCACATCCGCTGCGAAGCGCAAATCTTGACGTTCCTCCAAAGCCCGCATTAGCCCCTGCTCATCCATTATCTCCTTACGAGCCGTGTTAATGAGGATACCATTTTTAGGCATGGATGTGAGTAAATCATACCCTACAGAATGTTCTGTAACCGAAACCAATGGCATATTCAAACTAATGAAATTGCATTCAGAATATAATGCTTTAAGATTTGACACCGGCTCCACCCCGCGCACAAGCAAATCCTCGTCACTTTTAACTGGATCAAAAGCACGCACACGCATCCCTAGGGCAATAGCCTTAGAAGCAATCATGCTTCCCACGTTTCCAAACCCCTGTATGCCAATACTTTTTCCAGCCAATTCACTTCCAGTATTCGGGGCAAATTGATTTCTAGCCATGAAAATCATCATGCCAATCGTCAATTCAGCGACGGCATTAGCATTCTGCCCTGGTGTATTCATGACGACAATACCGGCTTGCGAAGCTGCCTGCAAATCTATATTATCATATCCAGCACCAGCGCGAACTATAATTTTCAATGACTCTGCCTTACGAATAGTCTGCGCACCTACAATATCGCTGCGAACTATCAGAGCTTGCACATTTTCAAGAGCTGCGGCCAACTCTTCCTCTCTTTCATACCTTTCCAAAAGTTCAACTTCATGGCCACTCTGTAACAATATCTTTGTTATCCCTTCTACAGCTTGAGGAGCGAAGGGCTTTTGTGTAGCTAAAAGAACTCGCATTTTATTTATGTAATTTTTCAAATTCCCTCATACAATCCACTAATACCTGAACATCATCTTGAGTACAAGCATTATATATAGAAGCTCTAAAACCACCTACGCTACGATGTCCCTTAATGCCCACAATTCCATGGGCTTTAGAAAATGACAAGAACTCATCTTGCAGATGCTCTTTTTCTGGCGTCATAACAAAACAAACATTCATAATAGAGCGATCTTGTTCATCTGCTGTACCCACAAACAAAGAATTTCTATCTATTTCATCATACAGCGTAGCTGCCTTGCGCACATTCAATTTATGTATTTCATCTACTCCCCCCATAGATTTTATCCATTTCAAAGTTTCGTTCATCACGAAAATGGAAAAAACTGGAGGCGTGTTATACATCGATTCTTTTTCTATATGATTTCTCAAATCAAGCATAGAAGGCAAATACCTACTCACCTTACCCAGAGTATCTTTTTTTATAATGGCAAATGTACACCCTGCTGCTCCCACATTCTTTTGAGCGCCTCCATAAATCATAGCATACTTACTAACATCGACCGAACGACTCATTATATCTGAAGACATATCTGCTATGAGAGGAATCGGACTCTCTATATCTTTGTGAATTTCAGTTCCGTAGATAGTATTATTAGTGGTTATATGAAAATAATCGGCATCTTCCGGAATTTTATATCCCTTAGGAATGTAAGAATAGTTTCTGTCTTTCGAAGAAGCTACCACGTCGACAGCCCCTAATCCTTTCGCTTCCTTTATAGCCTTTGAAGCCCAAACACCAGTATCAAGATACGCAGCCTTTTTCTCAAGGTAATTCATCGCCACGTATAAAAATTCCATAGATGCACCACTTGAAAGAAAAACCACCTCATACCCTTCTGGAATATGTAACAATTCTTTCCACAATGCTCTGGTTTCATCCATTACGGCTTCCCATTCCTTGCTTCTATGAGATACAGAAAGAACTGAGATACCTGTTCCGGCGAAGTCATGAATCGCCGACACGGCGTGATCCATTACCACTTGAGGAAGCAAACAAGGACCAGCATTGAATACATGAATTTTAGGCATAAATCTTACTATTTAAATGAATTCGTATTTAAAGTTAGGCAAATTTTTAATTCTTTCAAAAAAAATAGAAACTAACGAAGAACGTAGTCTAACATCCATCGAGCATTCAGCGCCAAATTCTTGAGCACGAATAGGCAAGGACATATCTTTCAACATTTTCATAACAAATGGCATCTGAGAGTAATCAAAACTTAAATGACACCATCGGCCCTCCACTTTTACTACTTTTCTCGCATGCGCTAAAGCATCAGCACTTGCAGCTTTATAAGCAGCAATAAGTCCAGGCACGCCAAGTTTAATACCTCCGAAATACCGCACTACAATGACAACCACATCGCTTAGACCTGCACTATCTATCTGGCCAAGTATCGGTCGTCCTGCCGTTCCGGCTGGTTCTCCATCATCGCTTGCTCTCCACTCCGAACCATTTAGACCTATTCTGTATGCACAACAATGATGTCTAGCATCGTGATATTCCTCCCGAAGCCTTTCCAATAGAACCTTAACCTCGCCCTCGCTTTCTACAGGATACGCGAAAGCATAAAACTTACTTTTTTGATCTTTATAAAGGCCCTGTGAAGGTGCTTCTATACTATAATATTCATCAGAATTCAACGCCATGATATCCAAAATTAGTAATTTCTTTTTATATTCGCCCCATGATTTATCAATTCCGAGTTACACTTCCCGGTCTTAAGGGATTCTACAGAATCTACAAGGTAAATTCTGCCAATTCATTTTACCATCTGCACAAACAGATGCAGTCTGACATGGCCTTCCCTGCAGACCAACCTATATTATTCAAAGCCTATGATGCAGGTGGCAATGTCATCGCTCGATATGCCCTAATCGACTTAGGTTATGGCACTGTAGATGATGTTCCCATAGGTAAAGCAGTCGCAGAAGGCGCCGTTGTTTTTGATTATTATTATGACACCCAAGCTAAAAAAAGGGTCATTCTTACTCTTGAAGGAGAAGAAAAGTCCGATACCATAAAAGTGCCTACTCTTCTTTCTGATTCTAAAGGCCCTGACCCATCAGCTTTTGATAATGGATATGTAGCCTTCGAAGATCTTCCTAAAGAGAAAAGACGACTTCCAGGAGAAAAAAGTCTTGAAGACATGTTAGATGACGATGACCTAGACGATGATATCGATGAAGATACCGAAGACGAAGATGATGAAAAGCCAGAAGAGATATACGATCAGGACGAATAGTGTTTGAATATCTAACAATTATACCTATATTTGTAAAGTGTGCCCTACGATGGGGCACGCTTTTTTGTGTTAAATATAGAGATGACCATCGAACAACTCAAAGATAACATCCGTGTTATCGAAGACTTCCCTAGACCAGGTATTCACTTCCAGGATGTAACCACTTTATTCATGAATGCTGAATGCCTACAAGACCTCAGTAAGCGGCTTTACGATTTATATAAGGATAAAGGCATAACAAAAGTGGTAGGTCTTGAATCCAGAGGCTTTATAATGGGCGGGATATTAGCCGAAAAATTAGGAGCAGGATTTGTCCCTGCAAGGAAACAAGGTAAACTTCCTGGCGAAAAAATATCCGAAACTTATGAGCTAGAGTACGGAACAGACACTATCGAACTTCACACAAACTGTATAGGCCCCGACGATATAGTACTCATACACGACGACCTTCTCGCCACAGGTGGTACCATGGCCGCAGCAAGTCGTCTTATAAGCCAGTTTTCGCCTAAGAAAATATACCTCAACGCGATAATCGAACTGACAGGATGTCCCAAACTGGATGTTTTCCCTCGAAACCTTGATTTAGAAACCATTATCAAAATAGACGAAGCCTAAAGTCTCTTGACTCTGGTTACATTCTTGATCCTATTCAAGATGGATATAACCTTATCAAGCTCCGCGTTCGATGGAACGAGGAGCTTGATTTGCATATCATCCTCCCCTGTTCTAGAGTTATGATTTACTGTAATGGAACGAAGCGATACTCTAAAACGAGAGATTCCGTCCATTATCTGCGACATTACATCACCATCTGGTAAAGCACTAACCACAAGAGACACCAAAAACTCACCACTACTTTGAGTTTCCTGCCATTTAACTTTCTGAATACGATATGGATATTTTTCTATCAACCGGGCAGCATTAGGACAAGATATTCTATGTATTTTTATCCCCTCTCCTCTTGTGACAAAGCCGAATACGTCGTCTCCAAATACCGGATTACAACACTTTGCCATCTTATATTGCAATCCTTTTACATCCCGAGCATTCAGCACAAGTATATCATCCCCAGTACTTGTATATCCAGATGGCCTCGCGCTCTCAGATGCAATAGCGGCAGCTATACCCTCTTCAGCACGCTGAGGAGCACCGAGGATAAAATCTTTAACCTCATTAACATCAAGTGAACCTGCACCAATGGCCGCATAGAAAGGTATCTGACCACTAAATTTATATTTTTTACAGAATTCTAAAACCATCTCGTCGGTAAAGTCCATTTTCCAATTCTTCAACCTTCTCTCCAATAATTCTCTACCTTCAGTGGCCAATTTCCTTTCCTCTGCATCAAGTTCTTGACGTATTTTACTGCGAGCCTTAGCCGAAACTACCCAATTCAACCAATCAGCCGATGGTCTCTGACTTTTAGTAGTCAAAATCTCAACTACATCCCCCGTGTGAAGTGTTTCTCGGATTGAAGCCGCTTTTCCATTAATTCTCGCTCCAGAACACCTACAACCTATTCCACTATGTATATTGAAAGCAAAATCCAGAACAGTCGCGCCAGCAGGCAATATACGCAATTCTCCACTCGGTGTGAAAACAAATATATCCTTCGATGGTGCTATCGGCATATCTTCTGGCTTATTCACAGCCTTGTGCTCCAATGCATAACGTACAGATGTCAGCCAAGTATCAAGCGTATGCTCGGACTTAATACCCTTATATGACCAATGCGATGCAAGACCACTCTCAGCAATCTCATCCATACGTTTTGTGCGGATCTGCACTTCTATATAGTTTCCTCTTGAATTCTGCACAGTTATATGCAGGCTCTCATACCCATTAGGCTTAGGATTAGTAAGCCAATCCCTATACCTCTTTTCATCAGGGACATACTCTTCAGTGACATATGAATAGACCTTCCAACACAGATCATCCTCCACTTCTTTTACAGGCTCGCAATCTATAATAAAACGCATGGCAAAAACATCATAGACCCCCTCAAAAGGGACCTTTTGCGCCAACATTTTCTTATAAATGCTATATGCCGTCTTCGTACGCACTTTAACTTTGTACTTAATGCCGGCAGCATCCAATTTCTCTTTAAGCGGCTCTATGAACTCCTGCCTTAAGCGCTCTCTATCAGGAGCCGTCGCTGCTAATTTATTTGTTATTGAACGATATTGCTCTGGTTCAGCATATTTGAAATAAATATCTTCTAACTCACTTTTAATATTATACAGGCCAAGCTGATGAGCAAGTGGAATATAAAGCATCAGCGTTTCGAGCTGCTTTTGCTCCCTCGAAGCCTTAGGAAATATGCTAAGGTTGCGCATTATCTCGAGCCGATCTGCTATTTTGATTATGGTAACACGAGGATCCCTACTATACTGAACTATCAGCTTTTTATAGTTCTCTGCCTCCAAGCGAGTATCCTTAGGCTTTATGGTGCTAATTTTATTCAGCCCATCAACAAGGTTCCGAACCTCATCGGAGAACTCTGAAAGGTCCAACTCCGGATGTGTTCTAGAGGCCTCATGAAGATATACTGCGGCTATACACTCCTGTGGAAGACCAATCTCGTCCCTAACTATAGCCGCCACACCATCTGGGTGATTAATAAAAGGAGTTCCATTACTGCGAAGCTCATCCTTTAAAACCACAGTTGCGATGTCGCGCGCCCTATCTACCATATTATCCATATGCCTACTTTTTATTTCTGTCCAATACCTTTTCCCTATAAGTTTGGGCATTACGTGAATGCTCCTTGAATGTCTTTGAAAAAAGGTGTTGTCCTGATTTGGTCGTAGAAGCACAAAAATAAAGATAACCCGAAGTTACATTGGCATCAAGCACAGCATCCAAAGCTTCTTTAGTAGGACAGCAAATCGGCCCTGGAGGTAAACCCTTATGAGTATATGTATTATATGGGGAATCTACCTTAAGGTGCTGATTTAAAATACGAGTCAACTTAAAATCATAGCAAAAAGCGACAGTCGGACAAGCCTGCAATTTCATCCCTCTTCGCAACCTGTTTACATACACCCCAGCCAAATCCTTATACTCTGGGATATAGTTCGATTCGCACCTAACAATCGAAGCCAATATACTAACTTGCAAAGGATTAAGCCTCAAAGAAGAAGCCTTGGCCCGTCTATCGCTTGTCCAAAACTTATCGTACTCTCTTTTGAAAAGTGCGAATAAATCTTCTAGTGAAGCATCCCAATATATCTCGTAGGTATCTGGAATAATCAATGCGAAGACAGTTTGAGAATTAAAGCCAAATTTCTTCAAAAAAGCATCGTCATTAAGAGCCTGATGAATGGTAGCAGAATCAAGCAACATCTTTTTCCCTATCTTAGACGCTATCTCCGATTTCAATCTTAAAGACCCTGACAGAGTTACCCTTACAGGCCTTTGCCAAGCATTATTCAACATTCTCGCCACATAAACCGAAGAATATGAAGGTTCAATTGTATAATGACCTGGGCACATAAATTCAGAAACACGTTTTCTTTCAAAGACCTTCCGTAGGGATTTCTCAAATCTTATGCCGCTGTTTGACTTAATCTGCGCAATTACACCATCAACTGTGGTAGTATCCGTAACATAAACCTGGGATGTGGCGGTAAAATTAGGAAATTTTGAATCCCTAATATAGCCCCATATCTGCATCAAGACGAAAAAGGCAATTGCTGCCAGAATATACTTGATTACTTTTTTCATCTAAGCCTTAGTTCTTGTTCTTTAGATAATTGTTCTTCTGGATTTAATTTATTACGTCTTATAACGCTTGACATCTTAACCCCGAAACGCTGACATATCTTTCTCAAATCCTCGCCATCCTCACTTACTATATACATATCCAAGCCCTTTGCTGTTCGGTTTTTCTTAGACTTTATATAGACCATATCTCCTGGATGCAAATCTTCAATGTCCTTTAAATCATTAAATCGCAACAGCTCATTAATAAAAAGATTATATTGAGCCGCAAGGGATTCGTATGTATCGCCCACTCGAGCATACACAAAATCCACTCCATTTACTTTATAAACAGGACGATTTACATCAAAGACATATTCCTCATCATACTTTATCGACGAAGGCTTAACTGGAACCACTACAGGGCGCTCCAGTAGATCAGGAGAAATAACCTCCACCTTTACATTATCGTATCTATGAAGATTGTAATTTTCAACTATCCCTATCAGTTTAACTGCATATTTAGGATCAGTAGCATAACCAGCCTTTTTCAATCCGTAGCACCAGCTCTTGTAATCCTTAGGGTCATAATCAAATAAAAATTTATACCTGTCGTTATATCTTAAAAAATCAGAGTGATCCTTAAATGACTCTTCTGCCTTATCATACGCCCTAAAGCACTCGCCCTTCGCGTCATCATCATGAGAAATAGTCTTTCCTGTCCAATTTTTATGGCACTTTATACCAAAATGATTGTTAGCCTTAGTCGCCAAACGTGATTTCCCGGCACCAGATTCCAATAGTCCCTGGGCCAATGTAATAGATGCAGGAACACCCGTACGTTTCATTTCCGATACTGCTATAGGTGCATACTTCTTTATATATTCCTCCTTTTGATCAGCACTTTGTGCGTCCATAAGGCATGACAATCCTAACGATGCCACAAAACAAAGCAAAAACTTTTTCATTCTACTAATTTACTCAATTTCGACGACATCACAATCATTGAGGCCAATCGTATTCGGAAAAATTTCACGACACTCTGCCTCAAATACTTTACTATTCCTCTCTCTTGATGAATAATGCCCTATAAGTAGTTTTTCAACTCCAGCATCCAAAGCGAGTCTAGCAGCATCTTGAGTGCTACTATGAAAATACTTAGATGCCTTGTCAGATAATTGTTTAGTGTATGTGGTCTCGTAATATAAAACAGTTACGCCTCGAACATAATTTATCAGATCTGGAAAGTACATTGTGTCCGAGCAATACGCATAGCTAACAGCGCGCCTTTTTTCAAGAGAACGCTTCGATAACACTTCATCGAAACGATACCCGTAACATTCTATCTTATGATTTAAAGGAAAGGTACTTACCTTAATATTTTTCGACTCCCATATAGTAGTAAGTGTTTTTACATTTACCTCGTGGAATACAATCTCGTAATTACTTCCTTCCGCAAAAAAAGAAAGATAAAAGCGGATAATCGAGCGCAACGCTTCTGGCCCGAAGATATGAAGTGGCTGTGTCCTATTATACATGGACATAGTAGATAATACCCCGAATAGTCCGAAGACATGGTCGCCATGAATATGGCTTATAAAAATAGCCTCCACGCGAAGAAAAGATAAATGCATCTGACGCATTCTCTGCTGAGTCCCTTCTCCACAATCAATTAAAAACAAGCGCCCTGACACATTAAGTGCCTGAGCGCTTGGATTCCTATCAGAAATGGGCATGGCCGAGGCCGTGCCCAATATCTGCAATGAAAAGCTCATTATTCGCCTTTCTCTAGTTTTGATTTAAGTGCAGCAAGAGCATCAATGTCGCCGAGGGTTGTCTTTTCAACATTGGCATTAACTTTCTTTACTGCCTTCTTAGTGTTCTCTACTTCAGCTGCGGCTGCCTTCTCCTTTACTTCTTGATAAGTGCGAAGGTGGCTAAGAAGCACGCTATGAGTGCTGCGACGAAGTTCGATCACTTTGAAAGGAAGGACATCGCCTACTACAGCCTGCTTACCATCTTCCTTAACTAGCTCACGATTGAAGCAGAATCCTTCAACATCGCCAGGAAGAGAAACAGTAGCGCCCTTATCGGTTGTTGAAACGACCTTACCATCTACAACTGTTCCTACAGGGAAGTTTTTCTCTATCTCATCCCATGGGTTAGGAGTAAGCTGCTTATGGCCAAGACTTAACTTATGATTAGCTTCATCGAAGTCAAGAATAACTACATCTATAGGATCACCTACAGAAACCACTTCTGATGGATGCTTAATCTTATTCCAACTAAGATCGCTGATATGAATCAAGCCTTCTACGCTATCCTCAAGCTGAGCGAATATACCGAAGCCTGTAATATTACGAACAATAGCAGTGTGCTTGCTACCTATAGGATATTTCTTTTCTATCTCATCCCATGGATTAGGAGTAAGTTGTTTGATACCCAACGACATCTTCCTAGCCTCACGATCGAGAGTAAGAATCTGAGCTTCAACTTCGTCACCGACCTTAAGGAAATCTTGAGCAGAGTGAAGTCTAGTGTTCCAAGAAATTTCTGAAACATGTACAAGACCCTCTACGCCTGGCTCAATCTCCACGAATGCGCCATAATCTGCGATAAGAATAACCTTACCCTTAACTTTATCACCCACTTTAAGATTAGGATCGAGAGTATCCCATGGATGTGGAGTAAGTTGCTTAAGTCCAAGCGCGATTCTCTTCTGCTGCTCGTTAAAGTCAAGAACTACAACTTTAATCTTGTCACCGATCTTAACGACCTCCTCTGGATGATTAATTCTACCCCAAGACAAGTCTGTAATATGAATAAGACCATCAACACCACCGAGATCAACAAATACACCATAATTAGTGATGTTTTTAACTTCACCTTCAAGTACCTGTCCTTTCTCGAGTTTACTGATAAGTTCTGCTCTCTTCTGCTCTTGTTCAGCTTCGAGAAGAGCCTTATGAGATACAACTACATTACGGAACTCAGGGTTAATCTTAACAATCTTGAAGTCTATAGTCTGATTTACGAACTGATCGTAATCACGAATAGGCTTGATATCTATCTGACTGCCAGGAAGGAATGCTTCAATTCCGAAAACATCCACTATCATACCGCCTTTAGTACGTGTCTTCACGAAACCTTTGACGATTTCACCTTTCTCGTAAGCCTCTACGACACGATCCCAAGACTTAAGCGTACGTGCTTTCTTGTGTGAAAGAACGAGCTGGCCTTTCTTGTCCTCTGCTGATTCTACGAATACTTCAACTTTATCACCTACTTTCAAGTCTGGATTATAACGGAACTCTGCTGCGTTAATAACACCTTCGCTCTTACCACCGATAGACACGATGACTTCACGTTTGTTAATTTCGGTAACTTCTCCTTCCACTGCTTCATTCTCAACTATCTTATTAAGAGTAGAAGCATAAGCCTGGTCGATGGCTTTTTTGTCTTCACCGCCATATACTCCGCCTTCCTCAAAAGCGTCCCAATCAAACTGACTAGGATCTACGGATGCGTTAAGACGTGCGGTTTCTTTTGTTTCTGCCATAACTGGTAAAACAATGATTTTTAAATAGTTAAACAATAAATACAAACTCGACGCCCCCGGCACTTAAGTGCACTCGACGTACAAAAGTGGGCAAATATACTATTTTTTCACTACTTTTGCAATTATGACATTAAAAGACATCCTAATACGATATTCATTCTCCACCATAGGATTTTTCCTAGTCGCTGTAGGTATAGTTCTCTCTGTACAAGCGAATATTGGCATATCAGTACTAAATGCTCCTGCTTACGCTGTTAGTACAAAATTTCCAGAATTATCTCTAGGGCTCACGAATTTCATCTTCTTCATGTTATGCGTGGTATTTCAAATCATCATACTGCGTAAAAGATTCAAAGCCACTGATCTGCTTCAAATTCCAGCCAATTTTCTGTTAGGATATTTCATAAATGCCTGCACACTACTCCTTTCTTTTCTTCAAAATATTCCAGAAAGTCATCTTAAAACAGCAATGCTTGTTATATCTTCCGTAGTTATTTCCGCGTTGGGCATTTCTATGGAAGTAGTAGCAGGAGCATGGATGCTACCAGCAGATATGACAGTTCGATCTTTAGGGATAGCCTTCGGGGGTAAATTCAGCGATAACAAGATCAAGATGGACTGCACCATATTACTTATAGGATGTGCATTAAGTCTAATTTTTTTCAAGAGGATATTGGGCCCCGAAGAAACACCTACCATAGGATGGGGGACCCTAATATATGCTATCTTTATAGGTCTTACAATGAAGATAACCACCCCTTTACTGCAAAAAATAAAATATTTTTAGGATATATATTTTCCGCTGCGACGCCACTCAAGAAGTCCCACCACCGCCATCACGGTATATAGAAGATACAATACTGCCATAAAATACAAGCCTTGGATAAGGCAAAGCACTACAGAAATCGTATCAGAAACAATCCACACATACCAATTCTCTAAATAAGTGCGAACCAAAAATACTGTCCCCACTATTCCGCTAGCACCTACCAGCGCATCCATAAAAGGAGAGGGATCCCCAGTAATTTTCAAAGTCCAAAACAAAAGCGCAAGACTCGCAGCAAAAGCAAAAACTGAACCTATCAGTGTAGCAACTGACATTTTTCTTATCCTTATGCCCTTCTCCCCTGTCCTCTGTACATCCTTTTTCCATGAAAACCACCCTATAATCCCCATAACCAGGTAATACACATTAAGCCCCATAGAAGCCCACAAGCACTGATGGGCAAATACTACCACCGCGGCCAAACAGCACAGTATATCTATCGGCCACATCCAACGGTTCTGCTTTATCTGCAGAAAAATATACACAAGGCCAGAAGCCAATGTGAAAGTTTCCAGTATCTGAAAAATCATTTTAAGAATTGAGCAATCACATTTTCCATCACCTTATAAGCTTTAAGCGTAAGATGACATTCGTCTCTAGTCATATCTGGAGCCAAAGAGCCATCGCCACTATCAAGAGCAGAATAATAATCCACATACTGCACACCAGACTGAGCACAATACTCTTTAAGCAAGGCGTTAAAGGCTTTGATTTTTCCTGTAGGATTGCCTAAATCCCTTCTCCAGTAATATGCCGTACAAGGTGTTACCGAGCACACTAAAGGAATTATATCATTATAACGAGCTAACTCACACATAGAAACTATGTTACCCACAGCCGTTTCCAATTCTATCGGCCCTATATTTTGCGCTATATCATTAGTTCCGCACATTATGGCCACATACTTAGGCCTTAGATTAATTACATCTGTCCTAAAACGACATAGCAGTTGACATGTAGTCATTCCACCTATACCCATAGGAATACTATGATGAGAAGAAAAGAACTCATCATCTATCCAGCCCTGTGTAATACTATCCCCATAAAAAACAGCAAGGGGCCTAGCCGTAATTGTATCCCTGAGTGAAGCATACACATGAGTATAAGCCCAATCGGGCGTCGTAGGATTGTGCTTAGAAATAGATAAATCTTCGGTACTGCCACCTTCCCTACATGAAAACGACATTAGAGCAACAGCCATAATAAAAGCCAACTTATTTTTCATGTCACAAATTTAGCCGATTTGCTTATCTTTGCAAACATTTTATCGCGACTCTATCATGTATAAGAACGAAAATTACCCTTCCAAAGTACTTCAAAATGCTGTAGAAGCTATAAGTTCCCTACCTGGGGTGGGTTCACGCAGTGCCTTGAGACTAGCGCTGCATCTTCTAAAACAGGATAGTGAAAACATAATGAACTTGTCTAGAGCCATAGCAAGTTTATCCTCTGACATTCACTATTGCCAGAGGTGCAATATGATATCCGATAGCGAGATATGCTCCATCTGCGCGAATGATAAAAGAGATCGGAACATTATTTGCGTGGTAGAAAGCGTGCGTGATGTCATGAGCATAGAGGACACAGGCCAATTCAACGGCCTTTATCATGTTCTAGGAGGTATTATATCCCCCATAAACGGAATAGCGCCCAGCGATTTAAGTATAGACAAACTACTTCTTAGACTTACTCCAGGGATGGAAGTAATTTTGGCATTAAGCGGTGATGTTGAAGGAGAAACCACTTCATTCTACCTTTATCGTAAATTAGAGCCCAAAGGCGTAAAAATAACGACTCTTGCTCGTGGACTAGCTTTTGGAGATGATCTAGAATATGCCGACACGCTCACCTTAGGAAGGAGTATTGCCGCTAGGCAACCTTTCAAACCTTAAGAAGCTTTTAAGATGAACTTTTTAGAAATAGTACTTTTCGGTTTATCTGTGTGTGCAGACTGTTTTGCCGTGTCATTGTGTTCGGCAACTAGCCTTAATGGATGCAAGAAATCCAATTACCTCATTATCGCACTCTGCTTTGCCATCATCCAAACCTCCTTTTTACTAATCGGATGGGGATTCGGAGATATACTGGCCCAATTCATCGAAAACATAGCTAAATGGGTGGCACTAGCACTTCTTCTATATGTAGGAGGGCAAATGCTTTATAGCGCATTCATATGCAGAAGCTGCGAGAAGCGTAATCTTAAAGGCATTAAAAACATTATAATAAGTGCTGTAGCTACTAGTATAGACGCACTTGCTATAGGTAGTGGGCTGGCATTGGGAGGCGAGAATTGGCGACAAGTTATGCCTAAAGCACTTTCAGTGTTCATCTGCACAGCAGCAAGCGTAGTTCTAGGCATAACTGGTGGCGGAAAAATAGCACATAAAGCAGGACATTGGGCAGAAGGAATAGGAGGAGCGATACTAATAGCAATAGGGATAAGTATTGTTTTATAAGCAGATTTTTTTAAATTTGCACCCTCGATGATAAGGATTTTTCATAGGAATGGTTCGGAAATCTTAGTTTCGAATAAGATGGAAGATTTGAACGTCTTCAAAAAAGAAGATGTACTATGGATAGACCTTGTCGACCCATCTGGGGAAGAAAAAAGAGCTGCCGAAGCCTTCAATGACGCTCAGATCCAAAGCCGAGCTCAGGCAGAAGAAATCGAAAGTTCATCACGTTTCCATGAAGCTGGTGGGATTATATTTGCCAACACTAACTTCCTCTCTCCGACAAGCACAGAGATGAGCATGGATGCTGTTTCGTTTATATTAGCTCCAAACACTCTAACTACACTTCGAGAAATCCCTATCCGTAGTTTTGATCTTCTCTCAAACAAGATTCAGGCGCGTCCAGAACTATATAAGAGCGGATTTTCAGTATTCGTAGAGATTATGGACAAGCGAGTGGACCTAGACGCTGATATAGTGGAGCTTATATCACAGGAGACCTCGCAGTTTAGTAAAAGGATCAATCAACAAGAAGACATAAACGAAGAATTTCTGCTGGATATTAACCAACTACAGGAAAACGCCATGATAGTTAGGGAAAATGTAGTGGATAAACAACGAATCCTCGGTAACATACTTAAGAGTGATTTGTTCCCTGACTCCCTCGATAAACGATTCTCTATAATTCTTCAAGATATAACTTCTCTAATAAGCCACATTAATTTCAACTTCGAAAGACTTGAATATCTTCAAGATACGGTCGTAGGTATAATAAACCTTGAGCAAAACCGCATAATGAAGATATTTACGCTTATTTCTTTGTTATTAATGCCAGCCACATTAGTGGCTAGTTTCTATGGAATGAATGTACGTCTGCCTTTCGATAACTTCCAATGGGCGTGGCTTGTAATTCTAGCATTGATGATATTCATCGTCATAGGTGTCGTCTTATATTTCAAGAAGAAAAAGCTGATGTAATTACTTTACTATCAACTGACCTACTCCAAAGCCCCAGCAACCATCCGTTACTATAGGAATTTTGCGTCCTAAAGCGTTATTCTGGTATTTTATCTCGTCCAAAAATGTATGAGAGTGACCTCCCACGACGATATCCACATCTTTAGTCAGTCTCACCAGTGCTTTATCTTCACTAAAGCCTAAATGAGACAAAAGCAAAACTATGTCACATTTCTGCTCTTTTTTAAGATACTCGGCATAACGATTAGTCACCTCAGCGGAATTATACTGGACCAACTTAGATGAAATCTCATATGACACATTAGAAGAAAGGTCTGGAGCAAGACCTATAATGCCTATCTTTTTTCCAGCCTTATTCACGATAGTATACGGTTTTACTATTCCTTCTAGAGCCGTTCCTTCAACCCTAAGATTAGCACAAACTACTGGACAATTCAGCTTTCTCAACCTTGCGGACAAATCTTCCACTCCGTTATCAAATTCATGATTACCCAGCGTAATACAGTCATAATGAAAAGCATTCACTGCTTCCACTTCCAACTCTCCTCCAAACTGCGTGTAATACGAGGTCCCCTGATTAAAATCCCCGGCATGAACCAAAAGTACATTCTCTTCCCCTCTAGCTCTGCGCACGCTATCTACGATGGCACCTCTTTCGATAATGCCAGCTTGCCCATATTTTTCAGTATCTCTTACTGGTTCAAGATGAGAATGAGTATCATTAACATGAAGAATCACTAACTTCGGCGAGCATGATGCCACCAGCAAAGCAGTGGCTGCAATAATAAATATTAACTTTCTTTTCATCATTCAATTACTATTCTATCGTCCAAATGATACTCAAGTGGCATACCTGCAGCACTCAATTCATATATTTTTTCGAGTATACAATCCTTCAAAAGGACTCCAGTATATATAATATCCTGTGCTTCATCGGCAAGATTAAGTTTGTCGCCTCCTCTTAAAAGGAAATCAATACTTGCCACCCCATAAATCTTATCATCATCGATCTCCTCTCCTCCTATCTTTAAACTTTCTAACTTGTCATCTTTAATCACGACCTCAACTCCACCTACAGCCTGCATCTTAGATGAAGCCATCTTCTCAAAGAGTTCACGCAAATCGTCCCCTTCCATTGCTACATAGACAAGGTAATTTTTAAAGGGGAACATAGAAACGATATCGTCAAGCAAGACATCTCCTTGCGGTATTGAGCAACGGATACCACCGAAATTCATAATCCCCACATCCACTTTCTTTCCAGTCAACTTCTGAGTAGTACTCATTATGCAGTCAACTGTAAAATTAGACAACTCGCTCTGTGGATAACTGCTGCTCATAGACTTAGGAGCATAAGCAATAACCTCTTTTAAAGGAGCCATCTGCGGCTGAGCTTTTATAAGAATAGATGCCAACTGCGGCGTAGCTCCTTGTGAGTAAACCTCTCCGGACGGAGCATAATATGTTCCATCAACAATATAACCAAGCGCTTGTTCGGTGTTATCAGCTTTCGTCGGCTTAACCCCCGTTCGCGAAGCATCCGCACTAATTACCGACCACGAATAAGATGTACCACAGCCACTAACTATAGTCGATATTAGGATGAATCCCGCAATTACTTTTGTTTTAACCATTTCCACAAATCTTTGTATGTAGTTTTCTTACCATACATTAATACACCTACCCTATAAATCTTAGCAGAAAGCCAAGCACATGCTATAGTAGTAAGGATCAAAAGAACAATCGAAAGTGTAATCTGCCAAGCAGGGACACCGAAAGGTATTCTAGCTAACATAACAATAGGTGAAGTAAATGGAATCATAGAACCCCATACTGCTATACTGCTATCAGGCGCATTATATGCATATAACGCTATAAAATAAGCTATCATAAGAGGCACAGTAACAGGCAGTTGAAGCTGATTCGTATCATTCTCATTATCCACTGCCGCTGAACCTATAGCCGCAAAAAGTGAAGCATAAAGCAAATAGCCTAGCACGAAAAAGATTATAAAGAAAATAGCCATCTGCCCTAGGTTCAACCCAGACAAAGTAGCAAGCGCATCTGCTAATTCTCCGTCACTTTGTGAAAGTACTGCAGTCATAGTATCGAATTGGTCTGTTCCAGCTGGAAGATTAGCGATTACAGCCTGCGCATCGACAGTATTCATAATCTTAGGAGCGATAATGCCCATACCAGCAGAGAATAAAACCACAGATAGCAATATCCACAAGAAGAACTGAGTAAGTGCAACAAGAGCCACTCCTATAATCTTTCCAAACATAAGGTCTGTGGATTTAACACTGCTTATGAGCACCTCCACTACCTTACTAGTTTTTTCCTCCACCACTGCGGACATAACCATGGATCCAAATGTAGTAATGAAAATGAAAATGAAAATACCCAAAAGCATAGACAATATGGAATTAACTCCACTTTCACTTACCTTCTCATCTCCTGAAGAATCAATAACATAAGAACGAATAGGTATGTCAGCCTTAATACTGTTGACTATATCCGATAATCCTGAAATATCATAAGACTCGACGCGATAATCCTCCACTGCCTCATTAATATAGTGGCTCATATTTTCCGTAACCCCCATACCTACAGGTTTAAGTGAAGTAAATGTAACTTGGACACTCTTATTCTCATCAATTTTCGATATACTAAGCACCCCATCAAGTCCCAATTCTGAAAGATGGGCCTTGACACTATCCAAAGGCTGTGCTGTCATATCTTTATAACTAATGGACTCATTACTTTTAAGATGAGACATAACTATACCTGACTCGTCTACCACAGCTATTGTCTTAACCTTGTCCTTTGAATTTACCATCATAAGAGCCATTATAACTCCACATGCAACCATAAGCACGGGTACAAGAAATGTAGTTAACAAAAAACTCTTCTTCTTTACCCTTGCGGAATATTCTCTATTGATTACAAGAGATATTGTGCGTAGATTCATAATTATTCCTCCCCTTTAACTAATTTGATGAAAATGTCATTCATGCTTGGAACAAGCTCGCGATAAGATACTATGTCCACACCTTTTTTTAAGTAAGACTCAAGAGTTAGCACCCCATCAGATTCCTTAGGAAGCACTTGAGTGTGAGTACCTTCAGCATCGGAATAAATCAATTCTATTTCATTCTTCCCAAACTTATACCTTATATCGCTCACACCTCCCGTAATTACTAGGTGAGAGTTATTTATCAATGCTATATTATCGCAAAGCTCTTCTACACTTTCCATATTATGAGTGGAAAGTATAATAGTGGCACCTTCGCTCTTTAATCGAAGAATCTCATTTCGAACCATTTCAGCATTGACAGGGTCAAAGCCAGAAAAAGGTTCGTCAAGAATTAAAAGTTTAGGCCTATGAACTACGGTAGTAATGAATTGGACCTTTTGAGCCATACCTTTAGACAATTCCTCCACTTTCTTATTCCACCAACTCTGAATACCGAAACGCTCGAACCACTCTTTTAAGGCGTTTTGAGCATCCATTTTACTCATGCCTTTAAGTTGAGCGAAATACATAGCCTGATCCCCTACCTTCATCTTTTTATAAAGGCCTCTTTCCTCAGGCATATATCCGATCTTTTCCACATCATCCTGTGTAATAGGACGTCCTTGAAAAAAGACTTGTCCACTCGACGGGATAGTTATTCTGTTGATTATTCGTATCAATGTGGTCTTTCCCGCACCATTCGGGCCTAGAAACCCAAAAATCTGGCCTTCCGGTATTTCAAGGCTCACATCATCAAGAGCCACCTTCTGTCCGAAGTTCTTGCTGACGTTTTTAATTTCTACTATAGCCATTCTTAAATGTTTTAAACCCCTAAATATAGCAATTATTCCTTAATTATTAACTTGCAATCTGCAGGCGCTTTGATATTTTCATCAAGCGTAACGGAGCCTATTGAATTGGCCCGAATATATCCACTGCGGGGATTCTTTATATTCGTAATGCCACCTCTTATATCCGCGCGCAAGGAAGAATATTCAAAAGCCCTATCGCAAGCTGCATCGAGGGTACAATTCTCAAGAACCAAATCATCTGCATAACATAGTGGCTGCTCCCCACTTATATGACAATTCACAAGATGAAGCCCTCTAGAATGCCATCCCAGATATTCTCCATCAAGATCCGAATCATATATAGTTACATTTTCCGATTCCCAGAATGCATCTTTTGTAATAATCTTAGCATTATGTATCTCGACATTTTTAGTGTACTGGAACACATACTTGCTATCGCTTTCCAAATTATCCATACGAATGTTTTCACTGAACATAAACGGATATGTTCCACCATGTAACTTCAAATCACGCACTCTTATATTAGCGCAACGCCAGAAAATCTCATCTGCGTCGTTAATGGTTACATTTTCCAACTCCACATCACTCATCTCTCTAAACATCTTAGGAGCATCTATTATGGTATTTGTCATTTTCAAATGATCGGAATACCACAACGCAGAACGAGCTCCCACATCGAAATAGCACCGATCTATCTTGAACCCATGTACATGCCAAAAAGGGTAACTCCCTTCGAAACGGCATTCATATGCATCTATGTCATGGCATTCCTTAATTGCCGACTCTCCTGCGTGTATTGTAACATTTTCGAGCCTCAAATCATGTGAGGCAAATAGTGGTCTCTCCCCACCAAATTCCTTATCTTTAATTATTTCCATATCTTTTCAACCATTTTTCACGAAACAACCTAACTAAAAAAATCATTCCTCTGAAACAAAGTTCCACACACATCGCTATCCACACCCCTCGAAGTCCTAGGCGTGGAGCCAGAATCGTGGCCAGAGTTAGTCTCACTCCCCAAATACTCGCCAGATTCATCAAACATGGGGCCAATGTATCCGCGGCCCCCACAAAGACGCTATAAGCTACAATGGAGGCTGCAAACATTGGTTCAGCAAATGCTTCTATACGAAGCACTTCAACACCAAGATCCACTATATCATTCACTGGCGACATGAATCCTATTATCTGCGGAGCAAAAGCGTACATAACCACGCCCATAAGTGTCATAACTATCATACCTGTACCTACTGCCATACGGGCAAAACTCCTGGCTAGAGGAACTCTTCGTGCGCCCAGACTTTGTCCTACAAGCGTAGCTGCGGCATCTGCTATACCATAACCTGGCATATAACACAGGCTCTCGGCAGTAATAGCAAAAGAATTGGCCGCTATAGCCACCACTCCCAAAGGGGCGACTATAATGGTGGTCATAATCTGCGCTCCACATATCATAAGATGTTCCACTCCCATAGGAAGACCTATTTGTATAGAACGCCTAAGCACACTCCCCGATGGGCGGAAACTTCCAGGTTCTCCAACTATCTTTAGAGCACTACTTCGGGTGCAAAGATAGCGGAACAACACTATAGCAGCCACTAAATGTGCAGCTGCCGTGCCTAAGGCAGCGCCTTTTATGCCAAGTCCAGCACCGGGAATCATCAACGACCCTATCTGTCGTGAAGGGAATATCAAGAAAAAATTAAAAACCACATCGAGAAAACACATCACAACCCCCATAAGGCTAGGAAACTTCATGTTTCCACTATAACGCAACATACTACTCGATAGAAAATTGATTTGCAAAAAAGGAAGAAACGCGCAGTAAATCAAAAAATAATCTGACGCTCCCTCTCGTATAGAAGGATCTCCACCAAGCCATATTGGCAAATAAGGACTTATTAAAACCCCAGTCAATGCTAATATGGCACTGAAAACAGCCGTAGAACTAATAGCCTGACGCAATATAACTCGTGCGTCCTTTTCTTCCTTGGCCCCTATATGATGAGCCACTTGCACCGAAAAACCAGCTACCACAGCAGCACATAGTCCAGAGAATAGCCATGTGGTCGTAGATACCAGTCCAATTGAGGCCGAAGCCTGCGCACCTAAACTTCCCACCATGGCAGCATCTATATACTGCATTACTATCGATGATAGTTGTGCTACTATAGCTGGGAGACTAAGCTGGATCGTCAAATTCAGTCTTTGAATAAAAGACATCTGGCGATCTTCCTTGATTAAAGATAGTAGTTGTTCTGTACTCACTTCGTTATACTATCAACGTACTCTTTAAAACGAGTAAGTCCTTCTTGTAAAAGCACACGAGGACAGGCTAAGTTCCATCGCATAAAGCCTTCTCCATCTGCTCCATACATAGTACCGGCATTTAGATGAAGCTTAGCTTTTTCCCTTAAAGCCTCATCTAAAACATTTGAAGTCATTCCTAAGGAAGAACAATCCATCCATGCCAGATAAGTTCCTTCTATGTGTGCAATAGGGAAAGCAGGAAGGAACTCTTTTTGGAACTGCTTCATATATTGATAATTAGCAAAAATATACTTATCTAGTTCCTCAATCCAATCTTCGCACTCATCATATGCGGCACAAGTAGCAACTACTCCTAACGGGTTAACATCACACACCTCGTTAATATTGATTGCACGATCTATCTTAGTGCGGGTATATGCATCGGGACATACTATATTTGCTATCTGAAGCCCTGCGATATTAAATGACTTACTCGCAGAGATACACGTAATGGCCTCTGGATCAATGGTCGCATATGGCACATATACATATCCTGGCATTACCAATTCGCAATGTATCTCATCAGAGACCACCACCACAGAGTGCCTACGGCATATCTCTTTTATCTTTAAAAGTTCTTCCTCTCTCCATACCCGACCAGCAGGATTATGAGGATTACATAAGATAAATAATTTAGCGTCAACGCATTTTCTTTCAAAATCCTCGTAATCCATTTCATAGCTGAACCCATCCTGCAGTTCAATCTTTCTTAAAGGTGAAGAAATTACTTCACAACCATTATTTTTTATTGAAGAAAAGAAACAATTGTATACTGGAGTTTGTACCAATACTTTTCCTCCTTGAGGGACAAGAGCCTTGATTATTGCGGAAAGTGCCGGGACCACCCCTGTAGTGTAAATGATACTGTTAGGGTCTATCTGCCACCTATGCTTTCTGCTAAACCACGAGCACACAGACTCGTAGTACCTTTGTGGGACTTTTTCATAGCCAAACACTCCATGCGACACTCTTTTCTCCAAGGCTTCTATGATCTTAGGTGCAGCCTTAAAATCCATGTCTGCCACCCACATAGGGAGCATCTTTGGGTCAGAGTCAGAATCCCATTTGTACGAATCGGAACCTCGCCGATTAACTACCTTATCAAAATCGTATTTCATGCCATTTGCTTTATTACATATCTACCAATCCACCACCCTCGGCTTATTCATCCGTCTCTTGTAAATAACTTAGTGTAAAATTAAGAAAACATTTTTATATTTGTCCAATATGAAACGACTAGCCCTATTTTTCAGTTCAGTATTACTATTTTCAGTAAGTTTTTCATGTAACCCAGACGAAAAACCAGTAACCCCTATAGTAAAGCCAACTCCCGGACCAGACCCGAATCCCAACCCGGATCCCAACCCGGATCCCGAACCAAAACCTGTTGAATCCATCATATACTATGATAACATGGACAAGTCCGAATGTAGTGGAATATGGTTCGATCAGTCAGCCTCTTACCTAAATCCCACAGGAAGTGGCATATCAGATTTAACCTATAAAAGCGCATATGCTAAACTTACTAACTCCTTTCCGTCTTCTAACTACCCGGAAGCGTCAGGAAATAATGGCATCCTATATAATAGCAGTTCCGCTTTTATTCAAGTATCTAACATACTGCTCCCTAAAGACGAAAGAACATTCAAATTAAGTGTAGGACTATATAATCCGAATAATGGGAATTCGGTAGTCAGTGGAAAAACATTCAAAATAGGAATCATTGACGAAAAGTCGCTATCAGCTGATTTCCAGTATCTTGACTTTAAAGTAGAGCGTTTCGGCAAATGGGCATGGGCTACGGCCATTTTCGAAATCACATCCGATAAGACAGAAACTATTAGCATACAGATTAGTAGTTTAATATCACAAGGTAGATCCGATGACCTTAAGCTAGTATCCACCTGCGATTCGCCTGATGCGAGTATCAGTTTTGAATATGCCCAGAGTGAGCCATCCTACGATTTCATAGAACGCCCGAAAGCAAACATTGAAAAAGCCGACTATAAATATGTGGATCACAGTGCCACCACCTATCGTTCAGATAAAAAAGTACGCAACTACGAGGCTTGTTACGATATAAGAAGACATAACCCTATGTGGGTAGCCTTCCCATGCCACGAAATATACCAAGAAGGTGGTAAAACCAGGCCAATTGTAGATCCGTGGAGGCCAGATCCAGTTTTCAACGATGGAGAGCAATCTGTCATTTATGCAGACGACTGGAATAATTGGCCCGAAAACACATCACGCTATTGGTCGAGTACTCCCGATGGCAAATACACAACAAGAGGACACCTTCTCGCCTCTTCAGATCGAGGAGCCGGGAATAAAAACTCTTTATTTGAGCTAAATGTACAGACATTCTACCCGACGAACATTGCTCCCGAACTATATCTAAACGATACGAATAGCGGAGACTATGATGCTACGCACTGGGGTATTGTAGAAAGATTGCGTCAAGATAAATGGGTCTGTTCAGATACTTTGTATATAGTCACAGGATGTGCCTATGAACACGAAAACTGGGTAGTGTATGACGATGTCCTAGGTAACAAACAAAGCGCTACATCTAAAAAATGTATAATGCCTACTGCTCGATATCTCTTAGCTCTAAGAACAAAATCTGGGGTATCTGGAAAACCTATCTGGAAATGCACCGCAGATGAGGTTATGGCTATAGGCTTTTGGTTTCCACAAAGGTTCAACAAATCCACATTGGCCAAGCTGCCATCACTATCCGAGTACACTTTCTCAGTTAGCGAAATCGAGCAAAAAATTGGAGGAGAATTCAATTTCTTCTCTCTCGCGCCACAGGAAGTCAAAAAGAGTTACACGATAACTGATTGGCCCGGGCTCAAAGCTGTCTGTGAAGATTGAATGTGAGATAAGCCCCACGAAAGGACACTATCCATTATAGGCACAGGTATGCCTTCTTTATGTGCTAACTCGCATATATACTTTAACCCATAAGGGAAATCCTCCGTGAAATAACGACTTCTATAATCGGGCAGCCATCCGAATGGAGTCTGTCTCATCGGTGTTTTGATGTCACTAAATGCAGGGATGGACCTCAGTTTAGCAGCAAGCGAGGCAGCATCATGGCTCTCATAATAATCCAATATAGTAGGTAAAAACCCTTTATGTACTGGAAGTACTTTTAACAAAGCAAATAATTCCTTATCCATCTTTATAAGCAATTCGGCCGATTCCACACTCCACTCTTTATAGAAATAAATCATGCGTGGATACACTATACCTTCATTTTCACCTCCGAATAAGCTATAGAGTCTGGAAGGGTGTAGAATAGGGTTACTATTGCTAAGACTTGCCTCGTAATAATTACTTAGCAGTGATACTTTAACATCGAACCACTCTGAAAGAAACTCCACGAACTTATGTTTCTCGATTTGAGAAACATTTTCCACAGCCACTTTTAATTCATCCTTATATCCGAGCAAATGAGCAGAATGACCATATTCCTCCACCCTTGCTATAAAAGGCACACGTTGAAAGCCCCACAACGGCTGATACGGAGCTAAAATTTTCTGGGCTTCAAAAAAGAATCCTGTAGAAGAGAAAACTGCCCCCACATACGCATCTTTACGTAAAAAGGGCTTTATCCTTAATAACTCATTCTCTATAGCGTACCCTGGATAACAAAACAAAACGATATCCGCATCTGATACAACTCTCTTAGGGTCATCGCTAACATCTGATAGCATCCCCTTCATAACGCTTCCCTGCGGAGTATCCACTTGCAAAGTCGTTGACCACAAGGCTGGTCTTCCTGTTAGTACCTTTACTTCATTAGATGTCTTAGATGCTGTCCACCCTGCTATCACATGACCCAAAGAGCCTCCACCACAAACACATATTTTCTTCATTCACACAAACTCCTAAACGCCTCAACAAGTCTTAAATTATCTTCCCTATTACGAATGGCTATACGTATATAATTCTTACCTTCGAATCCTTTCTTTTTAGAACAGTCCTTTATCAAAATGTTATAGCGATCTAACATAATATCAGCTAACTCCTCCGAGCTCAAACTACCACACACCTTACACAAAAAATAATTGGCCTGAGTGTCAAACACTTTTAAAAAAGGAACATTCTCCAATTCTTCCCTAAACCTTTCTCGTTCCTGTCTAAATTTAACTGCGCTACGTTTATAGTCACTTTCATATTTAGAGTATATCTGCAAGAAAAATTCAGCAAAAGAATTTATATTCCAAATACTTACATCTTTTTTCACCTGATCTATCAACGCCATGTCAGAACTTGCCATAACACCCAAACGCAATCCTGGAACGCCGAAAGACTTTGAAATGCTTTTTACTACTATTAAGTTATTGTATCTATTTAAACACCCATCAGAAAACAAGGTATTATCTGGAAATTCATCACTAAAATCAGCAAATGATTCATCCACAACTATTTTCATCCCACACGAAGCGCACCAACTCACCATATCCAATAAAGCATCGCGATGAATATAATTACCAGATGGATTATCTGGATTGATCAAAAGAAGTACATCCACATGATTTTCTGTAAAGAAAACCTTTACATCGTCTAAAGTATAATGAAAACCTTCGGACGATGGAGTATATTTCACTATTCGTGTAGGGTCAAGTCTATTAGGATATTCCTCGAACGTAGGATATATAACACCTACCTTACCCTGAAGAACCGCCATCAAACTCTTTATCAATTCCGCTGCGCCATTTCCTACAACTATATAATTCGAATGCACCCCAAAGCACTTCCCTGCTATCAAAGAATTCACATGCATCCCAGATGGATATTCTGCAAGAAGAGTATCAAAATTGGAGCGCATCTCATCTTTCATTCTCTCGGTCGGAAAATAGGGATTAACTAAGTAACAGTAGTCAAGCATTCCAGGGAAACGCCAATATCCTCCATATCTTTTCATATATAGATGTAATCGCTGCTCACCTTCCGAAAAAAGCGCACTTGCTATGTCTAAATCCTGAATATCATCTATCTCATACCATTTTTCATCCGTAATAGGAAGCGCTTTCAATTCAGAGTTATCCAGCATACATATTACGCGAAGTACCTGTTCGTAATATTCGTTATTTCCTAAAGCACTGCAATATGCATCAAGGAAAGGCAAATACTTATATCGCATAAAATCGCGACTGAACTTATAGACATTGACCGTCTTATAGTAATACTCCACATCACTATATTTAAAGGCTTTCTTAGGTATGAAGTTCACAATGTTATTATCATCATCGATACGCACCATAGTGCCATCCATCCACGTCTGATATTTAGCCACAAGTGCCAAGTTAGGATAAGGGTTATCCATAATCAGCGGGAATATTCTGTCATCGAATATCAAATCACTCTCTATAAGCAGGGTGTCATCTTCCAGCAGTTTTTCCCGGGCCAATGCCAACGAGTATATATTGTTAGTCTTATCATAGATAGGATTTTCTATAAACTCTATCCGCAAGCGCCCATCGTAACGATTCCCGATGAAATTCATAAGTTCTCTGCCCTTATAACCCACAACGAGCACGACACGGCTAAGACCATCGATATGGGATAATTGGCCCAATACCCTATCTATCAAGGAAATTCCGTTTACTTCCACCATACATTTGGTGTTATTCTTAGTCAAATTGCCTAACCGCTTGCCCATCCCGGCCGCTAAAATTACTGCCTGCATATTCTAACCGTAAATTTCTTTCAAATATATACTACTATGAAGTGACTTCTTTATCTGCTCATCCGTAGGCAATTTATGCCAATCCCCATACAAATTCTGCAGATATGCATCCACATCCTTTGGCGCTGGAAATTCAACACCTTCAAAGGTTATAGTACGTAGGGGGAAAATCTGATCCATATACATAGGATTCTTATAGAAGCCCGATCCCAACTCATAATAGTACTGATGTTTAGGATTTATTAGCCCGATAAGTCGACACAGCGGAAGTAAAAATCCGAAGTTTATCACCTCTACCAGCCTTGTTACAAAATGTCTTATAGCAGCATTTTTTATTTTAGGAACTGGATGCTGCATATTCTTATAGAAAAACTTAGAAAGATGCGAAGCAAAACGAGAAGTATACTCCACACTAAAGACATCAAGGCCAGGTCCCTTATACTTAAAATATTGAGAACGCGGGTCGGTAGATTCCATGCCCCCTTCTTTTAGTCTAAATTTACCGAAAGGGTTAACATGTTCAACATCTGATTGAATACATGAATAAAAATACTTATCACTATTAAGCGAACATAATATTTTACGCAACCGCTTATAGTCCTTTTTCATCACACATACATCCACATCATCATCCCATGGTATAAATCCACCATGACGAACAGCCCCTAGAAGGGTCCCCGAATCAAGCCACCAAGTAATACCATTCTCCTTACAAATTCTTGAGAATTCCACCAGAACACCTAGCATTTTCATTTGATCTGCTCTCAACTGGGAGCCTTCCGGATTATACTTATTCATTTTTTACAAAGAGAATCAAACAACACCTTCCATTTATGAGATATTATCTCTGGAGAGTATTGCTTCCGTTTATTTATTCCATTTATCCTTATGCTCCTCAAATCCACTTCTCTGCAAGATGCTATTTTCTTTAAAACCGTTGCATACGCATTCTCATCGAAAGGTTTCACCAAAAACCCGCATTTTCCATTAGGAGAAAGGACATCCTCAACCCCAGCGCTGCATGCAAATGCCACCCCGATACAGCCATTGGCTTGCCCTTCGGTAAGAGCAAGAGGCCAACCTTCTGTCTGTGAGGTCATGCAAACCACGCTCGCACGAGAATAAAATGCGCTTACATCCGATCTACGACCTTCGAATTTCACCCTTTTCAAGGCCAATCGCTGTGCATACACCTTCATCTCCTCCCATGCAGGGCCATCTCCTACCATCTCCAATTCCCATCCCGGAATATCGTCTTGCACTAGTTTCCAAATTCTAAGTAACCTGTCTATACGCTTAGACCAATTCTCAAACCTGCCACAGAAAAGCATCATATTCTCTTTTTCAAGACAAGGAGATGGTACTATCTGCTCCGAATTTTCTATTACGACCACATGCGAATCCGCGCCTATAGATAAGTCTTTCTCCATTTGGAGCCGATATTCTTCACACAATACGACATATACGTCACAACTCTTATAGTCACGCATCGTGCGTTCACGCGCAATACGCGCTGCAAGTGTTCCATCAGCATACTTTTTTTTATAAAGTAAATTCCAAAGAAACTTGTGCTTCTGCCTATTATGCATTATGGAATAGCGTTGCCAGAAAAGTTCCCCATGACAAGCAAGAATAACCTTACAACTTGTGCGCTCGCGTATGCCTTCTATATCGTATATGGATTTCGAAATCTGTACTAAGACATCGATACTCAGCTCTTTAACGAGGCTCTCTATGTATCTGGATCTCCTTGAAGGGATAGACTGAGGCGGAACTTTTATAATATTAAGGCTATCGTCCACAAAATCAATTACATGAGACACAAATACATAGACCTCATAGCCACCTATCGATTTTAGATACCTTGCTATATCTAAAGTTACTCTTTCAGCCCCCCCTGCTGGAAAACGATTATGTATAAATGCTAGCCTTTTCAATCTATCATGGTTTTAAGTAACCTTCAAAAAGTGCAAATATAATGCTTTGTAAGCACTATTGAAAGCCAGCACTAAAACCTATATTCTACTCCTGCCACGAAATTAAATCCTGGCATAGGATATCCATCTGCAAGTTGATAACGATAATCAAACACATTTCGAGCAGAGAACTTTAGGGCCAAATTTCGGATAGACTTACCAAGAGTAAGGTCTAATGTATTCCAATCAGCAGCAGCCATTGATGCACTTTGGGTTCTTCCAAAGCGTCCCTGCCAATTGGCCAATACCATCCAGCCATCGTAACTAACTTTTCCCTCTAGAAATGCCGAATGCTTTGCAATGAATGGTATTTGCTTACCGAAATTACCGCTATTCGGAGTACGGTCAATAGCGCTAAGAAATGAATACTTGGCATTCAATGTCCATTCTATTCCAAGATCTGACAAACATTCTAAACCGGCAGTAGCATCAAGTCCCGAAGAATGAACTTTCCCAATATTATAAGGAAGCCAAATGCTAGGATTTTCCTCAGTCGGGGCATTTGTTATTTTATTAGTTAAGAGATTATAAAAACCATCTAATTGTGCTTTCACCTTAACATTATCGATAGGAATAAAACTATACTCTAAGCCCATATCGGCAAGAAAAGCATCCTCAGGCTTAAGTGAAGTGTTCCCAAATCCAGGATAGTACAATTCGTTAAAAGTAGGCGCACGGAAGGCTCTTCGTGCAAATGCTGTCATAAATAGTCCATCATATAAGCGGACCCTAATATCGGCAGATGGCAAAAAGGCATTCGTTTTCACTACTCCTTTGTCTGTAGTAGCATTATACTCTAAAGCTATCTTAGCACTTAACAAATCACTATGATATGCTCCAGCAACGGAAGAAAACAGTTCAGTACGTGATGCATTATATACTGAACCAGACAATTTATCAAAATGAGCATCCGTGGCCACCGTCACATTGAACATCTCTGCTAACTGAATATCGTTTACAATGTTAAATTGTAAGTTATTCTGGTTATAATTACTATTACCCCATTCGGAAATATAGTCCAGTTTATCGATAGCCTCTTTAGTGCTAAAATGAAGAGTATATGCATCTGTTATTCTTTTTGACAGCTTTCCTTGTATAAAGTAATTACAGTCATTCTGTCTATCTTTACTAGGATATACCAACGAACCAGGAGTACCCCTTTTAGAAGTATTTAAAAAAGCCTTTACATGCAAATCATAACCTTTATAGTCTCCGAACAAATCCACATCCGCGTCGAAACGATTCATATCATTATTTTCCCGAAACATATTAGTCTCGTACGGATAATTCCCTTTTGTATATAAAGCATTAACATGTGTCGAAATGCTAAAATAATCGGATAATTTGAATGCTGCATAGATAAGAGGCGAATATGTTGAAAACGAGCCGGCATCTAGTTTCACAGCCCCAATAAAAGGTGAATTTCCAAACACAGGACGCTTCGTTTTGAAACTAACACTATTTTGCGCATAATCCACTATAGCATAATCGAAAGAGGCAAGTGGAAGAAAGCCCAAATCCGATTGGCCACTTTGAACATTAGTAACTCTTATACCATCCACATAGATAGATGTATGTGCACTCCCAAATCCACGAAGGCTAACTGTTTTTAGCCCCGACATACCACCATAATCATTTATCTGAAAGCTAGGACTCATTAAAAGTAAATCTGTTACGCCTAGGATTCCTTCTGTAGAAAGAGTGTCTTTTCTAGATACGACAAGCCCTTTCTCTGCGGTAAGAACCGCTTCAGTCAGCACATTATCTTCGTACTGAGCAATTGGGGCATAAAGAGAACACACCCCCAATAGAATAGATAATAACATTTGATTTCGTTTTACTAGGAACTTGCCCCCGAGCTCCCTGTGTTAAACTTGACTATGGTGGGTATTCGGACTAGCCTTATAGCATACCGTTGCGGGCACAGTTACGGCATCTCACCGTATTCCCCCTTAAAAGAACTCACCAGAGTTCCTACCATAATCCGCTGCAAATGTATAAAAAAGTTTCGCAAGCGGAAAACGCCTGCGAAACTTAAAATAAAGTATATATAATCTTATATTACTCTTCTTCGTACACCATCTGTTTCACCTCTCCACTATAAGAGAAAGATACTTTCTTTCCATAAGCATCGAGGAGTGTGCCTTTTATAGAGTATGTGTTATCCTCTCCCTTAACGAACTCCACTTCTCCACCTACAAGAGCAGCTTCGTAAGCATAGGCAGGGCATTTGTACCAAGTTCCGCCATAAGTGCCCCACATAAAATACCCGGCCACTAAAGTGTTAGGCTCCAACACCTCTGTGAAATTCAAATCAGCGAACTCTGTCACTTTACCCTCCGGGATTTCTTTTGAGCCTGGTTTTACATTAAGGAACAGAAGTACAGACTCCCCATTACCATATTCTTCTTCGAAATCGTAGTATTTATCACCTAACGAAACCACCCAAGTCTCAGTCTTGCCATCGCCTACCACATCACCCAAAGAACTATATGATGCAGATACCAAAGTTTTAACTTCCACATCTTTTTCCAGATTAGAATATTTGCTATCCTCGGCATGACTCATCACACGATCAATCCCCTCATACTCATATGTAAATGCCGTCCCACTCTTAAGTTCACCGCTAAAAACCACCTTTGAGCCTTTATCTGTTTTCTCTATAGTAACTGTTCCTGACTTAAAAGCTTCTTGATCAGCGATTACCACGTCATTTTCTACCTTAACAAGATATGACTCTTCCGGGTTCCAAGTAAGTGGCGCATGTGTATCATCAGCAACAGTATAAGTTCCAGCAGGAAGACTAAGATGATCAGCTTCTTCAACTGAAGCTGGAAGTGTTACATTAAGATCAAGACACAAAACTTGACCAGTTCCTATAAAAGCTGTTTCATCTTCATTTAAGTCCACATTCCCTGATACGAAGTTGAGAAGTACATTAGCAGATTTTCCTGTTTCATAATAATCTCCTACATAATAAGCTTCTATCATAGTTTCAGGCACTACCACATCCTTCGGATTATCTGGAGTAACAGGATCATTCTTTTTACTGTCACAAGAAGCGACAAGCGTAATGGCAGCAGCAACTGCCAGAAGTGTTTCAAATTTTTTCATTCTTTCTTTAATTTCGCAAACATATTAACAACTTAAAGATTACAAGACGCCGCGAAACATTTCCATCTTACAATCTTCTTGATAGGTAGCCCCTTTAAGTAATCCTTAAAAAGGAATAACACAACGAACAGACGCAAATCTATGGAAAATGTTTAAAAAAACCAATATCTTTGTATAGAAACAAAACTACATTAATGAAAACAAAACTTTTTTTAACAACACTTTTATTGGGGATAGCACTGACAAGCACCCACGCAGGGAACACTCCACGCCCTGGCGAAAGCGGTCGCTTCACCCCTTATGACAACATGGCCCTTCTTTATGGGGGCAATATGGGTAGGGCAAATGCTCTATGGACTGAAGAGCGATTGCGCCCGCATGTAAGCTATGTGGATGACAAAGGAAAAGAACATTGGCTCTTCGATGCTTTTCTCGCCCTCGAAATCTACGATAAATCCACACCTACAGAAGAAGGAGCAGCCATGGGAATTGGCTATGGGAACCATCCTGCAGACAAAGGCAATTGGCAGCATTTCATAGACTACTGGTTCACCGAAGGGATAGGTTTCGATGCGCTGGATAAGGTGGTGGGCGAGACTAAAGGTAGGATTGGCAAGCCATCCACTAAAAGAAAAGTAGTGGTCAGCATCCCAGACCCTATTCCATATTACGAATTCAGGGACACCACTTCTAAAACCATATACTGGGGAGAAATTAATGGCAGACAGATGGATTTCGCGAAGGGCGAGGATAGATTGGCCGCATGCAAATGGTTTGTAGACACAGTGATAAAGCGATGGAAAAAAGCCAAATTCAAAAACCTCGAGTTAGAAGGATTTTACTGCTTCTCAGAGGAACTCGTCACTAAAGACAATGGATATAACCCCGCAATAAAGCGCTGGGAAGAAGTCTACCCTGCACTTTCCGACTATGTACATAGCAAGAAAATGAGCATGTCGTGGATTCCATATAATTGGGCAACAGGTTCTGATAGATGGGAAAAGTTCCATTTCGACTTCGTAATGATCCAGCCTAACTACCTTTGGCATCCGGAATACAATATGGAAGAGTGGAAAGACAGATTGAAAAAGAACAATCTCTCCATGGAACTGGAGATAGACGACAAGGTCCTTTATGGAGCACCTGATTGGGAAAGCTTTAGAAAGAGGTTCTACTACTATTTTCAAATGTGTAAGGATCTGGGGCTTTATGGTAACAGCGTTTTATCATACTACATGGGCGAAGACACATTGCATAAGTTATCCGTTTCACAAAACGAAGCAGACAGGCAACTATATAAAGACTTTTGTGAATTTGTATTAGGAAATATCCAGCATTGAGTGAACTTGAAAGTGAAATAAAATACCTCAAAGGGGTAGGTCCAAAACGTGCCGAGCTTCTAGAAAAGGAGTTCGGCATAACCACTTTAAATGACCTCATTCACTTTTACCCATTTAGATACATAGATAGAACTTCCATCCAAACCATAAATAGCATCAACCAGAGCGTAGCAAACATTCAGATTAAAGCTAAAGTGCTCAATAGAAATCTAGTAGGGGAAGGAAAAACGAAAAGAGTCAGCGTCATAGTAAGCGACGGAACCGGTCAGATGGAAATGGTTTTTTTTAAGGCACTTAAATGGATGTATGAAAAACTTGAGCCTGGTCGCACATTCATCTTCTTCGGAAAGCCAACCGAGTACAATGGCAAATACAATATGGTCCATCCAGAAGTGGATGATACAAGCATCGAAAGCGATACCGCGGGCAAAGGCCTCACTGGAGTATACCCGAGCACCGAGAAATTGAGGAATTCCGGGATAACTGGAAAAGTGATGTGCAAAATGCAAAGTGGTGCTCTCGCTCTATGCTTACCCGAAATAACAGAAAGTCTCCCAGATTACATTATCAAGGATTTAGGCTTGTGCTCCATACAATACGCCCTGAAAAACATACATTTTCCTTCCGATAACTATGCATTGGAAAAAGCTCAAAAGCGTCTGAAATTTGAGGAGTTGTTCTTTCTTCAGTTAAGTCTTCTCAAACAAAAATACATTCAATCGCGCCAATCGAAAGGCTTCCTTATGCCTAAAGTAGGAGTCGATTTCAATGCATGCTATAAATCCCTCCCATACAATCTGACCGGGGCACAACAACGCGTGATAAAGGAAATCCGCTCGGATCTTATGTCCGGAAAACAAATGAACAGGCTCCTACAGGGAGATGTAGGATCGGGAAAAACAATGGTAGCCGTATTGAGCTGTCTTCTTGCCATCGGCAATGGTTTTCAAGCATGTATAATGGCACCGACGGAAGTATTGGCCCAGCAGCATTATGCCAATATCCAAAAATACCTCGTCCCTACATCCGTACGTTGTGCGCTCCTAACTGGTTCCACAAAAACACGCGATCGACGGGAAATACACAAGGGATTGGAGAACGGAGAAATTGGCCTGATAGTCGGCACACACGCTCTACTGGAAGATGATGTGATGTGGAAGAATTTGGGATTGGCCGTAATAGATGAGCAGCACCGCTTCGGAGTAGAACAGCGATCTAAACTGTGGGCAAAGAATAGCGTCGCACCACATGTGCTGGTAATGACAGCGACTCCGATCCCGAGGACATTGGCCATGACAGTGTATGGCGATCTGGATGTATCGGTGATAGATGAGATGCCACCGGGAAGAACGCCGGTGCGAACCAGCCTTCACACAGAAGCAAAACTCCCTCAGATATACGCGTTTATGCGTAAGGAAATAGCCGCAGGGCACCAGGTCTTCGTGGTTTATCCGATGATTTTCGAAAGTGAGAAAATCGATCTGCAAAACCTTGAGCGCGGTTATGAAGATATAGTTCAGGCTTTTCCTTTTCCGCCATATAAAGTCGCAATAGTACACGGAAAACAAAGCAGCGAAGAGAAAGCCTTCAATATGAATGCTTTTGCAGCAGGAAGAGCTCATATTCTAGTGTCCACCACTGTAATAGAAGTGGGTGTGGATGTGCCTAATGCCTCTGTAATGGTTATCATGAGCGCAGAACGTTTCGGACTTTCTCAACTTCACCAGCTTCGTGGACGTGTGGGAAGAGGCGCCGCGCAGTCGCATTGTGTATTGGTTCGAGATTACAAATGCTCAAAAGAAAGTCTTCAACGACTTGAACTGATGTGTCGTACTGAAAACGGGTTCGAAATAGCGGAAGAGGACATGAAGATGCGAGGGCCAGGGGATTTGGAGGGCACCGCACAAAGTGGTCTTCCTATTAACTTGAACATAGCATCACTAGCTAAAGACGGACTTCTGTTAAATGAGGCGCGGAACTATGCCGCGAAAGTCTTAAAAGCAGACCCTGAGCTCAAGGCCGGGGCCAATTCTCTTCTAGTCAAAGAACTTCGTAAAGGGAAATATTCTGTAAAAGACTATAGCAAGATATCGTAACTAATTCATTTTCTCTGTCCTATTTCCATTGTCATAAATTAGCGCTCTTCATAATACCCGACAATGGGATTTTGTATAATCGCGTAATGCCATTCTCTGTTTGTGTTAATGCATAAATGACGAAGTCAAAAGTCTTAACATAGGCTAGAACTTCGTCTTCACGACATTTGAAAGATATTACTTCGCCCTTATTACTTTTCATTTTATACAAACCTATCCTTCGTGAATTCGGAAAAAGGAAAGCAAAAGCAAAATAATCATTTTCTATTTCTTCCATATTAGATATTAATGTAGCATAGTCTTGTTTACTATTGCGCAAGCTCTCAATTATATCATAATCACTCTTTGACTCTTTCCTTTTGAAGTTGTAACGACCAAAATCTATTTTATACCTTACGAAAGCGGAATCTTTCGTAATTTCATATACTTCATTATCAAAATAACGATTATACAAAACTGAACTACGAGAAGTACTACAAAATGGAAAACCTATCTTCAATCCGGAATTTAAAGTCATCTTTTCATCAATGTACTTTATAAATGAAAAATTTTTGTCATATAAAGCCAGTTCCGGGTAACCTTCCAATCCACAATAAGAACATCTACCAATATAATCCAATGAATCTAGTTTAATAAATAATTGAAATGGATTATCCAACGGGGTTCTTGATAATATTTTTGAATATAAATAATCCCCGTTTTTGTCAAAAAACAGTATTTTTCCCCCACTTAAATCATAAATGTACACTTTATTGTTCATAAACCCGGCATCCCATATTCCCAAGTATTCCTCTTTTGCTCTACCGAGACTTGATACATATCGAGGCATAGAACCATCCTTATTTACCAAGAGTAATTTATTTGATGCCAATATAATGAGTCTATCTAAAGAACAATCAACCCTATCAATACTCCCAACATTATTCAATAATACATAATCCATTTGTTCTAAATCAACTTCAATAGGATTATCATTATCAAAAGTCAAAAGATGTTTATACTCATTTCGAGCACAACTACACATCATTATAAGAATAAAAACTATTAGAGTTATATAATTATTCTTCATACCCTATTCTGCTACACATGTACAACCTATACCACAACATGCATAATAACCATCACGGCATGTAACTTCACAATCTATTGAAAAGCCACATCCAAGAATCTCTATTCCTCCCTTTATAGTACAATGCGAAGCGCCACGTCCTCCACTGTAACAAAATGAAGAACTCTCGCCATCGGCCAACGCCTCTACATTCGAATCAAAAAAAGAACGAGTGATATTTGCCTTTACAAACAAACTTACAGAAAGTGCTAACAAAAGAACAATTGCAATGTAAACTACTTTTTTCATAATAAATAAATTAATTTTAGTTTTCTATGGTTATCCACATAAATCTTTGTCACCTTGCATCTATTTGAGAGCATTCAATCCTTCTTGTGCCATGTCTTTCAAGTACTGTTCGGCCGGGGAGTCAATCACTTTTTTGTAATATTCAATCGCCTTCTTCTTATCTCCTTTTTGTTCATATAGATATCCCAAGTTCGTTACGATGAGCATATCTGAAGGATCTAAAGTATATGCCAACTCATACTCCTTTATAGCAGAATCAAAATCCCCTTCCATCAAATATACATATGCCCTATCAGAGTAAAAGACAGGATTATCTTTAAACACCTCTAATACTGCATCTACATATTTTTTTACATAACTTATATCACTTCGCCCGTCTATGAAATATGTAAAATAATCTTGCAGACAATCGTAAAGTGTGGCTTTATCATATGGCTCATCAAAAAGTCCATACCATTTATTATCTATTTCTTTCGAATGGTGCACCAGGCTAAGTAACTCAGCACAAGCTTGTTCAAACCTACTATTCTGAAAATATGAATAGACCAAACCGGAACGTAAATCTATCCTCTCCGGGTACTTTTTTATTCCGTCCTGTAATGTAGTCACCCACTTTTGGAAATAATCCTCATTGAATACAAATTCAGAATACATATACCCACTTACATTCCCAAGTGAGTCTTTTAAGACAAGACATCGTCCGTCATCGAATTTAGGTGGCTCGACTGTCGTCCTTATAACCTCCTGTGCACTTTTAGAAAGGAAAACATTTGCTCTGGCAATTACAAGTTCTGCAGACTCTGGGAAAGCCGTTTCCCACTTCGAGATAGTATTAGATACTGCAGAAGTATCCTTTTGCTGAAATTCCTTTAAAAATTGCTCATAATAGTCTTTATTTGTCTGGCCATGAGCACCAATCACGCCTAAAAAACACAAAGAAAATAAACACATCGCTATTTTCCCACAAACTGATAAGATCTTCATACAGATAACATTCTAATTATTAGTTCTAGACCGATAACTCGGAAAGGCAAATATACATAAACTATGTCAATAATCGCAAGTAGGAAACTATCTATTTTAAACAGTTGAGTAACTTTATAATACTTTCTTAACCATGTGAATAAACCGAAACTTTGGTAATTTTCCCGAAATTTCTTACTTTAGATGTTGCCTTTGTGCCAATAATCTCTCTTAGTGCATGTGCTATCAAAAGTCAAGAGAGCATTATCTATCAAAAACTGAATTAAACAAATCGAAAATATGAAAAAATTTTTAAAGAACTTCGGAATATGTGTAGTGGCAGGCCTCGGTGGCTACCTCATCGCATCCGCATTTTTATCTTTTATGAAACCGAATAAAAACGAAAAAGGCTACATCGGGCCTTCCGAAATCAAGATCGAAGACGGAGTCATGACACCTGAAGCGCTTCTTGCATTCGGGCGCATATCCGATCCGCAAGTATCACCTGATGGTGAAAAGGTTCTTTACGGAGTGACCTACACCGATGTGGCACAAAACAAAAGCTGCAGGAATCTTTTTATTTCCAATATCGATGGCTCTAACAAACGCCAACTGACCCGCTATGCATCAAGCGTATCTTGCGCCAGATGGGCTCCCGACGGGAAATCCATTTACTTTATTATAGATGGGCAGATCTGGAATGCAGCTGTGGGAGGCACCAAGTTAGGTGCTCGAAGACAAATCAGTAATGTCCCATCTGGCATATCAGAATTCAAGTTTTCACCTTCTGGAAATCAGATCATCTACATAAGCACCATCCCAGGACCGGTTAAAACGCCAAAAGATATAGACCCAAATCTTGACAAAGCACAAGCATACATAACAGAAGATCTAATGTATAGACACTGGGATCATTGGGTAACAGAAACGCCACGAACATATCTGGCACAATTGGCCAATGTCACCCCAGAGGGAAGCACCGACCTGCTCGGGGAAGAACCATACGAACTACCTACAGAGCCATTTGGCGGGATTGAGCAGCTCGACTGGTCTCCAAACGAAAGATACATTGCCTACTCATGTCGCAAACTCACCGGGAAAGAATATGCTTTCAGCACCAATTGTGGTATCTACATATACGACACTCTTACAGGTAGCAACATCCCCGTAAAAACGGATGGTGGGTATGACACCGACCCTGTATGGAATGAAGACGGGACCCATTTGGCATGGATCTCCATGGAACGCGACGGATACGAGGCTGATAGACAGAGGATTCTAGTTGCAGATATCCACGAAGGCGCTACCGAACAAAGCCTTCCTTCAATAGAAAACATACGCGAGCTTACTGCCAATTTTGACAATGACGCTTCAGGGCTTGTTTGGCATGGAAACGAAATCTACTTTAGTTCAATGCGTCCTAGCGCCACACAAGCAATACTTAAAACCGATCTCGAAGGTCGTATCACCCAACTAACAAAGGCTGATTGGCCATACGATTTCTTCTCACCTTGGCTCATAAAAGATGGCTCAAACGGCACTGTGGAACTATATACCACCTATTATTGCCTCAACTTCCCTACCGAACTGGTAAAAGTCAGCATTAAAGGAGATAACACGTCTGCATTTGCCCAAATATCCCACGAGAACAAGCACATCCTAGAGCAACTCGACGAACCTTCTTCTGAGAGCATCCATCTCAAAACAGTGGATGGACAACAGATGCAGTGCTGGATGATCTACCCGCCACACTTTGACCGTTCTAAACAATACCCAGCCATCGAAATAGTTCTTGGTGGTCCACAGGGCACAAATTCACAGGATTGGAGTTACCGCTGGTGTTATAGGCTTATGGCTCAGCAAGGCTACATCGTGATTCTCCCTAATAGGCGTGGAACTACAGCATTCGGACAAGAATGGAAAGAGCAGATAAGTGGAGATTACCCGGGGCTCAACATGCAGGACTATCTGACTGCCGGAAGATATGTCAAGAGCCTGCCGTATGTAAACAAATTGGCCTGTGTAGGAGCATCTTATGGCGGGTACTCTGTCTATATGCTTGAGGGTCTACACGGAGACTTATATGACTGTTTCATAGCGCATGCCGGCATTTTCAACGAGCGTCAGATGTGGTTCACTACCGAGGAGATGTGGTTTGCCAATTGGGACAACGGCGGACTACGTGAGTATGCTTATACCCCGGGCGAAATTGGCCCGCGTGGAGATGGAATCACATTCGGCGGCATGCAGCAAGCCGGCGCGCCTTATGCCGACACCCCACGGGCAAAGCGCCACTATGCAAAGTCTCCTGATATGATGGTAACAAATTGGCATACACCGATTTTATGCATCCACGGAATGATGGATTATCGCATCCCTTATGAGCAGGGAATGGCAGCTTTCAATGCCGCCCAGATGATGGGAGTGCCAAGCAAATTGGTCATTTTCCCTGAAGAAAACCACTGGATACTAAAGCCACAGAATTCACTTCTCTGGCATAAAGAATTCTATAGTTGGCTAGATAAATGGTGTAAATAAATTAATTTGAATTTCCTATTATTCACTCCTTCTCTCGGCGCACCTTAGCGTACTTGAGAAGGAGTATTTTAGAACTCTCTATATATAGAATCCTCCTATCAATCTTTCTGTTAAGTAACCTTCAAAAAATAACTTTCATCATCTTAGTAAGCATTAAAAAATAATTTGGTAAAGATTTATAGTGAATTTTCGAGTATAGATTCGGTTTCGAAGATGGAGTGTACCGGTGGGTACACGACTGCACCACTAGTATTCGAGTCAAGTGTATTACTCGAATACTCATCAAAAAGTAAAAAGTTTCGGCTGTTTTTAAAAAGTAATTCCGTCCTACTCTCCGGCGTTCATTATACATTAACTTTTGTCCTTGGAAAAGCCGTTTTCTCGGACAAAAAGTCGTAGCAGAAAGTCTTAAAAGATTAACGACCATTTTCACGAGTCCACAAAAACATATGTTTTTAAGGATTCAAATCAGGTCTATGCAGACCTTCGCTCCGACTTTTGCGCACATCAGTGCACCGGACGGGCCGTGTATTTTGACATCGGCAAAATATGGAAAGGCGAAAAGGCCCGCCAGGGGTAGCTGACGCAAGTCAGCGGTTAAGTGGGCTGGATGCCCCCTGAAAAGAGCCTTTAGTCGTAAGAATTTAATAATTCCTTTTCTAAATGCTATACTCAAGACAGATACAATAATCGATATTGACTATCGCGACGTGGAACAGTGAGGACTTTCTCCAGAAGATAGGAAAGTCTTTTACGATGTCTATTGCCATACTTCTGATGGTAATGATTTTATCGTAGAGATGCAAAAGCGTGAACAAAAATACTATCGCGATAGATGTCTTTTCTATTCCTCATTTCCTATTCAAAGGCAGTTCCTCGATGCTTAAAGTAAATTTCTCATGCAATTTAAAGACGGATCCGAAAAGCACCCCTTCGTCTGGGATTATCATCTTCACCCTGTCTATGTTATCTCTATCCTTGATTTCGTTATGCAATACGACTCTTCTTGGCCTCAAAACAGATTCCATAGCTATTATAGACTTCAAGAAGAAACTAATCACGAGAATTATAGCGATATCCTTAATTTTATCTTCATGGAACCTCCTCGCTTCAATAAGGTGGCTGAAGAAATAGGCGATGACATTGACCGGTGGATGTATCTTTTCAAGAATATGGCGAAATTGCAAAGCATCCCCAAAAATTTCGGAAAGTCATGGGCGACAGATTTGTTCGATACCGCTAAAATCGCTAATTACACACCCGACGAAAAAGAAAAAATAACTACTCTAGTGCCCTAATCATGGCCGTCTGGCCTGAACCATGACGTTATACCTGCGCGATGGTCGTGATTACCCGCGGCGCCTCGAACGGGTCTTGCCCGTTCTTGATCAAAGTCTTCAGTTGATTGTGTAACCTGAAATACACCTTTGAAGTCAATGGGCCATGTAGAGCATTCTATTGAGGAAGGCAGGTAAAGGTGAATGCTTTTTGTGGCCACCTTTAGACCTTACTCCTTTTAGAAGTGCGTAAATGAGGGTCACACCTAAAGGTGAATTTCAAGTTGTGACCTTTTGAATTCTGGAGGGGGGGGTACTTTTTGACCATTCTCTTACATACTTATTCTCCTGCACCTTAAAAAATTAGATTATAATAAAAATCATTTTATACTCTTAGAAATGAGCACCTTTCCGCTATTAGTCCAATTGTAAATGTAAAGTAATATTTTAACTGAAGTAAAAGGAATGTTTACCATGTAAAATTTTGATTTATTGTGAAATAAAAAACCCTTTTTTACCTTTGCACTTGTCAAAGGACTTAACCTTTGCTTTTAAAAAAATACTATGAATTCTTTTACAACTTCTACATCAAGTGTGCAAGGACGCACTTATGTAAATCTGATGAGCGATGCCGGCTTTAAGGCTGTTTATGGTGACAAGAACAACAAGTGTCTTCTTATCGAACTTCTCAACTGTTTCCTCCCAGAGGAAGTGAGAGTGCGTGACATTCTCTCCTATCTGGACCGAGAACAAGATCCTGTGATAGATACCGGAAAAAGAACTTATCTTGATCTTATCTGCAAAGGTGAAGATGGCTCTATCTTTTCCGTTGAAGTACAACAGCGGGATGAAAAGAAAATCTTTGAGCGTTGTATGTACTATGGATCTGATATCTATCGTAATCAACTCTCAGAAAATGAATACTACACTCATCTCAAACCTCTTTACATCATCGGCATCCTCGGAACTAATCTCACTCATGAAAATGAGTCATCGTGGGATGCGGATAATCTTATTTCTCATTATTATCAAGTAGAAAAACGCACAAAAGAATTTGCTCCTTCGACAATTATTCTTACCTTCGTGGAGACGGCGCGTTTCACAAAGGACCTATCGCAGTGTAAAAGTAACCTTGATTATTTACTGTATTGGTTTCTAAATGGATGGAAATACGATAAAACCGGTATTCCTGAAGCATTAGAAGACATCCCGATAACGGAGAAACTGAGCAGGGCTTGTGAAATTGCTGCTTTTAGTCCGTCGAAACGAACTGTTTATAACAAGTATATGATGACAGAACTGGACATATTCAATCAACTCCATTACGCTAAAGAAGATGGATTTGCTGAGGGAAGAGATGAGGGACTTATCGAGGGCGAAGTGAAAGGGAAAGCTGAGGGAAAGGCTGAGGGAAAGGCTGAAATCATCAAGACCATGCTAAATAATCATGTGCCAGTAGAACAGATTTGTCTTTATACTGAGATGTCCGAAAGCGAAATAAACAAACTACTTAATCGCTAACTTCACACTCAAAGAAACGGAATTCCTGAAGTGTTTGAAGATATTCCGATTACAGAAAAACTAAGCAGAGTTTGTGAAATCGCAGCATTTAGTAACTTGAAAAAATAAATTGTGTTAGATTAGCATTAGATTTTCGAGGATAGAGGCCAAAAAGATAATCAAAGGCTATCAAGTTATTTTTTCATGATTACTTAATAGCGTTCAGAGAAAGAGTCTTTCTCTTTTCTTTTTTAGTCAGTTGTTCAATAAATCCACAAAACGCGTGATTTTATGAATTCTTGCTTTTAGAAAATGCACTCATCCACAGATACGGGCTTTGGTTGGATTTATAGCATTATTTGAACTACCTATCCACAAATATGGGCTTTGGGTGGATTTATAGCATCAGAAAATGCACTAATCCACAGATACGGGCTTTGGATGGATGACGGATAGTATGACAGGGAGATAGATTTAAGATAGAGAAGGCTTATGATAGAGAAACAATAAAAAAAGAAAAGCGCAGGGTCATCTCGACTGTGCGCTTTTCGTATAGGCCTCGTCTAATTTAGTTTTCCACAACAAACAGCGAGGCTATATGTCTTGATGGGCCCCTCCCGTTTACAAGTCACGGGCGACTAGCCGTCTGAACACTCTCTATAAAGCTCTTTGTTCACTTTTCGATTTCAATTATTGAGTATTTAAAGACAGTCGAAAAATTAGGTCGTGAATAATCCTTCCAATTAATAGTATAATCATGGTCAAATTCTATACAGTCGCCTTTTCTTCTCTCATCAACCATTTTTACATCACTTTTATATTTAGACAAATACCATTGAAGTATTCTTCCTTTTTCAATAGTTCTACCTTCATAAATCCTAAAATCCGCAAATGTAGTATCGTCGCTTTCAGATGTCATTTTTGGCATTTGCCAGTAGAGGTGATCATTCGTTATCATTATAGCATACCCTTTATCAAAGTTGGCCGTCGATTTAGAGATCATTTCAATCCTGTTAATATCTTTAAGAAAATCGTGGCAACCGGTATCGCAGGCACTCTGGGCTTTCAATAGATACTTTTCACCACCTATTTCCACACTATAATTACTTGTCTTATATTTCAACTCTATAGGATACACCTTTCCTTCATTTTCGACCCAAATGTCTATGTACATAGGTGGATTATCAGCCGAATCAAATCTTCTTTCTAACCTTATGGATGCTTGGGGAAGCTCATTTTGTAATTCCCATGCAAATGCAAACTGAAAATCCGCCTCAGACCAAAATACTGGCCGTTTAGGCGCAAGATTGTTTAGAACCCTTTCTATAACTGCTTTATCTATCATTGTTCTTTATAATTAGGTATTTGAAAAGCATCATTTTTTCTTTTAATTCAAGGTCCTGACTACCTTACCTCCGTCGAACTATAGTTGTTCTGCATAGCCTCTTTTATGGTTATAGGTGTCTGAAATCCACTCATCGTTTTAGTGTAATTTTAAATGTTATTTTATATATAAGGAGAAGTAAAGCACGCTGGCAATAGCCATCCCCAAAGATCTCTTTATTCTTAGGGAAAAGTTCGGCAGAGAATAATCTCCGCCGAACAATAAAATATCAATGGTAAAATGTACTCTCTAATTTTCAGCATCAATTTCTATCGCACAGATATAGCCAGCTTTTGTTGAAGAAATATCTATAACAACTACGCCAGTATTTCCATCAGATGCGGGTGTAAAAGTCACTTTGGTTGTCTTTGTCCAATCTTCTTTCGCGTCCTTATTTTGAGCAACGATATTCCCATCTGAAGTAGCCGTCTTTCCACCTATACTTACAGAAGGAGTAACAGTACCACCTCCTTTATTAAGCCAAACTCTAATTTCTTTAATTTTAGTAACTACGACACCATCAACTTCATAAGACCAAACAGACGAAGAGGTTAATTTAATCTCTCCGCTATTTTTACTAGTTCCAAATTGTACGCCTGCATAATTACTAGGATTATATCCATTTAAATTAGTCGCACTAATATCCCAGTTCACATTAGATAGATTAACTTTATTCCCTGTACTAGGTTTAGTATTAAATACATGTCTATATGTTTTTATTGTACTTGCTCCACCTACAGCAGTATATTTCTTAGAGGCAACTGCACTTGGCTTATGGTCAGTGGCGGTGGCGAAGGCCTTAATGGTCTGGCCATCGGTGAGGGTAACTGCAGAAGAATATACAGCATCATTTTCTGTAGGGTCTGCTGGACTCTCGCCTACGGTATAGTGAATCGTAGCGCCAGTAGTTTCGCAAGTAATGGTAGCCGCACCCGTTGTCTTATCAATATCGATCACTGGAGTAGCGCAAGGTTCTATTCTTCTCAATGATATAATACTACTAGCGGTATCAAACTCCTTAGTTTCTATATTATCCTTTACAAAAACTTTAACTTTACCCTTAATAACTACCTCATCACCAACTTGAATTTGGTCAGTTGATGTAAAATCAGCCCCATTTAAATATTTTCCCCTAAATACTTGAATCGTTTCAGTAGTAGAGTCATCACCTATATAATAGGTTGCATTTTTATATTCTGTGGAGACCTCTTTAATTGAGGTTATAGTTCCTTTAGCATATATTTCTGAACTTGTTGCAGTACCAAGTGTGCTAAGGAGTTTGAAAACATCAGAAATATTATACGGGTCAGCTTCTGTACCGGCATGGTCGTATTTTACATCCACCGGCTTTTCAACGAATGTCACACTAATTGTAACATTAGAAGCAGGCATAGTAAATTTGTTACTATTAACATTGATTGATTCACCATCTGCATCTTTAACGCTCCAACTATCACAAATGTAGCCTTCTGCAGGAGTAGCTTCGAGGGTGATGACATCCTTATAGTTAGCTTCCGTTACTTCAGTTTCGCCTTTCTTAACAACGAATGAACCATTTTCAGTAGCAGCCTTAGTAATAGTGTAAACTACTTTAGAGAATGTACCGTATACAGTAACATCCTGGGCAGGCATAGTGAATTTACCATCAACAACTGCGATATCGCTTCCATCTGCAGCCGTTACTACCCAATCGTTATTGAACTCATAGCCAGCATCTGGTGTGGCGGTAAGGGTCACCTCTGCACCCTCAGCTGCCCTTACAGAAGAAACAGAAATAGTACCACCTTCAACTTCAGACACACTGACGCTATACTTTGTAACGACTTCACCTGCAGTTACAGTTATTGACTTAACATAGATATAACCATCCGAATCAAGTTTAATTGTAGTCAATTTATTACCATCCAAGTCAAAGGATAGATCAGTATAATCATCCCCGGGTTGTTGCTTTGCCTCATTGTTTACTCCAACCTTGAATGTTTTACCTGCAAAGTATTGTTTTGCTGACAAGGTAATATTAGTAGCATTGATCTGTCCTAACTCTGACAAAGAAATTGTAATACTTCCTGCGTCTTTGGAGCTTCCAATTCTTAAAGGTAATCCATCTGTTTCATCGCCACCATAATAAGCTTTAGTACAACCTGAATACGGAGCATCAAGCAAACATTCTTTACCTGCAACTACAAATGTTGAGGACTTTGTTGAAGCAGTAACAGCAGTAACAGTTTTGGATACATTATTAAACTCGATTTTATATGAAGTGCTTGGTGTGCTCTTCGCAACCCATTTAGCATTAGGGACTGTGGCGACGGTCTTGTAAAGTTTGCCTGCGACGAATTCTTCTCCATCTTCACTCTTAGCATTGCGAGTAATGTCAAGAGTGTGACCAGTGGTCTCTACATGAAGGCTCATGGATTTGTAACTTGTAGGAAGGACATTGAACCAAAGTTTGAAATCTGATGCCTTAGGTGCAGTTCCATCTTCGAAGGTGATAGTTATATTATCACTATAATTATCAGGCTGTAATAATGAATAGTCAAAAAGGACATAACCTGCTGCGATATTTCCATTAGTTGCTGTAAATGTCGCAGAAACAACTTCTTCATCCAAATTACTAGTTAAATGGAAATACACAATTCCAGTAAGTCTATTCATTTCGAAAACAATAGGCTTTCCATTTTCATCTTCTCCTGGTTTTGCATTTCCAGCAACATTGTAACCCTTCATTATATCGTACTTACTATTGTAAGCATTACCTTTTTGGGTACGGGCACTGCCAAAATCCACCTCATTGTTTGTAGGTGCAGGATATAACGCAGTATAATACCAGTCTGTAGCCTCTGAAGGAGGGATCGTGGTTTCAAATGAACTGCCATTCCAAGTAGCTGGATTAGTTGTAGCTGTGAAACTTTCACCATCGTTAGAATATTCCACATGTAACTGATCCCCATCTTCCCACGCAGACTTGAAAGTCTCTTCGTCCCCGGTGGTAAGAGTAGCTTTGGTAGCAGGCTCGATAGAAGAATTGGCCCCGAAATGCACGGTTACAAGCTCTCCTTTGCCGACCTGTTCTGGTGTCAAATTCTGCTCGTTACATGCGCTTAACCCCATAGCAGCTACTGCCAATAGGGCCATCGATTTAATTAGATTTTTCATAAGGCACATTTTCTAAAAGTTCCATCCATTAGACAAATCTTCGACATCATCGCCACTAATATCGTGTAGCCCATTAGAATTATAAACAGAACCACCGCTCTGGCAGAGTACGCCCTCCATAGAGATGGAGAGGATTTCACAGCTGGGAGCCTGATAGCGCTCCGCTAACTTTTGAAATGCTTTTTGTTTCATAAAAATGTAATTAATTAGTTAGACATTTATATATTTCATATTTATTCTGTTAGCCTCGAAAATGACTCCATTCTCGAAAACTAAAACATTCTTTATAAACTTATTAGATTCAATCGCGCAGATACAGCCCGACTTGGCATACTGAAAAACATCCTCCGCGTCACACTCCCACTTTCTTAGTATTTTCATTTGGGCATCTTTCGGAGAAAAATCACTATCGATGCGCGAGACTCTCGACACAAATAACCTATTTAGTAACGTGAAAAAAATAAGTTGCGTCAGATTAGCATTAGATTTTCGAGGATATAGACCAAAAAGATTTACTAAGATGATGCAGGTTATTTTTTGAATGTTACTTAGTAACTTAAAAAAGATAAGTTGCATTAGATTAAGATGAGATTTTCGAGGGTATTGGCCGAAAAGATTTACCAAAATGTTACCGTTTATTTTTGGAAAGTCACTTAGCCAGTGACTATGACAAAGGCCCTTCGCTTTCACTCCTGACTTAGAACATCTTA
>CAKUSP010000007.1 GCA_934680015.1 uncultured Bacteroidales bacterium | reverse complement strand
TATCTACAATAGTAGAAATTTCAAAGACTTAATAGTCCCTTTATATTTTCGTAAAGGTAATATTAATTTTGTAATTCAGCAAGTTAATTGTAAATAGATTCACTCAATTTATACCCCCTTACAAGTATAATAAGACGAGCAATATACCATTAAACGATTTATTTACAATGAATTACAAAAGTGATAGCAATATGCATAACGACGATGGTTTGTTACTCGAAAAACACGATTGCCTTATCACGATGAATTGCACTGCCATATTTAATTAATTTATCATAATCCGCTTCGAATATCACAACACTATCATCTGGACAGAAATGCTTCGAATATGCCTCAACTTTCAATATTAAGTTATCTATAACTCTACTGGTGTTAACAATTTCATAAACAGAATATTGAATACGAATAGCTCCCATTTTTGTAAGCATACGAGAAAACCGTGCACGTATTTTATCATCTTTTATATCGTAGCTAATCACTTTCATTTGAACATAAATACTGGATATGTGCTTTCTGAACGCTTGCCCATAAAACAACGATAATATTTCTGCATATAATTAAAAATATCTGTCTTATAAATGATTAATGATTGAAAGAACACACTATAGTAAGACGAACACTTATGCGGCTTAAGATAGAACTCGTTCTTTTTTATATTAAAATCATCATAAGAAAATTGTTTACGATTAAATGCGAGAAGAGTCGTATGGTCTATAATACACCGAAAAGGTTCTACAAGATCGCAGATTAACGACTTTCTTTTAAACCATAATCGATGATAAACTCCAACATATATATCAAATCCAAACAATCGCACAAGTGACTCAACAAAATTAAAAAGTATTGTATATCCTATATCAAGCGTTACATTTAATGGATCTGTTTTCATTCTAGGATATCTGCCTTTCCAGTTCTGCCCATGAAAATAAGCAGCAAAAAAGCATTTCGAAACAGCACCTTCCAAACCCATTAACTTATTATAATCAATAATATCTTCCATAGTATCTAACGATACTTGGCAGAATTTAATAGCCTCAATCGTCTTTTCATCCTTCTTTCTTGTCTTTGTTAAAAGGGCTTTTTGATTTGTAATCTTATTTTTTACCAACATTTTTCCAATAGAAATATCGCTTTCAGAGAACTCATATTGTTTCTTTCGCACCAAATAATTGGCTTCAGCAGAATCAGCAAAATAGACAACTGGACGAAGATTGGGCTTCATAACTGCCAAAGCAACACCGAACTTCTTACATTTTTCTACCACTGGAGTCGTAATTGTAATATTACCTATAACAAACAATGCAAGCAACTTTTGAAAAGGAATCTTTGTAAGAGTCTTATCCTTGCCATCGGTTCTTTCTTCCAACATGAATTCGCCATTAGAAACACGCACGCTACGATTATGCTCAATACAATTAATTACGAATATTGAACGTACATCTATGTCTTTATGTGTAAACATTATCTAATTCAGTTTTATCGCATATATTGCAATAAATGCAGTGTCTACATTTATTTACATTTATAGGAAATTTTGATGAGTATGGATTAAATTCGTAAAACTTAGATATAAATCGCTCTAGTTCTTCCCTTTCTTTAACACATGGGAGATTAATCGGTATCATCTTATTAGTTGAAATCTCATAAAAAAACAATTCTTTGACATTATATCCCATCTCTGTCATACAATAGTACTGTCCCCATAACTGATATAATTGGCCTCTAAAAATATTTTTTAGATTGTATTTCCGTTCTATTAACTGATGCTTATCCAATTTAAAAATATCTATTTTCCCAAAAATATTTAAAGAATCCGAATAAACAGGAAGTGACATCAAATCTGTTTTTCTGGTACTTGACGTTTTATTATCAATTGATGAGTGCGCAAGACTCCCCTTAACTTGAGGCGAGGCCTTATACACATCTTCGTCTGTCTCCATATACACATTATGAAGGTATATGGAGTACGGACAAAAGATAAAATCATTCAATATAGAAAGTGGAATGTAGTCAATCATTTGAATATGGTTTCTTTTGTGCAAATTCTAGCCACGCCTTATTTGTTATGTCTAGCTTAACTGTTTTAAAATCATTCGACATCTTAATTTGCTTGATTAACATCAATCCTTTTCTTGCAATATTATATGCTCCATTAGCATCCGCGTTTTTCGGCAAAGAATCAGCACAATTCCGGCTATCATAGAACATTCCGTTTCCATCTGCAACAGGAGAAATAAGATAATCTACATCTGTCCCAGTAACGCTATTTCGCATTTGGAGAGTCAATTTAAAATAATTTAATAATCCTTCAAAAAATGACTTATCTGTTTGCATCGTTATTCCTTCCTTAAGATTGCCACTGAAGTCTATGCTATACCTTGCAAATAACGACTTAAACTCATCTGTAAGCACGACCTCGTTACTATCCCACTGATTATTCTTTTGGGGATTCCTAAAATTAATAATACGTGTACCATGTGTTGTTATTATCCATTCAGTCCTAGTACCAGCAGCTTTACTCGTAAAATCATTATAATCAAAAGCAAATTCAAACCAATCGCTTCTTTGATTATAACGGATAGACTTAAATTTTGAAAAGAAAAGCTTTGTTCTGTCAATACTATCACATTTCAATTCAAATAAGTTTACAAATCCCGTTATAGGGTCGATTTTTGAAGTGTTCCACGCTGGAATATAGAAAAGGAACCCGGATTGCTTACCAAGCTTTGCGAAAGATTCAAACTTACTTGTAAGTTGATACGCATGGAAAACACCACCAGGAGCATCCACACATACTTTTTTTTCCACTAAATAATTTAATTTATCTATCAACATTTTTTCAAACTTTTGATAGACTTGCTTCTCTACTTTTTGGCGTCCCCTCATAAAGCCCATATTAAGGTCTTCCAAAACGACTACAGCATTATATTTTATCATCAGTTGGGTAACCTTATGAACCGCCTGTGATAAATATCCCTCCTTAAGCTCTTTTATATTCTCAATTGTTTGCCAACTTTGTCGAGCTTCTTTTCGCTCTGTCTCTTTAGTGTCAAGCAAGGCGTGATAATCAGTCACGTAAACATTACCGGCATTCTCATTGATTATCTCATTCAGAGAGAACTGCTCCTTAATATTCCCATGACTATCAATAACCGAAACATAAAGCAAATGACGTTCTCCTCTATCAATTCCGATTATGTGAGTGTTTTCAGCAGAATGAAGGTAACCTCTAACTAGTTGTTCAATTTGGGGTCTCCCTTTACTTTTAAAGTTCATGGTAATAGGAACATGGAAAAGAAACTTATCAATCGTATACCTTCGATCTTTGATAAGGTCATAATCAAATAGACTCTCCCTTTTCTGATTAAGCTTATTCTTATTAGCCACTGAAACATTTGCAGGATGCGTCGGGTTAGTAATATTGATACTTTTTTTTCGGAAGAACAACTCAGCCTCGCCATTAAGTTTATAAACAACATTTAATAAATTTTTCTCGTCAAACAAAGCCTTCCAATACAAAGTATGAATATTCGGAGTACCTTTACTATATGAGGAAAAATCCTTATTATATAATTGGAACAAATATAGTTTCCCTTCACCCACGAGTTTTTCCACATAAGAAACTGACACATTTTTAAATGTTATCTTATATCCCTGCTGCTCAACCTCCCTATAAAAGCCATTCAAATCATCATAAGTAGAGGTGTCCGAAAATTCAAAACCAAAATTCTTCCAATCTTCATGCAAACTGATAGACTTTTTATAGAAATCTATAAGTTCGCGACAATCTTCAATTTTAAACTGAGGACCTGCTTTATAGGTTTCTCCCTTATGAATTCGGAGAATGCTATCTGACGGATTAAAGTCCTTCTCTCTTGATTCCGAGAAGAAAACCTTTGGCAACATCTTTTTAGGGTCGGGCAACAGTTTATATACCATCTTCTCATAGACGTCTCCTTCACAAAGATAATTTCCTTCAAAAGAGCGTCTATACTTCTTATCCATAATGCCAAGATAATACAGACCATTTCGCCTAAGGATAACACATGCATTATCAACTTCCTTATTCCTATCCCATCCTTTCAAAAGCGTAGCATTGGCAAAGTTTAACTTTATCTTGTCTTGAGAATATGTTTTTTTTGTCATATAATTTCGAACTTTGTCATACAAAAGAGAAAATGATTCAAGTTCTGCCCACAACATAGAAAACTCTCCATAAAAACGCTCATCCTTATTGTTCTCATCCCCACTTCCATTTAAAGGCTTTACAAACCATTGTAATTCTTTTATTGCATCAAGCAAATTTTTAATTTTTTCAACGTCCTTAGAATCCTGAGCCAACCTCTTTCCCTCAGGATAATCCGAAAATAACAAATCTGCGACATCTATATATACGTTTGCAACACGACTGAACAAATCCTCCTTCTGCTCATTTTCCGAATTTACCACACCAAGAGAGGCAAAGTAATCCTCTATTCTACGAGATTCATCAGGATCTGACTTTTTAACCCATTCATTTAAATCAGCGATACTAAAACTCTCATAACGCTTTATAATCTTTGATATTCTTTCTCGATATTTTTCCTCATTTTCCTTTTTCCCTTTTTGAGGAGAGGTCTCCTCAAAATGTCTGCGCACGGCATTCTCAATAGTTTTCCAATTACCATACAACTTTTGAGAAATCTCTGACAACAGCTGTTTATTGTTGCTGATAAACACGCCACATAAATCAAACTTGTCTAATGACTCCAATAGGATTTTCAAATCCTTCTCACCCAAGATATGTTCTTCAAGACCAGAATAACAATCCCTGATGGCACATAACGTCTCTTTATCATTAGAGAATGCTTCCGGCAACCACGACACAGCTACCCTGTCACTTAATATCTGTTTATAAAGCACCTTGAACTTAGGAAGTTTTTCATCTTTATGCGTTTGATTATAAAGATTTATGTACTCATTTAAGCCATGGATCTTCTTTGAAGACTCATTATCGGTTCTTCCTCCTATAATGCTATTATATAAATCAATATGCTTTTGAGTCAGCACTTCACTATAAAATGTCACATCAAATATGTTCGACAATTCCACTACATTTAAATACTCCTTAAAAGCATCATATATAGTCTTAATATTATCGCGTAACTCGGGAATTGAAGTTATCTTATTAAATACATCTATGTTATCTACAAATCGTGGAAGATTCTCATTTACAAGTCTGTACGCTATTGATGTAGACTTCTCATCCGCTACATACATATTTGCACGATTTTGGTAAAAACCACCAAAATAAGTGGAGAAATCTTTAAATTCAAACAATAGTTCTTCGGCTTGTTCCCGCGTCAGTCCAGCTAATTGGCTTTCATCCGCCTCTCGTATAAAAGCATATAGATCTTCTTTTATAAGCTCCTTTTTATTTATATTTTTAAATCGCTCATCCCCCTTTAGGGCCTTAGAAACGGATTCACGCATTTTCTTTTGAAGCTCAATGTATTTATTTTTCGACTCGTCATTGTCTGATTTATTTGCGTACAAAACAAAATACTCTTCAAGGTCTTCACACGAAAATCTAAAATTAGACATCACACTATCAATAAATGCTTTATGATACTCATCCATTAATTTTTTAACTTTTTGATAGCTCTCTGCTCTATGAGTATCTTGCTCAAGTATTCCACGTTTGATAATATTCTTTAGAGTATCACCAACAGGTCTAGCCTCAAATCGCAGTGTTTTAGAAATAGGATACAATCCAGTAAAATCTTCAAATCTCATATGTTATAATTATACGTTATTGATTACTAAACATCAACACTTATTGGTCATAAAATCACTTATTAATCATTTCTGTGCTATCTCATTGCTTATCGTTATATCTCATATCCGCGTATATGAAATTATTCGATCATCAGTTTCCATTATCGTGTTATTTTTAACAAAATTAGTGTTTTTTTAAAAAACTCCCCATCGAGTTTCGATTCGATGGGGAGAACAAAAACAAACTTAAACAAAAGGATTCAGCCTCTTCCCCTCTCTCCGTAGAAAGTACAAAAAATATAGTTATGAAAATTAGTTACTTATAGTACGTTATTCCTACATATTACTCATCCACTTTAAATGCTTCAGCAAATGAATCATATATGCCTTCGAGTAGTTTTATGATCTGTCTCATATTTCCGTGTCATTTATATTATGATGCAAAGATACGGGAGGTTTTTGACAACTTTTGACAGCTGAATGCATCTTTTCCTTATGGTCCTTTCTGGCCATTTTCATCTTTGTCACATCAGTCGAGTACCTTCAGTACACACCTTCTTTCAAAGTCGAAACTGTCTCGAAAAATCTCCTTACTTAAATTCGAGAACCATTTCAAAACAGCTTCTAAAAAAAAAGGATGACACAAATGCGTCATCCTTCCATAAAATATCCACATTGGAACCTACTCCCAATCCTGTCTCAAAGAGTCTTTAAAACAACTTCACAACTCTCACACCTACTAAATAATCCTTAAAAAAGAACACTAGTGATTACCATTGTGAACTTAGAATCTGCTTTAAGATGTATCTTAAACTACTCTAACATAGATTTTCCTTACCAGTGTTATTTAGTAACTTTAAAGCGTCTTAAACGTGTAGGTATAAAACCGGCCTTCAGGCTTTCCTTTAGCATCTACCGCTACAGCCCACGCGATAAATTCCTCGCCAGCAGGAAGATCTCTTAAATTCTCAACATCTGCACCTTCTTCATCAGATGAAGTAAATCCACTCCAACGTCCCAATTCCTCAACAGCCTGTTGACGCTTTACTCCATTGGCTTGCATATCCTCTTCGATATAACCGTTCAATATATACTCAAGAGTAGCTTCGTCATTTTCACAAGTAGCTTTGAATTTGTCAAACTTAGTCTTGTCAATCACATTCCAAATATAAACTACCTTCTTATCCGAAGGAACCACCTTAATCTTTGCACTAGTTTCAGTTATATCTAAAGAAGAGAACTCGAATGTACATGTAGCAGGATCGCCACCTTCTGTTCTAAATTCTTTTTTAAACAGACGAGTAGTTGGTTCCCCATCGGCGTATCCAAAAGCGATCACATAATAATCCCTGCCCGGCTGCCACACCTTTCCATCTATTTCATTATTAAATTCAAAAGTACCTGTAGCAGTCAAATTGAACATCATGTATGAATTATATTCTATGAAATATTTGATCGTCTCGCTATCTCCTAATTCATCCACAAGAGACTTGCTCCAGATATCCACTGCGTACTGATCTTCGGCTATGGATGGCTCTACCTTATAATCAGCACCATCGACATAAACATTAGTCACACTGATATTTAGTTGATTATCCGAAGGAGCTACTGGCTGGGTTGCGAATGCCTTATAGGCCAATTCTCCCTTAACCTCCCCCTCTTCATTTACAGCGGCACAGACTAGGAAATAGTCCGTCAATACTTCCAATGAGCTAAAATCGTAAGTGACTGCACCCTTTGAAAGTAACTTTTCCAACACTTCCGTGCGACTCAAAGAATACGCTTGCATACGACGCTCTATCTCTGCGTCTATAAACGCCTGAACACCTTGAGAATTAATTTCATCAAATGCGGTCTTACCTACTACATCAAAATAAAATGTGGCATGCGCATCGGAAGGAGAAACACTTACATGAGCCGATGTAGATGTTATATCAGTGACATCTAAAGCGAATGTCACCACCTTATCCTCATCATTTTTATCGGTATGATTACATGCTGAAAAGAGCGCAACAACTAACGCGCACAAGGCACCAAGCCTGAATTGTCTTACTTTCATAATTAAATTATTTGAACTAACTAATCAATTAGGCATTTTACTGCAATACTCGTTCCAAAATCCACGTTATAAACACATAATGCACACCGAGATCTCGTTTTTCAAAGCATCAAGATAGGAGGACATGATTATTTACAATAAGCACAGAAAATTTATCATAATTATGGTAATTTCAAGAAAAGGTGCAATATTTGCAGCCGATTTGCAATTCGTAGTGTTTTTATACAATGAAAAAAGAAATCAAAACAATAGGTGTTCTAACATCAGGAGGAGATGCTCCTGGTATGAACGCGTGCATACGTGCAGTAACACGTAGTGCCATATATAATGGAATGAGAGTTATGGGTATCTATCGTGGGTTCGAAGGCCTTATCAATGGAGAGATCAAAGAACTCACCACTGAAAGTGTTAGTAATACCATTCAGCGAGGAGGTACAATTCTAAAGACAGCTAGGAGTAAAGACTTCATGACCGCAGAAGGCCGTAAAAAAGCCTACGACCATTTAGTAGAATATGAAATCGACGCACTAATTATCATTGGCGGTAATGGTTCGCTTACTGGAGCACAAGTATTGGCCCAGGAATATGACTATCCTGTAATAGGACTTCCGGGAACAATAGATAACGATCTCTATGGAACAGACTCTACGATTGGCTATGATACAGCACTAAATACAATAGTAGAATGCGTCGATAAAATCAGGGACACTGCAACTTCGCACGATCGCATATTCTTCGTGGAAGTCATGGGAAGAGACGCTGGATTCTTGGCACAGAATAGTGCCATTGCCTCTGGTGCAGAAGCTGCTATAATTCCAGAAGACCAGACCGATGTGGACCAATTGGAACAATTCATCAGCCGTGGCTTTAGAAAAAGTAAAAACAGCAGTATAGTTATCGTGTCTGAAAGTCCTAAGGATGGTGGCGCGATGTATTATGCAGATAGGGTTAGAAAAGAGTACCCTCAATACGATGTAAGAGTGTCAATCTTAGGACACCTTCAAAGAGGCGGTAGCCCGAGCGCTTTTGATCGGATTCTCGCGAGCCGACTTGGTTATGCCAGCATAGAAGCTCTTAAAGAAGGGCAGAGGAATGTACTCGTGGGCATACGCGACGATCAAGTAGTTTACATCCCTATTGATAGAGCTATAAAAAAGGACAAGCCTATAAATCATGACCTTATAAACATACTTGCCGTTTTGTCCATCTAGTGACTTTTTGCAGAAATACGTATAAAAGAGAGAACCAGTCCACAACAATGACTGGTTCTCTCTTTATCGGACTGTTGCCTTTATCTAAATTGAATTATTGGAGTGTAATGTATGTATTAGACATAACCACACCTTGAACTGGAGTTCCTGACGGCAGCACCGCCTGCTCTCCAGAAATCAGAAATCCGAAAAAAGTAAACAATCCACACACAATAGCTAGAGCAGTATTGTCATCGCCATAAGCAGAAACAGAAGCACCGGTGAGAGGCACATATGTTCCATCTACTGCATACATAGCATTTACACAGACTGTTAGATCTCCCCCTATTCCGAGAATAGTAGCACTTCTAGCATCGCATATTTGCCCTTTTACAATAGTACCCGAAGGAACAACCACAACACCATCTGCCAGAACATCTGAAGTAGTCATGAAATCTACTCCCACACCTGGAGCGCTACCCCTAGAAGTAGCCTTTTGAATGGAAACCATAGGGACTATAGTTCCAGCCTTTAACAATACTATTTTCGGAGAAGCAGAAGAGTTCAACTCCTGCGCATTGGCAGTGACTAACATACACAGAATCATCACTGCAGCCGTAAAAAATCTTTTCAACATAAAATGTTTAATTTATATATGGATTTAACTTTCTTAGTTCATCGCTCGCGCTTCGTTTCAAATTCGCATTATATCGCTCTGCACTTCGTTTTGACCCCACCATGTTACCTATGTAAAACGACAAGTTCAAAGCCCCCAAAATAAATCCCACCCCATAATTATCACTTCTAAACGAGGTATATGTCGCATAAGACAATACTCCGTTCAGTATCAGTGCAGTAATCGCACTGGATGGAGAGCCAGCATAAAAATAGCCACATCCGGGAATTATGCTTAAGGCCAATGCCCACCCAGGATTCTTCATTCTCTGCGCAGATGCCTTATTTACAACCTCTTTACTTTTCTCGTATGTGAGCCGTATCCCATCTACTGCATATTTTTTCTCAAGACAATCAATCGATTCCTGATATCGACATTGCTTAAGATATAAAATGGCCAACTCCCCATAAGGACTAACACTCTCCCCCTGTGGCATAAATACGCTGGAGCGTTCAAAAGCATTCAGGGCCAATGCATCATTACCAGATAAATCGAGCAAATGCGCATAAGTATAAAGAACTTTATATGAATCGCGCATTTTTTGCGGCAGCGCATTATAGTACAATATACCCTTCGAATAGTCGCCCAAGCCCTCGTAACATTTCATTTTATCTACCATGAGAATATCGGAGTCTGCAAAGCCCTGAGGATAAAAGAACTGCAAACGCTCTATCTCTGCAAGAGCGCCATAATAATTGGCCTGATTAATAAGATGATGGACAAATCCTATGCAAAGGTCAAGGCTATCAGATGCAGGAAAGTTCTGGGCAGATACGAGTATTGGCCCCATCGAAATTACACAGTCTGGAACCTTCACACCTTCTGGGTAATCGACTGATAAAGTATTCCCTGTGATATGTGTCTTTGCATAATACTGCGTATCGTGACCGCAGCGGATAAGCCTATCTGAAGTCAGTACCATAGCTTCAGGGAAAGAATGAGTTGCAAAAACCATCTTTGCATAAGCCGAACAAGAAGGATACATCCTACAGTGGGTATGTTTGAGCGGGCTGAGATATTTCTGATAAAAATTCAGATAATCTATTGCAGCACCCTCCCCTTGCGCGATGGCATTCGTGCAACACAATGTTATGACAATTATTAACAAAGATTTGCGCATAATCGTGTAAATATACACAAATTATAATTACTTTAATAACCATCAAAAAATTATCTGCATCAACTGTCAAAAAAAGGCGACTAACAAGATATCTTGCCAGTCGCCCTTTCATTATTTACTCTTTTTAATCGGTAATCCTGTACATTCCAGGTGCCATATCTGTTTTAACCTCATGCTTATATTCAGCCTTAATACTCTCCCCACTCTTTAGAAGAGCTTTATTAAGAGAGATCGTGCGGCTAGCAGCACTTTCGTTAGAAGTCTTCTTCTTGAAAGTATAAGGTCCCATGATATATGGAGCATAGATATTATCATCTTTAGTTATTACATATTCGTCTCTTACAGTCTCAGGAGCTATGAATATCTTTGACCAGCCTGGACCACCCATTGAGAGACAAACATCAAATCCATAGCATAGAACATCATATCCTGCCTCAGCGTAATACTCAGAACGAACACCCTTCATTTGGAATCCGGCAGGGTCGTATTCAGCCTCACCTACCCTTTCACCATCAGCCATATAAACTCCATAGGTTCCATCATCGAAACGTGTAAATGAGTTAACTACGACATTATAATTAATGCCATCATAATAAGGATATCCTTCATACAATACAGAATTATGATGAGCGCCTGTCCATGCAGTCAATTTATTATCTTCGAAGTACATAACCATAGGCAATGTCTGAGTAAACTTAGTAACTCCCCATCCATAAACGGTGTACATTGAATCTACTCTACAAGGCTCAATCTTAATGTCAAATGAAATAGGACGCTGATCATATCCATCTAGGAAAGTCGTAACTGAGAAAGAAGATGTAACTGTCCACTCTCCTATGAAATTCTCATATTCTTCACTTCCCTTTGGAATAGATGTGGTAGACTGAACAGTATATGCATAACTCTGTCCGAACATATTCTTTCCAGAAACTATGAGTATGTATTCCACATTAGGAACACCGGAATTAAACCCAAGGGTGAGTCCTTCAGAAGAATTAATAGCATTTAAATAATCCTCTTCTATCTCTATTCCTTTCTGTTCGCAAAGTTCCGTATAAGAATTATTGTATTTAGGAAGTATCTCATCAACACTTGATTTTGCAGACAAATAGTAATAGGCTGATGCCACACTGGTTCCTTTAACGTTAAAGTCTATACTATAATACCCCCTTCCTTCAGGAAGTGTAGCACTGACATTGATGGTAGGAGCTGTAGTACTTCCATCCCAAGCGCCACCACAGCTTTGTGGAATCTTATCATAGTATCCTTCAAGATTATAACATCCTGTAAAACATGAGCTAAAGTTATATGTACGATTCGCAAAGTAAGACTTGTACTCGTCATCGCCACGTTTCCATAGTGGCACGCTTACTTTCTGGCCATCAATTTCAATCTCGTTTTCTGGAAGTGTAGTAAGTGAAGTACAATCTCTAAAAGCGAAACGCCATGAATATACATTAACCGCTTTCTTTAAGAAATTCAAATTATCTGAAGTAAGAGATGTACATCCGTCAAAGATGTTATTCATCTGCTCTACCTTAGCCCAATTCACATACTGCCAGAATTCATCTGGAATATGTTTCAAAGACTTACACCCCATAAAAGTAGAATTCATATTCTTAGCTCTTACAGCAGTAGCTATAGTAGGGCTATAGAAATCGGCAGGAAGACTTTCCAATGACTCACAATTCTTAAAGGTCTGGTTAAAGAGACTTGCATCATCACTTAGCGTAACATTCTTAAGTGATGGAACGCTCTTAAGACTCTTACATCCACTAAATAGTTGCATTATAACGAGTTTACCAGTGAATGTATCGAAAAGTGTCGGATCAAGATATTCCAAAGACTCACATCCTGTGAAAGCATAGTTAAAATTAGAAGTCTTCGGACTTATACCCTGCATAAAGCCTAGTGGAATCTCCTTAAGGGATTTGCAATTATGGAACATACTATTACAATTAGACACAGCACGAAGTTCTTCGCCCTTTGGAGATGCAATAGCCCTTAGTTTTTCATTGTATTCAAATGATATGCCGACCAATCCTAAATCACCCCATTGAATAACCTCTACAACATCAGAATAATGTAATGTTTTAGAGCTACGACTTAACGATCTAACCTTTCCATAAATCTGAACAGGATACTCCCTTGTAGCATCTTCATAAACATGAGAAGGATTATTGATCGTCAATGTATCTATCTTAGAACCATCTCCCCAATTCACATAATAACTAGAGCCATTCACGGGGGATACAGGCACATAAACAGTTTTATCTGATTCCACTGGTTTCACCATAAGTACCATCCTGTCATCAGGATAAGTTGCTTTTTCTTGATAAAGCAATATCGTTTCCACAACATTACCCTCATGCTTTAAAGTGAGAGTGGTTTGACGTGCGTAAGGAAGTTCGTTAGCATCGAATTTTAAGGCCAATTTTTCCGTGCGTAACTCATAAGCCTTAGTCTCGACAATATGTACCCATGATGGATTTTCATCGAAACTTGCTGTAAACTCCAAATTCGTACTCACTTCCACCTCTATAGTTCCGCCATTGAAAGGTGCACTTACTGACGATGTATTTACATAAAGCACACCTGCAACAAAAGTCATAGTACGCATGATTGTCTTATCTGCGCCATCACTTAAAAGAAGTATAACCTTTCCAACCTCTGCGACATCAGGAGCTGTAACCGTTATATATCCATGACTTTCATCGGTCTTTTCCACTTCTGCCTGCCAATTACCCTTCGGAATTACCTCCAAGCATGTTTTATCGTTGGCACCCGTTATAACATAGGCAAATTTTTTCGTTTCCCCCGAGTATATTAACGATGAAGTAACATCAACTGCTATTCCAAGTTCGCTATAGACTTCTAGTGTAAGAACAGTACCATCAGCAAGAGTGACATAGGCCAATTTCCCATCTTCACTTAAAACGACACTCTTAAAGAATGCATCACCATCATCCCCTGTAGCTTTTCCACACTCAACAAACGTGATACCATGATCATACGACACATACCATTTACCATCTTCGATTTTTAGGGATGGTGTAACACCAGCTTCACCAGTTACAGGAAGTTTATTCCCTTCAGAATCCAGAAGCCATTCTCCATTTACAGTCCAATACCACTTTCCATCAGGAGTTTGGGCGACTCCTATATTAGGAGAAGATCCATCCTTAATAGTCATCGTAGACATTTCTCCTTTTGCATTTACAAAAGTAACTATATGTGTTCCATTCTCTTTATCTTCTTCTACGCCACTAATAAAGAGTTTCCCATCCATCAATTCTTGCAAATTAATAAGCTGAGAATTTAACGAAGACACCAAATTCTCCACCGTAGTCAACCTTTGATCAAGATCATCGATACGGGTCGTCAACGCGCTGTCATCATAACAGCTGGCAGCCACAAAAGCGACTGCCATAAAAGCCCAAATTTTTTTCATAAAGTATAAATGTTAAAATGTTTAAGGTACACTACACGAATAATTCAACTAACCTTCAAAAAATAACCTATATCAACTTATTTTCACATTAATAAAGATTGTGCCTATAAAAAGAAAAGATCATTACTTCAATAATGAAATAATGACTTTCCGCATCTTCGGTAAAATCTATTTTGCAAATATAAATAAAAATACTTTCTAGTAATACTCCATTATTAAATATTTTTTCTAAAACTAATTTTATATTAAAATAATTTATTTCTATATGAAAGAAGAATAACCGCCACGGAAAAATTATTTAAGCAAAATAAGGAAATCTGCTTTCAAATCGAAAGCAAATGAGAGATATCAGCATAAATATAAAAAAAGGCCCCGAAAACTCGGGGCCAGCTAATGGATATAAATAAATTACTCAAGAGGCTTTAACGTAGTGTAAACATTTGTTACATCTTCGTCGTCCTCGAGTAGACCTGTAAGCTTATCTAGAGTAGCGCGTTGCTCTGGCGTTACCTCTTTTAATTCTGTAGTAGGAATACGTTCAAAACCACCCGATAAAAGTTCGAACCCATGATCCTCTATATATTTCTGAATCTGTCCATAAGAAGTGTAATCTCCATAGATAACTACGACTTTCGTCTCATTATCATCTTTATCCACTTCTATTTCTTCAAATAACTCATCCACCCCACAATCTATCATGTCAAGTTCGAGTTCTTCAAGATTGAGACCTTCTGGTTCCTTAATGCGGAATACGCACTTATGATCGAACATAAACGAAACAGAACCACTTGTACCCAAAGAGCCGCCACATTTAGTGAAATAAGAGCGAACATTGGCCACCGTCCTAGTGGTATTATCTGTTGCAGTTTCTACGAGATAAGCTACACCGAAAGGGCCATAACCTTCGTATACCACTTCCTTGAAATCACCCTGTTTACTTTCAACTGCCTTTTTTATAGCCCTTTCTATATTCTCCTTAGGCATCTGCTCAGTACGCGCAGTAGCAATAAGAGCTCGAAGACGAGGGTTACCTGTTACATCAGGACCTCCTTGCTTTACCGCAATCGTGATTTCTTTACCAAGTTTTGTAAAGGTGCGAGCCATATGTCCCCACCTTTTCAATTTACGTTCCTTACGAAATTCAAACGCTCTTCCCATATTACTCTGCTACCTCGTTAATATACTTATCTATAAGAGAAGCCTCCAAACTCATAGGATACTTTTCTTTAACTGTATTATATGCTGCAAGAGCCTTTTCTTTCTGTCCTAAAACCATATATGTTTGACCAGCCTTCACTAGATATTCTGCCGCAAAAAGATTATCTGCTTTTGCCACTGCCTTTTCATACATATTAACAGCCAGCTCATTATTTCCAAGGGCAGAATAGCAATCTCCTTGAAGTGCCAATGCGCGAGCTGCCAATATCGGCTCCTTACCATTATATTTCTTTAAATAATTAAGAGCGTTCTCCCATTCACCTAACTGAGCGCTACAGATTCCTGCGTAAAGGTAAACGGCCTTTCCTGCCTTAGCACCATATTTGTCACATACCTGTGCAAATCCGAGATTAGTGCCGTCACCATTAAGGGCCAACTCAAATTCACCAGCCTGAAAATTGAGTTCGGCTACATAGACCGCATCTTGAGCCTGTGTCACAGCCGGCGAATAAACGAATTTACTATAGCCCAAAACTCCCAAACCTACTACGAGTACAGCGACTAAAGCTATAATTAGAGATTTTCTGTTTTTAATGAAAAACTCCTCTGTCGCTGAAACTGTAGATGCTACATTTTCTTCGCGGATTTCCTCCTTAGTTTTCTTGTTTGCCATATATTTTACTTTTTATTGTTTTCCTAAAAGCCTGCGAATATACTCATTATTCTGTTAAATTGCAAAAACCAATAGCATCCTCAAAATACAACCACTCTTCATAAGTGTCTACCATTATCCAAATCATCCTTAACCTAGGATCAACAATTAAGTTTACTTTTCACTCGAATTCTTAAAAAGTGGACATTTTATAAACCGACATACTTGGCGGTGTATTCAAGAAATCGCTTTATTTAGGTATATATTATACTTGATTATAACCTTAATTAAGGAATATGTAGGCGTATAATTTGCATATAATTTGTAATTTTGTTCAGTTTAACCTTGAGTAATCATGAATATCAAGGCGTATAGTATTGGTAAAACGTTTTAAACTATAAAGATATGTTAAAAAAAGTATTATCTATTTTTTCTTTTTGTCTTCTAGCTCTTAGTCTGCAAGCACAAGAAGAAGCGCATTGGATAAGAAAATGCGACATTAGCCCTGATGGCACTTACATCGCATTCAGTTATCATGGAGATATTTTTACCATTCCATCTACCGGTGGAGTCGCCAAACAGATTACCTCAAACCAAGCATACGATTCCGACCCTCTATGGACCGCAGATGGAAAAAATATCGTTTTCAGTTCTTATCGAGAAGGAAGTAAGGATATTTGGATTATCCCATCTAATGGTGGCAAAGCCCGCAGACTCACCACTTATCCAGGGGCAGAGACCCCTCTTTTTGTATCTAATGATGGGCTTGTATATTATTCGGCAAGTATCCAAGCTGATCAGAAATATGATCGCTTCCCAGGTGAACCTCAAGTATATACTGTAGGGATAACTGACGGAAAATCTACTTTATTCACATCCATCCCGATGATGAATATCTCTGTAAACACAAACGGAATAGTCCTATATGAAGACTATAAAGGTTACGAAGACTCTTTCCGTAAGCATCACACATCATCTGTTACTAGAGATATTTGGAAATACCTTCCTAAAAAGGTTCAATATCAAAAATTAAGCACTTTCGTAGGAGAAAACAGGAATCCGGTTTTCTCCTCAAATGGGCAAGATTACTATTACCTAAGCGAAGAAGGTGGAAACTTCAACGTTTGGAGTGCTAACATTAATGATCCTGAAAATCATATACAGATAACTAAACTTCCTACTCATCCAGTAAGATACCTTTCTATATCCAATAACGATATTCTAGCTTTCTCTTATAATGGAGAGCTCTTCACACTTATACCTGGCGAAGAACCTGTTAAATTAAACGTGAGCATAGTATCTGATAGTAACGATAAAGAAAACATCTACCGAAACATCAATACTGGCGCTGCGGAATTGGCCGTAAGTCCTAATGGAAAAGAAATTGCTATCGTGGCTCATGGAGATGTATTCGTGATTGCTCCAGACCAAAAGGTAACTAAACGCATAACAAACACCCCTAGCAGAGAGCGTGGTGTAAGTTTTTCAAAAGACGGACGTACCCTATACTATGCAGCAGAGCGCGATGGAAATTGGGGTATATGGAAATCGGAATTAACTCGCAAGGAAGACAACTACTTTGCATTTTCTTACGAGATGAAAGAAAGCCTATTCTCAAAAGCCGGAGAAACTTGCTTCCAGCCATCAGTTTCTCCTGACGGAAAATGGGTTGCATTCCTTAGAGACCGAACAGAACTCGTTATTAAAGACACTAAAAAAGGCGAAGAAAAATCGCTCCTAAAAGGAGCCAATTACTCTTATCAAGATGGTGATCAATCTTTTGAATGGTCTCCAGATAGCCACCACATTCTAGTAAACTATGGAGCAAACGGCGGATGGAATAACATGGATGTAGCCATGATCAATATCGATAATGGCGCTGTTACTGATCTTACCCAAAGTGGTTATAACGATGGCACATTTCATTGGGCTTTAGGCGGAAAAGCGATGCTGTGGGAATCCGATAAAAACGGCTATAGAAGTCATGGTAGTTGGGGTTCTCACGACGACATATATGCCATGTTCTTCGACACCAAGGCATTTTATGAATTCACCCGTTCATCTGAAGAAGACAGCATAAGCGAACTGCTCTCAAAAGAGGATAAGAAAAGCAAGAAAAAAGAAAAGAAAGACTCTTTACAAGTCGAAAAGAAAGGTCTAGATCTCGTGCTTGATGGAAGAGAAAACAGAATAGTCAGACTAACTCCTATTTCAGGAGCCATGGGCGATTTCTTCCTTACCGAAGATGGCAAAACACTTTATTTCATTAGAGTACAAGAACAAAGTGTAGACCTATGCAGTATGGATTGTAAGAAGGGAGACATCAAGATCATTCGCAAAAATTTCATAGGACGGTTCATTCCATCGGCTGACAATAAGACTGTCTATATAATTGGCCGTGGTATAAACAAAATGAACCCATCGACAGGAAAAATAGAAAGCATTTCATTCGCAAGTGATTACGACTATCAGCCGGCCAAAGAAAGAGCCTACATATACGACCATGTATGCAAGCAGGTAGAAGAAAAATTCTACGATAAAAACATTCATGGTATAGATTGGAAAGGATTCTGCGATAATTATCGTCAATTCCTTCCTTACATAGATAATAATTTCGATTTCCAGGAGCTTCTTAGCGAACTTCTCGGAGAATTGAACGCCTCACACACAGGAGCAAGATATCGTAATATTTCCAGAGTAAATGCAGGAAGGCTCGGGCTTATCTATGACCTTGAATATAAGGGTAAAGGACTTAAAATAGCAGAAGTTCTTCCTGGTAGCGATATAAGTATGGTTGACCCTGAGATAGGCTCTGGTGACATTATATTGGCTATTGATGGAGAAGAGATTGCAGAAGGCGTACAATGGTATGATGCACTTCGCTATAAGGCTGGCAAGCGTGTTTTCTTAAAAATAAAGAAATCAGACAAAAAAGAGCCCGTCGAATTATTTGTGAAGGCTGGCTATTCAGATTACACTCTTCTATATAAGAGATGGGTACGTCAAAGAGAGGAAATGACCGAAAAGCTATCTAATGGTCGCGTAGCTTATGTTCATGTAGAGGGCATGGATTCGCAAAGTTTCCGAGAGGTGTATTCTAAACTCCTAGGCAAATATCGTAACTGTGAAGCAGTTATAGTGGACACTAGACACAATGGAGGTGGTTGGCTACATGATGATCTTGCCACGCTTCTAAGTGGTAAAAAATACATTGAATTCCGTCCTAGAGGCGAGTACATAGGGTCAGAACCTTTTAGCAAATGGACAAAACCAAGTTGTGTTCTTGTTAGCGAAGACAACTATTCAGATGCTAGTGGTTTCCCTTACATATATCAGACATTAGGCATAGGCAAATTAGTCGGTGCGCCAGTTCCTGGAACCATGACCGCAGTATGGTGGGAAAATCAAATAGATCCTACTATTGTATTCGGTATTCCTCAGGTTACATGTTGGGGACTTAAGGAAAACAGGGCTTTGGAGAACCTACAGATAGAACCTGACATCCTTGTATATAACACTCCGGAAAGTCTACTTAATGGTGAAGACCTACAGTTACAGGCTGCCGTAAAAGAAATGCTGAAAGAAATAGATGCAAATAAAACCAAGTAAACTCGTCATAATTCCCACTTATAACGAGATTGAAAACATCGAGGCCATCTCTAGGGCAATTTTCGCCCTAGAGGGGTCTTACAACATTTTAGTGGTGGACGATGGCTCTCCGGATGGCACTGCTGGTGCAGTGAAAAAGCTCGAAGAAGAATTTCCTGACAGAATGCACCTCATCGAAAGATCGGGCAAATTGGGCTTAGGGACTGCATATATAACTGGTTTCAAATGGGGATTGGCACATAATTACGACTATATTTTCGAAATGGATGCCGATTTTTCTCACGATCCTAAAGATCTTCCCAGACTTCTAGATGCTTGCGAAAAAGGAGGAGCCGACTTTTCCATTGGTTCTAGATATGCCGATGGAGTAAGCGTAGTTAATTGGCCCATAGGAAGGATACTCATGTCCTATGGGGCTTCCGTGTATGTACGTACAGTTCTACACACGAATATAAAAGATAGCACAGCTGGCTTCATGTGTTACTCAAGGCGTGTCCTTGAGGGGATAGACCTAGATGACATTAAAATGAAGGGCTATGGTTTCCAGATCGAAATGAAATACACGGCTCTGCGTAAAGGATTTAAAGTCAACGAAGTTCCAGTTATATTTGTAAATCGTAAAGCTGGTACATCCAAGATGTCAGGTTCCATATTCGGAGAAGCTTTTCGCGGTGTAATTGCACTTAGATTCAGAAGATTTAAATGAATTCCATTTATATTCAAACCATAGCGGAAAAAGTATCGCTAAAGCCATGGCAGATAGAGAATTGCATCTGCCTATTTGAAGATGGTAACACTATTCCATTCATAAGTCGCTACCGAAAAGAACAAACAGGAGGAATGGATGATAGTCAAGTTGCAGAAGTTAAACATTGGGCCGATGTATTCGATGAATTGGACAAAAGGAAAAGCACTATTATCCAAGCCATTGAAAAAGCCGGAAAGCTAAGCGAAGAGTTGAAAAAGACTATCAATAACAGCGTAAGTGCCACTGAATTAGAAGATATTTACCTCCCATATAAACCTAAAAGAAGAACGAAAGCCACTATTGCAAAAGAACTCGGTCTAGAGCCTCTCGCCGATTTGATATGGCAGCAAAAAACATTAAAGCCTGAAGCAAGCGCTAAATCTTTTATTAGCGATAAAGTGCTTAGCGTAGATGATGCTCTAAGAGGAGCCGAAGATATATTGGCAGAAAGACTTAGCGAACAAGTATCGATAAGAGAAAAACTTCGAAAAACATACCGCAAAGGTTTACTTCAAACATCTCTAGCACGAGGAGCGAAAGAAAAGGAAGAACTCGAAAAATATCGTAACTATATAGATTTTTCAAGGCCCTTAGACAAAGTCAGCTCTCATAATCTGCTAGCTATTTTAAGAGCAGAAAACGAGGGCTTGCTTAATATAAACATAAGCGTAAGGGATGAGACAAAAAACGATGTATACTTCCAATACTGTAGAGAGCACGGGCGTCCGCAAAGTGCACAATTGGCCCGAGAAATACAACTCGCAGCACAGGATAGTTATTCAAGACTACTCGACCCTAGCATCAGTAACGAAGTCATTAAAGAGGCTAAACAGAAGGCAGACATCGAAAGCATCCGTGTTTTCGGAGATAATCTAAGCCAATTACTACTTGACTCCCCTGTAGGAGAAAAAGTAACGCTTGCCATAGACCCAGGATTTAGAAATGGCTGCAAACTCGCCATACTTGACAAGCATGGTAAGTTGCTAGCCCATGAAATCATTTTCCCTCATCCTCCGCAGAATGAGAAGATAAAATCAATCCAACGACTTGAGACTTTGATAAATACATTCCATATCGAAGCCATAGCCGTAGGAAATGGAACGGCAAGTAGAGAAACTACCGATTTTCTTAAAAGAGTGGAACTTCCGCAAGAGTGTAAAGTATGGGTTGTAAGCGAAGACGGAGCTAGCATTTATAGTGCATCAGAGGTAGCAAGAAAAGAAATGCCAGATCAGGATGTAACAGTAAGAGGTGCTGTAAGCATAGGACGAAGACTAATGGATCCACTAGCTGAATTGGTCAAAATTGATCCTAAAAATCTAGGAATAGGCCAATACCAACACGATATTGACCAATCTTTACTGCGCGAAAAGCTAGACAATGTTATAGAGTCATGCGTTAATTCTGTGGGAGTAAATCTCAACACAGCATCCCCTTACCTGCTTGCATATGTATCTGGTATCGGCAAATCACTCGCTGAGGAAATTGTTGCATATCGTAACGAGAATGGCGCATTCAAAAGTAGAAGAGAATTAATGAAAGTGCCTAAACTTGGAGTAAAGACTTTCGAGCAATGTGCAGGATTTTTACGCATTAGAGGAGCAGAAAACCCACTTGACTCTAGCGCCGTACATCCGGAATCATATGGTATAGTAGAAAAGATGGCATCGGACTTAGGCGTTGACATTAATGAGTTAGTAGGTAATGCTTTATTGTGTAAAAAAATCACAGCTAACAATTATGTTACACCACAAAAGGGACTTCCAACCATTAACGATATACTTAAAGAACTTGCAAAACCAGGACTTGACCCACGCATAGAGGCAGAGTCTTTTGCCTTTGCAGAAGATATAAAGGATATAGTCGATTTAAAAGAAGGAATGGAGCTTCCAGGTATAGTGACGAACATAACCAACTTCGGAGCGTTCGTGGATATCGGCATTCACGAAAATGGTCTAATTCACATATCCCAAATGAAAGGGCGTAACTTATCACTACATCAAAAAATCAAAGTACGCGTACTTCAGATAGATCTTCAAAGACGAAGGATAGGACTTGAATTAATCCTCTAAAGAGATACTCTTTAGAGCTTCCCGATATGCTGACAAAATTCGCGATTTCGAAATAAAGCCCAAATAATGACGCTGAGCATCTATTACAGGCAATCGCCACGCCCCCGTGGTCTCAAATTTATCTAAAACGGACGATGCCTTTTCGTCGATAGCTACGAAGGCCGCAGGTTGCTTCATAAGGTTATAGACATGAACGGAAGAATAATTATTCGCATCGAACATTATCTTCCTGATGTCATCCATTTCTACAAGACCTTGAAATACACCATCATCTCCGACTACAGGGAAAACAGCTGCTGTACTTTCAGATACACATGGCATGATATCTTTCAAAGTCGCATCTGGCTTTATTCTTGGATACTTATCCCTTACAAGGTCAGAAGTTTTTAATAAAGTAAGTACTGCCTGATCCGAATCATGTGTTAACAACTCTCCACTTTGAGCTAAACGTTTCGTGTATATGGAGTATCTTTCCCATATACGAGTCACGCCGAACGACACAGTGCAAGCCGAAATAAGAGGCAAAAACAGATCATATCCCCCAGTCATCTCTGCTATCAAGAATATGGAGGTCATCGGAGCCTGCATGACTCCTGCCATAAGAGCTGCCATACCCACTAGAACAAAATTCTGTTCAGGAAGACTCCAGAATACCCCACTGACACTATTATTAAGAATTCTTACTGCCACAAAGCCTGCTATAGCACCCACAAAAAGCGTCGGGCCGAAAGTGCCACCTACACCACCTCCTGAATTGGTCATAGTCATAGAAAACACCTTAAAAAACATTACAAAAACGAAAACGAGAACTATCCCCCAACGTGAACTCATCAAAAAGTTCAAAGGAGATCCACTCATCTCGCCACCCTCTCCATTCAACAACTTGCCTATATCGCCATAACCCTCTCCATATAAAGGTGGAAATAAATATACCAATAAGCCCACGCCCAGAGAACATATTATCCATTTTACCCAAGGTGAACTGAACTTGGAAAAGAGATCTTCAAGTTTAAGAGTACTTTTAGTGAAGTATAGTGACAAGAAGCCACAAAACACGCCTAATACCAGATAGAATGGAATATTTTTAAGTACAAATGGCTCCAATGAACATTGAAACGCAGTGTCCATGCCTGTAAATAGATAACTTACCACAGTAGCAGACACAGTTGATAGGAGCAAAGGCATTAGACTGGCAAGAGAAATATTAAAAAGCAAGATCTCCATAGTAAAAAGCAGTCCGGCAAGTGGTGCCTTAAATATTCCAGCTACAGCACCAGCAGCGCCACATCCCACTAAGATGGTCATATTACGATATGAAAGCCTTCCCCACCTTCCAATATTAGATCCAATGGCCGCGCCTGTATAAACGATGGGTGCCTCGGCTCCTACTGAACCACCAAATCCTATTGTTAGCATAGAAGTCACAAAGGAAGACCACATGTTATGTGCCTTGATCTTGGATTCATTTTTAGATATGGCTTTTAACACCTTCGTGACACCATGGCTTATATTATCTTTAACTATATACCTTACGATAAGATAAGATAACATCATACCCACCGATGGCAGTAATATCATCCAAAGCGAGCTCCCTTCCGTAAGCGGAGAAAGCATAGTTTGAAGAAAGTGAATGCCACTTTTAAGAAGCACTGCCACTAAACCGACGCAGAGCCCCACTAGGAGGCTCAGCATCAATAATCTGTTATTTTCTTTTATATTATTCATCCGTGTCAGACGAGTCATCATCTCCCGAAGAGTATTGGGAAATGTTATCATCTGGAAGGCTCTCTCCTTCTTCTGACTCTGCTGGAGCTCCTGTAATAGCCTCTGCAGAAGAATCATCCTCACCATCGAGCCAATTCTGAAGGTCCTCAGTATCGTCTATATCGACTTTTATCTTCACTAGGTAGATTCCATCCGGAACCTCTATCGTCACAGCATAAAAGGACGAACCATCAGGCTTAGGATATTTCACCAAATCCACTAAATAATCATTGAAGCCACGAGGATATTTTTCGGCAAATGCCGCAGCCACTTCGCTGGACATGTTTTCATAACTAACTACGTGCCTCTTCTTTCCGTCTGTTGTCATAAATTCTATTCTTAATTTCCACAAGCACGCTCCATCGTTTCAAAATCACAAAACGCATGACCATGCAATTCGAATACAATAATAAGTCATTATTTCAAAAAGAAAAAATTTTTTTGAGAATAAAAGCTGTTTTGAAAAAGAAAAAAGCAAATACTTAAAAATTGTTACTTTTTTAGAGTAAAATAAAACACCAGTCCATGTGGATTTCCATTTTCCACCTTAATTTGACCTCCATGAAACGCTACAGCGTTACGCACGATGGAAAGTCCCAAACCGGAGCCTCCATCATCACGACTTCGTCCTTCTGAAATGCGATAAAACCTCTCGAAAATACGAGGGAGATGCTCTGAAGGGACCCCTGATCCATTATCACTATAATAAAGGCAAATTTTAGACTCACTTTCATCTTTAAATCCAGCCTTTGAGAATTCGCAAAGACCTATACGAATTTGCACAGAATTCCCAGCATACTTTATGCTATTCTCTACTAGATTACGAAACAACGCATAGATCAATGTCCTATTAGCATTTATTCTAAGATCCTTCGGAAGCATATTCTCAACTATATCATCCTTAGATGAAAGCACTGACTCAAATTCATACTTCACTTCATCTACTATATCTCCGACATTAATAAGCTTACGTTCAAGATGTCCACCAGATTCCTCCACCTTACTTATCAATGCCATATCCCTTATAAGATCAGAAAGTCTTACGGCCTGAATGTAAGCACGGTGAATAAATGCTGATCGCTGCTTTTCATCCATATCTGGACAAGATTCCAGCGTTTCCAAATAACCCAATATACCTGTCACAGGAGTACGCAGTTCATGCGATATGTTACTTGTCATCTGCTGTTTGATATTGGCAAATTTTCTATCGCTATCGTCTTTGTATTGTTGCTGAAACCTATCTATATCTGAACTGAAACGATACGATAGCAATATGATAACTAGAACTGATAATAAAAAGAGAAGAGACACGACAAGCATAAATATACTCCCTGGCCTAAGGTGAGGCCTTATAGTGTCATTATATGGTATCGCCACTCTTATTATCTTATCATCAAATGTTTTAGAATAATATAGGAACTTCTTCCCTGAGGTCTTGGATACCATGACACACGCAGTGGAGTCACTCTCTATGGGCTCTAACACTTCAGTGCCGCTTGAATGTTTCTCTCGATAGGTGTCCTTAACGCTTTCATATAAGACTTTTCTCGTGGTATCGAGAACAGTTATCCTTAATTCTAAAGGCAAAAGCCGCTTTGTCTGTCCATAATCCGAAGATTCCGACAGTATTTCAGCATATGTACTTAAATCATTAACGGCGAAATTCAACCTGGTCTGCCTTTCAAATCTAATTTGAAAAGCCAGCAAGGCTAAGGCGAAAAGGGCAAATGCAGCAGAAAAGCACAATACCAAACGACTTTTATAGCGTTTACTATAGCTAGTTTTATTCTGCTTCATGTCTTATCTTCTTTATATTGAAAGCAGTACCCGAATCCTGATCTATTAGTTATACAAGACTTCAATGGGCCAAGTTTAGATCTAATCCTCGCAATATGTACATCTATAGTCCTATCAATTACATACGGAGAGTCCTTCCACAAAAATGAAATAATTTCTTCCCTCGAAAACACTCTTCCTGGTTGTTTGACTAGCAACACCAATAAATCAAATTCTTTTCGAGATAACCGAACAGCCTTCCCATCCACATAAATCATTTTAGTTTCACTGTCAATTCGCAATCTTCCGCTTTTTAACATAGCAACACCTTCTTTAACTGTAGGCTGATGTCTTCTAAGTACGGCACGAACACGGGCTATCAGTTCCTGAACAGAAAAAGGTTTTGTAATATAATCATCACCTCCAGAAGAAAAGCCATTTAAAAGATCGTCCTCAGAAGTACGTGCCGTTAGAAAAATTATAGGGACATCCAGTTTACGTTCTTCCCTAATTATTTCAGCAACACGAAAACCAGATATTCCTGCCATCATAACATCCAGTAACACCAAATTATATGGAGTATCGTTTATCCGGTCCAACGCTTCCTCCCCTGAAACTGCCGTATCAACCACATAACCAGCATTTTCAAGATTGAATTTCAATATATTAAGAATATCTTCTTCATCATCAACGACAAGTATCCTCTGCTTGATTTCCTTTAAACTATCCATAAAATCACTATTCCGAACAATTGCAAATATAGTCAGTTTTTTAGCCCGGAACACTCGCATTCCTATTTCTTTTAAAAATTTAACATCTTTTTAACATTTGCAAATTAACTTTGCGCTTGAAAACAGCTCCTTACGGAGATAAGTTCATTTTATATGGAATTGGTATATTTAGGTTTTGTCATTTTCCTTTTCTTACTTGCAATATCGGACCTATGGGTCGGAGTAAGTAATGATGCTGTTAATTTTCTCAATTCTGCCATTGGCTCCAAAGCCGCTAATTTTAAAACCATAATAATCATTGCAGCTGTAGGTGTATTCTGTGGCGCTGTTATGAGCAATGGGATGATGGATGTGGCAAGACACGGCATTTTTAGGCCGGAGCAGTTCTCTTTTAGTGAAATAATGCTTATATGTCTTGCAGTAATGGTCACGGACATCATGCTACTTGACACATTCAATTCACTAGGCATGCCGACATCGACTACCGTCTCCATGGTATTCGAACTTCTCGGAGCCACCTGTGCGATGTCCTTGCTAAAAATGAATGCTGTCCCGGACAATACACTTGAATTCTCTGACTACATGAACACGGCAAAGGCGCTACAAGTCATACTGGGCATATTCATATCGGTAGCTATAGCGTTTTTCGTCGGTGTAATTATTCAATGGATTGTACGACTTATTTTTACTTTTAATTATAAGAACAAGTCCCTCAAATGGAAGATAGGTATATTCGGTGGCATATCCATAACCGCCATTATCTATTTCATGCTTTTTAAAGGACTCAAGTCCATGTCTTTTATGACAGAAAGCACTAAAGACTGGATAAACTCGAATGCGTTACTGATACTTGGCGGATGCCTTATCTTTTTCACTCTGCTCATGCAAACCCTTCACGCATTGAAAGTTAATGTTTTTAAAATAGTCGTACTCGTAGGCACATTTGCATTGGCAACAGCATTCGCCGGCAACGACCTTGTCAACTTCATCGGAGTTCCACTGACAGGCTACGCATCATACCATGACTGGATGGCAACAGGCGATAATCCATCTACCCACATGATGAATGTGCTGAATGAGAGTGCAAAAACGCCACTAATATTTCTACTGGCAGCTGGTATAATTATGGTTTTAGCTCTAGCGACATCTAAGAAAGCGCACAATGTAACCAAAACAGAGTTGAATCTCGCAAAACAAGACGAAGGCGAAGAAATGTTCGGTACTTCATGGGTTGCTCGCAGCCTTGTACGCTTCGGCAATTCTGTTGCACGTATGGCATTGGCCATCACTCCTGAAGGCATGAGAGACTGGATAGATAAACGATTCGATCGTAGCCATGTAGAAATCGAAAATGGAGCTCAATACGACTTGGTAAGAGCATCTGTCAATCTGGTTACGGCTTCGCTTCTTATAGCACTCGGAACTTCAATGAAGCTGCCATTATCCACAACCTATGTTACATTCATGGTAGCTATGGCATCCTCACTTGCCGATAGGGCCTGGGGAAGGGAAAGTGCAGTATATCGAATAACAGGCGTACTCTCAGTCATAGGCGGATGGTTTCTAACCGCGGCCATAGCTTTCATAGCTACCTTTATCATCGCCATGATTATGCATTGGGGTGGCATGATAGCAATGGTTATAATAGTAATAGTCGGTCTTGCCGTAATGATACATAGTAATGTCAGTTATAAGAAAAAAAATGAAGAAGAAAATGGCGACAAGACCTTCCGCAAGATTCTTCGCTGCGAAGACCAAGCGGAGACCGACACTCTCGTATGTCAATATGTAGCGCAAAACGAAGGTCTTATACTAAATGGCATTATCTCAAGTTATAAAAATGTTACTGATGGCCTTTTTACAGAAAATATTAAACAACTTCGAAAGTCTAACTACGAATTAAAAGACAAAAAAGGTAAATTAAAGAATATCAGAAGAAAAGAAACCATTTGCATGCGACACCTTGACCAAGAGACGGCCATGCGTAAAAGTGCTTGGTTCTTTACCTCCTTCAACGAGTTGGAACAGCTTTACTATGCCATACGTCGTATCTGTGAGCCTGCTTTCGAACATATAGATAACCACTTCACCCCTATTCCTGAAAGATATGTTAACTCCTTCATTCCAGAAAGGGACTGTCTAATCAGTTATATGGATGAGGTTAAAAAGCATTGTGAAGATGGAGAATTCGCTGAGCTTAAATCGGTTGAAGATAATCTAAAACTTCTTCAAAAAGATTTTTCCAACATGCGCAAAGCCCTCATGGAAGATATTAGAGACAACGCTATAAACATGAATACCGGGTATCTTTATCTAAATGTACTCCAGGAATCTGAGCAGATGGCTATCATTCTAAAACAAATGATGCGTTCTTCTAGAAAATTCCAACTATCATAAGCGTACCTTTATTTCTTAAAAAAGAAACTTTTTTGAGCCCGTTTTGCCTCTGGACGTCGTTCCACAAAAACGGGCTTCATTGTTCGAGGATCAATACCAGAATAAAACATTACAGAAGATGTAGTCATAGGTGTAGGAGTAAAATCCTGAACTTGTTCCATCCAAATACCTTTCAGACATGGATTATGGGCCAATCGCCTCATATCCTCCATAGTACACCCTGGGTGAGCCGAAATAAAATATGGAACTATCTCGCTGTGCCTGCCTGCTTCTTTATTTATCTTGTTAAATTCTGAACGAAGTCTCTCAAATAGTTTAAATGAAGGTTTTCCCATATAATTAAGAACCCTATCTTCAGTGTGTTCTGGAGCCACTTTCATACGCCCCGATATATGACTGAGGATCAATTCTTTTAGATATGGCCTAGAAGATTCATCCACAAATCCGTCCTGCGTTAAAAATAAATCGTACCTTATACCACTTCCCACATAAGAATGCCTAACTCCCTTCACTGCATCCACCTCTTTATATAATTTTAAAATATCTGTGTGGGATCGATTCATATTCTTACAAGGTGAAGGAAACAAACACGACTGCCTGCGACAGATTTTACATAAATCCTGATTCCGCCCTTTCATGCCATACATATTCGCCGTCGGGGCTCCTAAATCTGATATATTACCATGGAATTGTGGCATGGAGGCAAGCTTTTTAACCTCGGCCAATATACTTTCATGGCTTCTAGACTGAATAAACTTCCCTTGATGGGCGGCGATAGTGCAAAAATTACATCCTCCAAAACACCCTCTATGTGTTATGATGCTATCCTTAATCATGTCATAAGCGGGGATGCGCTTATCTTTGTAGCGGGGATGCGGAAGCTTTGTGAATGGCAAATCCCAATAAGAATCCATTTCCGAAGTGGTAGCTGGCGGGCATGGCGGATTCACCTGTACATAACCACCTTCCACAGCTTCTATCAGGATTTGGGGATGCATCATGTTTATCTGCATTTCTATTTCATGGAAATTTCGGGCAAATGCCACCTTATCCTTCAGACAAGTCTGATAACTATTCAGAGTCAGAGCATCAGCTATCTTGCATGTCCCTTTTCTATAAAAAGCCAATTGTGGAAGGGATTCCATCTGACGAATATTACGTTCTGCCTCTATGGCACGAGTCAACTCTAACATAGGTTTTTCTCCCATTCCATAACATAGCCAATCGGCTCCGCTACTTAAAAGGATAGAAGGGTGAAGACAGTCATCCCAATAATCATAATGAGTAAGTCGTCTTAAAGAGGCTTCCACACCACCGATAACCACAGGGACATCCGGGTATAACTGTTTGAGGATCTTAGTGTAGACTGTGACCGCGCGATCCGGACGCTGCCCGGCACGCCCATCCGGCGTGTAAGCGTCTTCGTGCCGAAGTCGCTTCTGCGCAGTATAGTGATTCACCATGGAATCCATAGCCCCTGAATTAACGGCAAAATACAACCTCGGCTTCCCCAGTTTACGAAAATCACGCAAATCGTCCCTCCAGTTAGGCTGAGGGACGATAGCTATACGATAACCGAACTTCTGAAGGTATCGACTTATACAGGCTGTTCCGAAACTAGGATGATCTACAAAAGCATCTCCTGTAAAAAAGATTATATCTATATAATCCCACCCTAGTTTTTCCACCTCCTTTATAGAGGTAGGGAACATATACGCCTGCTCCATTATATTACATTCTGTCAGGAAGACTGATTCCAAGTAGTCCCATCGCCTTTTCCAATACTACTGCCACCTCTTCTATTAAGGACAGACGCATAGAGAGCACCTTAGAGTCTGATTCTCGAAGGATAGGTGTATCGTGGTAATATTGATTGAATTCCTTCGCCAAATCATAAGCGTAATTAGCAATAAGGGCAGGAGAAAGTGAATCTGCAGCCTCCTTTACTTTATCAGGATAAGACGCAAGTATCTTAACCATTCTTACCTCCTTAGGTGATAGGACAATATCATCATCCACCTCCGACTTCTTTCCCTCTTCCTGAGCTTTGCGTAAAATACTCTTAATACGTGCATGCGTGTATTGAATAAACGGGCCAGTGTTTCCATTAAAATCTATGCTCTCTTTAGGATCGAAAAGCATGGTCTTTTTAGGATCCACCTTAAGAATAAAGTACTTCAAAGCGCCCAAACCTATCATAGAGTATAATTTACTCTTTTCTTCCTCGCTCATATCACCCAACTTGCCTGAAGCCTCTGAAGTCAGTTTAGCTTCATTATACATCTTCTCTATAAGGTCATCAGCATCTACTACAGTACCCTCACGGCTTTTCATTTTTCCTTCAGGAAGTTCCACCATACCGTAACTTAAATGATATATTCTCTTTGCCCAATCAAAACCAAGCTTGGAAAGAATCAATTTAAGAACCTGAAAATGATAATCCTGTTCATTACCTACGACATAAACATGAGAGTCGAGGTGAAATTCATTAAAACGCCTTTCCGCTGTACCGAGATCCTGTGTTATATATACAGATGTACCATCGCTACGGAGGAGAATCTTTCGATCAAGCCCATCGGCAGTAAGGTCACACCACACACTCCCGTCAGGATCCTTGACGAATACGCCCATTTCAAGACCTTTCTTGACTAACTCTTTACCTAATAAATAGGTCTGAGACTCGTAATAAGTCTTATCGAATGTAATGCCCAAGGACTTATATGTCTGTGCGAATCCATCAAACACCCACTGATTCATCATCTTCCATAGCGCGCGTACTTGAGGATCGCCATTCTCCCAGTCAACTAACATCTTATGGACATCGTCCAAAACAGAAGGATCTTCCTTTTCCATCTTCGCATACTCCACATAGCAGTCACCCACAAGATGGTCGCCTTTCTGATGGCGACTCTGTGGCGTAGCACCATTAAAGCGCTTTTCCCATGCGTACATACTCTTACAGATATGCACTCCCCTGTCATTAACCAATGTAGCCTTTATTACATTATTACCTGCTGCTTTTAATATGTCAGAGACAGAAGACCCCAATAAATTATTACGCACATGGCCCAAATGCAGAGGCTTATTCGTATTAGGGGATGAAAACTCCACCATTATAGTTTTTCCAGTAGCTGGAAGCGTACCAAAATCTGGAGTCTTCTCCATTTCCTTTAGAGTCTCGTTCCAGTATTTAGCCGATAGAGTAAAATTCAAAAACCCATTAACAACATTATAATTACCCACTTCCGGACAATTATTCTTCACCCATCCCCCTATGGCTTCACCAGTAACTTGAGGACTAGTGTGAGAAATGCGCAAAAGAGGAAACACCACTAAGGTGTAGTCCCCTTCAAAGTCCTTTCTGGTGGCTGCCACCTGCAGAGCAGATGGTTCCATCTTTACTGAATATAGCGACTGTATCGCTTCCGAGGCTTTTAAAGCCAATAACTCTTGAGCACCCATTAACCAAGGTAAGATTTAAGCAGCTCGCAAGCTGATGGTTTTTTCAATTTTCTTATAGCTTTCTCCTTTATCTGGCGCACCCTTTCACGAGTAAGATCCAAATTCTCACCAATTTCTTCCAGAGTCATCTCCTGGCATCCGATTCCGAAGAAGCACTTCACTATCTCTCTTTCACGCGGAGTAAGCACTTGAAGCACACGATCAACCTCTGTGCTAAGTGACTCCTTGTTCAATCCACGATCTGCCATTGGAGAATCATCATTAGGAAGCACATCCAGAAGCGAATTATCCTCACCATCCACAAAAGGAGCATCCATACTTACATGACGCCCCGAAACACGAAGAGTGTCATCGATTTTCTCTTTCGGAATATCTATCATCTCTGCCAACTCCTGCGTGGATGGCTGCCTCTCATTTTCCTGTTCGAAGCGCCCCAAAGCCTTGTTTATCTTATTCAATGAACCTACCTGATTCAAAGGAAGTCTGACTATACGACTTTGTTCCGCAAGAGCCTGCAATATGCTCTGACGAATCCACCATACTGCATAAGAAATAAATTTGAAACCGCGGGTCTCATCAAACTTTTCCGCAGCTTTGATAAGACCCAGGTTTCCTTCGTCTATAAGATCCGGAAGACTTAAGCCCTGATTCTGGTACTGCTTCGCAACAGAAACCACGAACCTTAAATTAGCCCTTGTCAATTTTTCCAAAGCCACCTGATCACCCTTACGGATGCGCTGGGCCAATTCCACCTCTTCCTCCGGCGATACCAACTCCTCACGGCCAATCTCCTGAAGGTACTTATCTAGAGACGCGCTTTCACGGTTGGTAATACTTTTTGTAATTTTTAGTTGTCTCATTATAAATCTAAACTATCTAATCCTTTGCAAGCGCGAAGAATACAGAACGGCCGGCAGGAGTTATACACTCTATAACGATAGCTCTTTTTGCCTTTGCCGCAGCATCTATCACGTCTTGAGGTTTAGAAACGCTCTGATCATTCACATACCTGATAATCAGACCATCAACTGCTCCACTCGCAGCTAATTTACCCTTTCCGGCGGATACTATCTCTACACCGTTCTTGATTCTCAAATCGGAGAGTGTAGCCTTATCAGCAGCTCTTAGTGATGCTCCATAGAACGATACAGTGCCATCTTCTTGAGCCCATCCTGTCTGTTGAGTTTCACCCTGGAATGTAACCTTTACATTATGCACATTCTGACCGCGGGCAATCTTCATGGTAGCCACATCACCTGGATGGAATCCATTTACAAGTTCCTGGAAATGAGAAGGATTTTCAACATTCTTTCCGTTTACGGACAAGATCACATCATTCTTCTTTATCCCTGCCTTATCAGCAGCGCTTCCTTTAACGACCTCAACAATATATACGCCATCAAGTGAAGAAAGTTTCATCTCATCTGCAACTTTTTCGTCAACCGCCATCATAGACACACCTAGACGGGCCCTTCTTACTGAGCCGAAATCAATAAGATCCGCAACTACTTTACTAGCAATATTAGAAGGAACGGCAAATGAATACCCTGCATAAGATCCTGTTTGAGAAATGATAGCAGTATTAATCCCCACTAATTCTCCCCTCTTGTTAACTAAGGCTCCGCCTGAATTTCCAGGGTTCACAGCAGCATCTGTCTGGATAAAAGACTCCACTTTAAACTCCCCTTTATAATTAGGCATCGAACGCCCCTTGGCACTTACTATACCTGCTGTTACCGTAGATCGAAGATCGTATGGAGAGCCTATGGCCAATACCCACTCGCCTATTCTCAATTTGTCTGAATCCGAAAATGAAAGATATGGCAGATTCTTAGCATCGATCTTTATAAGAGCGACATCAGTTGCAGGATCAGTTCCTACTATAGTGGCATCATAAGACTTATTGTTGTTTAAAGTCACCTTTATAGTGGTGGCATCGGCTACCACATGATTATTAGTCACTATATACCCGTCAGGGCGAATAATCACACCAGAGCCACTGCCCTTTCGCTCACGGCTTTGTGGGACAAAATCGTCACCGAAGAAAAACTGGAAAAAAGGATCGGTAATTTGGGATCCAGAGGTATTGGCCCGAATAGTAACTTCTACATAAACAACCGCCTTCATCGACGATTCGGCAGCGTAAGTAAAGTCAGGATAATCCTGTGCGGACACTGACAAATTGGCAGACATAGAAACAAGAGCACCTGCCACTGCTAAAGATTTTATCAATCTGTTCATACTATATTAAATTTAAAATTTCAATATTTGATTAGAATCCGTTTTTAAAAGGTCCCTAAACCGGGGTCGTTAAAGTCAAAATATGTGCCATCTTCCATAGCATGGATTATCCGAAGATTTTTTGTATTTTTGCGAGGTTGTTGAAGAATTGAACTAATTTGAATAATCAAAATAAAAAGTTATATGGAATTTAATGTTTCAAGCGCAGAATTGCTTAAAGGATTGATGGATGTGGCTAAGGCCATTCCTACTAAAACGGTACTTCCTATACTTGATAATTTTCTTTTCGATGTAAAGGGAGGATTATTAACCATAACAGCTTCCGATCAGGAACTTACGCTGCGCACTTCCATTAACGTGGAAAATGAAGAAGATGGTAGCATAGCAGTTCCTTCTCACCAGATGATAGACTTGATAAAGGCATTACCAGATCAACCTATATCCATCAAAACGACATCTGATAGTTCTTTCGAGTGCATATGGAACAATGGTAACTCTTCGCTTCCTTATTATCCATCAGAAGATTACCCTAACATTTCTGATTCGTGCGATAATGCCCAGCACATCACATTCCCGGCACAAGCACTTATCAACGGCATTTCTTCTACAGTTTATGCTACGGCAGATGACGAGATGAGACCTGCCATGAATGGTATCTTTTTCGATCTAGATATAGACAAAAGCACACTTGTAGCTTCTGACTCGCATAAACTGATTTGCTATACGGATAGCGAATTGAAAAGTACAGAAAAAACTTCTTTCATTCTGCACAAGAAACCAGCCCTTATCCTTAAATCCATAATAGGGAAAGACATCGAGACTGTCGACCTTAGTTTCGATGAGTCTAGTGCAGTTTTTACTTTTTCTGGCACCACATTGATATGCAGGCTTATAGTAGGTAGATATCCGAAATACCGCGACGTCATTCCACAGAACAATACTAACATATTAAAGATTGACCGAGTTCAACTGCTCAATACAGTAAAACGTGTAGCAGTGTGCGCAAACAAAGCTTCCAACCATATAAAGTTCGAACTTTCCGAGGGCCTATTGGAAATTACTGCACAAGACCTAAGTTTTGCTATAGCCGCTTATGAGAAGATACCTTGTGAATATCATGGCGACACATTAAGTGTAGGATTCAAAAGCAGTTTCCTTATAGAAATACTAAGCAATATGACTTGCGAAAGCATTATAATGAAATTTGCCGATGCTCGTCGCGCTGTACTTATCGTTCCTTCAGAAGAAGAAGCTGAAAGCGAGAAGCTCTGTGGCATCATCATGCCTATAATGGTATCTTAAAGTAAGAAATAAGATATGAAACTAAACCTTAACCGGCCCCTGCTTTTTTTCGATATAGAAAGCACAGGGCTTAATATCCCACATGATTCCATAATCGAACTTAGCTTCGTAAAGGTATTTCCTGATGGAACAGACTCAGTAAAGACATGGAAAATAAAACCTTGGGACTATGAAAATAAATGTCAAAGGCCTATAGACCCTTCAGCATCTAAAGTAAATGGAATAACAGATGACATGCTCATCGATTGCCCTACTTTTTACGATGTTGCGGAAGAAGTAGCCCTTTGGCTCAAAGATAGTGATCTGGCTGGGTTTAACTCCACGAAATTTGACCTGCCCATGTTAGCAGAAGAATTCGAGAGAGTGGAATTGGCCGGAAAAAAGATAGATGTCGACCTTCATTCTCCTAAAATGGTAGATGTACAAAGTATCTACCATACCATGGAACCCCGTAATCTAAAAGCAGCATATCGCTTTTATTGTGGTGGAGACTTCGAAAATGCACATACGGCAGAGGCTGATACTATAGCTACATACGAGGTATTAAAAGGAGAATTGGACAAATACCCAGACACCTTAAAAAATGACATTAATTCACTTTCCAGCTTCGGTAGTCGAAAAAGCATAGATTTTGCAGGTTATCTCATGCGAGATGACAATGGTGAAGCCATTATCAATTTCGGAAAGCACAAGGGGAAGAAAGCTCGGGATGTATTCAATACTGAACGTTCTTATTTCTCTTGGATACAGAATGGGGCTTTTATGCTTGATACTAAAAAGCAATTTGCAAAACTCGAGCAGGAATATGCCCTAGAAAATGGTATGGAAAAATTGAAAATGAAATGGGGAAAATAATAGGAGAAGCCATTAAGGCTTATTTTTCGATAGTAGGAGGAGCCGAGAAAAGGCGTATGGACAAGGCCCTATCAACTCCATACGAGACGTCATGTGCCACGCTTAGAGACATCTTGACATATAATAAAGATACCGTTTATGGTAAAGAACATAGTTTTGATTACATCTTATCTGCTGACTCTAACGAAGAACTTATAGCCAGATTTAGAGAAAAGAACAAGGCTAGCGAATATGAAGCTTTTCGTCCTTATGTAGACAGACAATTGGCAGGAGAGCATAATGTACTGATACCGGGAAGGCCTTTTATGTACGCAACTACATCTGGAACTACGGCCAAGCCCAAATTCCTTCCCATGTCATGGGAGTATAAGGAAGTGTCGCACAGGATTTCCAATCTTTGGTTTTGGATATTATCGAGAAATCCTGACCTTGTGGGAGGCAAGTTTTTAGTAATAGTTAGCCCGGCAATAGAGGGATACACTAAAGAAGGTGTACCAGTAGGTTCCATCTCCGGTTACACGCAGGCTTCTGCCTCTAAGATGCTACGGAAAAAGATTGCCGATCCTTACTATCTTTCAGAAATTTCCGACTATACAGCGCGTTACTATGCCATGATGCGCCTTGCGATAGAACACAGAGACATTTCATTTATTCTAACGGCCAATCCTTCTACAATCACAGAACTACTGAAGAACGCCGAAGAGTTCTATGACGATTACATTGATGATATTCGGCATGGTACATTAAGTAAAAAAGTAGCAATAGAAGATGACATACGTGAAAGAGTAGCTAAGCTTATAAAACCTAATCCGAAACGTGCCGACGAGTTACAGAAGCTAAAAGAACTCTATGGACATCCTCTACCTAAGCACTATTGGCCTAAGATAGCCGCGCTAAACACGTGGAAATGCGGCAACACCCAGATTTATATCGATAAATTTATAGATGCGTTTCCAGCAAACATACAACACATCGAGATAGGATATTTTGCTTCCGAATGCAGGTTCGGTATGCCTTTCGATGGCTCCAATTGGTCTGTTCCTTTCGCCCAATTTCACTTTTTGGAATTTGTGGAAGAAAGTGAATTGAATAGTCCATCGCCACACTTTAAGATGTTACATGAATTGGAAGAGGGGAAAAATTACTGTCCATACATTACCACATTCAATGGCTTGTATAGATACAATATGAATGACCTGCTCGTTGCAGGACCTAAATACAAAAACACGCCTACTATACACATGATACAAAAAATAAATGGCATAGTAAGTATAACTGGCGAAAAGTTGTATGAGAAGCAATTCATAGATGCAGTGCATAAAGCAGAACGAAAAAAATCGCTTAAAGCGAAGTTCTTTGCAGGCTTTGCCGATGTGGAGAAATCACGTTACGACTTTTTTTACGAATTCGATAAATCAGTAGATCAAAAGACCGCCGACGAATTTTCTGAAATGGTGGATCATACTCTTCAGGACTATAACACGGAATACGCAGCGAAGAGAAAATCGCTTCGCCTTAAAGAGCCTAAAACTTTCCGTCTAATCGGTGATAGTTTTAGAGCATTCAAACAAGAAAGCCTAAATAAAGGCATGAGAGATGGCCAATTCAAAATCGTCCATCTCATGCAGAATAAAGAAAAGGAAAATATATTTAAGCGTCTAACTCACAAGGATTAGCTGGCCAAGGGTTATTTTTTATTCCAGCGCCTTCAACCATCCTTTGATGAGCAGTTTCTAGCATACGATTAACCTCACTTTCTCGAGTTTTTGTTCTATCAGGGAACACAGGCTCGAGAATTTTTATAGTAAATAGAGGCATATCCTTAGGACCGGTCAGGCGAAAAATACCTGTTCTCTTTCTAAAAGTAATCACCAGTGGGACCAAAGGACAATTGTACTTATAGGCCATAGTAAATGGACCCTTTCTAAACGGCCTAATGTAAGGATAAAAATCCCATCTTACTTCCTCTGGAAAGACATGTATCCACTCTCCCCTTGCGTGATATGTATCAAGAGCTGTATTAAAGGCCTTCATCCCAGACATGGTCTCCCCTATAGGAATTCCACCCATATATCTTAACATCCAATAATACATTCTACTATTATTTAGATGTTTAGCATATATCGGAACATGCATTTTCCTATATTTTCCCAAGGCCCTGCACACCATTACAAGATCCTCACGAAAAACATGATTACATACGGAAACTCCACCATTTGCCAATTCCTTCTTATATTTTTTTAGTATCTCCCTTCCTTCTATTCTAAGTCCCAAGCATACTCTATGATATACATTATCTAACCACCTGAGTACAAAAGCATTTAATAATCTATTAAACTTATAAGAAAAACTATCATCAAGGTAAGGATACGAATCATCAAACTGAAAGCGTCCCTTTGAAGAATCCTTAACTTTTACTTTCACCATCCTGGTGAAAGGATAATCGGGATATTTGATATCTTTAATTTTCATAATGGGTACAAATTTAACACTTTGGTCAAACATTCAAAATATAACATTACATTTTTAACGGGAGCAAAAAAGTCCTATAATCACACTACAAGAACTGTATTTTTTGTTTACATTTGTGCCCGAAAATTTTCGCAATTATAAAATATAAAAAAAAGGTGGTAAACCCCACTCCAAGTTAACGCTTGAGAAAGTTTAAAATTGGTTATGAATATAGTAGTACTTTCAGCGACAGGGAATATAATAGTAAGACCTGATACCACATGGGAAAGAGATGGTGAAGATCTATATGTTCCAGAATTCATTCACTCCCTTAAATATACCCCTGTTCTATTCGCAAGAATAAGCAAACCTGGACGCAGTATCTCTTACGAATTCGCATCCAGATACTATGATGCTATAGGATATGGCATATTACTTTATCCGACGGACCTATTAGATATACCACAACAGGGATGGGCATGCGCTAGCTGCATGGATCACACCTCATTTCTTCCATATCCGCTATACTCTTTCATCACACTAGGAAACCCGACGAATGAATTCGTTATAAAAAAGAATGACAAAACAATATATCAAAGACAAGCAGACTCTGTTCAAATAATAGAGCAAGCTATTGAAAAGGCGTCCTCCATCTGTTACCTTAGGACCGGCGATCTAATAGCAATAGAGGTCGAGCCAGTATCAATGATATGTTCTAAAGATGAGACTGTATCTCAAATAGATGCATATTACTGTGATAATCATACTCTAAACTTTAAGATTATATTTTAATATGAAACTGATTCCTATTTATTACTGGAATAAAACCAGAAAAATATTTCACGAAAAAAGTCATAATCTGACACAGAAGCCTTGGTTCCAAGGCGTGCTTCTAATTATATGCGTAGCCGTAGCTTTACTTCTTGCCAATCTTCCTTTGACAAGAGACCTTTATCAAGACATTTTAAATACTGATCTCATAATTAAACTAAAAAGTCCTGACGGAGCAGTAAATGTCAGCTTCCCTCAAAACATGAATGTCGGCAAATTCATAAACGACATACTCATGGTAGTATTTTTCTTTACAGTCGGTCTAGAAATTAAAAGAGAAGTTGCATATGGAGAACTTTCTTCTCCTAAAAAAGCCATTCTCCCCATCATCGCCGCGTTCGGTGGAGTAGTATGTCCAGCCATAATATACACTATAGTAAATCATTCCGGACCAGGCGCAAGTGGATGGGGAATTCCTACTGCTACGGATATCGCCTTTGCCGTGTGCATACTTTCAGCACTTGGGGATAAAGTCCCTGTAGCTATGAAGGTATTCCTTACAGCACTTGCAATAGCAGATGATTTGATCGCAATATTAGTGGTTGCCTTATTCTATGGCGGACAACTCAACTTAACACTTATTCTTATAGCCTTGGCCATGATAGGTATTGCTCTAATACTTAGAAAGCTGGGCGAAAAGAGGATGCTTCCTTACCTTGTCATTGCATTCGCAATATGGGTGCTTTTCTACTATGGAGGCATACACGCAACCATGTCTGGCGTAGTAATGGCATTCATCATACCTAATAAAGCACGTTATGATAAAGAAGGCGTATATTCTAGGCTGAAAGATTCTTGGGCCAATTTTAACCAATACGACAATATTGAATCAGGGATGGGCTTCCCTAATGGGCCACAAAGACACTACTTAAGGGAACTTAAGCGTACCGTCAACGGCTCCATGAACATGAGTTACACGCTTGAACGCGCACTATCACCATGGGTCAATTTCCTTATAATGCCTCTTTTTGCATTGGCCAATGCAGGCGTACGACTAGATCCAAGTGCTCTTTCATCAGCCAGCAATGTGGCTATAGGCATAATGTTAGGCCTAATGATAGGAAAGCCTCTTGGTATAACACTGCTTAGCTGGTTAAGCGTAAAACTAAAAATTGGCGAAAAGCCGAAAGGGACGAGTTGGCCTATGTTCTTCGCTGTAGCATGTTTAGGAGGAATAGGGTTCACGATGAGCATATTTGTAGATACACTGTCTTTCGGAGACCAAGCGCCCGAACTTATGGAGAATATGAGAGCCACAGGTAAGATAGCCGTGCTACTTGGCTCACTATGTTCCGCCATAATAGGAAGCGCCTTTGTATGCATAGTGAATGCAATACAAAAGCGCCGTAATTCTTAGAGCCACTCACGAGGCTCGAACTCGCGACCTGCGCGTTACGAATGCGCTGCTCTACCGACTGAGCTAAAGTGGCTTTGGGAGTGCAAATATAATAAAAAATATTAATAATAATAGGCTGTATGAGCCTATTTTCAAAGCATATTATTCCGTGTTTTCTTATTGCGTCACACGCCAAAAGGATGTCACGGATTTATTTTTGGCTATCCAATACAAGACTTTTAGCGGCACTCTCTCCTGCAAGATGACCTGTTGAGAAGGCCAATTGAAGATTATATCCTCCTGTATCAGCATCTATGTCCATCAATTCACCGCACATGTATAGTCCTTTATCTAGTCGAGACTCCATAGTCTTAGAAACAAACTGGCTGGTATCTATACCTCCTGCTGTAACTACGGCACGTTCATAGCCTACATAGCCAACAATATCAAATGTCCAACTTTTCAGAGCCTTAGATATGCTAACTAGATTAATCCACACCTTTGTCTGAGTTCTAGAACGACGCTCTAATGTAATAATCTCCGGATGGCTTAAGCTGAAGGCTGGAATAAGTTCCCACGGCATAAGTTTCCCAAGCAAAATCCTTAATCGCTCCTTTTCTCTAATATGAGCACTACGAGGATCTTTATCTATCTCGCTCCATATTTCTTTAATTCTGGTAGTAAGGTCTGTCAAAGTAACGCCTGGTTTTAAATCTAACACGACGCGTACTTTTGAGCCATTAACGAGTGATTTTACAGCTTTACGGCTAAGTTGAAAGCCTATCGGGCCCTCTATTCCTCCATCCGTGAAATCCACATCGCCGAACTCTTCTTCTATTAAATTATCCTGCACTAAAAGTTGAAGTCCGACATTCTTTAACTGCATTCCACATAGTGCACTACCCCACTCACTTAACTTAGTCCTTCTATCTATATGTAAAGATTTATCTTCTCTGATTTTATATCCGTCAGGGACAAGAGCCGTAAGAGAAGGAAAAACAGGTATCATTTTATACCCCATTTCACCAGCCCACCTATAGCCATCTCCTGTAGATCCAGTTGAAGGATAACTCAAACCTCCAGTGGCTATAATCAAAACTCTTGACAAATAGACAGAGCCATCTTCTAGAACCACCTTAAAAAAAGATTCAGCCTTTTCTATAGATTTAACTTCCGACTCACACTCAATCTTTACACCATAACCATGGCAAGCATTCACCAATGTATCCACCACATCCGAAGCTATATATGAAGAAGGGAAAGCCCTGTCTCCTCTTTCCACTACTGAAGGCATACCATGCGTGGTAAAAAAATCTATAACCTTCTGAGGAGGAAATCCGTAAAAAGCCGATTTGACAAAATTAGGATTAGTGCGTATATGAGAGCTAAAGTCATTCCAGTCTTTTAGATTAGTAAAATTACATCGCCCTTTCCCTGTAATCATCATCTTCCTAGCTGGTCTAGGCATCTTTTCAAGCACAACGACTGATGCATCACTTCCAGACTCCACAAGAGTCTTTGCTGCAGCATAAGCAGCCATTAAACCCGAAGCACCAGCGCCTATAATCAATATGTCTGATTTCATAAAAACAAAAAAAAGGGAAAGCTTAGTACATCGCACCGCTACAACCTCCTGCCCTTGCTACCTTCCGGTCCTGGGGGAATTCAGAGGGAGCTGGTCGTGTACGACTTTCCCTTCACAAATTTAGTAATTATTACACTATCGTGCAAATATTACTTCTATAAAGTTCTCTTTATCTCGACAATGTGGAAGGCCTCTATGAAATCACCCTCTTTGATATCATTATATCCAGCGATAGCCATACCACACTCCTTTCCAGCGCCCACTTCCTTTACAGAGTCCTTTCCTATCTGCAAAGATGACAGCTCACCTGTATATATAACTATACCATCTCTAATAAGCCTAACCTGAGCCTTGGCCACCATCTTACCATCGCGAATAATGCAACCGGCTATAGTCCCCACTTTACTGATTTTGAAGACTTGTTTAACCTCTGCCGTAGCTATGACCTCTTCTTTCTTCTCAGGTTCCAACATACCTTCTATACCATCCTTCACTTCATTGATACAGTCATAGATAACGGAATACAAACGAATTTCTATTCCCTCTTTTTCTGCAGCACGACGTGCATCAACAGAAGGTCTTACCTGGAAGCCAACGATCACAGCGTCAGAAGCTTGAGCGAGTAGGATATCCGATTCAGAAATAGCACCCACAGCTTTATGAATGACATTTACCTTAACCTCATCTGTAGAGAGTTTAATAAGTGAATCAGATAAGGCTTCTACTGAACCATCCACATCACCCTTAACGATAATGTTAAGTTCCTTGAAGTTACCGATGGCGATACGACGGCCAATCTCCTCAAGAGTCATATGCTTTTGAGTCTTTATCCCCTGTATACGTATGAGCTGTTCGCGCTTATTAGCTATGCTCTTCGCTTCCTTTTCATCTGCAAGCACATTGAACTTTTCACCTGCAGCTGGAGCTCCGTTAAGGCCAAGCACTGATACAGGAGTAGATGGTCCTGCTTCGGTAACTTTCTGACCACGCTCATTAAACATATTCTTTACTCTTCCATAAAAGCTTCCGCATAGGATACAATCTCCCACATGCAGAGTACCATTCTGAACCAGGATAGTAGCCAAATAGCCTCGTCCCTTATCCAAAGAAGATTCTATAACTGCGCCACTCGCGAGCTTGTTAGGATTGGCCTTAAGATCAAGAAGATCTGTTTCCAAAAGCACCTTTTCGAGCAATTTATCCACACCCAAACCACTCTTAGCAGAAATTTCCTGGCATTGGTATTTTCCTCCCCAGTCTTCAACGAGGATGTTCATTTCAGAAAGCTGACGTCGGATGGTGTCGGAATTGGCCCCTGGCTTATCTATTTTATTTATAGCGAAGACCATTGGCACACCAGCTGCTTGCGCATGGTTTATAGCTTCAACCGTTTGAGGCATCACAGCATCGTCTGCTGCTATTATGATAATGGCCAAGTCGGTCATCTGAGCTCCACGGGCACGCATGGCCGTAAAGGCCTCATGACCAGGCGTATCTAGGAATGTAATTTTACGTCCATTGTCGAGGGTTACATTATATGCGCCTATATGCTGGGTAATACCTCCCGCTTCTCCTGCAATAACATTGGATTTACGTATATAGTCCAATAGCGAAGTTTTACCGTGATCGACATGTCCCATAACCGTTACAATAGGAGGGCGAGGAACCAAATCCTCTTCTTTATCTTCTTCCGTAACGGAATTAATTTCTTCGGTAATACCAGCTGTTACGAACTCAACCTTGTATCCAAACTCCTCAGCCACAAGCACAAGAGCTTCTGCGTCAAGTCGCTGATTGATAGACACCATAAGTCCCAGGCTCATACACGCCGCGATAACCTTTACTACCGGAGTATTGTTCATAAGAGTAGCAAGGTCATTTACAGTAACGAACTCAGTAACTTTTAGAACCTTGTTCTCCGCTGCCATCTGCTGTATTTCCTCTTGGGTCTTAGCTGCAGCCGCATCACGCTTTTCCTTACGATATTTAGCACCGAAGTTATTCTTCTTGCCCTCATTCATCTTAGCATAAGTCTCCTTGACCTGCTTTTGAATCTGCTTCTGCATTTCCTCCTGTTGGGCCTCGGTCAGAGCTGGGCGGAAGTTACGATCGTTATTATTGTTGTTATTACGCTGCTTATTTTTATTCTTCTTGTTATTTGAAGAATTGTTTTGTGCCTGACCAGGATTACCCTGTTTAGGCTTGTTATTAGTGGCATTCTGACCTGCCTTTGTCAAATCAACCTTCTGCTTAGATATACGTTCACGCTTTTTCCCAGATGGTTTTCTCTCGAATTGACTCAAGTCTATCTTTCCCACAACCTTTAGCGTAGTACCAGAATTTTCTGTTGAAGCTACTTTTTCCGAAGAGGCAGACCTTTCCACTGGGGTCGGTGTGGAAGTAACTACTTTAGGCTGAGGAGTAAAAGGCTTCTTGTTTTCATGAGGCTTTTTAAAGTCTTTTTTCTCACCTGCAAATTTATTTTCATACGCAGGCTTCGCTGGCTTAACATCTCCCCGTGATTTTTCTTCTTTCGCGACGGGAGTTTTTTCTGTTATTTTATTTTCTAAAGTAGTTTTAATAACAGGCGCCTCAATATTCTTTTCTACTGTAGGAATAGGCTTAACTTCGGCTTTTATTTCCACAACTGGCTTCACTTCAGGCTTTTCTTCATCTACCTTAGCAACTGTGTTTTCAGTCTTAGGCAACTCCTCCTTAACCTCAATTTTATGCTCAACAGCGACGCTTTCCTCCTTTATCGACTCTACTTTCTCAGACTCTGGCTTAATACTAGGCTCGCTCTGGATTGTTTCTTCTTTTGCCGACTCAGCCTTAACTGCCTCATTTTTAGGAGGATTATTAGATAAGGTATTGGTCTTTATAGTTACCATCTGTTCCGGCTCTTCTTCCTCTTCTGCCGTTTCCTTAGGTTTTTTCACAGTGTTTTCCAGAATCTTAGATATCTTGATATCTACTTCATCGGCAGCCTGCTTAGCCTCCATGTCCTTAGCGAACGCTTTTGTAAGCAAGGACATGGTTTCTGCAGATTCTTCTATTTTAGCATTAGGATTCTCTTCAACATCTACTCCGTGCTTTGATAGAAAATTTACTAATTCTACAAGCCCGATGTTGAATTTTTTCATTAATTTGTTCAGTCTGATTTCTGACATTCTTAACCCCTTTATTTATAATTAATCTTCAAATTCAGCCTTTAATATTGATATTACATCTGCCACTGTTTCATCTTCAAGATCAGCGCGTTTTGCTATATCAGCGGGATCAATGGCAAGAACATCCTTAGCGGTATCGCATCCTATGCTCTTAAGCTTATCGATGATCCATTGATCGATTTCATTAGCGAAATCATCAAGAGCGACATCTTCCTCCTCAACTTCATCCTTAGGAATGTCTCGCCATACCTCTATCTCACGATCAACTAACTGTCCTGCTAGAATAACATTACATCCGTTTCGGCCAATTCCTTTTCGAACCTCGTCCGGATGCATAAACACCTTAACCTTAGCATCATCACCCTCTCCCATATCGATATAAGACACTTTCGCCGGACTTAACGCGCGCTGAATCATCAATTGAGGATTAGCAGACCATTGAATAACGTCAATATTTTCATTATGCAATTCTCTTACTATACCCATAATACGGCTTCCCTTAACTCCAATACAGGCTCCTATAGGGTCTATTCTTTCATCATAGGACTCTACAGCGACTTTCGCTCTTTCTCCTGGGATACGAACCACTTTCTTCACAGTTATCAATCCATCCGCGATTTCCGGGACTTCCTGTTCGAAAAGTTTCTTCAAAAAGTCTGGAGACGTGCGACTCAGGATAATATATGGAGTAGTGTTGTTCTTCATCTCAACCTTCTCTATCATGGCACGTATAGTGTCATTTTTCTTAAAATGTTCGCCTGGAATCTGCTCGTTACGAGGTATATGAAGTTCATTTCCATCATCATCAAGCAAAAGCACTTCTTTATTCCATGTCTGATATACTTCTCCGATGAAAATGTCACCTATCTTTTCAGAGTATTTTTTGAATACATTAGCCTTTTCGATATCTCTTATTCTACCTTGAAGATTCTGACGAATATTCAATATTCCTCTACGTCCGAAAGACTTAAGGTCTAACTTCTTAGTGTATTGATCACCTATTTCATAGTCATCGTCTCCACTATCGGCCTTCACCTGATCGAGAGTCATCTCCGCATTAGGATTAGTAACGTTTTCAACGATTTCGAAGTTCTGGTATATCTCACATGTTCCTTTATCTACATTTACGATTACATCAAAATTATCTGATGAGCCATAAGTCTTAGCTATCTGTGTAAGAAATACATCCTTAAGCACACCCATCATGACTGGGCGGTCAATACTTTTTTCCTCCTTAAAATCCTTAAAGGCATCTATAAGAGTAGCAACTGGTTCTTTTTCCATTATATAATTATTCGTTTATTGTTTTCAACATTTCATCAGCACTCTGGGAGCTTATCCCAACAGACCCTACAGTAAGGGAATAATCTTCTATATTTCTATCGAAGGCAGCAAGTACCGCTCTGTGAACAAACTCACAATCAGATAAGTCAACATATCCATCCTCCTTATCGATTGTGACATCGAAGACATTATCGTCGTCATCGAATTTCAAATCGACTACGCGGCATCCCCTTTCTATTGCAGCTTTTTCTAAAACTGACTCAAGCTCACTTCTATTCATAACTATATCTTTTTATTCAAATTAATTCTCTCACTCTTTCCTCGCATACAAGCATCACTTAAGCTCTAATTTGCGCAAAAATCCCATTTTCTTAGCCCTCAAAAGTAGTCTGTACTTACACCATAACAAAAATAGGCGGCCTCACTCGGTCTCCTATCTCTTTCACGCCTGCAAATATAGCATTATTTCTTATAAATAACAAATGCTTTCTGGACCTTCGTTGAAAAGCAGGTCCATTATAGAAAGATTCGGAATGAAGCCATACTTCTCTCTAAATACTTGATAGTACGGATGAGCTTCATATGTCGATGATTTTTTCGGGTGAATGGCATTACGATAATCCTCACATAACTTAAAAGATTCAACGAACGAATCGGTTTTAATGATTTCTGTTTTAATTCCTATCTTTCGACAGAAAAACTCGATTAGACTCATATTCATATCCCAAAGACGCTGTGGGTGAGAATCTAAAATAGCGAATAATTCATCGCGATAATACTCAAAGAAAGGCGAATTATAATAGGCCGATTCTATGGCATATTCACTCTGCCTAACCCATGGAGTTTTATATTCTATGCCAATGTCTGTAATCAACCTAGATGATCCATGTATTACCGGGACTCTAAGATCTTCGACTCCATTGGCAGTAAGAATCCTGCATCGATTACGATAGGATTGTTTAACATAATTCTCACATCCCTCTATATAAACGATAGAGCACTTTGCAAGTAATGCAAAATACTCTATGGGAGGAAAATATGCTGTGGAAAGCAACATTCTATTCCACAAAGCCCTTTTCGCTATTATCGTTAGCTCTCACGATGCCACGCTTAGAATTACGTATAAAATTTACGATTTCCAACTTTTCAGGAGTATCCGGGAATCCAGCCTCCACCTTAGCCAATGCATCTGAGACATTATTTCCTTGATAATATATAGTGTCGTAAATATCCCTAATAGTTCTTACAGTATCTGAATCGAAACCACGACGACGAAGACCGACTATATTTATACCAGCAAAGCAGATAGGATCCCTTCCACATAAAGCATATGGAGGTATATCTTTATTAACCTTACTTCCACCACCTACCATAGCATGCTTTCCTATATGAGAGAACTGATGTACCACGGTACTTCCTCCCAATATAGCCCAATCATCTACATCCGTCTCCCCTGCTATTCCGACATAACTAACCAAGATACAATGATTACCGACTCTACAATCATGCGCTACATGAACATAGGACATTATTAATGTGTCATTACCTATTTTAGTCACGCCTTTTCCGCTAGCTTTTGTACCTCTGTTAATAGTCGCACACTCTCTTATATTTACTCTATCCCCGATTTCAACATAAGTAACCTCACCGTCAAATTTCAAATCCTGAGGGATAGCGCCCACAACGGCACCAGGGAAAACGCTACAATCCTTTCCCATCTTAACATAAGAAAAAATAGTAGCATGTGGATATATCTTACAACCATCTCCGATTTCTACATTATCGTCAATGAATGCGTATGGGCCAATCTCGACATTGTCTCCTAATTTAGCGCCTGGATGAACCGTAGCAAGTGGATGAATATTAACCATTTTGTTTAAATAAGTTTAGCGACCTTAGTATTAATACTATGTCCTGGTTTATATGCTATGACTTTGGCCTTCAAAAATCCGCCAACGAGTCTTAAATCTCCTATTATATCTAGCAGTTTGTGCCGTCCACACTCGTCTGGAAAGTGCAATTCTACATTATTCAAATAACCCTGTTGGGTAACCTTAAGTTCTGGATGTCCGAAAGTCTTAGCAAGACGAGCTATACGCTGAGGCGAAACTGGTTTTTCCACAACTACAATAGCGTTTTCCACATCGCCACCCTTTATTAAACCAAGGCTTGCCAATAATTGAATTTCATGCAAAAAGCAAAATGTCCTACAAGGAGCTATCTCGTGTACATAATCCATCGTCGGATCCCATTTCACAGTTTGCACTCCGAGCACCTTTGAATTAAAGTCTATAGTGACCTCATAACTAGGATTATCGGACGGGATAAGTTTAATGTAAGAACCTGTTTTATCGTCTTTATACAAGAACTCACTTCCTATTTCTATATACTTTCTAGGTGCATCCTGCTCCACAAGCCCATCTGGATATATGGCTTCAACATACTTTTCCGCACTGCCATCCAACACTGGAACTTCCACATTATCAATCTCAATCAAAGCGTTGTCTACGCCTAAACCCGTCAAGGCAGAAAGCAAATGTTCGATGGTACTAACCGATACCTTCCCTTTTGATATAGTAGTACTGCGCGACGTCAAAGAAACATTCTGCGCTATAGCATCAACAAAAGCATCCGGGCCTAAGTCTATGCGGTGAAAACGAATCCCAGTATCGGCAGGCGCAGGACATACACGCATATGCGCGAACTTACCTGAATGAAGTCCTTTCCCCTCGAAATAATATGTATTTTTTAATGTATTCTGTTTCATCCTGATTTTTGTGGGCGCAAATATAGGAATTATTTTCAATTATTCTTCCCCACTCGCCTTGAACTTAGCATAAGCACGCATAAAAGTGGCATGTGGAATAGCCGGCATGCCCACGAGGACTTGTCCCTCCTTACGTACATTACCTATGACTCCCGCTTGTGCTGCCACAGTAGTCTTATCTGCAATCTTTACATGCCCTATTATTCCTACCTGCCCTGCTATAATACAATTCTTTCCTATAATCGCAGACCCTGCAATTCCAGAGAGTGCTGCCATAACGGTGTTATCTCCTATCTGGACATTATGAGCAATCTGGCACAGATTATCTATCCTGACGCCATTACCTATAATGGTAGATTCCATAGGGGCCTTATCCACTGTAGTATTAGACCCTATCTCTACATCATTACCTATAATCACATTACCCACGTGCTCTATTTTCTTCCAAGTACCATCGCTTTGCGGGGCATTACCAAAGCCATCATCGCCTATAATGCACCCGGCATGCAGAATCGTCCTATCTCCTATAACTGTTCCACTGAAAATAACCACTCCCGGATAGATAATACACTTTGATCCTATTTTAACATTATCACCTATGGTGACATTATTATAAATCTTAGTGTAATCACCTACTACTGTCTTTTTTCCTACAGTTACATAGTCTCCTATCCACACCCTCTTACCAATTTTAGAGCTAAGAGCAAGATGGCATCTACCTCTGTGCCGTTTATATGTTCTATGCTGACGGTTCACATAATCGAGCAGTTCTGCTAATGCGCTATAAGCATTATCCACTCTTACCATCGTGGGACCGACACTAGAAGAAGGCACAAAATCTTTATTAACAAGCAATATAGACGCCTTACTTTCATAGACATAATGCTCATATTTGGGATTAGCATAAAAGCACAAATTCCCAGGTTTACCATGTTCAATCTTCGCAAACGATGTTGCCTCTGCAGATGGATCTCCATCTACAGTACCATGCAAAACATCAGCAAGTTCCTTAGCACTAAATTTCATAAGATTAAATTAAAACCTCCACCCAAGAGTGAGAACAGCATTCACAAGATTACGTTCCGTACGGAAAAGAGGAGAATAATATGTTACACCTTCATCCTCGTAATTATAATATGGCTGATATATACTTGATGGCAACTTAGCTAACCGCAAAGCGAAATCCGCGAAAAAAGAGCCAGCAGGATTATAACCAAAACCTACAGAATAACTGCGAGTAATATCATTAACGTATTTAGCATTACCTGGAAGTGTCTTTCTTCCATGATAATAGTCTTCATTATAGTCCGAGTAATAAATAGACTTCCCTTCTCCTTCATAATATTTTTCAGCAGAAGTCTTAAAGCTTGCTCCGGCCCTAACAGCAAAGTCTGATGTCAAATTGAGTTCCGCACCGACTCTAAGATTGTAGGCAAATCCGCTAAAGGTAGAAGTTGCTGTATTCACGAAATCAAATGTACCATCATTATAAGAGTCCTCAAAACGAACACGCCTATAATCTTCAGCAGAGAAATCGGCACTTACCAGTCCTTTCTTTCCAAATGTGTACGCCACAGAAAAGTCATAATGACGTGGTGTTACCAAAGTGTACTCATAACTACCCTCGCGACTAGTCCCAGAATAAGAAGACCCATTTGCGTATGAAACTTTTCCACTATGTATCCATGTTTCCTCTATATCCATGGTAGTAGGCGTCTGATACGCAGCACCTATGCGCAAGCCAGCGAAAGGAAGCCAGATAAAGCCCACTTTTCCATATACTCCTGACCCAGAAGCCGAATAATTATATTGATAAGTGGCATTGTCAAAATAAGTATCAACTACACTGCCATCGTTATAAGTAAACTTAATAGGAAAATCTTCTACGACTCTTGCAGTTTCAGAGTACCGTTCCATATTCTCATACCCGAAATACGGAATGCCCACATTGAAGCCCAAGTAAAATCTATTAGAAAAATCCCACGCTATATTGAACAATATATCATTTTTCGCTCCTGAAAGGATTTGACGCGAACGTTGAATCAAATCACCTGGAACATAACGTCTATTATCATCGGTCAATACTTCAGTACATCCTACATAGTTTCCATCTGCTCCAAAAGCATTTATCAAACCTACATTGTATCCCATGGCAACATCCCATAGTGAAGAGTTATCTGGATTATCATAGAACGAACTGCTTTCAAGAGACGAATTCGTCAGGCCCTGCGCGGCACGCGCCATTTCTGCAAATTTTGAAGAAACTCCGTTAATTCCACGCCCCGAATGCTCATAATTATAGTCGTAAGTAGTATTAATCACAAAGCCGAAGGTAACTGCAGCTCCTAGCAATCCAGATTCTATACGAGATGTAGCACCTATATTAGGCAATTTAAACATCGACCGATTCGAATTCACTCCCCCTTGATAAGAAGCATTAGGATCTAAAGCATATGAAGTTCTCGTCCTAGATGAACTTATGGATGGAGAAAACACAAACTGTGAATAGGAAGCCACCGCAGAACCGGCAGGATTCACACCTATAGTACCTATATCTGAGCCCAAAGCTCCCACAGCACCGCCCAAGCCCACTACTCTTGCTGTACCTAAATAATCAGTAGCACTAAATGTGTATGCATCATACATAGACTGAGCATTTAAACTCACAGCTGAAACTAGCGACAACGCTACTAAAATATATCTTTTCATTTTAACACACTTTTTAGTTTAACACTTTTCTACCTACGTCCTCTAGAAACGCCGCCACCACTATGTGACGATCCGCCACCAGATGGACTCCTAAAAGAACTTCCAGAGCTACTTCCTGTCCCTCTAAATGAACTACCAGAACTACTTTCCCTCCTATATGTAGAGCTAGAACCACTACCACGCGATGGAGTACTACTTCTTGAAGGCGTACTATCAAAGTATGAAGGACTTCTTCTGCCCGTTGTGTTAGAAGGTGATCTTCTATAAGTAGAAGAAGAACCTCCAATCGTAGAAGATGCAGAAGACGGGCGTCGCGTTGCAGATGAAGAATTAATTCTCGGAGAGAACCCCGGCCTTCTCATTGAAACCCCAGCATGAGGAGTATATGTCGTTGGACGACGTAAAGGCCTATCCCATCCATAATGAGGTGGAATACTGTGATGATAAAACCATGGATCATAACCCCAATAGTATGGAGAGCCCCAATACCAATCATTCCAATACCAACCATTATACCAGTACCAATCACTATCCCAACACCAATTATTCCAATACCAAGGATTATATCCCCAACGCCAATATGGCCTATAAGCGCCCCATACAGGTACAAATACTATACTACTAGAGGTAGTAGCCTTACTCCAACCATACTCGTCATAATCTACACCTATCTTGTCGTCAAATTGAACGCCTGCAGCGTTCGGCACGACATCAACATTTTCACCTGGAGTATCGCTCGTATAGTAAATGCCATCGCGATATCGGTATCCATCAGCATAGTTACTAGCAGTACCACATGATACTGCCACGATAGACAAAAAGAGCAAAAAAATAAAACTACGTTTCATAGTGAATCTCCTAAATAAAAATTTGTATCTTTGCACGCAATAATCGTACCTCCTATAAAATAAGGACTCTACGTCTACAAATTTAGACAATTTATCATATTAAGGTACGCAAAACAGGATTAACTTATCGAAAATACGATATAACAATATGGCAAAAGAAATCACACCGAGAAGCGAGAACTACTCACAATGGTATAATGACCTAGTAGTCAAAGCCGATTTAGCAGAACAGTCTGCCGTTAGAGGATGCATGGTCATCAAGCCTTACGGCTACGCTATATGGGAAAAAATGCAGTCCATCTTGGATACCGAATTTAAGAAGACTGGGGTTCAAAACGCTTACTTTCCCCTCTTTATTCCGAAATCCTTTTTCAGTCGTGAAGCAGAGCATGTAGCTGGATTCGCAAAAGAATGCGCTGTGGTAACACATCATAGACTCATGAATGACCCAAATGGTAAAGGAGTTGTCGTAGATCCAGATGCAAAACTTGAAGAAGAACTCATCGTGCGACCTACCTCCGAAACCATAATTTGGAGTGTCTATAAGAATTGGATCAAATCATGGCGAGACCTCCCTATCATTTGCAATCAATGGTGTAATGTAGTAAGATGGGAAATGCGCACAAGACCATTCCTTCGTACTGCGGAATTCCTATGGCAAGAAGGACATACTGCACATGCTACTGCAGAGGATGCTCAAGCCAAGGCTATACAAATGGTTCATGTATATGCCGATTTCGCCAGAAAAGTCATGGCACTTCCTGTCATCGTTGGCCACAAAAGCCCTAACGAAAGGTTCGCAGGAGCATTGGACACTTTGACTATAGAGGCAATGATGCAGGATGGTAAAGCCCTTCAAGCAGGGACGTCCCATTTTCTTGGGCAAAATTTCGCCAAATCCTTTGATGTAAAGTACACAGATAAAGAAGGTAAGGAACAATATGTTTGGGCTACGTCATGGGGCGTAAGCACTAGGCTTATGGGAGCGTTAATCATGGCTCATAGCGATGATAACGGACTTGTATTGCCACCAGCATTGGCCCCTATTCAAGTAGTTATGGTTCCTATCTATAAAACAGACGAAGAGAGGAACTCCATATTAACCAAATTCAATGAGATGAAAATGCGTCTTGAGAATCTTGGTATCAGTGTTAAAATAGATGATAGAGATACCCTTAGACCAGGCTTCAAATTCGCAGAATGGGAATTAAAGGGTGTTCCTGTTAGAGTTGCCATGGGAGCAAGAGATCTCGCCGCAGGTACGGTAGAATTGGCCCGAAGAGACACACTGGAAAAGACCACTCATGATGCTGAAGGTATAGAAATATATATAAAATCGCTACTAGGTGATATCCAAACTAACATTTACAATAAAGCACTTGCAATGCGCGATGCAAATGTTCGCAAATGTGACGATTGGGAAGAATTTAAAACAGAAATCAAAAAGGGTGGCTTCCTGCTATGCCATTGGGACGGCACTGCCGAAACAGAGCAAAAGATAAAAGACGAGACTAAGGCTACGATAAGATGCATACCTGTAGATAGTTTCGTCAATGAAGAAGAAGGGGTCGATATTTATTCAGGAAAACCTTCGAAAGGTAGAGTTGTATTTGCTATAGCTTATTAAAAGATGAAAAGAGTATTTATAGTATTATCGTCTTGTATTTTAATGACTTTCAATGCATTTGCCCAAGACGATGCAGTGCAAAGAGCGGCAGTCGATGCCGCAACCGAAATTTCGCAAGCTCCAATTGAAAGTGCAAAAACTCCTAAGCCTAACTACTGGACGTCTTCCGTTCAGCTTAACGTAGGATACAATATGACTAACTTAAGTAACTGGGCCGCAGGTGGTTATAACACCACCACGCTCACTACTAACCTAGATGCCAAGGCTAACTATAAAAAAGAATTAATGAGCTGGAATAACCGACTGCAACTAGACTATGGCTTTCTTTACTCTAACGAGAAGGAGAATATTCTTCAAAAAAGTAACGACCGTATCTACTTCGAAAGCAAATGGGCCTACCAAACTGCTAGTGGTTCTCCTTTCAACTATACAGCTTCCTTTAACTTCCGTAGCCAGTTCACCGATACTCCAGACGGTTATACTCAAGATGAAAATGGCAAATGGATAGAGAAAGACATAAAATCAGGCTTTCTATCACCAGCCTATACAGATATAGCATTCGGTATCCAGTGGGCACCAACGCCATGGTTTAACGTGAACCTGGCACCTATAACAGGAGGCTTTACCATTTGTACCAATGAAAACTTACGAAAGGCATATGGTATGAAACTGAAAGACAGTTCTATCGAGACTCCATTAGGAAAGGATTATAATATGGCCCTCTTTCAATTCGGTGCCCAGTTGAAGGCAAATTTCAAAATCACCATTAACGAAAATTTCTCATACGAGACGCAAGGTGTGATCTTCACTGATTATCTAAATGAACCATACTTCCGTATAAACTGGGATAACGCGATAAATTGGCAATTAAGCCGTTATATGACACTGTCTTTTAAGACTTGGCTTATTTCCGATCCTAATGTCACTATCACAGAGGGAGATATCACAAAAAAACGTGGAGTTCAGTTCAAGGACTTCTTATCCTTTAATTTCACATACACTTTCGCAAAAAAACAATAATGAAACTACTTCTCGCAGTCAGTGCAGGAATAGACTCGATGTATATGGCAAAAAGGGCATTAGATGGTGTTCTTTTTCCATTTATAAGTGAATATGCGATAGCCCATTGTAACTTTTCTCTACGCGGAGAAGAGAGCGATGGAGATGAGGCATTCGTTAGAAAATGGTGCGAGGATAATCACATAAAATCGCACTTTATCCGTTTCGACACCATCGAGTACGCAGAACGAAAAAAGATAAGCATCGAGATGGCCGCTCGAGAACTTAGATATGGATGGTTCTCAGATTTATGTCTCAAGTACGGGTATGACGCCGTAGCAGTGGCGCATAACGCAGATGATAATGTAGAAACACTCCTCTTAAATATTTTGCGTGGATGCGGTAGCCGTGGCATGAAGGGTATGGCAACTGATTGTGGGGCCTATCCTCACCGGGTACTTCGTCCCATTCTTCAAATAAGTAGGAGCGAAATAACTGAATACATGGTATCTAATGGTCTATCTTGGCGAGAAGATAGAACCAATACAGAAACTCTCTACAAAAGAAATCTACTAAGGCATAAAGTTCTCCCTATATTTAAAGAACTTAATCCTTCTTTTCAGAAGACTATCGCCTCTGATATGGCTCATATAGCTCAGGTGGATGATATAGCTCAGGACTATTATATTAGATACAGGGAGAAGTGCAATGATATAAGAGGACTACTTACTCTAAAGCACTGGAAATATGTTCTTTACAGAGAATTGGAACTATACCATTTCAGTGAAAGTTGCTATAATGACCTATGCAGGCTTTTGTCGGAAGGGAAAACACTAAGCGGGAAGACATTCTATAGCCCTACGCATAAACTGGAACTCAGTTCTAATAACATAACCATTACCCCACTATCTAGCACCAACATTAAGCATAACGAAGTCGTAGAAGTCAACGCAGAAGGCATATACAATATAGCAGGTCGAAGTTTTAAAATAAGCATAGAACAAAGGCCCGACTCTCTATACGCCCCTAATGGGGTCATATTCGCTGACCTTGACCAATTATCCTTCCCTTTTTATATTAGGAATTGGGGCAATGGTGACTGGATTACCCCGTTGGGATTGACAGGGAAGAAGAAAAAGATTAGTGATGTGTTTGTGGATTTAAAAATTCCTTCCTTTAAAAAAGAATCCGAAGTCGTACTTGTTAGGAAGCCACAAAATAAAGAAACACTTTCACTGCTTTGTAGAAAGACTAGTGAAAGTGTTAAAGTAAAAGGAGAGGACTCTAAAATATTAGTAATTAGAGAACTCTTATAAGATTATTTTATAATACCAGGGATATATGGCATCGTAGCGAACACAATTTCGCGATCACCGGACATCCACTTATCATACCAATTTTTATAATATCCAGACCAATTCCCATAGACCGAATAGTCGTTCACTGTCCCATTAATAGCTTCAGTTAGCATCTCCACAAAGTTCAATTCTTTTGGATACTCAACTACATTCCAATTAGCCACATCTGCGTCTCCTCCACACTGCGCTGCATAACTCAAAGCATCCGTTAATCCACCTATTTCATCGACAAGGCCAATCTTCACCGCATCACGACCTGCCCACACTCGACCTTGAGCTATCTCGTCCACAGCCGAAACGCTCATATTTCTACCTTCAGCTACCAAAGAGACAAAGCGAGTATAAATACTCTCTATGCTTCGCTGCATATAGGCCAATTCTTCCTTCGTAAATGGCCTGCTCATAGAGAACATATCCCCGTGTTTATTAGATGAAACACTTTGCACCCCAACATGAAGGGTTTCTTTATATAGTTTAGAGAAATCAGGCACCATCCCGAAAACACCTATAGAGCCAGTAAGAGTTGTTTCATCAGAGAAAATCCTTTCCGCCCCGTTAGAAATCCAATAGCCACCAGATGCCGCATAATCGCCATAAGATGCTATAAGTGGCTTTTCTTGGGCAAGTCGGTCCAATTCATGACGAATCTTTTCTGAAGCAACAACACTGCCACCAGGAGAATTAACTCTAAGTACTACTGCCTTTACCATATCATCTTCCCTCACATCCTCTATTATTGATGCAAAACGATCCCCGTCGACATTCTGGACATCGTATCCATCAACAATAGAACCATTAGCATAGATGACGGCTATACGTTGTGAAGAGCGGAAATTATTGACTATGTGGGCATCGGCATATGCAGCAAATGGAATAAACTGGACATCGTCAAAGTCCTCCACCTGTGACATTACGGCCAATTTATCTTCCAGCTCTTTTCTATCCAGTAGTTCATCAACAAGCCCATAAGACACAAAATCTGCCGGTAAACAAAGGTCAAGGTTATCGATAGCCGAATTAATATTCTGGACATCAAGTCCTCTACTTGTCGCCATCTCTTCAGCAAAAGAATTCCATAAAGAATTTACCATCACTTGATTTTGGTAAAGATTCTCTGCACTGGCACTAGAGCGAATATACATCTCACCAGCTGACTTGTATTTACCATGACGAATCAATTGAACATTTACTCCCAGACGATTTAGAGCATCCCCTAAAAAAATCATCTGAGAAGATAGTCCTGTAAAAGTAGGCGTACCCCCTTGATATGCTCCCATATAAACCTTATCAGCTACACTTGCAAGGTAATATGAACCTGTTGTAGGATTCTCCATATATGCAATAACTGGCTTTCCGCTACTGCGAAAGTCGGCAATCGCCTTTCTAAATTCTTGAATCGCACCAGTTCCTATAAAAAGGCCATCAGTTTTTAAATACATACATTTGACACCTGGATCTGAAGCGGCTGAAGAAATGGCATTAACCGCCTTTAACAAGCCAATTGTCGAGCGCATATCCTGCTTAGCGAAATTCAAACTTTGTGTGCTTTGTTCAGATATTGCAATCTTAGACATATCAACCTTTAATATTCCACTAGAAGGAATAGCCGGGGCGCTACTTCCGGATGAAGCCAGTCCCATTAATATAGCAATCCCGATCAAATTCACAATCAAGAGTGCACAAACGACTGCAAGCAATGTTCTTAAAAAATTTTTCATATCTTGAATATGTTATATACGGCAAAAGTAGTAAATTTGCGCAATTAATTATATAGATATGGCACAAAAACCTTCTATCCCTAAGGGTACAAGAGATTTCGGTCAAAAAGAGATGGCCGAGAGAAATTATATTTTTGACACAATAAAGAGTGTCTTTAAATCATTCGGATACGCACAGTTAGAAACTCCTGCCATGGAGAACCTATCCACACTTATGGGCAAATACGGCGATGAAGGAGATAAATTGCTTTTCCGCATACTTAATTCGGGGGACGCATTTGCCGGGACAGACCCTGGCAAGCCTCTAATAGGGCAAATATGCGAAAAAGGTTTAAGATATGACCTTACAGTTCCTTTCGCCCGCTATGTCGTTCAACACCAAAACGAAATATCCTTTCCGTTCAAGCGTTTCCAAATACAACCCGTATGGAGAGCAGACAGGCCACAAAAGGGTCGTTACAGGGAATTCTACCAATGCGATGTAGATGTTATAGGTTCCAAGAGCCAACTATGCGAACTAGAGCTCGTTCAAATAGCCGATGAAGTATTCACAAGGCTCGGTATAAGAGTAGTCATTAAGATAAATAACCGCAAGGTACTCAGCGGATTAGCTCAATTATGCGGGAGCCCTGATAAAGTCGTGGACATCACTGTTGCCATCGACAAATTAGATAAAATTGGCCTTGAAGCGGTTAAGAAAGAGTTACTGGAAAAGGGATTAAGCCAGATGGCTATAGAAAAACTTGAGCCTGTACTCTGCCTTAAAGGCACCAACGAGGAAAAGCTCCAGACCATGCGCTCGCTCATGTCAGAATGCGAAGTGGGCACTAAAGGTGTAGAAGAGCTTGAAGAGCTAATAAACTATATAAAAGAATCGGGAATTAGTACCGAATGCGAGATAGATCTGTCTCTTGCTCGCGGACTTAATTACTATACAGGCGCAATATTCGAAATCAAAGCTCTTGATTATCAAATAGGAAGCATAAGTGGCGGTGGTAGATACGATAATCTTACAGGCATATTTGGACTTCCAGACATGTCTGGAGTAGGAATAAGTTTCGGGGCAGACCGCATCTACGATGTACTAAAAGGGCTCGACAAATTTCCGACGTCGCTGAATAGCTCCACCACTCTATTATTTGCCAATATGGGCCCTACCGAATGTGCTTACATACTACCTATCAGCATAGCTCTTCGTTCCAAGGGGATAAGTGTCGAAGTATATCCGGATAGCTGCAAACTGAAAAAACAATTCGACTATGCCGACCGTAAGAGCATACCTTTTATGTCTATATGTGGTCAAAATGAGATTGAAGGAAAAGTTATTCAGATAAAGAATCTTCAAAGCGGAGAGCAACTTTCCTTTGATAAAGGCGACATAAACGCCATGCTCGAATTTATTCTGGGCAGTTAAGAACTGGGAAATGGAAGAATTGGCCGAAATCAGAAACCGAATCGACGAGATAGATAGACGCATCGCCCAGCTTTTCGAAATGCGGATGTCGGAATGCAAGAAGGTCTATAATGTAAAAGAAAGCATTGGCGCTCAAATACTTGACGCACATAGAGAAAAGGAAGTGCTAAAAAGCAGAGAAAAATTCATTCATGACAAAAAGATAACTGTCTATTGGTTAGAGGTAGTTGAGTGCCTTATGAAAGTATCAAAAGAGTATCAATGGAATTTAAAAGAAAACTGCCCATTCCCAAAGAAATAAAGCAACTTTTTCCCCTTTCCGAGAAAGGGGAAAAAGTAAGAGAGGATTGCGTCAAATCCATTGAAGATATTCTTTGTGCAAATGATAATAGAATTCTATTACTTATAGGTCCTTGTTCTGCCGATAGAGAGGATGCTGTAATGGAGTATTTTGGTAGACTGAAAAGCTTAAGCGATAAAGTAAAAGATAAAATCCTCATAGTCCCTAGACTCTATACTAGTAAACCACGAACTAGCGGTAACGCTTACAAAGGGATGCTTCACCGGCCAGATCCGCAATCTCAAACCGATGACATACTTAAAGGTGTACTTTCCATAAGGAAAATACATCTTCGCGCTCTGGAAGAAATAGGAATGGGATGTGCAGACGAAATGCTGTACCCCGAGAACCATAGATTTATCTCAGATCTACTTTGTTATGTCACGATAGGAGCTCGATCCGCTGATGATCAACAACATAAACTAACGGCAAGCGGATTAGATATACCCGTTGGAATAAAAAATCCACTAAATGGCGATTTACAAGCACTCTCTCAAGACATCATTACTGCACAGAACCCTCACCTGTTTATTTATAGAAATTGGGAAGTACAAAGCCATGGCAACCATTATGCTCATGCTATACTTCGAGGTTATATAGACCATAATGGAGTACACCACCAGAACTGCGACCAACAATCCATAGAACGACTTTCCAGCATTATGCAAGACTGCGCTATAGTAAACCCTGCCATTATAGTGGATTGCAATCACTCTAACTCAGGAAAAGATTATTTAAAACAGAGTGAAAACGCCATCAGAGCATTAGGATTAAAAAGCAGAAGCAACTATATAAAAGGCCTTATGATAGAATCTTACTTAGTGGATGGCCGCCAGGATGAGCCTGGAACGATTTTCGGAAAATCCATTACCGACGCGTGTCTAGGCTGGGAAAAAACCGAAAATCTCGTTTTAAAATTGGCCGATTCATTTTAAGGAATGCCGATTTTTACTTAACTTTGAACCCCGTTATGAAATACGGGTTTGACAACGACAAATATCTAAAAATTCAGTCCGAACACATTAAACAGCGAATATCGCAGTTCGGTGACAAACTTTACCTCGAATTCGGAGGAAAGCTTTTCGATGACAATCACGCAAGCAGAGTTCTGCCGGGATTTAAACCAGACTCCAAAATGCGGATGCTTCAGCAACTATCCGACAGCACTGAGATCATTATAGTCATAAGTGCTTTGGACATAGAGAGAAACAAGGTAAGAAACGACCTTGGCATTACCTATGACATGGATGTACTTAGACTTCACGACGAATTCGAAAAACATGGATTTCTAGTGAGCGCTGTGGTTATAACTCACTATAATGGTCAGTCAAGCGCCGACAACTACAGAGCAAAATTGGAAAGGCGTGGCATCAAGACATATTATCACCATACAATAGAGGGCTATCCTAATAATGTCGCCCTAATCGACTCCGAAGATGGTTTCGGAAGGAACGACTATGTCCCTACAACACGACCACTTGTGGCCGTAACAGCACCTGGACCAGGAAGCGGAAAGATGGCTGTATGCCTATCACAGCTATACCAAGAGCATAAAAGAGGCATCAAAGCTGGCTATGCCAAGTTTGAATCTTTCCCTATTTGGAATTTGCCTTTAAAACATCCACTTAATCTGGCATATGAAGCAGCTACAGCCGATATCAATGATATCAACATGATAGATCCTTTCCATCTTGAAGCATATGGAAAGATGGCTGTAAACTACAATAGAGATATTGAAATCTTCCCCGTTCTAAACGCCATATTCGAAAGCATCTATGGTGAGAACCCATACAAGTCCCCTACTGACATGGGCGTAAACATGATAGGTTACTGTATGTGCGACGAAGACCTATGCTGTTATGCTGCTAAACAGGAAATAATCAGGCGCTACTACGATGCTCTATGCAGGATGGCCGATGGGGCTGTGAATGATGCAGAAATAAACAAGATAGCGTCCTTGATGAAACAGGCTAAGATTGACACATCATTTAGAAGAACCACCATTGCAGCCAAGACAAGAAAGGAAGCAAGTGGTGGACTGGCAGCAGCCGCAGTAGAATTGGCAGATGGTACTATAATTACAGCTGGAAGTAGCCCTTTAATGGGGTCAAGTGCCGCTCTGCTCTTAAATGCCATAAAACATTTGGCCGGGATTGATCATAGTGTAAAACTCATCCCACGCGATATGATTGAGCCTATCCAGAAGACAAAGGTTTCATATCTCCATGGTCACAATCCGCGCCTTCACACTGACGAAGTACTCGTGGCGCTTTCCCTTTTAAGCCTTACAGATGACAAATGCCGAAGAGCGCTAGCGCAACTCCCTGAACTTAACGGATGCCAAGTTCACTCTACCGTTATGCTTTCCGAAGTGGATAGGAAAGTATTCAAACGTCTAGGAGTAGGCTTAACTTGTGATCCTATAAAGAAATAGAATACTATGACGAAAGAAAGAGTGATCTTCATCGACTATCTAAGGGTTATAGCTTGCTTTATGGTGATGCTCGTTCACTCTTGTGAACCATTCTACTTAGGAGGCGAAGGCACTCTTATCCTCAATCGGACCAATGGACTAATAGTCACCTTAATAGACTCCATGTTAAGGCCTTGCGTGCCACTTTTCGTTATGGCATCAAGTTATCTATTGTTCCCCGTTAAAGGTGGAAGTCGTGAGTTTTTCCGCAGACGATTCAAAAGAGTGGCTATACCTCTTATAATATGGGTATTACTTTACGCTTTGGTACCGCTTTATGGCTCCACATACGAATTCTATAAAAGCGGTTCTGTCTTAGAAGCTTTAAAACAGGCCATATTTAACTTTCCTGGAGCTGCCGGACATTTGTGGTTTGTCTACATGCTTTTAGGAATTTATCTTGTAATGCCTATCTTTTCTGCATGGATAGAGAAAGCCAGCAAAAAGGCTGAGTGCTATTTTATACTTCTGTGGTTTTTTACGACAACGCTTCCATTCTTTAGACTTCTTAGCGATGGTAGCCATGTATGGGGAGAGGCCAATTGGAACGAGTTCGGGCTTTTCTATGGAGTCAGCGGCTTTATAGGATACGTGATATTAGCTCACTATTTTCGCAAATATGTTAGTGATCTATCGTGGAAGAAAACGCTTCTTATTTCAATCCCTCTAATTCTTATCGGATACAGCATATCTGCCGGGTGGTTTTGGAATGCTATGCCTAAAGACTTTCCCGTAGAAAGCACGATAGATCTGGCAGTATATATGGAAACCGGGTGGGGCTTCTGCACGAGCGGGACGGCGCTTCTTACTATAGGATTCTTTCTTATAATAAGAAAGCTGAATAGTGACAATGCTTTTTATAGGCACTTTGTTCTTCCTATATCAGGTGCAAGTTATGGTATGTATCTAATGCACATATTTTTCCTGTGCTTTTTTACTGCGATATTCCAAAGCGCTATTAATTCCACCTTGACTGTTATCTTCCTAACAGCCTTGTGTACCTATGGAACATCCTTTATAGCAAGTTATCTTTTAGGAAGAATTCCTAAAATAGGAAAATACATAATAGGATAAGTTATGAGTAAATTTTACTTGATTCTATCCACTTTTGTGTGGTGTTTGTTCTTGAGCAATGTTTGCCATGCACAAGATAAGATTTACCTTTATGATTCTCACCAGATTATAGAGGCTAAAGTCATTGAAATATCTGACGACGACGTGCTTTACAAAATGTACAATAATCTGGATGGTCCGGATTATAGGATTTCTAAAGCCAAGGTTGTAGCAATAGAATTCGAAAATGGCACGAAACAATTTTTCACAAACCACAACTCAATTCCTTATGTCTATTACCACGACGGATATTTGGATTATCGGAATAACGGCTATTTAGATTATCGGAATGGGCATTTCTACAGAGAACATAGAAGGCTTTCGCAGGAGGAAATAAGAGATGCTATAGGGTACTCTTTATATGGTAGTAGATATAGAAAAGCTATGAATCAATACTCCTATGGGTTTTTACTTACTCTTTCTGGAACCATAGCAGTATCGCTCACTACAGCGCTTGCGTGTATCAATAACGATTATCGAAATGATCCTGCTTTCCAAGATCCATTTTTCAAAAAAAGTGATAACACAGTGGGAGTGATCATAGGATATGTAGTGGGAGCAGCTTGTCTTGGCTCTGGTATTCCTCTATGGATTAAAGGAAATCGTAATCTTAATGCTATAGCTGACGATTTCAATAGTAAATATAGTAGCACTTCATCGCATTCCGAAGATATGTCATTAATTCTCGGAAAGACATCCTCTGGATTTGGACTGGCACTGAATTTCTAAATAGCCTTAGTGAAGCATCTTCGCGAGTTTGTCCGAGAAAAGAGTGTTTTCTCGGACAAAACACCAAGACGAAATTATTTCGCTCGCAAAAATAGTAAAATCAAAACGATAACAATGAAAAGAAGGTATTTAACTACTAATCTTCACAATTCATTTGACAGAGGAGTTAGTAGCTACGCTTGCACTTGCTATTGATAGGCGTTGAAGATGAACGCAGTATAGAGTCCAACTTTAACGTGCCATTCTAGTTCCCAGTAATACCCCTAGCCAAGCAAAAACCACACATACTAGTACGCTACCCAACATATAAAGAACAGCCGCCCCTATCTTACCACCTTGGATAAGCGTCACAGACTGAACTGAATATGTAGAAAAAGTAGTAAAAGCACCGCAAAGCCCCATAGAAAGGAATAATTGAAAAGTACTTGGCGAGCAAGCACCTGTAATCATGCCAAGTGCAAATGACCCGATTGCGTTGACAAGAAGAATTGACAATGAACCATTTAAATTTACGAATTGGCCTAAAAGCACTATCCCATATCTAAGACACGCGCCTAACGCGCCACCAAGCGCAACTGCTAAAAAGTTTTTAAACATTTTTTCTGTTGTTTTACACTGATTTAAAAGACTTTCCAAATGGCATAATGGAAAGTCGCACCATTTTAAAATGCTGTAAGCCAAATGGGATACCGATAATGCTTACACAGCAAATAAGGCCACAGATAAGATGCACTAAAGCAATCTCCCACCACCCAATTAGAATCCATAGAACATTCATAAGCACACTCATACAACCTCCTGCACTTTTTCCGTCCACAACTTCAATTCCAAACGGCCATAAAGAAAACACCCCGAACTTCCATAATTGATAACCAAATGGCATTCCCACTATAGTTAAGCAATATAATAATCCCACGACAAAATATACTATAGCTATTACAAATCCACCCAGTAAAAGCCAAAGAATATTACCTAAAACTTTCATAGTCATATAGTTTTATGCTATCCCCTTCTCTGTGACGATAATCAATTCCCTCACCATATCACGCTCGTCCGCATCTACCTGAAGCATAGCATTTGCACCTGGATACGGGATGCCTTCTGGCAAATCATAAATCGCGTTTGTCTTAGTCTTTTTTAGAAGTAATCTGTCATCAAAAAGACCTCCAATGTATTTCCCTTTATAATAAATCAAGTACTCCCCCATCATAGACTTAAAATGAAGTTCAAGTCTTGACTGATCTAAAATAAAATCCCTAAAATCCTTTGATGAAGACATCGTTTCTATCGTTTTACAATAATAACATTGTGCAAAAATACGCCAAACATCCAAATTACTCTCCTTTAACGCTCTAAAAAAGTATTCTAAAGAAAGACGCCATTAAAACCCAATGCTAATATAAAGAAAAATATGTACATTTGCATGTCGCGTTCACCCAGGGGCAGCATACATGGCTAGTTGACAATGGCTTTTGAACATCCACAATATATTTCTAGATATAAAAGTACGAGTGAGAATGGTTAAAAAGTAAACCCTCCCGAACTGAAAAACCATAAGCTGAAATTCACCTTTAGAAGATACCACTATTCTAAGTGCTCCCGGAAGGGATATGGTTTAAAGGTGATTGCAAAATAATTCACCTTTACCTGCTACCCTTAATAGAATACCCTACAAGGCACATAGACTTCAAAGGTGTTTTTCAGGTTTCTCCACGTCCCTATAACGGAAGAAGGGTGACTATCAGCCCTTAGACTTTTTAGTCACCACGAATATAAAGTCAGAGGCCAACCCTTTTGGGTCAGCCTCTTCTCTTTTTATTTTACAAAGCACAAATTAATCGGTCCATACAATAAAATGGCCAAATTCCGTTCCATCAGGATTATATCCCACAAATTTGGTGATGCAACCACCTTCAGTTGAGTCAATTGTAACATCAACTTGAACGCCTCCACACCAACGGACACGCAAAGACATTGCAGTAATAGAAGCCTTCTTATTTGTCGGTCCATTTACAGCTTTGATATCCTCTTCAGTAGGCAATTCTGCACGATAAGCATATGAAAGCACTTCATTTGCGATGTCTTCTGTTATAGGATTTATAACTTTGCCGTCAAGAGAAATATTTCTAATATATGCCCAATTCCCATCCCCTACTTTCTGTGCAGGATATCCAAAACCATTTTTATTAACAATTTCCAAATTATATGTATAAGCACAAGCGCCTCCACCTTCACCAGCTTCTTGAGTAAATTCTGTTGAAGCAAGTACTACTGAATTATACTTAAGTACAAGAGAAATTTTCCTTTCAACACTTGTCGAATTAGCCTTAACCTTTAAAGTAACTTTACCATCAGAAGCAATACTAGTACGCTCTACAGCAGAACTTGCTTCAAGAGCAAGACCATAATCAGAGATAGCCTGCGCGACATCGCTTTGAACAACACCATCGATAGAAAGTGAAAGGGTTGTCACAACATCTCCACCATCTTTAGAAACATTATCAGAAGAAGCATTTGTAAATGAAGCTGTGGCATTCAACGACGCAACCTGAGTAATCTTCATAGCTATTACGCCATAATTATACTCGTATTCTGGATCGTTATCAAAAGTATAAACAATGTATCCTACACGAGTGCTTCCTGAAGTGTTTGCAGATGCAGTTATAGTCCATAATCTATCCTGAATCTTTCCTTCTGCATTTCTTAAATAATCACAAGAAAGCCATTCGATATTACTTTTAGAAAAATCCTTACTTTCAAAAGCAGCCGCATCTACACATACAAAATTGGTCTTTGAAAATATACCTTCTGCATCATTATATTCCTCAAAAGTATGAGGTTCTTTGCCATTGACCAAAACAATGGCATATCCAAAGACTGCACCTCCATTTAAAGATGTAACACTAACACATCCGTCCGATGGCAATTCAACTTCTTTAACAACATTTTCTCCCCAACTACCATAAGCTTTTACGCTTGTTTTAGCCCCAGCGGCTTTCTGGGTGATGGTGAATGTTTTAGTCTTGCTTGATTCTTCGATAGTGTAGTTTCTAACATCTGAATATGTGATAGTGACAAGGGCTTTTCTTTCTGCTCCAGTATTTTCACTGACATCTGCAAGTACATGTGCATCAGTGGTGCTGTACCTCACAGTTAGCCAATCCACCGGTTCTCCAGAATCTGGATCTGTACAAGTAAAGGCTACATTCTTATAATAAAGTTCATAGTACTCAGCTCCTTCTCTTTTTACTTCAGCCACTTCTCCATCCTTAGTCATAGCAACTGAATAACCACAATAGTTATCCTTGCTTTCACTTGGAGCAAGTTCGACATTATTTAATGCAGCATCGTATTTTAAAGTTCCAGATGTATATTCTTTACGAAGCGCTTTATCCAGATTAAGATATACATTCTTTACCACATTCTCCCCTACTGCGAAATCTTTATCCAGAGCATCGAAAATGTATTGTGCTTTATCAGTAGCTACCACATACTTATAGCCTTTATATGGATACCCCTCATACGATGCAGCCACAGGGAAATAAATGCCCTTACTCGTCTCCTTAGAAGTCACGCCATCAAGAGCGAAAGCGGTGCCGAGATTAACGACTACAGTACTATCCTTAAAATAATTAACTGTAGCACCTTCATAGCCATTCCCTCCGATAGGCTTATAGTTTTGTGTACCACGTTCATACGCAACAGTGCCTACAATATAAGAATTAGACGAAAGCGTAACACTTTCGATCTTTTCACCATTATAGAGTGTTGTATATGGCATAGCTCGGAAAATGGTACCACACACATCCATCTTAACTGTAATCTTTTCCTGCCCCTTTACCACATCCATAGTGCCAAGTCCACTATGAAGGAAAAGCCTGCGATGGTTCATCTCACCTGCCACATCCTGAGTATAAATATTACCATTTTCGATTGCAAGGGTGTAGTCTACTTCATCATTATTGCGCGGATTATTATTCGTAGAGAAAAACCACCCATTCCTATCCACTTCAGTAAGAGCAGCATCAAAAGTAAATGAGGCTACACTTCCATCAGAAGAAATATCTTCAGCCGTAAGAGGACTGGAAGTCAATTCAGCCCCACCAGCATATTTAATCTGATCCCCTACTTCCCATACTATACCCTTATTGTCAAGCAAACTTCCTTTCAATTCTTCTCCCAGACTAACTTCTACTTTAACTGTTTTGCATTCATCTGGAGTAGATGGTTCAAAAGCGTCTTGTTTACAAGACACAGATAATGCGCTGACACAAAGCGCCGCAAGCATCCATGAATATATCTTTTTCATATTCGTACACATTTTAGAGTTACTCCCAGGTATCATCTTCATCGATAGAATAGGTAAAATCTCCTACCCCACCTCTTTGATACCAAGATTTATCTTCGCCCGATGCACAAAGCACTGAGACACATGTTAGTTCCGTGACGAGAACCTTGGGAGCTTCATACTCCCCCCTACAGCATTTTTTATTCATAATTATTAGTTATTAGTTACTTAGATATTTTTAGCCAGTTCAGCGTAACAGGGAAAGCCGTCGTGCCGCTAAGGGAGAGCGTATGCTTTCCTGCAGGTAAATTTATCTCGACAGTCTTATTTTCCCATTTATAATCAGTATTTTCCAGTTCAAGTATTCCTATACTATTTCCATCGACAAGCACATTCAGTGGACTTTCAAAATAAGTATAATACCTTAACTCCAGTGTATATTTTCCTTCTGATTCCACCTCTATCTGCCAAAGCGCCGATGTGCCTTTTTTTAGATCTTGAAGTTCGAGTACGCCTTTCGTATCCGTACAAGGAGCAAGATGTATCGCACCCTCAAAGCCGTTATAATGTTCTGCCGGTATCACATCGCCTACCTTATAGTAGAGTGTTTTATCAAGTGTGGACATATTCACGAAAACCTTCCCGAGATCCGTAAGGCCAAAAGGTTTTTTGCTTTCCAAAAGTGAATTATGACATTGAGCCTCACCGTTTCCGCGCGGAATAAACCAAGCATAGCGCTGCACCTGATCGTCTGCCTCCAAAAGATTAATGGCTTCCACCATGTATTTCATTTGAGCTTCTGCCGAGATATTATTTCCTGCCCAGTTACAAAATTCAGTGAGCCAAATAGGCTTTCCGTACTTCTTGAAACCATCCACAAACTGTTTCATAGCCTGCGCCGAACCCATATAACAATGCAGAGCGAGTCCAGAGACATCGTCAATACTTACTCCATCCTGCGCGAAAAACTCATCGAGCCACTTCCATGGGTCATTATACCCCTCGAGCGTTCCATAGTTCATCGCCGGAGCAATAATTTTCATATCCAGCTCCCGTGCGATAGCAACAAGTCTTGGCCAATCCTGCGCTGCCTGCGATGGGGTCATATTGGCCTGATCCTTAAGGTTAGGCTCATTGTATGCCAATATGTACTCACAGCCCGGATGTGCGCGCTTGAATTCACGGAATGTATCCTCGGACCAATTGGCATTCCAAGCCATAGGGCAAAAATCCATGCCATACTGCTCAAATTGAGCAAACGCTGCCTGCGAAGTACCACTGCTCCAATTATACGACCAACTGATCGCAGGGCCAAGTGAAGGGACATCAATGTCAGGTAATTGGCCGAAATTAAAGCTGACTCCCCTCTTTAGACTCTTACTCTGCTGTGAAGTATAATCCAATGCCCCACTTCCTTTAGAGACATCCGACTTTTCACAAGAAAGAAAAGCGAAAACACCTAAAATAACAGCGATTATAGTCTGCTTTCTCATATTATTTCCTTTCGTAAACCCTAACATAATCGACATACATACTTGCTTGTCCACCTTCAGGCAGAGCGGTAATGGCAGATGGATCAAGTATACCTGTAAAATACCCTCCTACAGCAAGGTTGAAGAGAATGAAAAAGTCGTGGTGAAAATAATGACCAGTTCCCCAATCATCTGACACATCGCTTATCCCCATCTCATAATATGGAGTGGAATCAGGATTTTTATCCAAATCGACATACATTCTTAAATACTGTTCATCCCACACAAGAGAAAACAGATGAAACTCTCCATCCTGAAGACTACTTGGCCATGTAGTGGATTTAGCATAGTTAGGATATGCCATATTGCCACCACCCACATCTTTATAGTACCCCCAGTGGCATGCGCCATTGAAAAATCTATCCTGAGTACCTGCTTTTATACCAGCCGAATTGCCCATCTCCATTACATCTATTTCCCCACAACGAGGCCAACCATTTGACGAATAGTCATTACCCATAAGCCAATAAGCCGGCCATAATCCATTCGCGGTAAGAGGAAGTTTTACGCGTGCATCAAACCTACCATACTTAAAGGATTTCTTATTCATGGTATTGATGCGGGCAGAAGTAAATTGCTTTCCACCGTAATTCTCTCGTTTAGCCGTAATAATCAAACAATTCGCTGTAGAAGAAGGATCTTTTCCCACCGTTACGTTTTCTTTACGGTAATACTGCAATTCAGCATTACCAAAGCCACTTCCACCTTCTTCTATATTCCATGTATTTAGATCAAGGGAAGTACCATCGAAAAGATCTTCCCACAAAAGAACATACCCTTGTGGAATTTCCAAATTTATATCTTCTTGCTTATCAACATCTTTAGTAGACAAGCAAGAAGATAGTAAAAATAAAGTGAATAAAGGTACAACCACTTTACTCATATTCGCTTATTACTTCTTATAGAAGAACATTGCATCAAGGTCAACTGTAGTACCCTGAACACCACCACTCAATACACCTACGATATTGTCTGACTTTCCGGCCTTAGAATAATCCATACCGGTATCTGTAAGAGCTACCTCGTATTCATTCCAATCGTTAGCAACGAACTTTCCACTTACAGGAGCAATAGCAGAATATGAAGCACCAGCATCATCAAGACTTCCTTCACCGATGGCAAATTTATATGTGCCGCCATTCCAATAAAGATTAATGATATGTGCTTTTCCAGCAGCTCCCTTATAAGCTACATGGAATTTCCAGTTAGCAAGATCAGCAGCATCGGACGCAATAGCTGGTGTCTCGTTATCATTAAACCAGCCGGCACCTGACCAACCAATATTAGTAACTACTAGTGAGGTCCACTCTGCAGCCTCGCCATAGAAGTTAACTCCTGCACAAGTTCCACCTGCATAGGTTCCATCCCATACATAAAGATGACGAGTTACATCGTCTACACGAAGATCTTGAGCGACTTTACTTGCGATGTGATTAAATGAAGCATCATCAAGGTTAATAACGACATAAGATGAGCCCTTAAGAGATTCATGAAGCTTTGTTTCTTCTCCTTCTCCACCCTTTAGTCCACCTTTATTAGGTTCGTCCTTCTTACAAGAAGAAAATACACAAGCAGCGCAGAGAGCCACTGCTGAAAGTAATAAAAACGTCTTTTTCATAATAAATAAAGTGTTATTAGTTAATAAATTAATATCCATAATTCTGGCTTAAGCCTCCGAGTCTCACTTCCTCTACAGGGATAGGCAACAATTCGTGTTTTCCCTTTACAAACTCTGACATGTGGCTCTGTGCCTGAGATGTTTCTGTCTTAGCATAAGCATCCATAACCTCCTTTGCGATACCCCAGCGGCAGATGTCGTACCATCTATGGCTTTCCATAGCAAGTTCAACCCGGCGTTCGTGACGAATAGCAAGACGAAGGTCTTCTTCAGTATCAGTAAGCTGACGCATAGCATAATTAGCCTTATAATCAGGCACTTTATATAAAGGAAACTCTGGGAGGATACTTTGAGTTCCACGAGCACGAGCACGCACTTTTTCAAGATAGATCTCGGCTGTAGCCTTATCCCCGGCATTCAAGGATGCTTCAGCATATAGCAAATAAACATCTGCCAATCTAATATCTATCCTGTTGATAGGTGAACGGGAATCGTGCGAATCTTCAAGCGCTACATAATTCCTATCATCGGTCATTATTGCACGCTTCGTACAGTAATAACGATTACCCAGATAAATATCTTCAGATGCGTTAGTTATCTGTTCGTCAGAAAGAGCAAGTATGCTTGCATCTCGACGTGGGTCATTATCTTCAAATTCATCATAAAGATTCTGGGTAGGGTGATTAAAGCCCCAGCCTACGACATTGAACCACTGCGAGCGGGAACGGATGAGGATTGTAGTAAATGTACCGCGAGAAAAGCCGTTTCCTTCGCCATAATCCGATGTTCCTTCGGACATATATTGCACTTCGAATACAGATTCAGGACCATTCTCTCCTTCGAGCGTGAAATTGTTTGCATAATTTGAGCAAAGCGAATATTCCGAGGCCTGCTCCTTTACAAAAGTTTGCCCCCACTTGGCAGCTTCTTTATAATAAGAGTCGGCATCGCCATTTCCTGTACGTCTGCAATAATCTCCATAGTATAAATAGGCTTTCAAGAGCATGGCCTGTGCGGCACCTTTAGTAATACGTCCTAACTCTTCTGGCGCATATTCGCTTTTAAGTATAAGCGATTCCTCGGCTTGCTTCAAATCAGAAAAAATCACTTCATAAACCTTTTCCACAGAAGAGCGAGGCTGACGCCACTCTTCAGAATTATAAATAGGTGACTCCACGATAGGGATGTCTCCATAAAGACGTACAAGCTTAAAGTAATAGTAAGCGCGCAAAAAATGCGCTTCACCTAAAAGCCTTGAACGAAGTTCGTCAGTAAAAGTTCCATCTCTGTCTTCCATAACAGGAATCTGCTCAATAGCCAGATTGGCACGAGCTATTCCCTGATACTGAGCGCGATAGTATTGAAGAGCTATCTCATTATTAGAAATGGTTTTAAAGTTTTCCAAATCATAGGCAGCTGACATGTCAGATGTATTCTGACCTCCTTTAAGAGCATCATCTGACATTATATCACCTATAAAAAATTCACTATAATAGGTGCCCTGATACTCCCACATCAAAGGGACATAGGCAGCATTTACCACTTGAATGGCTGTCTGTGCACTTGTAAAGAAATCTCCCACTCTATTAGTCATAGGGCCATCCTCACGAAGCCACCCATTACATGATGCCAACGGCAGAAGCGCACAAATAATCAGTTTTTTATATGCTTTCATAGACTAGAAATTCAAATTAAGACCTAACATAAATGTTCTGGATTGAGGATAATTACCATAATCAACACCACCGCCCACTTCTGGATCATATCCCGTATATGGAGTAAGAGTTAAAAGGTTGTTAGCAGATACATAAACCCTTGCGCGAGAAATATGCAGTTTGTCAGTAAAACTTGAAGGTAAAGTATATCCTAATTGTAAATTCTTAAGTCGTAAATAAGAACCGCTTTCCACAAAACGGCTATTAGTCTCAAAGTTTCTGGAACTTCCTTTAGGGTTAGGAATGCTTCCGGAAGGATTTGCCTCAGACCATACATCACGCATAGTTGTACTAAGTGTAGCCTCATTACCAGTACCTTCTGTTCTTAGACGCAGTGCATTATAAATTTTAGAGCCATAAACGCCTTGGAAAAAGAGCTGAAGATCAAAACCCTTCCATTCCGCTCCCATGTTAATGCCATAAGTAAGCCAAGGGAAAGGATTACCTAAATCGGTTCTATCATCCTCGTCTATTTTTCCATCGCCATTTAGGTCCTTATATTTAGCATCGCCTACACTGATTCCCGTAGAAGCCCCATCGGCCCATAGGTGCTTGTTAATCTCATCCTGACTTCTGTATATCCCATCGTACTCATATCCCCAGAATGTATATAGAGGCAGCCCCTCATCACAAAGTGTCTTATCTCCCCATACCTTTTCACCACCATTAAGAGAAGTAAGTTCGTTCTTTATAAATGATGCGTTTCCACCTATATTATATGATAGTTCCCCTACCTGATTTCTATAGTTAAGCGTAAGTTCAAGACCACGATTGGCAACTGTACCCACATTGGCAATGGCAGAATAACGATTACCCACATGCGCAGGAGCACTAACGCTCAACAGCATATCCTTAGTATCCCTTTCAAAGGCTTCAATGGTACCGGTAAGCTTATTACCCCATAGACCGAAGTCCAAACCGAGGTTATATTGCTCGGTGGTTTCCCATTTTCCTCCGTTATTTACGTATGTAAGGATAGTAGCACCATGGGCAAGTTCCTGATTAGCACCGAAAACGTAATCCACAAAAGTAGGCCCGTTATTCATCATGGTTAAAGTGAAAGAATTCTCACCCACCTTATCATTGCCAATTCTTCCCCATCCAGCACGTAACTTAAGATCCTCCAATATATCAAGATCCTGCATCCACTCTTCACTAGAAATTCGCCAAGCAGCAGCTGCTGAAGGGAAAAAGCCCCATGTGTGTTCTTTGAATTTAGATGACCCATCTGCACGGAAATTCAGTGTGAGCATATAACGACTGTCATAAGAATAATGTGCTCGGCCTAAAAGGGAAAATCGACGCGTACGACCTGCTGTGTCCCCTGCCTTATTTTGTAACTCGGTAGTTTGGGACAAATACCAATTCGTCTTTACAGGATTAAGTATACTTGAACCAGACCCTCCTATCGTTTCGTAATTATACTCCTCAGCTGTCTGCCCGGCCATAAGGGAAAAACTATGTTTTCCTATTTCGCCAGTATAAGTAAGAGTATTTTCCAATATTAAAGTCTGATAACGCCCCATACTCTCTTCGAGAAAATTCTTATCCATCTTATCGTAGTCGGAGTACCTATACGCATCCTTGAACAATTTATGACGAGTATTGGACAAGTCCATGCTCAAATCACTTCGCCACACGAGCCCTTTTATAGGATTTATCTCAAGGAAAATATCACCTACCCATCTTTCTGTTTTATCCGATGGGTGGGAATTCTCTACCATAGAAAGCGGATTGGTCACATTCTTAAAGTTCGACGCCGCAGAAATCTGGCCGCTCATGTCAGCCCCGTCCCTACTTAAAGCACCATCCGGATAACGAGCCGGATCCCATGGAGCCATAGCTATAGCCGCAGATAAGATGGAAGCACCTGGAGAACTATTGTTATTCATGGCGTTACGGCCTTCTGAAGTCATAAAGGTAAGATTCTCCCCTACCTTTATATACTTTCCTATATTATGCGCAGAATTAAAACGCAGAGAAAAACGATTGAAATCTGAGCCAATAATAGTACCATCCTGATCAAAGATATTAGCACTCATAGACCAATACCCGTCTTTATTACCTCCATCGGCGCTTAGATGGTAATTTTGTATCAAAGCATTACGGAAAACTACATCTTGCCAGTCCGTATCAATAGCAGAATAATCCAAATTTTTAGGATAATAATTAGACTTTCCTATAAGATATGCACGGACCCATGTATCTATACCTTTGTTTTCCAAGACAGTAACCTGGGAAGGAACACCGGAAGCATTAGCTAGGAAAGACGAAAACTCTGAAGCGTTCATTAAATCCAATGCACGCCATCTTGACTGAATTCCGAGATAAGCATCAAACGAAACTCTTACACTTCCATCAGTTTCTCCCTTACGAGTAGTAACGAGAATGACACCATTAGCGCCTCGCGAACCATAAATAGCAGTAGCAGAAGCATCCTTTAAAATCTCAGTAGATGCTATATCATTAGGGCTCAAATAATTAATATTATCCACAATAACTCCATCCACTACATATATAGGCGAACTATCGTTAACTGTACCTATACCTCTAATTCTAACCTCTGCACTAGCACCAGGCTGACCAGATCCTGAATTAACGGTAACTCCAGCCGCTACACCTTGGAGAGCCTGATCAAGGCCTGCAGCAGGAGTCTTTTGAAGCTGTTCCCCCTTGACAGATGCTACTGCACCTGTAAGATCGCTTTTCTTCATGACACCATAGCCTATGGCCACGACCTCATCGAGAACGAGAGCGTCATTCTCCAAATAAACATTAAGTACAGCGCTTTGATTTACCGTAACCTCCTTATCAGCAAAGCCAAAGGAACGGAATACAACTACATCTCCCTTTTCAATATCTATGGAATATTTACCATCCATATCTGAAGACACTCCATGCATTGTTCCTTTTACTAGTACAGCGACTCCAGGAAGAGGGTATGAATCATCAGCGGAAAACACTATCCCACTCAATGTCATTTTCTGCGCGAGACCTAATTGAAAGCTCACAAAAAGAAACACCAAAAATGATGCGATTTTTTTCATGTCAGTTATCGATTCACTGTTATTAATAAATATACCGAACGGTCAGCCTTCTTCGATAAATAAACCACAAAGTCCACATGCCCGATTTTTCGAACACAAAATTATAAAAAAAGAATGTAGAGTTAATATTAATAGTACACTAAAAACTCAACAATTAAAAAATCGTCACCTCTACAACAACTCAACATTTATGTACTAATCCATTTATTTTATGCAAATTAATTTATTTTAATAATTCACTAAATTTTTTTATTATTATAAAATCACTACAACAAAGAAGTTTTACTATATTTGCAAAAAATAGCACAATGAAAAGACTAATTACCACCACCATACTTTTATTCACAGGTATTGTCACCTATGGATATTACCCTTTTGTACACAATTATCTTAAATCGGAATACAAAGGAGGAATTAAGAATTGGCAGATTACACAAGGTGAATGCGGCAATATATGGCTAGCCAATGATGCCGGTATCGTAGAATATGATGGCAAAGAATGGGGTATTACTCCTGTTACGAATAAGACCAGTGTCCGCTCAGTTCTGTATGACAATGAGACAGACAGGCTCTTTTTCGGTGCTATCAACGAGTTAGGCTATCTAGATTTTAGTGACAACTCTGCTATTCATTATGTATCACTCTTAGATAGTCTAGGGAATAACATAAATGATATATGGAGGATACATAAACTAGACAATGCTCTATATTTCAGAGAGAACAACCGCATATTTCGCTATAAGAACGCCGAAGTTAAGGAATATAACTTCAACACGAAAGTCACTGTCTCAGAGGTAATAGATGGACAACTATACATATTCGTCAATTCCATTGGTCCTCTTAGACTTAATGATCGTGGGGAGTTCGAAAAAGTACCTGGTACTGAAAGTCTTAGCAATGTGGCAATATGCTCTATAATAAAACATGAAAACGGTAATTACATAGAATTCGTTAGCGCGACAAACGGACTATATTCTTATAAAGATGGAATCCTAACGCATTTAGATTCCCCAATATTGAACGACCTTGACAATTCCATAATATATTGTGCAAGAACAAATGGTAAACATACAGCCTATGGTACTATAAACAATGGTGTATATATCTACGAGCAGACTAGTCAGGATTTAATTCACCTTAATATGTCTTCTGGGCTACAAAACAATACTATACTCGATGTCTTCTTCGATAAACAAGGGAACCTATGGCTAGGACTTGATAAGGGCATAGATATGGTTCAACTCAACTCTGCCGAATACAGTTTACTAGCATCTAGTAATATAATAGGTGCTGGTTATGCATCCGAAATATACGAAGGGGACTTATGGCTAGGAACTAATCAAGGTCTTTTCATTATGAAAAACTCAAAGGTCGAAGAAATACCTGAATTAAAAGGTCAGATTTGGTCTTTACTCTCGCACGATGGGCTGTTATTCTGTAGTTGTGATAAAGGTTTAGGCATTATTAACAAAAATCGTGATATCAGTTTCATTCCTTTGAATGGGAGTTGGAAATTAATTCCCCTTAAACAAAATGCTGAATACATGCTAGGATGCAGTTATGACAGACTATTTCTTTTAAAGAAACAAGACGACAAATGGTCTTTTTATAAATGGATAAGCGGGTTCGAGGAAAGCAGTAAAGTGTTTGAAGAAGATAATAATGGCGATATCTGGTTCAGCCACTGGATCAAAGGGTTATATAGGCTTAGGCTTGATTTAGACAAAGGCGAAGTAAGTGATAATAAATATTTCTCTAAAGGGAACAATTTTCCGCAGGATTGGGGAAATGTACCCTTATGGTTTGAAAATGAACTTATTTTCCAAACTGCAGAAGGGTTTTACCACATCGATAGAAAGACAGATAAGGCCTACCCTATTACTGGATTAAATTCTCTATTCTCAGCAACACCATCTGGGATAAGCATTTTCCAATGTAGCAATTCGGATCTATACTTTTCTTCCTCTAACATTCAAGCTATATGTTATAGGTCATCGAACAAGACGGAGATAACATCAAGAGATATACTACTTTCTAATTCACCAGCGAAAAAGGGGTTTATCAACGACAGCCTTTCTCTAAAATCATTGTGTCTAAGACGTATTCCCGGATTTGAAGACATCAGAGAATTACGCAATGGTCTTTTAATGATTAATACAGAAGACGGATTTTCTGTTATCAACACTAATAAAATTAAAGAAAATCATTCTATTTCTAATAATAGTCTATATATAAAGGAAATATCTATATCAAAAAGCGCGAAAGACTCTGTAATCTTCGTGTCTAGAAAAGAGCATGTAAAAAAAACTAAATTAATCATTCCTTTCAAAGACAACTCTTTAAAGTTCAAGGTTTCTCTTCCTATGTATGACATAGATGGAAGTGAGTTATTTAGCTATCGACTTAAAGGCTACGATAAGGTCTGGTCTAAATTTCAAGAAAGCGAAACTAAAGAATATTCTCACATTCCTCCCGGAAACTATACCTTTCAAGTAAGAGCCAGTTTAACCAACTCCACACATATGGTTAGTACAGAGATAAGTTTTAAAATAATGACTCCATGGTATAGAAAATGGTGGGCTTACCTCTGTTATATACTAATAGGACTTGTTACTATAACGTACACAATACATGCTTTTAGATTGAGAATCGAAAAGGGTATCGCAGAAAAGCAGAAATCAAAGGACAACGCCATACGTCAACAGCAAATGAGTCAAGAACTTAAGATAAAAGCAGATGAATTGGCATCCTCAACCATGAATCTTATCCGCAAGAATGAAATACTTAGGAAAATCGACTCGGAATTGCAAAAAGCTGAAGATGCCGTTGTGGAAGACAGAAATAAATCGCTGAAGATAATAGGCAAAGTACGACAGAATATTCGCGAAAATATTAGTCTTGATAATAATTGGAATAAATTCGAGAAAAACTTCGATATGGTATATGTGGATTTTCTAAAAAAATTAGACAAACATCACCCAGAATTAAGTATAACTGACAAGAAATTATGTGCATATCTAAAGATGGGTCTAAGTTCAAAGGAAATAGCACCACTTCTTAACATAACAGTTAGAAGTGTGGAGATGAATAGATATAGAGTCAGAAAAAAACTTGGCCTAAATAGAGAAGATAACCTTATCGACTATTTGAACAGATTTTAAGTCTTCCGAAAAAACGGTACATTTTTCGGTAAAATTGGTACAATCTTTTAGCTGTGATGATTATAAATTTGCAATTGAAAAAGAACCATAAGATAAATAACTAAAAAGATTTAGCGTTTATGTACATCGAAAAAATTCAATCACCCTCAGATTTAAAAAGGCTTAGCATAGATGAACTAAAAATTGTGGCCGATGAGACACGCAAAGCAGTACTAAATCGAGTAAGTAAACATGGTGGTCATATAGGGCCAAACCTTGGCTTTGTCGAAGCCACAGTCGCTCTTCACTATGTGTTCGATGCTCCGAAAGACAAATTAGTCTTCGATGTTAGCCATCAATGCTATCCACACAAGGTGCTTACTGGACGTGCATCTGGCTTTTTGGGAAACCTTGATGACATGAATGCTATCAGTGGCTATTCATCACCCGCAGAATGTCCAGAGTACGATAATTTCGAAGTAGGACACACTTCCACTTCCATCAGCCTCGCTACAGGTCTTCAAAAGGCACGCGACATAAAAGGTTCAGACGAAAACATCATAGCCATAATAGGTGACGGCTCACTTTCAGGAGGTGAAGCTTTCGAGGGTCTTGATGAAGCATCTGAACTTGGCACTGGAATAATCATAGTTGTGAATGATAATGAAATGTCCATTGCTGAAAACCACGGAGGCATATATAAGAACCTTAGGGCGCTAAGGGAAAGCAATGGAGAGTGCAAAAATAATTGGTTTAAAGCATGGGGATTCGAATACAAATACCTCGAAGAAGGGAACGATATTGAAAAGCTGATAGAAGTATTCAAAAGTGTTAAGGACACGAAAAAGCCTACAGTCGTACACATTCACACAGAAAAAGGACACGGATTCGCCCCTGCCGTGGAGAACAAGGAAGCTTGGCACTGGGGAATGCCTTTTAATATAGAAGATGGCAGTCGTCCTTTAATGCCAGCATCAGAGAATTACGAGCAACTTTTCTCCGACTGGATGCTTTCAGAAATGAAACAAGACAAGACACTCATCGCCGTGACCGCAGGAACACCTGCAGCTGCAGGGTTTACTCCTGACAAGCGAAAAGAAGCTGGAGAGCAGCATATCGATATGGGTATTGCAGAAGAGCAAGCCTGTGCCATGTGTTCTGGAATGGCAAAGGGAGGACTTCACCCTGTATGGACAGTTTACAGCACATTCATTCAGAGGACATACGACCAGATCGCTCAAGACTTATGCATTAACTCTAACCCTGCAGTAATCAATGTAGTAGGAGGTGGAGTAAATTCCATGAACGACATAACACATATATGCCTATTCGATATTCCGATGCTTACAAGTATCCCTGGACTTATTTACCTCGCTCCGACTACTTGTGAAGAGTATTTCGCTATGCTTCGCTGGGCTATATATCAGGGTCAAAAGCCTATCGCGCTGAGAGTACCTACTAATGGAGTAAACCACACGACAGAAAAAGTTGATACTCAATATAGTATCACTCCTAAATACAAAATAGCGCATCTTGGAAACATAGTGGCTATTATAGCAGCAGGTTCATTCTACCAGAAAGGAGAAAAAGTGGCAAGTTTACTTAAAAATAAAGGTATAAATGCCTCTCTGATTAACCCTCGATACCTTAATGATATCGATACTGATTGCCTTGATAGCCTAAAAGACAATCACGCTATTGTCGTCACACTTGAGGATGGAAGCAAAGATGGCGGATTCGGCGAAAGGATAGCCACATACTATGGGCCTACAGAGATGAAAGTGCTCGTATGTGGAATAAAAAAAGGTCTTTACGACAGATACGATGTAAGCGAATTGTTGAAAGATAATCGTCTTTTAGACGACCAGATAGTCGAAGACATCCTCCAATTGCTTAAGTGATAGTCATTTTGCATTTATTAACTATTATTAAAGGCCCTTGCGCCGACAGTAAGTTCATTTCTAAAGTAAAGAGATTTATTAGAAACCAATTGGCAAAATGAAAGAAATTTATTTCAACACCGTACAGGAATTTAACGAGCACTACGGATTCGAAACGTTGCACCCGTTAGTAAGTATTGTCCGATTCGACAGAGAACACACCCTCGAACAGACCAATATACATTACGGGATTTACGCATTATTCCTTAAGGAAAACAAAGGATGTGATATTTCCTATGGGCGAACTAAATACGATTTCGACGAGATGACCGTAACTAGTTTTGCTCCAGGCCAGACAATTCTCGTTTCGCCAAATCCAGAAATTAAATATCCGAAGTGGACGGCTTTAGTTTTTCATCCAGACCTACTAAGTCGAACAGAACTTGGTAAAAACATCGGTAGATATGAATTTTTCGATTACACATCAAATGAAGCCTTGCATCTAAGTGAAGGAGAGATAGAAGTATTCCGTGGGGTTCTTGCGATGATTCAACAGGAATTAAGACATAATATAGACAAGCACACAAAAGAACTGATAGTAAGCAATATCGAACTTTTGCTAAATTACTGTCTTCGTTTTTACGATCGACAATTCATCACTCGAGAAGAAATTAATCATAAGACAGCGAAAAAATTCCTAGAGCTTCTCGATAAATATGTATCAGAAAAAGCTGAATACGAAGGACTTCCTTCAGTCGCATATTTTGCCGACAAATGCTGTTACTCCCCAAAATACTTCGGAGAATTGATTAAAACCGAGACTGGGCGCACGGCTAAAGACATCATAAACGAAAGAGTTCTTCGATTCGCAAAGCAGTTGCTCGACGACGACAACATCAGCATTTTACTTATCAGTCAAAAACTTGGCTTTGAATATCCACAACATTTTGTAAGGTTTTTCAAATCACAAACTGGGAAAACACCATCGGAATACAGAAAGGCAGCATGAAAAAAGTTAATGTCATATTTTTAAGTTTTATACTTATGTGTACTACAGTTACAGCTCAATCACTCACTCCGAGGCAAAAGCATCTTGCCACTCTCGCTGCGCTCGAAGCGCAAGGTGACACCGACAGACTTAATAGCGCACTCATATCAGCGCTTGATGACGAAATCACCATAAATGAAATAAAAGAAGTATTTTCACAATTATATGCATATACTGGATTCCCTAGGTCGTTAAACGCTCTTGCAGAATTAAATAAAGTCCTGCAAAGTAACCCTAATGCCAATTGGTCTAAAGGGGAAAAGTGGGTACAACCTAAAGAATGGGACGATGCTACGAAAGCGTATGAATTAGGAACAAGAAACCAGACAGAGTTGTCTGGAAGGCCATTTAATTACGAATTCTGTCCACAAATTGACTACTACTTAAAATCACACCTTTTCGGAGATATTTTCGCAGGTACACTTCTTTCACATGCCGACAGAGAGATAGTTACAGTAGCCGCTCTTTCAGCTCTGAAAGGTGTAGAGCCACAATTGGCATCACATAAGGCAGGTGCTGTCAGAATGGGAAATTCGCAACAAACTGTGGATGAACTCTGCCAATTTCTTAGCGAGCAAGGACTCAGCCGCATAGACAACAGCACTGATGCTTGCAATGGAGATTGGCCAAAGGGAGAAGCTAACATCCACTATGCCAAGTACTTTACTGGTAATAGTTGCTTATCCCCTTTAATTCCGAAAAATATTGGAAATGGAGAAACGACCGCACTACCGATGAGTGTAGTGACATTCGAGCCAGGATGCAGGAATAATTGGCATATACATCACGGAGCACGACAAATCCTTATCTGTGTATCAGGGAAAGGCTGGTATCAAGAATGGGGGAAACCTGCAATTGCACTAAAAGCAGGCGATGTAATCGACATTCCAGAAGGAGTCAAACACTGGCATGGAGCACAGAAAGACTCGTGGTTTCAGCATATAGCCACTCATGTCCAAGTGGAAAACAGCACACCAGGAAGCGAGCCGAACGAATGGTTGGAAGCAGTGGATGATGAGCAGTATAACAAGCTTTAAAACATCATTTCCCACATTGCATTTTGAGCACGAGCATTATTTTTAGCATTCATCTTCCCGAAGTTAAAAGTAATGCCCACAAGAAAATACCGTCCTAAAGTATTATGGTATGTATCCTGGACATATTCTGCTGAAGTAACACGAGTGAGAGTTTTTTTCTGATTTAGAATATCGGACACTCTCGCACTTAACATAATAGAGCCGAATTGTTTTGATATAGCAGCATTCCATATAAAATTAGGATCCCCATAACCAGAAGAATATCCAGAATAAAAATAGTATGTCCCTTTAGTTTTAAATTCCCAACCACTTTGCGAACGAAAAGTAAGTGACGACACCACATTGAAGTTCCAAGTATTCATATTTGCACTATTTGCACGGGGATCAAGAGAATAATGGGTTATGCTATTAGACGCAAAGGCTCCTGCCAACGCTTCAAAATAATCAGTATTATATGCCAATTCCATATATGCTTTATACGATAAGGTGTTCGTACGGCTTTGAAGAAATCCACTTTCCCCATTATAAAACTTTTCTCCACGAGAATTCTCTCCCCAAAAATCCCGCATCAAGGCCTCATAATTAAAATTCTCAGAATCAATACCATGCATAGGAACGGACCAAGACTGATAGCTTGTTGTGGCGCTATAATTTGCAGTAGCGCTTGTATTAAATTTAAAGCGCCTTCATATCCGAAACGGAACAGTGTAACTATTTGAACAGATTTTAAGCGGAGCAAATCATATCGTGAGGCCAACCATCTACACATAACAAGCCCACCCTTGCCAATATGGCAAAGTAAAAAAAGCAGTTTCTAACATTTTTAAATGTTATCGAAAATAAACGGCAGTATGGACTCCACATTAGGGAATTTCCATATTCTATTGGCACCCACCCATATAATACTGATAGGATGGCCAGCATTTTTTTGATATTGAGCCATTACCTGTCTGCAGGCGCCACATGGAGAGACTGGTTCTGGGGCCAATTCTCCATTCAAGCCTCCAGCAATCGCTATAGAATTAATATAATCTCCAGGGAATTGAGAGGCTGCTGAAAACATAGCACTTCTCTCTGCACACATACCAGATGGGAACGCTGCATTTTCCTGATTAGCGCCCTTAACTATACGTCCGCTATCGAGTCTAAGTGCAGCGCCTACTTGAAAATGAGAATATGGGGAAAACGACCCATCCATAGCAGAGATAGCTTCTTTTACAAGATGAGAGTCTTCCGCGCTTAATTCGTCAAGACTATTATACTCTATAAATGAGATTTTGTACTCTTTCTCGGTCATTATTTAATATTTAGTGGACTTCAAAGATATAAATTTTTTGGTACCTTTGCAAAACATAGTTGATAACTGATTAAAATTCATAAATAAAAATTACTTTAGTAAGCGTTAAAAATAAGTTGGTAAAGATTTGTAGTGGATTTTCGAGGATACAGCCCCCTCAAAAATTACTAAGATGATGCAGGTTATTTTTTTTAGTTATTTATAACACATTAGCAATGAATAAAAAGATATATTTTTCAGGCTCCATAAGAGGTGGAAGGCAAGATGCCTCGCTATATCATAATATCATAAAGTATATCCAATCAAAAGATATTGTTCTTACAGAACATATTGGAAAAGAGGACCTTGAGATAATAGAAACAGGTCAAAGCGACCATGATATATACATTCAAGATATAAATTGGCTGAAAGAATGCGATCTAGTAATTGCAGAATGCACACAAGCATCACTAGGGGTAGGTTACGAATTAGCGTTTGCCGAAAACTTAAACAAGCCTGTTTATATATTATACAATCGTAAAAAATCTAAACTATCAGCCATGATAGCTGGTAATCCAGCCTTTCATATTTTCCCATATCAAACTGAAGAAGAAGTATTTAATATATTAGATAATATTTTAGCATGAAAAAAGTACTTATATCGATTCTTTGTTTTGGGGGCTTATTTGCCTGCACACCACAAAATCCGACTGAGGAGGACAAGCCAGAGACCGAAAAACCAGCGCCAAATCCTGAGCCAGAACCAGAACCGAAACCAGACCCTGAACCTAATCCAGAGCCAGAACCTAATCCAGAACCAAATCCTGATGAGCCCATCAGCATAGAAGTGATTGACCCCGGTAGTGAAAGGGAAAACTTTAAACCAACTCCCCAATTCCCTGACGCCATACATGAAATCTCTTATGATGATTTCTATAATGTAGTCTATGACTATCTTGATGAATTCGGGAACATCGATTATGTCATTTCCCAAGGCAACGGTGTCTCTTGGCCTATAATAACAGAAGAAGGTTATATTCGTTTCTATCAAGGAACTAGCGAGAAAAAAGGTGGCTCCTATATTAGGATTCGCAGCCACAACAATGCCAAAATCCAGGAAGTGGAAGTAGGAAGTAAAGGAAAGACCAAATTGGCATATAGCATAAATGGAAAGGCGGCTAAATCCCAAACTACTGAAATCGAAGGTGGTAGCACACTAACCATAAATGAAGGTGAAGTGGACCAGATATGCATATACTGCATGGGTACATCACAAGACGAAAGATGGGAGATGAATTACATCAGAGTAAAGTATCGTGGCGGTTATGTGAAGGAAGATTACTATCAAGAGGCCAAAGAGTACGGACCACTGGTAAGAGTCAAGCTACCTTTCACAGAGAATTTTGAAACTGGATTTTCCACCACAGACAAACCATCATACTATAAATATGGCATTACTTCAGGAAGAGATAATCTTCAATGGAGCACATGGTATGGTTCTTTTTCATGGCAAAACCCTATAGAAGGTGGCCAAAGCGCACAATTACGTGTATATAAAGAAGAAGAGGACTACGAAAAGGATCAGTTCGGATACTTAAAAATGGAATTTTTCCTGGAAAATATCTCTGAAGTGGATTTCCAATACTTCATGACAGAATTCTGGATGAAAGCTACAATCTCATGGTGCGAATTCGGTAAGAACGAATGGAATGCTCCCGAGCAGATAGCACTTAAAGAATACTCACAACGCGAAACCATACAGGACTTTCATTATGTACTTGACAATGGTACTGCACACAATGCCAAAATCAAAATAGAGATTGACAATGCAACCGGATTTCCTAGTAAAGGTCACTACGATTTCATAGTTGATAACTTCACTTTTAGATAAAGAGTAAGATGCGATAAAATAGTACCATTTCAAGATTGTGCAATCGTGTTTTTTTAGTATCTTTGCGCGGATTTGAAACCTCTTAAAAAGATGAAAAGAGCACATGTTTTTCCTGGCCAAGGCTCGCAATTTTCGGGTATGGGTAAATCTCTATACGATAGTTATGCTAAGGCTAGAGAATTAATGGAAAGAGCTAACGAGATACTCGGGTTTAGATTGACAGACATAATGTTCCACGGCAGCGCCGAGGATTTGAAAAGCACTGAAGTAACACAGCCTGCCGTCTTCCTGCATTCTATCGTAGCCGAATATTATGCTGAAATAGAAAAACCTGACATAGTCGCAGGGCACTCTCTTGGTGAATTTTCCGCATTGGTCGCCTGTGGAGCTCTTGAATTCGAAGATGCGCTAAAACTCGTTAGCAAAAGAGCGTCTGCTATGCAGGAATGTTGCGAAAAGCACCCTGGGGCTATGGCTGCGGTAATTGGTCTACCCGTAGAAGAAATTGAAAGCGTATGTTCGGAAATATCTTCTGAAGGAAGAGGTATAGTGCTAGCAGCCAATTATAACAGTCCACAGCAAACTGTTATTTCTGGAGAAAAAGAATCCGTTCTTCTCGCCTGTGAGAGATTAAAAGAAAAGGGTGCAAAGCGCGCCCTTATGCTTAATGTCAGCGGTGCTTTCCACTCGCCTCTTATGGACCAAGCACGGCATGCACTTTCTGCAGCCATAGACAAGTACACCTTTCATACACCGAGCATTCCTATATATCAAAATGTAAGTGCTACAGCACAGACAGATCCACTTATCATAAAAAGTAATCTATTAGCGCAACTGACTTCGCCCGTAAGATGGAATCAGACCATTTGCAATATGGTAAATGATGGTGCAAGAGAGTTCACTGAAGTAGGCCCCGGTAATGTCCTTCAGGGGCTCGTGTCTCGTATAGTAAATAATAATACAATAACAATCAAAGGAATACAATAAACTTAATACATAACACTATGTCGAAAGAAAAGAAATTTATTACCTGTGATGGTAATCAAGCTGCAAGTAACATCGCCTACCTATTTAGCGAGAATGCAGCTATATATCCCATCACGCCTTCATCTACCATGGCTGAAAATGTAGATGAATGGTCGGCTGCCGGCAAAAAGAATCTTTGGGGGGAAACTGTAAAAGTTACGGAAATGCAGAGTGAGGCCGGTGCCGCTGGTGCAGTACATGGTTCACTTCAAGCAGGTGCACTGACCAGCACATTTACAGCTTCACAAGGACTTTTGTTAATGATTCCTAACATGTACAAGATAGCAGGCGAAATGCTCCCTGCCGTTTTCCATGTTTCAGCACGTGCTCTTGCTAGCCATGCACTTTCAATTTTCGGTGACCATCAAGATGTTATGGCATGCCGCCAGACTGGCTTTGCGATGCTCGCATCTGGCTCTGTCCAAGAAGCTCAAGATATGGCTGCGGTAGCACATCTATCCACCATAAAAAGTAGCATTCCATTCCTGCACTTCTTCGATGGCTTCCGTACTTCACATGAAATACAAAAGATCGAACTGCTCGATGAAGAGGATCTAAAAGGTATGGTTAGCGAAAAAGCCCTTAAAGCTTTCCGCGATCGTGCACTCAACCCTGAAACTCCTGTAACCCGTGGTACAGCGCAGAATGGTGACGTTTATTTTCAGGCTGTAGAATCTAGAAATCAGGCATACGATGCTATCCCTGACATAGTAGCTCGCTATATGGGGGAAATCGGAGAAGTTTCCGGCCGCCAATACCGTCCATTCGATTATTACGGAGCTCCTGACGCTGAAAATATCATAGTAGCAATGGGTTCTGTAACTGAGACCATTCGCGAAACCATAGATTACCTTCGTGAGCGTGGCCGCAAATATGGTGTTGTTTCCGTTCACCTATACCGTCCTTTCAGTGCTAAATATCTTTTGAAAGTACTTCCTAAGACTGTCAAAAAGATTGCAGTTCTTGATCGCACAAAAGAACCTGGTTCACTCGGAGAACCTCTATACTTAGATATCAAGACTGTTTTCCAGGGACAGGCCAATTCCCCTGTAATCGTAGGCGGTCGTTACGGACTTTCTAGCAAAGACACTACTCCGGCACAAATCATCGCCGTTTACGACAATCTGGAGCAGAAAGAACCGAAGAACGATTTCACAATCGGTATCGTAGATGATGTTACCTTTAAGAGCCTTCCTATCAAAACTGAAGTCAGCATCGTAAAACCAGGCACTACAGAATGTAAATTCTATGGTCTTGGTTCTGATGGAACTGTAGGTGCTAATAAGAACACTATCAAGATTATAGGTTCTCATACAGATCTTTACAGCCAAGCATATTTCGACTATGATTCAAAGAAATCAGGTGGTTATACTTGCTCACACCTTCGCTTCGGTCAGAAGCCTATACATGCTCCATATCTAGTTAACACACCTGATTTTGTAGCATGTCATGTTCCATCATACCTAGAGAAATATGATGTACTTAAAGGAATTAAAGAAGGTGGTTCATTCCTTCTTAACTCACTATGGAACGAAGAAGAGACACTTGAACGCCTCCCAGATCATGTAAAGGCTGTCATCGGTCGCAAGCATATCAATCTCTACATCATTAACGCTACCAAGATAGCTGCAGAGATAGGTCTAGGCGGACGCACAAACACCATTCTTCAGAGTGCATTCTTCCGTATTACGGGTATTATCCCTGTCGATGATGCTGTAAAATATATGAAAGCAGCCGCCCTAAAGAGTTATGGGAAGAAAGGCGAGAATGTCGTAAACATGAACTACGCTGCCATCGATCGAGGCGGAGAATACATTAAAGTAGAAGTTCCTGCTGAATGGGCTAATATAACAGCTAAGTTCGTGAATCATAATGCAGAACGTCTTGCAACACCATTTGTAAAAGAAATCGCAGACAAGGTCAATGCTCAAGAAGGTGATTCATTACCAGTTAGCGCTTTCCTTCCTTATATGGATGGAACGATGCCTAATGGAACAGCCGCATACGAGAAGCGTGGAATTGCTGTGAATGTCCCTGTATGGGATCCGGCAAAGTGTATTCAGTGTAATACTTGTGCCTTTGTCTGCCCACACGCTGCCATCCGTCCATTCCTTCTTACTGAAGATGAACTTAAGAACGCTCCAAAGGGTCTCAAATATGCTGATGGAAAGGCCAATCTTAAAGAATACAAATATGCACTTTCAGTTTCCGTAGCAGATTGTACAGGATGTGGAAACTGTGTAGATGTATGTCTAGCAAAAGACAAAGCCCTTAGCCTAGCCCCTTACATCGATAACACAGCCGAACAGGAGAATTTCGATTATCTTAATGCCAAGGTGGGCTACAAGAGAGTTCTCGATCCTAAGAGCAACATGAAAAATGCACAATTTGCACAGCCTCTATTCGAGTTCAGCGGTGCTTGTGCAGGATGCGGTGAAACCCCTTACATCAAGAACATTACCCAGTTATTCGGGGATCACATGATGATTGCCAATGCTACTGGATGTTCATCAATCTATGGAGCTTCATTCCCTTCAAGTCCATACTGCACTAATGCCCAAGGACATGGTCCTGCTTGGCAGAACTCTCTATTCGAGGACTTCTGCGAATTCGGTCTGGGTATGAGACTTGGCTCTGAGCGAATACGCGAAACTGTAGCTTCTCTCATGAAAAAAGGACTCGAGTGCGAATGCTGTTCTGACGAGATGAAGGTGCTCTTCCAACAATGGCTAGATAATCGTTCAGACTACGCTGTAACACGAGATATAACTGACAAACTTGTTCCACTAATGGAAGCGTGCGGATGCGACACTTGCAAGAGCCTTCTAGCGCTTAAACAATACATTCCAGCTCGTAGCCAATGGATTATCGGTGGAGATGGTGCCTCTTACGATATCGGTTACGGCGGACTTGACCATGTATTAGCTTCTGGAGAAAATGTCAACATACTCGTACTTGATACTGAAGTTTACTCTAATACCGGAGGACAAGCATCCAAGGCCACACCGGCAGGTGCAATCGCAAAATTTGCAGCCAGTGGCAAGAAGATACGCAAGAAGGACCTTGGAATGATGGCTATGAGCTATGGCTACGTATATGTAGCACAAGTAGCTATGGGTGCAAGTCCTGTTCAGTATATGAATGCCATAAAAGAAGCCGAGGCTTACGATGGTCCATCACTTATCATAGCCTATGCACCTTGTATCAACCACGGTCTTAAGGCTGGTATGGGACTAAGCCAGAAGGAAGAGAAGTTAGCCGTAGAATGTGGTTATTGGCATCTATATAGATACAACCCTATGCTTGAGGAACAAGGTAAGAAAGCATTCTCCCTTGATAGCAAAGAGCCTGATTGGAGTAAATTCCAGGGATTCCTACAGGGAGAAGTTCGTTTCTCTTCTCTTGTGAAACTCTATCCTGAAAGAGCGGCAGAGCTTCTTGAAAAGACAGAGGAGTACGCTAAGATACGCTATAACAACTACAAGAAGTTGTCTATGGAGTAGTCGTCTTCCTTGAAAAGAGAATATTTATTGATTATCGAGGCAATTTCGGGATCGAGATTGCCTCGATATTTATATGATGGTTCCATCTGTACAGCCTTTTTTATCTGTTCTACAGATTGCTCTTCAAGGCCCCTTCTAGAATATGCTAATGCCAAAAGATAATGCTTGGCTGCGGACTCATAAGGTAAAGATTCCAGAAGAGTTGAAGCCGTAGCATTATATTCCAACGAGAGATATGCAAGAGCACTATTATAATCTTCATAAGGCGCAAGCAATTCCAGTGCCCTCTCCCACTCCCGTTCACTCAATGCCTTAACCCCGGCACTATAAGTAGTATCATCCGGGTGAGTTTCAAGTAAATTTCTATCCAATAACGAACTTAATGAGCTAACATAGTATGTTATAGGGGAAGACACCGGGAAATTGTATATTACCTTTTTCCCATCATGTATTAGAGTACGGATGGTGAGAGTAAACTTGCTGAGATTCCTTCGTGAAGGAATGCTCTGACTATAAACATAAATGAATCGCTGTACTTTTGATTCACCGGTAGCATCTGCCCTGACCTCAGCACCTGCTAATGGCTTTGTCAGCAACTTTTTTCGCACGCTTTCCCGCTTTGCAACCTTATGAGCATTATATTGAATCAACCATGGCCTTCGAAAATGATTATCAAGTTCTTCCTTACTTAAATCGGACACCGGAAATCTCTGCGAAAAGGCATCACTTTGAGTATGATCAACGAAAAATGAACTATCCCGGCGTATTCCATTCACATAATCCTCATATCTATCGTAACTCCTTAGTTGTGAGCGCCGGAAATCATATCCAGTCAAATATACCGGGGCCAATGGAATCGAATCATTATCAAAATGAACTATTGGGAAAAAGCGCAACTGCCAAGAAGGATCCTGAAGAGAGTCGGATGCCACTATCATAAAATCGAAATTCACAAAGCCGTGCCTTTCTGCCGTATTACGAAATCGCGCTATGATAATGGCTGCATCCAAGTCCTCGCTTCCTATAGTTTCCCCCGTTATGGAGTCCCTTACCGTTCGCAGAGCGAAAAGGCCATCTTCGTCCGCTTTTTGGATACGTGATTGACCGCCATAACGTTGCAATTCTTTTTCACTAGGAAGCGACAAAGACGAATTCAAGGATTCGGAACGAATCTTTGATAACTTCAACGAAGCCGAGCACGAACTCAGAACTAAAGGGACCACTCCACAAAGAAAAATTAAAGAAGTTTTCATAGTATTTTATAATCAATATCAATCAGTTTTAAGTTTAAGGTGTATGTCATCGGCACATGTCCATATTTGTACTACTTTTCCACTTTCAAGGGTTAATTCTATTGGATTAAGTCTTGCTTCCGAAAAGGCTGAATTTGCTGCGTCATACCAGTGTAAAATCTGCTCAGCGTACTCCCGAAAGACCTCGCCTTGAGAGGTAAGCAAAACTTTTCCTCCTTTTCGTTCAAAAAGTTTAACGCCAAGTGCGCTTTCCAACTCCGCAACATTCTGGCTGACGGCTGGCTGACTCACACCAAGTTCTCTTGCTGCAAGCGTAAAACTCAGCGATCTACACACTTTCTCAAACACTCTTAAGCGAAAATCATCTAACATACGGGGCAAATATATAAAGTTTTCACACAATACGCATTAAAAAACGTCAAAATCAACATTTTCGTGCCCCCCAAAAAAATAAGTTGCTTTTGATTAGTATGACAAGGATAGATTTTTTTCGAAGGAAGAGTGCACCGATGGCACGTGCCTGATGATTAACGTCAAAAACTAAAAACGCAGATGATGTAAGAAAAAATCACTATATTTACGGGATATATACCTACAAATGTAGGCTTTGGGCACTATCACGGCAGAAAATCTAAGATTATGTAGAATTTTCGAGTTTGGGCAGGTGATCTCATGGCTAGAAAAAGTGTCAAAGACAATTATTTATTTAATTTAAACAACTGAAATGCTTAAAGACATCGCATACTGTTCGGACAAATACCAGTATACTATGGGTAAGTCCTTTCACGACTGTGGCAGCGAAAACAAAACTGCCGTTTTCAATCTCTTCTATAGAAAAGCACCAGAAAATAATAACTGGGCTGTAGTTAGCGGCGTGGACGAAGTCATAGAAATGGTAGAAAGTCTAGGGGGAAAAGAACCTGAATTCTTCGAGAAATTTCTTCCTGGTGAAGAATATGCTGAATTTCGCAAATATTTGAGTTCCATGCATTTCACCGGTAATCTTTATGCTATGAGAGAGGGTGAAATAGCTTTTCCTAACGAACCTATAATTATCGTCGAAGCTCCACTTATCGAGGCTCAAGTTCTGGAAACGCCTATGCTATGCATAATGAACCACCAAATGGCAGTAGCAACAAAGGCCTCGCGAGTATGCCGCGCCACGGAAAAACCTGTTAGCGAATTTGGATCCAGAAGAGCTCACGGTCCATGGGCAGCAGTTTATGGAGCAAAGGCTGCCATAATTGCAGGATGCGCAGGCACATCGAACATACTTACGGGCGTCATGTTCGAGTGTGGAAGCACAGGCACCATGGCTCATAGTTTTGTCAGTTCTTTCGGATGTACCGTAGAAGGTGAACATAAAGCATTCGATGCCTACATAAAGACACACCTTGGAGAAAATTTGATTCTTCTCATAGATACATATAACACCCTCAAATGCGGTCTTTTAAATGCCATCCGCACATTTAAGGAGAACGGTATAGACGACAACTACCCTTACGGATATGGAATTAGACTTGACAGTGGTGACTTAGCATATCTATCCATCGAGGTAAGGAAAGTACTTGACGAAAATGGGCTTCATAACTGCAAAATATTTGCAACCAATTCGTTAGACGAGTATCTAATATCAGATCTTGAAAAGCAAGGCGCCTGCATTGACTGCTACGGAGTAGGCGATGCCATAGCCACTAGCAAAGCAGCACCATGTTTTGGAAATGTATACAAGTTAGTGCAACTTGACGGCACTCCCGTAATGAAAATGTCCGAAGACAGATCGAAGATGATTAACCCTGGATTTCAAATTACTTGGCGAATAAGTAAAAACTATCCAGATGAAGTTTTTAAAATAGATGTTACCTGCTTAAGGGGCGATGATACTGATCAGGCCATATCGGAAGGCAAAACCATAACGCTTTTCGATGAATTCGATAGATTCAAGTATAAAACCATGGTGGAAGGAGAATACACGGCAAAGCCACTTCAGATACAAATGATGCAAGACGGCAAAAGATGCATAGATGAAAAAACATTATCCGAAAAGAAATCGTACTATAACGAAACATTAGCACGATTCTCCCCTAGCGAAAAGAGACTTATAAATCCACATTTCTTTAAGGTAGACATTTCAGATCAGCTTCTTAAAACAAAAATCGGGATCATCGAGCGCTTGGTATCAGAAATAGAAAACTTCACAATATGAATAGAAACTCAGCCATTGTAGTAGTAGATATGCTCTACGATTTCATAGATGGGGCTCTTGCATGCCTTAATGCGGAGGATGCAGTTACTCATACTCTTTCTTTTTTACAGGCCAATGCAAACCACACCTGGGGAAAGCCGCCAGTGCTATTTATTAGAGACTGTCATCCATCTAAGCACTGTTCATTCAAATCTATGGGGGGTCAATGGCCCGAACACTGTATAGAAGGAACTCACGGCGCACAAATTCACGAAAAGCTTCAAGACTTTGTAAACGAAGACTTGACATTTTTCAAAGGAAAGAACCCTTCCGAGGAACAATACTCTGGGGCAGAGGGCCTTAATACCGCCTCCCAGACACTTGTAGATGTGCTTAATATACTGGATTGTAAAGACATATATGTGTGTGGAATAGCAACTGAATTCTGCGTTCGAAATACGGTTGAAGATCTTTTAAAGGCGGGATTTACAGTAAATGTAATGCGTGATTGCCTTGCGTATGTAAGCAAAGATGGTCACGAAAACGCACTAAAAGAAATGAAAAAATCTGGAGCTAAAATAGTATGAAAAAGATACTAAGTGCGCTATTGTTTGTATGTAGTGTTATATCATGCACGCCAGATTCACTTAAGCCACTCCCCATTTCCAATGCCCTTACTGGTAAAAGAGTGGGCGTAGAAGGACTTGGGTATAAACGAGTCATGATAATCTATTGTGAAGGATACAATAACCTCACCGATGATATAGAGTTAAATCTCAAACAGCTAGATGAAGGATATCTACCAGCCATAAACGATAGGGAGGCCATTTTAGTCTATGCCCATGACGCTAAAAGCAAATATGACTGGAGCACACCATCCGAACCAGTAATATACAGAATCTACAAACATTACGATAAAGTAATAAGGGACACCATTAAAAGATACCCTGCAGAGGAACTCTCTGTCAGTGCAGATCGCGTGACACAGGTACTGAGTTATATAAAGCAATCTTTTCCTTCCCAATCCTATGGACTTGTGTATAACTCTCATGCCTCTGGATGGTTACCAAGCGATTACGAAGAAAGCTCGGATAACACGCTGGGATGGAGTATCAGTCCTCAATGGATAGGCGCTGAATACGAAGATACATATACCAACGCTCATACCCTTGATGTAGAAAAGTTCGCAAAAGCCATTCCTGTGCACTTAGATTACATAATTTTCGATTGTTGTCTAATGGGCGGAGTGGAAACGAACTATGCGCTGAGAAATAAAACGAACTACATAGTAGCAGCTCCTACAGAAGTCATAAGTGAAGGATTTGACTACTACAACATGACGCAAAAGCTCTTAATATCCGACCCTATTGACCTAAAAGGCGTATGCGAAGATTTTTATAATAAATTAGCAAGCAGCAGTTATGTCACCATTGCATTATACGACTGCTCTCTTATGGACGAATTGGCCAATAGATGTAAAGACGTATTTGCAGCTCACCCTAATGCGGTTTTTAATATAAATAGCAGCAAAGTTCAAAGTTACAACTACTCTTTCCGATACCACTACGACTTTAGGGACATCATAGCTAACATGGACGCGAGCGAAAAAGAATTAGAGAGCATCGATGAAATCCTTGATAAATTAGTACTATACAAAAATGCCACTCCATACTTCATTTATACTCCCGTCAATCCATTAACTTATAGTGGATTAAGCATGTATCTTCCTAACAATTCGTGGCCAGTACTAAATGGATTCTACAAGGAGACAGAGTGGAATAAAGCCACAGGCTTAATAAGATAAATTACCTACAATTAGGTATTATCTAATTCACTGTCTTTTATTACTTTTGTGGGCTAAAAGTAGTGATCTCATATGAAGAAACTTTACGCCATAATACCAGTTCTTTTAATCTGCTCATTTACGATTAACGCGCAGTCCCTAAGTATATCTGGGAAAGTAGTAGATGCACAGACTTCCGAAACCATCGTAGGGGTGGGAGTAAATATTAAAGATACTGGCATTTGGACAGTAACAGATGAAAATGGATACTTCCGAATAGAAGGGTTGAGTGCAGGCTCATGCAGTTTAGTATTTGCTTGCCTAGGCTATGCCGACAGGATTTTGGATTTCAAGCTAAATCGAGACATAGAGAACCTGAACATCAAAATGCAGCCGAACACATTGGCATTAAAATCGGTAGTAGTTACTGCACAAAGGAACAAAGATGGATTAAACACCTCCCTGCAATTTTCTTCTAATGCGCTGGAACACCTTCAGATTTCCAATATCACAGACATATCAGCACTTCTTCCTGGAGGAAAGACTATTAATCCAGACTTAACCGCTGACCATATAATCAGTCTTAGAGATGGCGGATCGAGCACTGGCAATGCTGCCTTCGGAACAGCTATAGAAGTAGATGGGGTACGTATCGGAGGGAATGCCAATTTCGATTCAATGTCAGGCACTAGCACTAGAAATATAGCAACAGAAAACATCAGTTCCATAGAAATTATGGCTGGAGTCCCTTCTGCTGAATATGGAGATTTAAACAGCGGGCTTGTGAAAATCCACACTAAGAAAGGCGTTACCCCGGTAAACCTTACATTCAGCGTTAATCCGCGTACCTACCTAACTTCCGTATCCAAAGGTATTGACCTTCAAAAGAAACGCGGCATTCTCAATCTAAGTGCAGAATGGACTAGAGCCACTAGTAAACTCACATCACCTTATACTTCTTACACTCGAAGAAGCTTCTCGGCTTCGTATAATAATACATTTGCCAGTTCGTTAAAATTAGATTCAGGGATTAGCGGAAATATAGGTGGAATGAATAGCGAGAATGACCCAGATGCCAATATCGGCACCTACAGCAAAGCTAAAGATAACTCCTTTAGAGCTTACACCACACTTCTATGGGCATTAAAGAAACCGTGGATAACAAATCTGAAATTCGAAGCCTCCGCTAACTATAACGACAATCTGCTTCACGAGCGACTATTCAACTCGTCAGCTTCGCCCAGACCTTCAATTCACGCAACTACAGCAGGATATCACCTTTCCGATATGCTTCCTTTAAGTTATTTCTCTGATAGAATAACAGATTCTAAAGAATTGGACCTAGCCTCATCTATAAAATACGAATGGTATAAAAAGCAAGGCTCTATACTTAGCAAATTTAAAGCTGGTGTACAGTGGAAAGCGAATGGAAATGTAGGACGTGGCGAATACTATCTTGATCCATCTGTTAGCGGAAATGGTTATAGACCACGGCCTTATACCGACTATCCATTTATGCATAACCTTGCCTTCTATGCGGAAGAAAACCTTTCTTTCCCAGTGTGGAATACGAAATTAGAACTATCCGCAGGACTTCGCATGGAAAATGTATTCGTAAAAGGGAGCAAATATAAAAATGTCAGCAGTCTTTCGCCACGCCTCAACGCAAAATGGAAACTAAGCGAAAACTTGTCCATTAGAGGGGGATGGGGAATTAGCGAAAAACTGCCTTCTTTCTATGTACTTTTCCCCTCACAAGAGTATAGAGACATACAGACTTTCAGTTTCTCTTATAAAGATAATGCATCCTATGTATTTTACACTAGGCCTTACAAAACTCTCTACAACGAGAATCTACGATGGCAAAGGAACCATAACTCAGAATTGGCTGTAGATTTGGATTTTGACCAGATGAGCATATCTTTAACTGCATTCTATAACAAAACAGCTTCGCCTTACACATTCCAAAATACCTATGCTCCATTCTCGTATAATGTTATGATGCTTCCTTCCGGATTTACTGTTCCTGATAATCCTCAAATTCAAGTCGACGAGTTAACAGGAGTGGTCTATATGCGAGGAAGCAACGATGAATTTTGGACTCCAATGCAGACAAAAGTGACAGATAAGTCATTCTTCGAATCCAAACTTCCATCCAATGGTGCGGATATACATAGAGCTGGACTTGAGCTCATAGCGGAATTTCCAGAGATAGAGCCAATTAATACTAAATTTAGAGTCGATGCCGCGTATTCATACACAAAATACATAGATGAGACTCTAACATACTTCTACCAAACAGGGTGGTCGCATACTTCCCTTCCGAACCGCTCATATCAGTATGTCGGAATATATGCAGGCAGTAATGCGGGCTCTTCCACGGCCAATGGTAAAGAAAGTCATAGCCTGGATGCCAATATTACAGCAATAACCCACATACCTCAGGCCAGGCTTATAATAACCTGCCGACTCGAGATGTCACTTCTGCAACGTTTCCGTAATCTTTCATATTATAGAGGTAAAGAATATGCATATAATGTAAGTGCAGATGCGCTAAAAGCAAGTGGCGGTAGCATATATGATGGAAATAGTTACACTGCCATAAGACCTATCGAATATATGGACGAAAACGGAGTGATACATCCATTCACAGACGAGCAAGCCTCCGATCCGGAGTTTTCAAATCTAATTTTAAGATCTGGCAATGCGTACACCTTTGCGCAAGACGGATATGGAGCTTATTTTTCTGCCAATCTGAGCGTTACAAAAGAAATATCCGATAAACTTTCTATTTCGTTTTTCGCCAACAACTTTACGAACTCCCGAATGTATGTAACATCTATGGCAACAGGAGTAAACGCGGTATTTACTCCTATGTTCTACTATGGTTTAACTTGCAGATTTAAATTTTAAAAATGAAACACTTCTTTTATATCATTATACTATCCATTTTCTTGTCTGCCTGTCTTGATACAGGGCCAGACAAGAATCCTTATTCATCATACACGCGCACACTTACCGTATGCCCTGAGTATCCACCCGATTTTCCAGCCGAAGACAAATCGCTTGTTACCCTCATGATAAACGATAGGAACAAAAGCACCACATATACTTGCAAAGCCGATGAGAATGGAAATTTCAAAGCATCTCTTCCAGATGGAAGCTATAGGCTTAGCATAAGTTACAAGTATAATGGAAAAGTACTAGGAGGATTAATTGACAGGGTAATATTAAGTGGAAAAGATAATAACATAAGTTTAGAACTATCCATTTCTGTATCAGGAAATATCGTATTTAAAGAACTATATTTTGGCGGATGTACGAAATATCCACTTCAAGGTACATATCAAAGCGACTCTTATGTAATTCTACATAACAACTCTTCTGAAATACAATACCTAGATAGCCTATGCTTTGGCACTTGCGATCCTTATAGATCGATAGCTACTAATGTTTGGGATAACACTGACTACGCTCATGCAGCACAGGCCATTTGGCAAATAGGTGGCGACGGAAATAGTTTTCCCCTCAACCCAGGAGAAGACGCTGTGATAGTAGTGTACGGAGCTATTAATCACCAGTCTATGTACCCCCAATCCGTCGATTTGAATAAAAGCGATTACTTTGTATGCTACAATTCCAGTTTTTTCCCTAACACGAATTACCATCCCACACCTGGGAACAATATAAAGCAGGACCATATTCTTAATGTTGTAATCAAAATAGGAAAAGCTAATGCTTTCACCTTTTCTTTAAGTTCCCCTGCTTCAATTATATTCAAAGCACCTTACGGCACCACCATTCAAGACTATATACAACAGGAAGGCTCTGTAATTCAAAAACCCGGATTCGCAGATAAAATAGTCCTAGTACCTAATGAATGGATAATAGATGGAGTTGAAGTATTTGAAAAGAGTGGCAAAAATTCTAAAAGACTTGACAGTAAAATAGATGCCTCCGCAATAGAGTTTTCTAGTCCTCACTATGGGCACACGATTTATAGAAAAACAGACGAGAACTTAAGTGCACTATACGGCTTCGAAGTTCTACAAGATACCAACAATTCAGCTGACGATATGTATGAACGCGAAATCCAGTCTTTACATAATTAAGTGCGTCACTATTTTAGTGATTTGCACCTCCACAGCCGTGGCACAGGACTACGAATCGCTTCAGATACAAAACATCTGGAGTCAGAGTGCCAATCCGTCAGCATCGCGACTATTCGAGTCAAGCGCAGCCTATATTGAAAGCCAAACTGACCTTCAAAGTGGCAAATATTTTTCCCCAAACGATGCTTCGTATCAGTGGGGAGCGGGAGCGAGTGCCAAATCAATTAAGAATCTCGATAACTTTTCCATGAAAGGAGGATTCTCGTTTAAAAACACTCAACTATACCAAACATGTGGCTCTATATCCGTGTACCCTGGATATTTTCCCGTTGACATCTACGAATTTACACCTGGGAGGAAGACTCTTCAGCATTACAATATGCATGGTGGCATAGCAAAGGATTTATCAGAGGAACTAATCATAGGAGGCGCTCTTTACTACGATGCCATCAACTACTCTAAACGAAAAGACCTAAGATACACGACTTACTACATGTCCATGAATGCCGATTTAGGCATACTATGGCATAATGACATCTGTAAAGTTGGACTAAGTTATTCTTATGATCGTAAGACGCAGACTAGTACTGCTGAAGTATTAGGGGTTAGTTCTGCTGTTTACTATGCCTTCATCGACAAAGGGGATGCTTATGGAGTGAACGATTTATGGGATAATTCTTCTGTACACTTAAAAGATAGTGGGGTAAATGGATTCCCTATCAAAGAAAATGCACACTCTCTAGGCTTTCAAGCAGGAATAAGCAATATGCTATATGCCGATATACTTCTAACATATAAGACTGGACAGATAGGAGAAAAGCAAAAAATATGGTTCGATTATTCCGGGTACGAAGCAGCTTCATCCATAGTATATCATATATCCACAGAAAGCGTTAATCATTATATACACCTGAATTACAAACTTATAAGACAAGATAATAAAGAAAATATACTTGAAGACATTACACAAAACGGCGTAACTACGACTTATAATTACGGAGGAACACCTATTTACTCTAGAGAACTTCATGTTCCATCATTAAAATGGAATATGATCTCTAACTCTGGACTTATGGTTGAGGCTAAGCTTTTCGCCGTAGCGCAAAGAAGCCTTTCATCTTCCATATATCCCTTTGTTTCAAGCCGTGAGTTATACACATATGGAACTTATCTAAAAGCGCATTACGATATAGGGCACTTTAGACTAGGCGCTTATATTATGGGTAGAAAAGGAGCATGTCACGAATACGAAAACATAGTATCCGGTAGTCCCACCACACAAAGCAATCCAGAAAGAGCATCACAATACAACAGTCAGATACTAGAATATAGAACGAGCCCATTTGTACTGTGTATGCCTTCCGTTAGATATATTTTTTCAAAGGGAATATACATAGAATATAGTGCTGGACTTGCCTATAGCAAGGGCACACGTCAATTACATAGTATCAATATTGGTTATAAATTTTAATTTTTACTGAATATGAAAAAGATTTTTCTTTTATCAGTGGGAACTTTAATGGTTGCTGTAGGTTGCAACCAAAATCCCAACAACGGAACACCGGAGAGTGAATTTGTTAAAATCTCCCCTGTAATCACAAAAGTTACGGACACAAATTTCGAAACTGGAGATCGTATAGGATTGACTATCACTACCGAAAATAGCACATACGCGGAAAACAGTCCTCTCACTTATGATGGATCTCTCTTTAAAGGCGAACTTAAATGGTATAGTGAAGCGCTTGAGTCCTCAAACTTAACTGCGTATTATCCCTATAATGAAGAAGCCGTGCCAAATACATTCTCTGTACTTTCCGATCAAAGTGCTGGATTATCGACTTCCGATCTAGTGGCAGGAGTTAAAAGCGGTGTCACTCCTAGCGCCGATGCCATAACTCTTCCTTTCAAGCACTTATTAACTAAGATTTTGCTTGAAATAGATAACCAGTCAGGTGAAGCCATTTCCACAGTACTTTTAAGTGGTTCGAAAACCACTGCGGATGTAAATTTGGCCGAATTAAAAGCCAGTGCATCAGCAGAATCAGATCAACATTCCATAAAAGCGTTCAAATCATCCGAAAGTTTATATAGTGCTATAGTAGTACCTCAAAAAGTGGCATTTGTATTGGCAATAACAACAGAGAATGGTAAAGAACTCACTCAGAACCTCACATCTACTGATCTTCAAGGAGGTGGGCAATACACTATCAAGGTAAAAATACTTCCTAAAGACGTGAAAGTCAGCATAAGTGGGGAAATTGAGAATTGGACCGATAAGGGCGAGATTAGCATCGACGAGCCTGAATTTATAGAATTCGAAGAGCACGATGGCTATTTCATTTACAAAAACGAGAAATACACCACTAAGACATTTACCGATGGATCTACATGGATGACACAGCCTATGCGCTATGTCCCTGAAGGCTACACTGTTTCTACAGATGCTACAAAGCAAGACCACATCTGGGCACCTTACACTGTAGTTAATGGTGAAACAGTTGCTTCTACAGATAAGGCTCTTGTGGAAAAGCACGGCTATCTTTACGATTACGATGCCATATTCGGGGAAAGTGTCAATAAAGACAACGCTGCCACATTCGAAGGAAAGCAGGGTATCTGCCCTACTGGATGGCATGTCCCTACTAGGGCTGAATACGTGGCTCTTTGTGGATTCTCTAATAGTAGTATTACTGAAAGCGGAACTTTAACGGATGAGAACGCACTTTTATGGGATAAAGAACTAGGATATGGTAGTGTGTCTAAGGCTGATGAACTCGGTTGGAACCATGTATTCAGTGGTTACCGCCAGAAAAATAACGATGCGGCTACAGCAAAATATTTTTCAGGAACCATTGCAGAGGGCAAAACAGATGTAGATGCTTATGTGGGACAGCCTATGATGACATTCTACGCTTCGTCTACATTCTATAATTACAACCAAAACTCTTCAAGCAACTCTTTGCAGTTCTTCGGAATGGCGACAACATTTACTACTAAATACCCTCTAGGGCGTCTGTCACTCATGTACATTCATGCTGAAAGTGGACTTCAACTACGCTGTATAAAGAATAAGTAGATTTCGTTAAAAATTATTCGAATTTTAAAAAAACTAAACAACTTATATAACAAAGGAAACCGACCACAAAGATAATTTTGGCCGGTTTTTTTTGTGGTACAACTTCACTTGCCGAACTTTCCATAAGGAGCATCACCATCTAACTTTATATGCATTATCAATTATGAACTGAATTTTTGTTTTACAATAATTTTTCCCTACCTTAGTCAAATAATTAATAACCATATAGTATATGAAAAAAATTATTTATTATTTGACATTTTATTTACTGATATTATCATGCGCTTCCAATGAATATATCAATGTAAATTACCGAAATGAGCATTGTTCAACCTTTGTCAGCAAAGAAGAGGCAATTAATGAAGTAACCTCCCTACTTGAGAACCTTCAAATAAAGACAAAAACCTCAATGCGTGAAATAGATTTAGATAATGTTTATTCCACAGGTGAGACTATAAACACAAGAGGTGATATATCAAGCAACATTTCACCTCTTGTGTATATCATTAATTTTAAAAATGAGCAAGGATATGCGATCGTTTCTGGAGACAAAAGAACACAGCCAATCTTTGCCTTAATGGATAGTGGTACACTTAAAGAAGGTGATGTATTAACAAATCCAGGGGCTATAATGATGCTATCTCTTGCAGAAGCAGATTACCTAAAAATGATTAATAGCCAAGAAGACCAATTATTTTTTATTGATCAACAAGACATAAGGACTAAAGTGCCAGAACATGATTTATGGAATGACTTTACAACATGGGGGCACATCCTTGAGTGTGAATGGGGCCAAGATACAACACCTTATAATTTATACACATTCACTTCTGATGGGAAGCAAGCAGTAACTGGGTGTGCTTCCGTAGCAGTTGCCCAAATACTATACTATTGGGGAGTTGATTTTACCGTTGATGGGACACGACTTGAATGGGAGAAAATGAGACGACAAATTAGCCATAACTCAATTATGTATCCTCCAGCATATGAAATGATAGGTAAATTATTTAGCGAACTAGGCTCAAATGAAAATTTAAATACAAAATATGGTGTTGATAAGAGTTCCAGTTCTCCAGACAATTTTGTAAGAACTTTTAAAAATTGTGGTCTGCAAGATGGAGGAAAAATGGAAGCGTATAATTATGATCTGATTACTGAAGCCATAAAAAAAGGTCCGATTTTAGTAACTGGATATTCGAAAAAAATTACAACAAAAAAACAAATTCTAGGAATTACCATTAGCACTACAACATCTTATGAAGGAGGACATGCTTGGGTAATAGACCAATTATTAACAAGACATAGAACAAAGTATGCTTATTCCAATGGTGAAGTTCATCCAGTAGAACAATATGAGCACCTAGTACATTGCAATATGGGGTGGCATGGTTCAAGCAATGGTTACTATTTTTCGGGGAAATTTGACACCAACAAGGGCGGATATATAACAGATATCACCAAAGACTTCACGAAGACATCAAGCGAAGGTGAAAATAATTTTTACCAATTTAATTTACAGATGAATATCGGAATAAATAATCCTATACGCTATGAATAATAAGTTTATTGTATCTCTACTTTTAATAAGTAGTGTTCTATTCTCATATTGCGACAAAACGTCCGAGAACACCAGTATAGTTTCAAAAAATTTTGTTTCGTCATATGTCGATGTCCATTCTTTACATATAACAGAAAAGACATCGGGGCAGGGATACTATAATGTGAAATGTAGTGGCAACTACTACACTAAAGGCGACAAAGAATATAATACATATAGTGAGAAATATGGAGATACAGATTATAACAGCATCGAGTATCTTATGCCAGTCGTGTCCGTCGTAAATGATTTCCAAAAAATCAATATTTACAGCGATGTGGATTTTCCCAATATTAAAGCCGGCAATCCATTAATAAATATAGTGGAAGTTTCATTTTTTTCACCATATAAATACATTAAAACACACTATTCAAGTAATCCTAAGTTGGCAAGAATAAACAAAATGGCCAGCGAAATGACTTCGGATGATTACTTGATGATGTATGGTGAATTTGTTTTACATTTTACACAAGCCCCCACGAAGGAAGAACGATTCACAATATACATTGAAATGGAAGCATCTGATGGCTCAATCATCAAAGGAAAAGGCAATGTAAGGTGGTGACAAAAATCTGCTTACATGTAGGACTTTTCTTAGATAACGCAGGTTATTTTTTGAAGGATACCAAAGTTAAGGTAATAAGCGGATGAATTTCAAACGATCTTCATCCGTTTTTTTGTATTAATGAATTTTACCACTATATTTATAAGTCTTTTGAAAAGAAGTATATATGAAAGTTATGGACAAATTATTATCCAAGGATCATTTGTTTATTAAGATGATACAGGTTAGCTTTTAAAATTTATTTAATAACGACTATGTATAAATTCAAAAAAATAGGTAATCGCTATGTTGTCAGCCTTGACAACCATGTTGAAGTCTTTCACGCACTGACAACATTTTGCACGCAGGAAGGAATTAAGTCTGGTTGCATAACAGGTATTGGGGCCATAAACGAGATGACTCTTCGATTTTTCGACCCCACCACTAAAAAATATGTAGATAAAGAGTTTAAAGAACAGATGGAAATCGCCAATCTAACAGGAAACGTATCCACCCTTAACTCGCAAGTCTATCTTCACCTACATATAACAGCTGGTCGAGCCGATTATTCTACCATCGGAGGACATCTTCTGCGTGCACAACTTAATGGCGCTGGGGAATTCATAATAGAAGATTTCGGAGTAAAAATTGAGAGAGAATTCAATCCTGAAATAGGCTTAAATGTATATAAACTATAACATGAAACACGCTTACTTCTTCACATCCTTAGCACTACTAATATTATCGGCTCAACTCTCTCGCGCCGATGAAGGCATGTGGCTAATAAATGACTATAAAGGCCAAGCGTGGCATAACGTGGTGTCTATAGATTTCATGGGCACGGGAAGCATTATCTCCGAAAAAGGATTAGTGATTACTAACCACCATGTAGCATATTCTGACATCTGCTCGCTAAGTAGCACAGAAAGAAACCTTCTTAAAGAAGGCTTTTGGGCACGCTCCTATGAAGAAGAACTGCCAGTAAGCGGGAGAAAGATGCAAGTGTTAGTCGAAATGAAAGACATCACCCATGAAGTGCAAATCATTAAAGATAGTATAAAGAAAACGGATGGGAGATTGACATCGAGAAAATTGGCCTATTTAATAGAAAAAAAATATTCAGAAGAAAGTGGTCTTGAAGCCTCGCTCGATGCCATGTGGGCTGGTGCCAAGTATTATATATCGCTATATAGAACATATCCGGACATTAGGCTTGTGGCAGCGCCGCCAGAGAGCGTCGGCAGTTTCGGAGGAGATGTAGACAATTGGGAATGGCCTCAACACAAATGCGATTTTGCTCTGTATAGAATCTACGCTGCACCAGATGGTTCGCCCTCTGAATACTCAGAAAACAATATCCCTCTTGAGTGCAGCAATTATCTGAAAATAAGCACAACCGGTTATAAATTAGGCGATCCTACCACAGTGATAGGTTATCCGGGAAGAACTCACAGATACTCAAGCACAGCAGAAATAGATTACGAACTGGAAATCGCACTGCCATTGGCCAACAAACTCAGGGCAGAGCAGATGCAGATAATAAAGCAGTGGATGAGCAAAGACCCAGAGATAAGGCTAAAATATTCGGATAACTTCTTTAAATTAAGTAATCTGGCAGAATATAAAGAGGGACAAGAGGCTTGCCTTAAAAGGTTCGATGTAATAGAACATAAATCTGATATCGACCATGGACTCAATCTTTGGATTAATGCTCAAGACGACAGAAAGGCTAGGTGGGGTTCGCTAACCAATGAACTTGAGTCATATTACGCTTCCATTAAATGTATAGAAAGAGCTAAAGTGTGCTTTAGAGAGACGATGTTCCGTGGCCCCATAATATGGCGAACTCTTATGAGGATGAGTAGTTGCAAGGATTTGGACTCAATGAAAAAGCATCTTTATGAGGGATTTAACGAGACTGATCCAAGAGTAGAAAAAGATCTTATAAGGCTTTCAGTTAGAGAATTTTACACTCATATTCCTGCAGAATTTTGGGGACCTTACCAGCGAGAGCTTCATGAAAAATACGGAATAGATTATGATTCTCTTACCGATTTCATATGGGATAATTCCATTTTTTCTTCTACAGAGAAGGCTAGTAAATTAGAGTCAAAGGAAGATTTATTGACTGACCCATTATTCCGTTTTCAGCAGGATTTAAAAATCACAGCTCTTAATAAGGCTAAAAATAGTTTCGAAAACGAAAAGAAAATAGCAGACTTGAAAAGGAAATATACATTGGCCCTATACGCGATGAAAGCAGACCAAGGTATTAGGCAATACCCAGACGCCAATTCAACCATGCGTTTCACAGTGGGAAAAGTAAGTAAATTATACCCACGAGATGCGGTAATTTGCGATTGGCATTCCACGCCAAAGGGCATTTTCGAAAAGTACGATGCATCTAAAGCAGAATTCTGCCCACCGAGTGAATTTATGGAAGCGATGAAGAGAGGCAATTGGCAGAAATGGACTAGACGATGCCCTATGTACATCGATTTTCTAACGGATAACGACATTACTGGGGGGAATTCCGGAAGTCCTGTACTTAACCGAAAAGGTGAGATTATAGGTCTTGCTTTCGATGGCAATAAAGAATCACTGTCGGGCGATCTTTACTATACAGCAGAATATAACAAATGCGTATGTGTAGACATACGATATATACTCTGGGTATTAGATAGTTATGCCGACATGCAAAGAATAATTAACGAATTAAATCTATAAGAACAATGACATCAACACTAATTATCATCTGTATCGTAGCAGGTCTTCTTCTTATCCTGCTAATAATGTATTTTTCCTATAACAATAGGGAGATTGCTCTAAGAAAGGAAGCGCAGGCTCAAGAAGGAAAAATCGAGACTGTTCACGATACCATGTGGAAAACATTAAAACAAGAGGCTGGAGTAAGCGAAAAGTATAGGGAAAGTTTTGAGAAAATATATCCACAACTCATCTCTGGACGATACTCCTCAGAAAAAGAGCCTCTTTTTAAGATGATTCAAGAATCTAACCCTGAGTTCGATACGAAGCTCTACGATAAACTCATGCAGTCAATCGAAAGTCAAAGAGCCTATTTTGCTTCTAGTCAACAGCGTATGCTAGATATCATACGAGAACACGACACGCTTTGCGAAACCATGCCAGCATGCTGGTTCATCAAAAACAAAAGCAAGATAGAATACACTGTTATCTCTTCAAGTCAGACTAACGAAGTGATGAAAACCAGAAAAGACGATAACATAGACCTCTTTGCATAATTTATATTACATACTACCTGCCGCTACGGCTATTTATCTAGTATTTAGGTTCCCGTCTGAATATTGGTGGGCATATCTAGTGACAGCACTAGTTATGGAGCTGCTTCTATATCTAGGGATAAAGCGAGCAGGAAAGAGCCGTGAATACCTTAGCGGCTATGCTGTAAGTGTGGAACATCATGAGGCCTGGACGGAAAGAGTTGTAATCACAGAGACTTACACTGATGGTAAGGGGAACACTAAAACCAGGACTCGGGTTACCTATGTTTATCACCCTGACAAATGGCTAATCGCATTCAACACTGCAAGGGTAGAGGAAATAGGCAAAGGACTTTACCATGAAATAATCAGCACCTGGAATACCGGGCCAATTCCCATCTTCCCTGTACATATCAACTGCGTAAGCGGAGGTGGCGGGCAAAGATATGACTGGGATTCACTTAGAGAGCATGCTTTCACTTCTACATATAAAGGATTATATACTAATTACATAATTAATTCTAATTCCATTTTCAAATCTGGAATTGTAAGTGATGAAACAGCGCGCGAATTAGGGCTTGTAGATTATCCTTCTTTTAATGGGATGGAAAGTGAAGCCGTGCTGAGGTCTCCCCTTTTAGATATAACCATAGACCCAGAATGGGAGCGTGACATTAGGCTGTTTAATGCTTTCCATGGGATTGTCAATCAGATACATGTTTTCGTCACTCTATTTCCAGCCAATGCCGGACTTCAGTCCGCACTTAAACAGCGCGAGTTCTGGCGAGGAGGTAACAAAAACGAATTTACCATTTGCCTAGGTATAGATAAAGAATTAGAAGTCATATGGTGCAAAGCATTTTCGTGGTGCGACATACCGAAGATGGAAACTGCTCTGGAGAGCTGGTATTTAGAGCACCGCAAGCTTAATTTCAGTGAATTATCTAATTGGCTAGAAAAAAACGTATCAGCACTGTGGAAACGAAAGGAATTCAAGGACTTCAAGTACCTTGGAAAGAAACTCTCCCCAGGTAAGAGCGCACTTGTGGGATTTCTAACACTGGTTGCTTGCGGCTTGTTTATTTATGTTGTTTATTGTATATTTGCCCAAGCGCAATTGCCATGAAAAGAAGTATTTGGATACTTTTATTCCTAGTATTCGGGGTGTTTATCCTCTCGAATAAGTCTATCCATGATCCGCTTCTTCAGGAAAACGATGAGGCTGTAGAGTTCTGTGTAAATGAGGTACGTGCCATCTCGTATGATCTTAAATGTGAAGATATCTCTTTCCATTTCAGTGAAAAAGGCAGTTCCACGCCCCACTTTTCATTTAAAATAAACCATTTAGCCCAGGCGATAGTTCATGACATAAAGTCTTATCGCCTTCGTTTTGAGCAAAAAGACTCTAACTATCGAGGCCAATTTTGCTCTACTAACCTTCCCATCTCCATTTGTATCCTGCTTAATTGATTAGTCATTAAAGTTTCGCAAGTGCGAAACAGTCATATTATCATGCTTTCACTCTGAAAGCATTGATTTTCATCAAGAAGCACTCACCCATTTAAAAAATGGGGATAAAATAGGATTACAAAACATATAAGAGATGACAAAAGTATATACAACTAAAAACCTGTTAATATCTGGAGCTTTTATATTAGCAGGACTAATCATATTTGCATTTAACAAAGGACTAGGATTTTGTTTAGCAGGAATAGGTATTTTTCTATTAATCCTATACAAAAGTGGGTACAAATTTGAAGGTGACCCCCTAGTCTATGAGAAGAAATCTGTAGATCTATGCAGAGGGTGTAAAGATTCCCTTGTCAACTATATAAATGGAACTAGTAGCCAACTACAGATAAAAGAAGGTACCGAAGGTGGATGCATTAGAGTGGACTTTTTCTACAATAGAAAAACGGGGAAATCCTATATACAACTCTATACTTTCAGCGACTATACCTACAAAAAAGATAGCGACCTTATCGCCTTGGATGCTGATAAAGCAGCTGCACTAGTAAAAGCACTTTGAAAAGTTGTTTTAAGTATTTTACAAAAGAGGCCGACTTAGTAGCCGGCCTCTTTTTATTAAAAAGTATAAATCACACCCACAGTTAGAGAACCTAAAGTCACCAGATCTGCAGCATCTACATTGAATCCATAGACAAACATACGCTGAGTTGTTTCTGTATCTGTAATAGAATACTTTACTTTTGTATATGCCAAATCCAAAGAAAGCATATTTAATTCAGTAAAAAGTGTAAAGTGTGGAGCTACATCATAAGTAAGCATCGGGAAAATAGTAAATCCTGTTACGAAAGCGTCAAGGCTCTTTCCCCGGCTAATTACTTTATCCAAAAGAAAATCACTTTCAAGCCAGGCCTTAACACTACCTATATTAAATACATTATACCTCGCGTAAGGCTCCAATCCTATCAATGTAAGCCCGTCTGTAGCGGTAAAATCTATTCCACCTACATTTATCGAAGCGTCAGTTCCATCTGTCTTTATACTTGACAAAGCCACTTTAGCGCCTATCATCCATCTCTGATCAAGAGCGAATCCCACATCAGGGCGAAAGGTGAAGTTGTTTACTTTCTGCGTATTATCCCCTGCTTTGTTAGTTGCAAATGAAGCCCCTATCTGACCTCCGACATATAATCTACCTTCTTGTGCAAAAGAAAGTACACATGCCATAAGAGAAGCAGCTAATGTTAAAATAAATTTTTTCATAAATCACACTATATTTAAATCATATGTTTAGGATCGAGAAGATCATCTAATACTTCTTTTGAAAGCAATCCCTTTTCCAAAACGATATCATAAACAGAGCGGTTAGTTTCAAGTGCTTCCTTTGCAACCTTGCTACTTGCTTTATATCCTATTATAGGATTGAGGGCTGTTACAATTCCTATACTGTTTTTAACCATCTCGTAGCAGCGCTCACGATTAACGCTTATCCCCTCTATACATTTTTCGCGTAAAGTATTCATGGCATTCGTAAGCCAAGTAATACTTTCCATTACAGACTCAGCGATAACTGGTTCCATAACATTCAACTGAAGCTGTCCTGCTTCCGCCGCAAAAGACACTGTAGTGTCATTACCTATAACTTTAAAACAAACCTGGTTAGTTACTTCTGGTATTACAGGATTAACCTTTCCAGGCATTATAGAAGAGCCAGGTGCCATAGGTGGCAGGTTAATCTCTTTAAGGCCACAACGCGGGCCAGAGGCCAAAAGTCTAAGGTCATTACATATTTTAGAAAGCTTTAGAGCAAGTCTTTTCAACGCACCGGAATAGCTAACATAAGCTCCTGTGTCCGGAGTCGCCTCTACAAGATCGGGGGCTGCTATAAAATTCTCTCCAGTGAGATCCCTCAGATTCTTAGCGCACAACTCGGAAAAGCCAGGCTTGGCATTAAGCCCTGTGCCAATCGCAGTTCCACCCATATTGATTTCATAGAGAAGATTGGCATTTCTTTCAAGATTAAGCACTTCCTCTTCAAGGTTAGTCGCATAGGCATGAAATTCTTGACCTGAAGTCATAGGCACAGCATCCTGGAGCTGAGTGCGACCCATCTTTATCACATCCTTGAACTCCTCTCCCTTGGCCTGGAATGAAGATATCAATAGCTTAAGACTTTCTTCCAATCTCCTGTTCATCCTTATAAAAGCATATCTAAAGGCTGAAGGATAGGCGTCATTTGTCGATTGCTCACAGTTAACATGGTCGTTAGGTGAGCAAAATTGGTACTCCCCTTTTTTATGGCCCATGAGCTCGAGGGCACGATTGGCAATGACTTCATTGGCATTCATATTAACAGATGTACCGGCGCCACCCTGCATCATATCTACAGGAAACTGATCATGCAATTTTCCCGCAATAATCTCTTTGCACGCTGCAATTATGGCATCAGCAATTTTAGATTCTATCGCGCCCAGCTCTTTGTTTGTCATCGCTGCGGCCAATTTTATATATGCCATAGCTACGACATATTCAGGATAATCGCGCATTCGCGTGTTAGAAATCTTGTAATTATTAAGGGCTCTCTGGGTCTGAACGCCATAGTAAGCCTCTGCTGGGACCTCAAGTTCGCCCAAAAGGTCAGATTCTATTCTAAATTTACTCTCACTCATATACTTTTAGTTTTAAAAAAGTAGCAACACTCTTTATTTCGAATAAAGCTTGCATAAGTATCATTCGCTTTACTCTGCAAATGTAATCTCAAAAAGTATCATTACCAAAAGTCTTACGAGGAATTTGCAATCCCAAGCGCTTCCTATATGATTTCCGATGTTAAATATGAAAAGAGAGTTGGCTCCATTGGGTATGAAAGGGTATATCCGATTTCCACTGCAGTCGCGCTAGTAGCTGGCATAACTATCTGTTTTAAAAGACCTTCGTGACGTATTGGTCCTAAATAATAAAATTCTTTAGACTCGTCATCATCCTTATTCTTCCTTACAAATAGTTCCATCTTTATACCTAATGCATCACTATTCGCTGCATATCTGACATCTTTCGAGTCGAGTGTATGCTTGCTCTTGGATATGGCTATTAGATGCGCATTGTCTATGAAACGGTCTTCGTATTTGATAGTATCACTAATATCTTCGGACTTATTGTAATTTATAAAAACAGGATAGGTGCGTGTTTTCTCATCATACTTGTATCCGCCTATATTCAAAGCCACTACATTTTTCTCCCAACATAGAAGCCTGCAGACATCCTCATAGGTATATTTCTGGCCAATCGCAAAGGCAGAACCTGATTTTCTGAACGAATATCTTTCTTCATAGCGGTGAAAGGCAAAGTCTATTATTTGGACAAGTTCCTTTCGGAATGTTTCTGAGCATAAGCACTGGGAAAATGCACTTGAAACTATATATCCGCCAGTGTGGCTTCTTTCAATAATGGCCAATTCGGAATATCTTTCTTTACTCGTTCCTATAGCGTAAAAAATACCAGACATAATATTCAGCACATTCGACTTAGTTATATCATTTATACTAATGCCATAATGCTTTAACATTCTTTTTTCCCACTCTTCCACTATATCTTTTTTTCCATCTAGGATTACACGAAGCATCTCCAGTTCATGTATACGCTTTCCACTAGCGAACTTCTCACTAATAAAAGTCAAATAATCCTTTTGAGAAGATGATAATGTATCTTCAAGGGCGTCATATCTTACTAGAAAATTATAATATGACCCTGCACAGCTAATCATGCGCATAGGGTCAAGCGCTTGATGTTCATCGAATTCCACTAAGCTGGGTCTTCTTCCAAGTTTCTGTTTTAAGTCTAAGTACTCTTCTTTTAGCAGTTTGCCGTTGTTCATACGGGCTTTATCAATGGAGGCAAAGATCTTCTTTTTCGATATCTCGTCGAAATAGATGGAGGATGCTCCTTTTAAACAGGCATTGCCTTCCATCATATAACGTCGTATGTTATCTTTATTACCAGTTCTATCGCCGTATAAAGCTATAGGGATAAGGTAATTGTTATTATAATTGGCTATAAAATCTAAAATTACCACATATTCCTTTCCTTCAGCCTTACGCAATCCGCGTCCGAGCTGCTGCACGAACACTATCGCAGATTCTGTAGGTCGTAGCATAATCACCTGATTAATTTCCGGGATATCTACTCCTTCGTTAAAAATATCCACAGTGAAGATATAGTCAAGTCTCTCTATGGAGCCTAAAGGTGCCGTAAGCAGTTTTATCGCTTGCTCTCTTTCGCATTGACTATTATCCCCATTCAAAAATGTGGTCTTATAGATGCCCGTTTCATTAAACTTCCTCGAGAGTTCTTCAGCTTCCTGTTTTCTACTACAAAACACCAACCCTCTAACCCTATCACCACTAAATCCATAGTATTCAGCCGCTTTGATTATCTGCCTAACTCTTTCGTCCGATATCAGTTTGTTAAAATTGCCAATGTTTTCAGGATTACCATCCAAGACTAAATCTTGTATCCCGAAATAGTGAAATGGGCAGAGCAAATCGTTTTCGAGAGCGGTTTGAAGCCTTATCTCACAAGCAATATTATGGTCCTTTTTAGGGGGCATCCAGCCCCCTTATCCGCTGACATAGTCAGCTACCCCTGGCGGCCTTTTCGCCTTTCCATATTTTGCCAACGGCAAAATACACGGCTCGGCCGGCGCACTGATGTGCGCAAAAGTCGGATCTTAGGTCTGCATAGACCTATTTGGGATTGATGAAATTTTCCGATGCAGAATAATTAACATCTTGATTGATAGCCTTGTAATAGGGAAGTGGGTCAAATGCGGTTTAGACAAAAGCACCAGTTTGGCACTACCAGACACTACCGAAAGGCTGTTAATAACTTTTTCTTCGGGATAGTTCTATAATCCAAAAGAGCATCCGCACATCGAACTAAATTCTGAACGTACGGATGCCTCATAATTACTCATCGTCTTTCTTGTCAAGCAATCTCTCTGAATACCGCTCCTTGGCTATGGCGATAGCTCGCTGCAATTTTTCTGAAAGAAGCTTCTTGTCCGGCAACTTAGTATAGTACTGTGCCACCTTTATTGGACTATCCTCCTCAAGCATCAGGTATTCAATATGCTCCGTATTCCCCTCAGAACACAGAATCAATCCTATCGGAGACTCCTCGCCCTTCCTTCTCTCATTCTTATTGAGATAGCGCAAGTACAGCAGCATCTGCCCCTCATACTCCGGCTTGAATTTCCCGAGTTTGAGGTCAATGGCCACCATCCTATGGAGTCCTCTGTGAAAGAACAGAAGGTCAATATAGTAGTCAACAGCATCAACCGTAATTCTCTTTTGTCTGTCAAGGAAGGCAAAGTCAGAACCGAGTTCCTTGATAAAAGACTGAATCTGCGAAAGTATTGCATCTTCAAGATCTTTCTCCGAGAAAGCATCCGGCAATCCGAGCATATCAAGAAAATAGCTGCTTCGGAATACAAGATCAGGCAAAAGCTGATTTGTCGTCTTCACCTGTTCCAACTCCCGCTTTATGACCTCTTCAGGCTTGCGGCTTATAGCGGTCCTCTCAAACAACTGCCCATCAATCTTTTCGTCCAGTGTTCGGGTATCCCAATGCTCAATCCTGCACATCTCTACATAGAACTGCCTTGCAAGAGGTTCCCTCACACCGGTCAATGACCGTAGGTGTGTCCATGTCAATTGGGTACGCAGCGCGTACCTTATTTCCTCTTCCGAGAATGCATAAGCCACACGGATACATTGCTTCAATTTCTCATATTTCCAACCTGAACCATATCTGTCCGTCAGAAGCTTCGCAAGATTCTTGACCACTTGCTTCCCATATTCGGCCCTCTGGTTGTAAAGCACGTCTTCCTTGATACGATCTCCAATATACCAGTTAGTCAGACATAGCTCCGTATTGAGATGGGTGGCAATCCGATTCCTTGCTCCGTCAATGATTCTGCAAACATCGGAAAAGAGTTCATTCTCTTTCCCTTTCAGTTCGGACTTATTCTCCTGTATGCTAATTTCCTCGTTCATATATCTTTATGTCTAAAACTCAAATTGGGTACGCAATGCGTACCTTTTTTTACTCCACTCTACTGCTCCTCATAATAATACGAATAATCAATCCCTTTCATAAACATCTCTCTGTCATTCACCTTGTCCGTCAACGCATTTTTCAGAAGTCGTTTGATTTCTGTACTATCAGCCACACTTCTTTCCATTGCTGCAAGATAGGCATATTTATCAATACGACTCCAATCCACGCACATCCCAAGCCTCTTCTTAAGAATCAGATCCAACCAAATTCTCGTAGTTCGTCCATTTCCCTCACGGAACGGATGCGCCACATTCATCTCCACATATTTGTCAGCAATCTCATCGAATGACCCTTCCGGCATCTGTTCAATGTTCTGCAATGCCTGCGAAAGAAATGTCACTGGAGCGAATGTAAATCCACCTTTGGAAATATTCACCGAACGGATTTGCCCGGCAAAGTCATACAATCCGCCAAACAGATAAGCGTGAATCTGCTGAAGCCCTTTCACGGTTCCGACCTCAATGCTGTCAAGCAAAGAACTCTCGAACAGGGTGTAAGCTTTCGCCTTGCTCTTCCCATCAATGGTGTCTTCACCATAAGTGAACCATTCGATGAACCTCGAAGCCTTGTTGTTCGGCATATTCTTCGCCAATTCTATAACTCCGGAAGCATCAAGGACATCGGTTAATCTCATCTTTCCATCAGGTGCTCGCATTTTCAACTGGTTAGTGTCACTAACCAGTTCGACGCCATCTTTCTTCAACTTCCCCTTCAGATACTTCCAGTAGTTCCTGTTTTTCGTATAGTCGTCCTGCGCGTTAAGCACCCCGACAATATCAAGCACACTGTACCACCATTTGGAATTCTCCTCATCCCAAATAGCCCGGACCTCCCGGTCATCAAAGAAACGGATTGATATTTTATTCATATGCGCGAGTTCTTATTTCTTCGTATAATACTTATCGAAAAACTGCAGTACGTTTGAACTATAATAATAAGTCTTCTGAGATTTAGGATTATCAAAGTACAGAGGTCTTGTGACACATAACTTCTTATTAAGCTTGATATCCCTCACTAATCCATTATACTTAGTGTCTTGCTTAAAATCTGGGTATCTTGTCCTGCAACGAGCTGTCATCTCTTTATAACTCCATGGGAATTTTGATTTTATATTCTCTTCTGTTAGCTCAACTTTAACTCCATCCGCATCATAATGAACTCCTACACTGTCAAATGTATTACCTTTTTTAAAATCGATGTCGATGGAAATGGCAATGTCAAAATCTGACTCCCCGCCATCATCTGTTGCTAAAAGGTGTTTCACAAAAGCAAGATAGCTTTCATTCTCTGCTGTAATAACGGAGGAAACAGTGAGCTTCTCATCTACATATGCTAATGGCATAAGATAAAGATTATATGAGCTTATATCTAAATCGAGATTCCAACACTTAATTACCCCGATGAAATTCTTCACGCAAGCAAAACCAAGTTCCTGAATTTGGCGTGATATTGACTTTAGGCTAACAAAGTGTATTGCATTGTCCCTTAGCTCAATAAGACTGTCAAGGTTATCCTTTAACTTCTTCGGAAGTTTTTTCTGAGACTCAAGAATAGAAATGGCCTCAAGGATGGATATTGACATTGGGTTCTTGCATCTGTTTAATTTGGGAATCTTGCGCTTTGATTTTGTTCCATTCTTTTTTATGGAAGGTTCAAGAACATATATAGAGCGAAGATTATATCTGTTCTCTCTGAGAATATAGGCTTTAAGAAGTAATTCCCAGGCATTGATGGCCAAAACAGCAAAAGTTTCCTCTCTATAATTGAAATTCGGTTTGTTGTAAATCTCGATTGCAGATAACATGCTGTCCATTGCTTTATCCAGCAATGCTCTGTATGTCTTGTTAATCTTCATATGCAATAACCATTTACTGTCGCGTCCTTACTCAAATCGATCTCAAAAGCCGAAATAGATTGAAATTTTGGTCATAGATGATTGATGCCAGCTTTCTTGAAACTCACTTCTTCAAAGATTCATATGCCTGTCTAACAATGGCGGACATAAGTTTTCGCCGCTGCTCAAGAAAATCAGAATAACTCATATTCTCAAAGCCTTCAGGGATAGCATTCAGCCGACAAGTGAGTTTAAAGGCATCAGTTCCCATTTTCTCACGATATCGCAACACATAATCCGCAGGAGGATTGTCCGAAATGTCGATATTGGTGTTGTAGGCCAAAAACGTAAAGTTGGCAATCTGATTTCGCTCACGATCATCATTTATGCCAATGTTCGCGAGATATTTCTTCGGGAATATATGATGCCGGTCAATGGCATTTTTTGAGCCATTTGCCCCAGTTACCAGGAACTTGGACAGTGGGGAATTCGAAAGCCACATCGGTGTCCCCAAAACATTGAGGGAAGCGATATAACCATACCAGGATGGAGATATCGATGATGAACTGTTCAGGCTGGCAGGAAGGTTGACATTGAAATAATCGTCCGTAAACGTGGTTTCGATGGATTTGGTGATATAATCCACAAAATCCTCAGGTGTATTGATGGCTCTTAAATCTGCAAATTGCTTTTCTACCGTACTCTCCGGGGATGTGGAGTAGAAGGATGTGATGGTCGACATAAAAATCCATTGCTTGATTATCTTTCGCAGAGTCATCGGTTCTACCCCGTAGGTATATTTACCTAGCAAATAAAGGACATAACCGTAAATTACTACATACGTTGACGCGACATACCCTCCATTCATATATCCGGCATCGCTGAACAGGTTAAGGAATCCGTGCCAATTATTAAGGTTAAGAACAGTATCCAGAGCTTTACGGAACTTGTCCATATTCTCTTCTCGTATCGCAGCGGAAGTCTGTCCGGAATCCAGATCTCGACCCCTCAGCAGCATATAGGCATACTTTAGTCTTGCTCTGCGGAAACCAAGACCCACTGCCATTCTTATGAGATGTTGCGGGCTGACTTCCATAATATGATTGAAGGCTGTTCCGTCCTTCGGAATCCTTGAATCCTCGCAAAAAGCGTGTATTTTGTCGTATATTGCTGTGTCATAAACAGCAATCAACGTCTCGATGAAGTTGTTTTCATTCAATTTCTGACCACCGGAGTTTACTCTCTTGAAGATGTCGGAAACCTCCTCCTCGTCAGCAAAAGTCGTGATTTGCAGAGTAGGAAGATTATACTTGGAGATATTTATGAGTTCATTGAGGCTATTCTCTATTTGGCTCTTTTCCAGACGGGTTAATGGTTCCTGCGCCTTTTTCTTCCTGCTGACATTGAGCTTTTCGAAGAACTCCTCTCGAAAATCAGGGAGAACATACTCTTCGTATGCCTTGAATACAGTGCTTATATCGCTCACCCAATTCGCATCCCTTTCATATGCTTGAGACCACACCTCGAAGCGTGATTCCAAAGGATTGAAGCAAATTCTTATTCTTCGTTCACGAAAATCCTTGTCCTTGACCTCCAGCCCCTTTATGGCTGCAAGAAGAGAAGTTAACCTCTGCTGGCCATCAATGACAAGATCGTCAGGCTTCTTATAGGTTTTTTCGTTGCTGCCTATCGTTTTCGCATTCTCATACTCTTCTGGAGAAGACCAGAGAATAATATAGCCGATAGGGAAGCCCTTGAACATAGAATCGAGCAGGTCTCTTACCTTGTTGTCTTTCCAGACAAACTGCCGCTGCAGGTCTGGTAACCCGATGCGACCGATTTCTACATCCCTCAAAAGGTCACCGACAGACCGCTGTATGCTTTTGTATATGTCTTTTGCCATAAATCAGATACTTTATATAGTCTTCAAAGATATGGATTTTTACCGAGGCATTTAGTATGAAATGGTATAAAATGAAGATAATCAGCAATTCAGTGGCAAAGAATTGTAGATATCTCTTTAGATTGTCTTCATCTCCTCCAACCTCACAAACTGCGCATCATATCGTGTCTTAGGCGAGCACTCAACTAAAGTACAATCCAACTCAGCACTATCCACCTCACGCTCACCATCAAACTCCACCACCAAATAAATCTCACAAGTCCCCACATTCCTATAAACACCCTCACCCAAATCCTCCGCACCAGTCACTCCGCTGCAAGCCCTCACTGCGAACAAATGTTGCCCGTCGCGTCTTCGATTATGAAACATCACAAACCCAATCTCCCCGATGTGCTCCACAATCTCCATAGACTCACGTGAATACTTCAGTCCCACGGCGATTCTTCCATCCGCAAGGAACCTCGCAGCCTTCGCTCCGAAATTCTCCATCATAACCATCAACACCCCATCCTTCCCCGTAGCCGCAATCGTCTGAACCTCACCTTCAATCGGCGGCAGCACCTCCTCCGGATTCCGTCCAAGCTCACAAGGCTCCACATAGAAAGCCTCCCTAAGAGATTCCAGCACCGCCGCATTCTCCTTCTCGACATCATCTCTTCGAGCTACCGGCACAGCCGACGGCTCCTCCAAAGCCAATGAATAAACATTCTTATCCTCGAACGGAGTATATACCTTTCCAAGCAGCTGTTTGAAATGCTCACGAATATACCCGGCCCCATCCACACCAGGATGCTGCCTCATGGCATAAAACTGATACTGCTTCCCAAGAATCTCCTGAATCATCCCTCTGAAAATCTCCCGTACCTTATTCTTCCACGCAGCCTTCTGCCCTGCGTTGTCCCTCGCATAGAGCGACACTACATAAAGGAAATTCACATCATAATGGAAAACCAGCAGCGTATCCCTGTCAAATAGCCTGTTCTCGAACTGACGGCTCACAAAATACGGCTGTCTTTTCTCCGTCTCGTCCACATGGTCGGCATAGGACAACCCCTCATCCATCTTCGCGCTAATGAAGAAGTTAGGAATGACATTGTACCCCTCGGTCACGTCATCCCTCAGCTTCACATCAGAAGACTTCTGCTTTCCGTCCATAAACAAATCAAGATTCCACTGAATCACATTCCGTGCATAGGTATATTGCTTATAGACAGACTCTTTTCCGATTTTGTTCCCAAGCTTGTAATACTTGCTGTCGCCAATGTAATAAATCGGCTTTTCATCATTCTCGATGAGTCCTTGCCAACTGTACAAGTGATCGACCCTCTTACCGTCATACTGCTCCTTAAGCCCTGCCGGAATATCCTTGTCTCCGATCAGTTCGTCGATGATCGCCTCGAAGACAAT
>CAKUSP010000006.1 GCA_934680015.1 uncultured Bacteroidales bacterium | reverse complement strand
AAACGCCGACGAGAACACTCCCGTCAGCGTAATTATACGATATATCTCTTAGATATGACCTAAGTCTATTTAATCCTGCAAAATGACTATTGTCTCTACCCCCCCCCCGTTTAGTTTCGGAGAAGAAGCACAAAGAATTAAGGTCGTGTGATAGGTAGAAATTCATCGTACACAAAGTCCTACAAATGTAGTAACTAATCTTCTCTTTAGCAAATCTTTTTACTCCTTTTCTCGGCGCATCTTTGCGTACTTGAGAAGGAGTATTTTTTACTTCCAAGGTGATCATAGTCTATATTCATTTCGCACTCGCTTAGTATCGGAACTTCCGAACAGATTCTGGTTAAAGCTTACTTCACTTACAAGTCCGTCGTAACAATAGTCTATCTGATTATCAAAGAGCCATTTACTTGAGCACTTTATCCTCACGCCAGTAATCCATCCGAGCAAGTTCCGCTCAGTGCTTTCGCTAAGGCATTCTACAGCATCTCCCTCTTTCACACTCTTTTTGCAAAGCCTACCAAGCTTATCGTACTCATACTGAATACTTTTAGTGCCTCACCATCCAGACTACGCTCTCCATAGGAGCCATAATCAGAGTTTTCTACCACCTCTCCACTTTCAGCATCCACCACGGCCTTCTCACTTCCGAGATGGTCTTTCAGGTAAACCAAAGCCGTACTTTCTGTAAGTTTACCATCAGGACATTCCACTCCATCCTTTACCCACACATTATCCGGGCGCTGCCTGAAGATGAATGGTCCGCGATAGATAAGCCCGTAACCATCACCCGATGTCGTTATCAAAGAACTGGTTTTCGTTCCGTTCGCAAGATACGAAAAGTCGGGCAGACTTTTACGCCTGCCCGACAAAAAGCCATATATTATGGGTGTTTGCGATTATCAACAGAATCAAAAATATCATTCAATTCCTTTTTAATTATATCATACCCTTTTACAGAATTTATTCCATTCTTTATTTTAACATAATCAAACCCATCGTGTATCGGTGTACGTAATTCATTATACACATCTTTTTTTTGAGTCTCTGTTAAAGTTGAAAGAATAGTTAACATTTCTTTTGGGTAGCACTCTATTAGTTCATGTAATAATTCATTTCGCCATTCACTATATTCAATGATACTATTATCAGATGGTTTATCAACTATAAAATTTTCTACTAGTTTAGTATCAAACACATCTTTTTTTTCTACAATATTGGACACATTCACACATTTTTCTATATAAAACTCTGCTTTTTCAAAATCATGTGCAAAAAAACAAATTGATAGGCACAAAAAAAACGTTATCATAAAGACCCCACAATATATTTTAATATTTTTCTTTTCATTTCCTCGTTAGTTCTATAGACAAATATAGTTCCCATAGAATACCCCGTAAACTTGTTATTATTCCACTTGAACTTATTGAAAAACTTTTGGGCATCATCTGGGTGTATTGTAATGCACCCGTGCGAACCTCTACTATTATAATTTCCCAAATCGCTTAATCCAGAATGAACATTTACAACAGTCATTGTTACCAGATGGCCATCTGGAGTCGTTCATTGTGCAAGACGATCGCCATTCTCATTAACAATATTTAATCCATATTGCTCTCCTTTACCCTTCCATCAGGGTCGGTCTCGCTTGTCCTTTTCACTTCGTGTGAAGGGTAACTTCATTTTTTACTTACGCCATCACCAACCCACACAAGATATGGGAAATTCGAAGCGCAAGTATCACGATAAGTTGTTTCATGCCCACCATCGAACATCGGAAGAGCCTTTGAAAGGATCTTGGCGTGATGCGATTGTTCGTAATGAGTAGCATAATAGCCTCTTTCTGTATTCTCTGCCTTAGTTTTTGCAAGTGCATCACTTTGAAAAGCCCCATTCGAATTATTCACGGCATAAGGAAGCCACACCTTTGCATCCTCATTTAACAGAGCATCAGCTTGATGGAGAGTAACAAGGTCTGCCCCAGTGCCACTACCTCCTATCGCAATGTCCTGCTCCTTTAGGCCAATGGTATCCCAGTAACTCACATCTTCCATATAAGAAGAGCCTTTTTCATCTCTATATACCCTTTTTTTAAGCCAACGAAGCCCATTGCCATTAGTCTGATTTAGGAAATGATACTCGTACTCTTCTGTCTTTTTCCCTTCGGTATCTTTTACACAAATGAGTCTTCCTGCGGCATCGTACTCGAATGAGGTAGTTATCCCCGATATATCCGTTATACTGCTTATCCCAATGCCTTCTTTATAGGTATAGACGCTTATATGCGCATCGGGAAGGAGTTTCCGTAGGGATGTGTTAACAACTCTCTGTTGAACACTCGAAAAAGGATACGACTTAGTTAATGTATCTATATCAAGGCCTTGACTATGAAGTTTCGATTTCACATCCTCAAGAGTACTATTTTCTATTACTGCTACTGGATACTGCCCGCCATAACTCCATAGCACTACTCTTTTCGGGCAACCCGTTTCGGTGAACTCTGCGATATTCCCACAGCAGTCACGCGCAGTTATGGTTTCCTTCCACGAAAGATGACCATTAGTGTATTCAGAATGTATTTTCGGAAGATAAACTCTTTTACCATCTATCGTAAAATAACCATACTCAATCTCCTCGCGATTTATCTCCAAACTTGCAGCATTCTGCTTTTCAACTTGGACTTCAATAGTATTAGAGCCAGAGTTAACTACATTACTTGCAGAAAGTACATTTTTAGCACACTTGCGTAAAGAAGTATCACTAGTGTTCGAGGAGTGCACTTCCTCGAATACTCTTCACCATCCTCATTATGTACGATACTATCCTCACCATGCGGACATGACCTGTTTTCCGAGCTATTTATATTATCCTGAGAATCATTACTTTTCGATAATGAAGCGTTATTCCCAACAGAATGTCCTATTATTAGACTATCCGAAGAAAATGGCTTTGTAATCGTGCCACCTTCTATCTTTTCAATACGATTAGGCTCTATCGTGTAAATGGTTTTTATCGGTGTGTTTACCTGATGCCTACACTCCAGTACGCTTCCTGCTTCTGGATAGAGGTACTCTATCTTGCGAAGTGGCTTACCTGAATTAAAGAAAATACCGCCCTTTCCTGTACTGTTCTCACTCGCCCCGGCCCATACGCTACGACTTTTTAGTCTGGATGGCATCCACAAAAGTGAATCCCTCCCGTAATACTCCATCTTTACGCAGATGCTATCCTTTTTCGTTAAGTCTCCTCCGAAATATTCCACCTCGCTTCGGCCGGTCATCTCTCTTCCTTGCAATGTGTAAATGGGGATATCAACAACTGCAGCACCCGTACTGCATGCCAAATGGGCATCGTTATTCCTGACGACAGATACCGCCTGAGGCGTTGCCGATAAAATGGACTCTTCGTAAGTTGCACCGCGCTTATACGAAAAGGAATCAGCGGAAGAAGTTGCTGCCGAAGATGACAATATTACGCTCGGTGCTATACCCGACTGCTCCCTAAATGAATCTATGCCTTGTGCGCTGATTTGCACGGTTATTATTATAAGTGTTGCGATAATTATCGCTGTTTTAAAAATTTTATTTATCATAATTGAAATCAAATTTAAAGTAGTAAATATTTGTATTATCTAAAACCACTATTGTTTTTACTGAATTTAGTTATTGTGTCTTGTAATTATTTTACTATCATTTGTTCTATTTTCCATTTTTTCCAAGAATAGCCAAACAATCAATATAGCTTTACTCAGCAGAAATAGCGATATCACTATCCTGACCATTTCCTCTAAGTGGAAACTTATGACAGTATTATTTCCAGCCTACTTTTTCGACAAGAGCACACGCGCTATTCAGCCCACGCGCGTTTAAACTCTTCCGCCTTTAGCGCAGAATTGTTTTAGTGGTGCATGCCCTTACTTACTTTACTTGTTGAAAATTTTTATCGGATATCTTACAGATAATTTCGCATTAGTCTTTTTTTGTCACTTTCCCTCTGTGCCGACATTGACATCGTTGAAGATGTCCTGTCCTCTTTATATCACGCATAGAAGAGTTTCGGCAAAACCACCTTGGCATGGTGCGTGACATAGAGCGCATTCCGTAAGGGTTAATTTGCCAAGGTCGTCACATTTTTGCTTCACCTTGGCAGGTATATGCCATTTAACGCGTTTCTACGGGGCATTTACTGCCAAGGTTAATTTGATAACAACCTAACCACAAATCCTATCCGATAGCGAATAGCAGATATATTAGATTTTCTGCAATTAATTTTGTAACTTTGCAAAGTATGCAGGGCATACTGCAGGGACGGACTATCCCCCTGCTATTTTCCAAGTCCCGCACTACTAGTGGAGCTCGCTTATTCTTGCCGGAATCTGAGCTCCATTTTTGTGCATATCAATACACTATCTCATTTCTCTTTCCCCCTTTTCTTTGTTCGTGGCTCCATCTCGTATGCCAATCCTCCGAATTCCTTATCGTGCTCTGCACAGCGAGAAAGGTCGTAGATTACTGTATTTTTCTTATAATCAATCCCCAGATCCTTAAACATCTGACTTGTCATAAGATTATAATAGTTCCCTGACTTGCATACCCTGAATGCGTCTTCATCAGGATGATACAGCACTGCTAAGAACATCCTGTCCGTATCCTCATCTCTTAAAAACTTAATATAAGCCTGACAAGACGAGAGTCTGAACTCCTTAGCCGTGTCTTCGCTGAACCCAAGCCGTCCAGTCGCCTGCAATGTGATTTTTAATTTATGTGAGTACTGTCTCGCACTCAATACTTGAATTCCCATATATAATCATTCAAATTTTTATTAATCTAAATTCCAAGACGCAAAAATATAAAAATAAAATAACAAAAATAAATGCACAATAAATTCAAAGTTCCACCATGCTTACAAAAGCAAATATACACAAATTAATTTTTACTATTGTATGCGATGAATTATTTATTGCAGATAATTTTCACTACATTTCCCATCCCATAAATCAACAGGTCTATTCCCACTTCTTTCTCTTCATTTTGCGCTACCTCAACAGGCGCATCTTTGCGTACTTGAGAAGGAGCAGTTTTTTACCATAAGCATCGAATTCCACCTCGGCACGAAGTTCAGGGGCAATGCCCGTAATGGACAGAATCCGTCCTGCACCGAATCGATTATGCTCTATCCTTTGGCCGACACGAAAAACACTCATATCGTCAGGGACAAAGTCAAGCTGCACCGCTGGAGGAGTTGTGGAAGACGGCCTCGGTTTAGGGATTGGCATACCACCCATAGAAGTCTGTGATTTAGGCTGACTGCCTGAAGACCGTGGATTCGATGTCATAGAAGTACGAGAAGAAGATCTGAGGGAAGGTCGCGGCTCATAACTCACAGCCGAACTTCTGCCATAGGACATCCCGAATGAAGGCCTTGTAAGAGAGATAGGCGCAGCCAAATACTGCGGATCTATTTCTTTTACGAACATAGAGATGTCATTAGTTTCCGTCTTTCCATTTCGCATCCTGGAGTCGCAATGTGTAAGAAGCACAGTCTTCTTAGCACGGGTAAGTGCCACATAAAAAAGACGCCTTTCTTCTTCTAAATCATTAGAATTACCCATCATGGAAAGCGAAGGGAAAAGATTATTCTCCATACCGGCTATAATCACATACGGATACTCCAATCCCTTAGCGGAGTGAACAGTCATAAGTGAAACTTTCTCTTTATCCTCTCCTTCTTCAGTATCTACATTAGAAAGCAGCGATACATTTTCAATATAATCGGATAAAGCTATTTCAGTAGCTTCTTCTTCATTGGCAATAGCTTCATCGCGTCTATCTTGAACATAAGATGCCACAGAATTAAAAAGTTCATCAAGATTCTCTATTCGCGACTTACTCTCTTGTGAAGTATCAGACTGCAACGGCTCAAAATAATGGCTTTCCGACTTTATTTCTTGTGCAAGCGAATATGCATCTACTTTAGGAACTTCAACGGCCAATCGATCAATCATATCCCCAAAAGACTTCAGTTTGACCTGAGCGGATGGTTTAAGCCCGAAAGAAGCCAAGTCATCGAGCCAAATAGCCTTAAAAAGAGAGCATTTGTGGGAACGTGCAGCCGCTGAAAGCCCCTCGATAGAAGTCTCTCCTATACCTCGGGCAGGTCTGTTAACGATGCGCTTAAAACTCTCGTCATCGTGTACATTTACCACAAGTTTGAAATAAGCCATCATATCCTTTATCTCGGCCCTTTCGAAAAAAGAGTTCCCGGAATATACCATATACGGCACATTACTTCTTCGAAGCGCCTCTTCTATAGAGCGCGACTGAGCATTGGTGCGATATAGCACAGCAAAATCCGAATAAGACGCTGCTCCTAACGACTTCTTTACTTTAATTTCCGACACTATCCTAGCTGCCTCTTCCCCTTCCGAAGAGCAATTCATCACCCTAATCTTCTCCCCGGGCTCTGCTTCTGAATAACAAGTCTTCGGGATACGATTAGCATTATGCTCAATGACACTATTAGCCGCATTGACTATAGTCTGAGTGGAACGGTAATTCTTTTCAAGTCTTATCACCCGACATTCTGGGAAGTCTTTCTTAAAATTTAAAATATTTTGCACGCGAGCCCCACGAAAAGCATAAATACTCTGAGAGTCATCACCTACCACGCATATATTATGATGATATAAAGTAAGTTTGCGAATAATATTATATTGTGCAAAATTCGTGTCTTGATACTCATCCACCATAAGATAAGAGAACCTGTCGGCCAATGCCTGTAAGGCCTCCTTATTATCGCGCAGCAGTATATTCATATTCAACAGAATATCATCAAAATCCATAACCCCACTATCCTTCATTTTCTGCTGATATAATCTGTAGAGGTCACATATACGAGGCTTTTTGGCGTGCGAGTCTGCATTCATAAGATCAGTACGCGTCACATACCTATCCCATGTAATCAGGTTATTCTTAGCACTCGAAATCCGACCGAGCACATCCTTAGGCTTATATATCTTATCATCTAATCCCAACTCTTTTATGCATGTTTTCATCAGCGATGTCGAATCGGAAGTATCATAAATAGTAAACATAGGCGGATATCCCAAAGACTCGGCATATTCTCTTAAAAACCGTACAAATACGGCATGGAAGGTACCCATCACTACTCTTCGTGCACGACGCTCGCCCACCATCATGGCTATACGCTCTTTCATCTCCGTAGCCGCCTTTTTAGTGAATGTCAAGGCCAATATCCTCGCGGGCTCTACCCCAGATGCCAACATATACGCCACCCTGCTGGTCAGCACCCTTGTCTTCCCAGAACCAGCACCAGCAACTATCAACACTGGGCCTTCCATCGCCTCCACTGCAGTCTTTTGCTGCGGGTTCAGCCCCTTTAGTATATCTTCTATGTTTTGATTCATATTTTATCCAGCAAATTAGTAATCCTTAAAAAATAACTTGATAATCTTTGTCTATCTTTACCAACTTATTTTTTAACGCTGTACTTAACAGCGAAATCGCTTCCTATTAAGCAATCATTTTCTAGTGAGCTACTCTTTGCCCGCTAGGGATTACGAAATTACGCAAAATTTTGCTATCTTCGCAGCGCTTTTCGTTAGCGCTGAAAAGATATACTATAAAACCTTATATAAAATGTCCAAAACCATCGTTTTGAAAAAGGGTCTCAACATTCCCATTTCCGGAATGCCTGAGAAGCGCCTGAGCAAGACAATGAACAGCGAAATCGTGGCAGTTCAGCCTACCGACTTCAAAGGATTTCTGCCTCGCCTCCTTGTAAAAGAGGGAGATAGTGTACTCGTTGGTTCACCTGTCTTATCAGACAAGAAAAATCCTGACATCGTCATAACATCACCGGTCAGCGGTACTGTAAAAGAAGTAGTCAGGGGCGAGAAAAGAAAACTACTCGCTATTCTAATTCAGACCGTAGAACAGCAAGAAACCGTAAATTTCGGGGTAAAATCTCCTAGCACGATGAGTGCAGATGAGATTAAATCTGCTCTTCTCTCTAGCGGTCTATGGCCTTTTATTATCTCACGTCCCTATGGGGTTCTAGCTGATCCGACCATACAGCCTAAAGCCATCTTCGTGTCAGCCATAACATCTGCTCCTAATGCTGCAGATCCTGATTTCGCCTTCGCCTCAGAAGTCGCTAACATTCAGACTGCTGTAAATGCGCTTTCAAAGTTAAGTAAAGGAGGCGTACACATTAGCTTCGATGAGAAGACCTATGAATCTTCACCACTTCACAAACTCACAGGGATACATACCCATCTTTTTAGAGGGAAATATCCTATGGGTAATGTAGGGGTCCAAATAAGTCACATCAGTCCTATTAGAAAAGAAGAGACAGTGTGGACGATTTCCCTTCAAGGCCTTGCTGCCATAGGAAAACTTTTTAATAAAGGAGTTTACGACATTAGTAGGCTTGTTGCAGTAAGTGGTCCTATGGCTATTGAGCCTTCTTACATCTCTGCCGTACCAGGTACACCAATGGGATGCCTCAAAGCGTTTTATGGCACAAACGAATCGGTTCTTCGAATAGTAAGTGGAGATGTAATGACAGGGAAAAATGTAGGCAATAATGGTTACCTTGGATTTTATGACAATACCATAACCATTATTAAAGAAGGAACTGAAAAAGAATTACTCGGATGGGCACGTCCCCTTCGTCTTAACCAGTTCAGTGCCGACCATAGCTATTTCGACTGGTGTCTAGGATGGCTAACACCTAAGAAAAAATACGATATGGATACTAACCTGCATGGAGGGCCACGCGCTTTTGTAATGTCTGATGGTTACTATGCTAAGTTCCTTCCTATGGACATTTACCCATTATATCTTGTAAAGGCTTGTCTTGCAGGAGATATAGAAAAGATGGAGCAATACGGCATCTACGAAGTTCTTCCAGAAGATCTTGCAGTATGCGAATTCGTGGATCCATCTAAGAATAACATTCAAGAAATTATCGCACAAGGTATAGACCTTATGCTTAAAGAAATGGCTTAAGAGTATGAATAAAATTTTTGAAAAAGGCGGTAAACTGTATTGGTTACACTCCACTATTGATGCTTTTGAGACATTCCTTCACGTCCCTGGTACAGTAGCTCGCAAAGGAGCCCACATTCGTGACGCTGTGGATATCAAGCGAATCATGATAATCGCTGTTATCGCTGCCGTTCCTGCCGCAATCTTCGGTATGTGGAATGTAGGATATCAACATGCACTTGCAACAGGCGTGTCTATGAATGTACTTCAAGCATTCTGGTTTGGATTTCTCAAAGTCCTGCCGTTATATCTAGTGTCTTACATTGTAGGTTTGGCCATTGAATTTGCTTCAGCACAAATCAGAGGCGAAGAAGTAAACGAAGGTTATCTTGTATCCGGATTCTTTATTCCACTTATCGTTCCGGTAGATGTTCCTCTTTGGATGCTAGCCATAGCTGTCGCTTTCGCTGTTATTTTCGGTAAGGAAGTGTTCGGAGGCACAGGCATGAACCTCATCAACCCAGCTATCCTCACCCGTGCATTCCTTTTCTTCTCATATCCTAACCAGATGTCTGGAGAAAATTGTTGGATTGCCACAAAAGGGAGCCAACTAGTTGACGGATTCAGCGGGGCTACACCATTAGCATTAGCAGCTGACGGCATGGATGCTCTGACGAACGCACACATGCAATATAGTACCAGTTTCTGGACCATGTTCTGGGGTGGTATCCCTGGCTCAGTGGGAGAGACCTCAGTTATAGCTATCCTTTTGGGTGCTATAGTTTTAATATGGACAGGAGTGGCAAGCTGGAAAGTTATGTTCAGCAGTGTACTCGGTGCATTATTCGTAGCTGGTATAGCCAATTTAACTGGCGTATCCGATGTTCCTTGCTACTACCACTTGGTAATGGGAGGATTTGCTTTCGGAGCCGTCTTCATGGCTACAGATCCTGTTACTTCAGCCCAGACAGAGGCAGGTAAATGGATCTATGGATTTTTCGTAGGTGCTATGTGTGTGGTTATAAGACTATTCAACCCTGGATATGCGGAGGGTATGATGCTCGCCATCTTCCTTGGAAATATCTTCGCGCCGCTTATCGACTACATAGTGGTAAGCACCCATCTAAAAATCAAAAATAGAAAGGTAATAGCAGAATAATAGGAGGCTTATCAAATGAATACAAATAGTAATGTATATACGGTGATCTACACCACAGTAATCTGTGTCTTGGTAGCAGCCATATTGGCATTCGTCTCACAAAGCCTGAAGCCTATGCAGGAGGATAACGAGAAGGCTGAAACCATAAGCCAGATACTAACATCTGCAAAATTCGGAGAAAAGGACGAATTGGACGCAAAAGGGAACAAAGCCATACTCGAGTTATTTAAAAGCGAATTGGACCATGCCGCTTTGGTAAATGCAGAGGGTAAGGAGGTCGGATCGCTAGATAAATCACAGGCGCAGGTTTTCAGCACATCTGATCTTAAAGCGCAAGGATACAAATTGGCCGATGGCTCATACCAAATACCTGTCTACATCTTTAAAAACGGCGTTAGGGTATTTCCTGTTTACGGCGCTGGACTATGGGGACCGATTTGGGGATATGTTGCTCTTGATTCTACACTTACCCACATCGTTGGGGCTTACTTTGACCATGCTTCAGAAACCCCTGGACTAGGTGGCAAAATTAAGGACGATCCATCTTTCCGTGCAGAATTTGACGGCAAAACCATAGATTTCAATAGTTCACACGCATTCGAAATCGTCAAAGGCGGAGCCCCTGCAGGCAAGACTAACGCCATCGATGCTATTTCTGGCGCGACTATGACTAGTAAAGGTCTTGACGCTGCCATCAACACTTGGCTCGGAGCATATAAGAATTATATTCTATCAGAGGAGAAATAAACATGAGCAATCTTAAAGAAACTATATTACATCCGATATTTAAGGGTAACCCTATTACGGTCCTTATTCTCGGTATCTGCTCTTCGCTCGCAGTAACAGTAGAGCTGAAAGGCGCTCTTGTAATGGCATTATCAGTTACTATCGTGACGGGGATAAGCAGTTTTGTCTGCTCTCTTATCAGAAAGACCATTCCTAACCGCGTGCGTATTATCGTACAACTCGTAGTGGTGGCTTTGATGGTAATTCTTGTAGACCAAGTATTGAAGGCTTATGCCTTTGCCGTTTCAAAACAACTTTCTGTCTATATAGGACTTATCATCACTAACTGTATAGTCATGGGGCGCATTGAGGCTTTTGCGCTTGGTAATAAGCCTTTCCCTTCACTTCTCGATGGTTTGGCCAATGGACTTGGCTACGGAATGATCCTCGTGATAGTAGCGTTCTTCCGTGAATTACTCGGGAGTGGTACACTCTTCGGCATCCCTGTACTTTCAGCTATCGGTTACACTAACAATGGTCTTATGATTCTTCCTCCTATGGCACTTATCCTTTTAGGATGCGTGGTATGGGTTCACAGAAGCATAGACAAGTCACTTCAAGAAAAATAACACACACTGAAGAATTATGGATCTTTTAAGTTTATTCGTAAAGTCAATATTCGTTGACAATATGATATTTGCATACTTCCTCGGTATGTGTTCATACCTGGCAGTATCTAAAAATGTTAAGACGGCGAATGGTTTGGGAATAGCAGTAGTGTTCGTACTTTTGATCACACTGCCACTCAACTACTTGCTTAATGAATATGTATTAAAACCAGGAGCTTTGGTATGGCTTGGTGAAAAATACGCCAACGTAGACCTCAGCTTTTTAAGTTACATTCTATTCATAGCCGTTATCGCTGCGATAACCCAGATTGTAGAGATGGTTGTGGAAAAATTCTTGCCTTCACTTTACTCTTCACTCGGTATATACCTACCTCTTATCGCTGTGAACTGTGCCATACTTGGTGGTGCTCTCTTTATGCAACAGAGGGATTTCGTCAATGTAGGAGAAAGTGCAGTATATGCTCTTGGTAGTGGGCTTGGATGGTATCTTGCGATAGTAGCTCTTGCGGCTATACGTGAAAAAATGGCTTACAGTAATGTGCCTGCAGCCTTAAAAGGAACGGGTATCACATTTATAACAGTAGGCCTTATGGGTATAGGATTCATGGCATTCATGGGTATTTCACTTTAACAGGAGATTGAAAATATGAGCAATACATTAATTACAGCAATGGTGCTTATGGTGATTGTCATCCTAGTGTTAGTGGCAATACTTTTGACAATCAAGACAGCCATTACCCCTAAGGGCACCATCAAAATTGATATAAACAATGGTAAGAAAGATCTAAATGTAACGCCAGGCGGTACTCTTATGGGAACTCTTGCCGATAACCAGATTTTCCTTCCTTCAGCTTGCGGTGGAAAAGCGAACTGCGGACAGTGCAAAGTTCAAGTCATCAGCGGAGGCGGTGAGATTCTTCCTACTGAAACCGGATTTTTCAATCGTAAACAGATAAAAGACGGATGGAGACTCGGATGCCAGGTTAAGGTTAAGGAGGATATGAAAATCCAAGTAGCCGAAAGCGCACTTAGCGTCAAGAAACTAGAGTGCGAGGTTATCTCTAACAAGAACGTAGCTACCTTCATTAAGGAATTTACAGTCAAACTTCCTGAAGGAGAAAATCTTGAGTTCAAATCTGGTGAGTACATTCAAATCGACATTCCTGCTTACCACCTCTACTTCAAAGACATCGATGTAGAGCCTGAGTATCGTAAAGATTGGGAGAAATATGGCTTCTTCAACTTGGAAAGCATAAACCCTACTCCGACTATCCGTGCTTATTCTATGGCCTCTTATCCTGGAGAGAAGGGTATCATAAAATTGAATGTGCGTATCGCGACACCTCCTTTCGACAGAAGTGTTCCTCGTGAGCAAGGTCCGAAGCTTCTTCCTGTTAACCCCGGTATAGCATCTTCATATGTATTCACACGCAAACCTGGAGACAAAGTTACAATCAGCGGTCCTTACGGCGAGTTCTTACTCCCTACAAATGACCCAGACGATATTGAATACATATTCGTGGGTGGCGGTGCAGGTATGGCTCCTCTACGTTCTCACATCATGGAACTCTTTAGAACTCAGAAGACAAAGCGTAAGGTTAGCTTCTTCTATGGAGCTCGTGCATTGGTTGAGGCCTTCTATCTTGAGGATTTTGCTGAAATCGAAAAAGAATTTCCTAATTTCAAATTCTATCTTGCACTTGATCGTCCAGATCCTGCAGCTGATGCAGCAGGTGTTCCATACACCGCTGGTTTCGTTCACAATGTGATGTACGAGACTTATATAAAGAACCATGAGTCTCCTGAAGATATCAAATACTTCATGTGCGGTCCTCCTATGATGGTCGGAGCAGTAAATAAACTGCTCGATTCACTTGGAGTTCCACCAGAAAATATCCTTTACGATAATTTCGGAGGTTAATACTAAAAAGAGTCCGGTAATGTTCCGGACTCTTTTTTTTTACCCTATAAACTTTACTACTTTAGCATAGCTTGATATAAGAAGCTGTTTTGAAATGTTTCATCTTTTTTCTTATAGCCCTTTCCGGCCATTTTCATCTTTGTCATCAGTCGAGTACCTCCAGTACAATCCTTCTTTCAAAGTCGAAACTATCTCGAAAAATCCTCATAACTAAATTCGATAACCATTTCAAAACAGCTTCTAAGACTTTACACATTAATCAAGAGAATCGTTGTGAGTTCCGAGCGCAGAAAAAGCCGAAGCCAAAGAACGCTGATATATGTCATTAACGACCAACCCACAAAGCATCATCCCAAATATGGCAGTGACATGTGCTGTGGTGCCATTAATTTGGGCTTTAGAAGAACACCATTCATGATTTAACAAAGACGGATCACCAGGGCCGCCTTCTGATTTAGGGCATAGACACTTTTCCGTACCACAACTGTGACAGTGTCCCCTATTGGGCAAAACTTCATCATCATAGACACAGAGAAACTTTTTCGAAGGAAGTGTCCCTTCGCGTTTCATTTTCTTTCGAAGCGCCGCCCCGAGTGGACAGCCTCTCACATTCCAAAACTCAGCGACTTTAATTCTTAAAGGATCTACTTTTAGCGCCGCACCAAGAGAGCAGTAAAATTTGGCCTCACTGGCAGTAGCATTCAATATTAACTGGACCTTGTCCTTAAGCGAATCTACTGCATCGATCACATAATCGTATTCGTCAAGAGGGAACTCCCCTGCCGTCTCTGCACTATATATCTTCTGAATGGCTGTTATCTCCGCTTTAGGATTGATCTCAAGTAGCCTTTGCTTCAAAGCATCTACCTTAACCTGCCCCACAGTGCGAGTCGTCGCCATAAGCTGCCGATTCACATTAGTAATGCAAATGCGATCTGAATCCACTATCGTTAAATGCGTTATTCCACTTCTGACCAATCCTTCTGCGCACCAACTCCCGACTCCACCTACTCCGAATATAATCACACGGGTTTTTGCAAACGATTCCATAATGTCGTCCCCGACAAGCAATTCAGTTCTATTATATATCGCCTTTTCTATTGTGTTCATTTATCCTAATACCATTTTATTACCATATTTCACCTATCATGCGAAGCTTTCACATACGAGCCTGAGAGCGTAAATAGATGACAAGCGCGCAAATATAATGTTTTAGTAAGCGTTAAAAAATAAGTTGGTAAAGAATTATAGTAGATTTTCGAGGATAGATTCGGTTTCAAAGAGGAAGTGTACTGGGATACACGACTGATGAGAAAATGAATATAGGCCGAAAAGACACACAAAGATTATCAAGTTATTTTTAAAGGATTACTTAGCCCATTATTGTAAAATAAATTGAATAATAAGATTATCTCTTAGTAACCTGTATTATCCCCGAAAATATCATTCTATTTTTCAAGTTGCATAATCAAAAATCCATATATAGTCAAAAACCATAATATCCATTATCGAGAATGGTAATAGTACCGATATTCTGCAATAGAAAATCCTAATACCATGACGCCAAATCACTTCACAATTTAATATCGAAAAAAACCATAAAAATTCGTTTTACAACACTTAACACAAGAATACCTTTGCCCATTGAAAAATAGGGTCACCATTATGGTGAGGTCTTGTATTAAATTTTTAAAAAATGGTACTCAACTGGATTATATCACTAGTGGACGCTTTCTTATTAATAGAGCTTTTAAGAAAGCCTGAAATCAAAATCGTTGATAACACTGTAGATTCAGACGATATCGATTTAGAAACAGGAATGAAAATGCCGATTCTTAAAGATAAACAGGAATACTACGACCCAGTTACGGGGGTTAGAGTGGAAAGTTACCGCGAAGATTTTGACGATGAGTAAAGAAGAGACACTTAAATATCAAGGAGATCTATGCTCTTTCCTCTGTGACTACACTTGCGAACTTATAGGCGCAGGCGCATCAGGATTGAGAGCTGCAAAAAATGTTTCTCGAATGGCAGAAGCATTCGGATGCACATGCTCTATAGACCTCTCGAAAACAGTAATTAGCATACAACTAATTTCCCCTGAGAAAAAACTTTGCGCATTTAGAAGCAAACTCATTGCTCACAATATAATTAACTTTTCCAAAATACGTAAACTCAGTTCTCTCAGTTGGGACATAGCTGACCATATTGTAGATTTCAATCAGGCATATGGTCGCTTTGAAAAAATCACTAGAGAAAAACCTTTAAGTCCTAATATAGTAAGGTTATTTACATGTTGTGCCAATGCCTCCTTTTGTGAACTATTCGGTGGCGACGCCATTTCGATGGGAGTGGTATTCATTGCTACATATATAGGATTTCATCTTAAACAAATACTTTTGTCGCATAAAGTCAATGTGTATGTCACATTTACAATTTCGGCTTTTATTGCAGCATTAATCTCTGCAATAGTCTACATGTTCAATTTAGGGAATACGCCCAACATCGCTTTCGGAACTAGCGTATTGTATTTAGTACCTGGCATCCCTTACTTAAATTCGGTTTGTGATCTCTTTTCGGGGCACTTGAAGTTAGGTCTTGAGAGAATAATCGACGCAGTCCTACTAACAGCCAGCCTTTCTCTAGGGTTTTGCTGTGCTGGTGTAATTTTAAAAATATTCTAATGGAAACTATATTCTTATTAATTAAAGATGCTTTCTTCGCCGCCGTTGCTGGGATTGGTTTCGGGAGCATAAGCAATCTCCCTCAAAAAGCATTTCCTTATTGTGCACTCATAGCCGGGATAGGTCATTCTCTTAGATTCTTTCTTATCAACTATATCGGACTACACATTATTTGGGCTAGTCTTGCGGCAGGAACAGCCATAGGCGTCCTGTCAGTATTTATAGGGGTAATTATAAAGCAACCAGCTGAATCACTTTCATTTCCATCTTTATTGCCAATGATTCCAGGAATGTATGCCTATAAATCATTTTTAAATCTAGTTAAATGTATTTCAACTCAAGATGAAAGTACCTTTATACATAGTTTCTATTTAATGTCTGACAACTTTCTTACTGCGGTATTCATAATTATCTTACTGGCAATCGGGGCGATTATTCCTATCCTTATATTCCCTCGTATAGCTTTCGGGGCCACACGAAACATAACACGCTACTAAGAAGTTGTTTTAAAAAGATTCGTCTCATCTCTTATGGTCATTCCCGGCCATTTTCATCTTTGTCATCAATCTAGTGTATCCAGTACACTCCTTCTTCCAAAATCGAACCCGCCTCAAAAATTTCTCATTCATGAACCATTTCAAAACAGGTTCTAAGTCCTATTTATCATTTACATAAAATTATGTAAATTAGCGCTTATATAAAATTAAATTATGAAAACCTTTTACCCGACTTCATGCGTAATGTTCGCTTTAATATTTTTAACATCGGCTTGCAATTCTAAAAGTCCTCATGAGGAAAGCCCCAAAGAGATAGAAACTCCTCCTGAAGTTCCTTCTGAAACAGGGATAAAATTACTAACTCTTTCAATAGAAAACGATAGCGAAGTAGGCGGAGAAATACGTCAACTTGATATTTTCTCCTATTCCGATCATTTGCTACAGCATCGAAGCATACCACACTATCAAGATACAGTTCATGTCCCTGTCGTTCCCGAAACTGGGGTCATAGTCGTTTTAGCCAATGCGTTCGGTTCTTTCAATCATCAAGGACTTTACCACTACGATGCATGGAATGAGCTGACGCTCAAGCTAAAAAACGACAATCCACAATTCCCCATCATGCGAGATATGATACATTGGGACATCTCTGTCCAAACACTAAATTCAAAATTAGAGCCTCTTTTATGCGAAGTCCGGTTAAGAAGCGTAACACAGTATCTTGGAGATAATCTTCTTTTAGAAAGTCCCAGAATTTGGCTAGAATCGGCAAGCACTTATGGAACTCTTTTTCGAGAAGATAATTATCCTCCGATGTACCAGGAAAGCACTACTCCAATATTTCTTCCTGGCGATATTGGCCTATACACTCAATATCCTAACATATCACTATGGTGCTACCCTAACGAAATACCCATAACACCTACGAACCCAGCGACTAGATTTGTTATAGAGTATGAAATTGAAGGCAAAACATATAAGTTTTCTAAAGAAATACACCCACTTTCTCCTAATAGCGTTTCATACTTAGACATTGACATCAAGTAATTACCTCTATTAGCATGGAAAGATGATGTAGAGTAAAAAAACATACTCAACATAAAAATCTAAAGCGGTTTTTATATTTCTTAAAAAGATTTATTATATTGCACTCCCATAAATCTTAAATCAGTAGTGTATGAAAAAAATCTTATTTGCGAGCGCAATATTATGCCTCGCTCTCGCTTCATGCGACAAAGACCCAGTTAAACCATCTGGATTCGAAACACCTAAAGATGCTGTTAATCTTTCTGAAAACGGCACAGCTAACAGTTACATAGTTAAGCCTGGTAGCACCGTAGCGCTGAATGCCAAATTCAAAGGAAATTCCACTACAGAACTTGTGGGTGATGTAGTGGGAGTAAAATTGGTATGGCAATCTGAAAAAGACCTTGTCAAAAGTCTTAACTTTGCAGCAAAAACTTACGAAATCGTAGCCGAGACTAATGCGACAAGCGGAAACGCACTTCTCGCTGCAGTAGATAGTGAAGGCAATGTATTATGGAGCTGGCACTTATGGATTACAGACTACGACCCTGCAGCTTCACTTTACACTACCGAGGCTAATGCTTCAGGAACCACATGGTCATTTATGGACAGGAATCTCGGTACAGTTTCCATGGAAAAAGGTACCTTCGGCAAAAATGCTGGACTACTTTACCAGTGGGGACGAAAAGATCCATTCCCTTCTGCTGTAACCTATACAGAACAGAATGAAGATTACTCATACATCGTAGATGGTGAGCCTACAATCTTTGATCTCGAAGGCAACGAACTTCCTAAAATAGGAAGCAAGGCAGAATATGAAGGTAGCATAGCAAAAGGCATAGCTCACCCTGACGTATTCTATAAAGTAGGCTCTCGCGACACAGGAGAAAAAGACGAGTACGACAGCCCTATTTACGAAAATGTACCACGCACATCTGACTGGTCAGACACTTCCGATGACGATGCATGGGGAGGCGTATCGATGAAGAAAACCATATACGATCCATGTCCAGTGGGATATAAAGTCCCTGTTTGCGATGCAGATGGCAACACCCCTTATGCTTGGCTTAAATATGCCAATATGACATGGGATACCGAAAACAAAGGCGCTACCCAGGACGGTCAATGGTTCCCTACTATCGGAACACGCGTTTATGCTTCTGGCGGTCTTAATTATGCTGAGGCTATTGCATATAGCGGCATGTGGATAGGAACTGCCGGGAAAGCCTCTTCTAATCTTGAAGAGAACCCTACACTTTATGGCCAATACATGTTCATAGGAAACGGGAAAAGGACTTTCAAGGTTAATAAGGACTGCCGTGCTCAAGGTATGAGCCTTCGCTGTGTGGCAGAGTAAATCTTAAACTTCTATCATACATAATTAAAATAAAGTTAGCCAGGAGATATCTCCCGGCTAACTTTATTTTATAATGGCTTGGGTATGCCGAGTCACTAGCAATTTGTGAACGGATGAACTGCACCCCAAAAGTTAACCACAAATCCAATTATTATAAAAAGACGATTACCTGTCCGCTGTTCAGGGATTAATTAGTAGAGATAAATTACTGTGGTTCCCTCAAAGTTTGGTATCCACCATTATAGATTGTATTTTTTTCGTAAATTTACGAGGATGATAAAATTAAGCACAATAGTTAGCCCTCAAGGACTCAAAAACAAAATAGGATTAGACGATCACATTACCCTATTAGGCAGTTGCTTTGTGGATAATATCGCCTCACACCTTTACGAGGCTGGGTTTAATATACAATCTAACCCTCTAGGAACACTCTATAATCCAGCCTCTATAGCTAGCACAATAGAGATTCTCGATGCCACCAGTGTTTTCGAAGAAAAAGATTGCATCCAGATAGGCGCTGGAAGTAATAAGATATGCTCATTTAATCACCATACCTCTTTTGCAAGAGATACTATGGAAGAGTTCCTATCCAATGCCAACAGCACCCTACACTCCGCCCGAGAAGAATGGCGCAAGAGCACCTTCGTAATAATCACTCTGGGCACCGCCTACGTATGGATGCACAATGGCAAGATCGTAAATAACTGTCTAAAGCGACCAGCTTATGAATTCGAACATAGACTTCTATCCTTAGATGAGGTAAAAACCTGCATAAAAAGCATCATAAATACTCACCCTGAAAAAAGATTCATCTTCACGATAAGCCCTATAAGACATTTAGGCGAAGGAGCAAGAGCTAACACCATAAGTAAAAGCCTTTTACATATAGCATTAAGCGAATGCGAAGTAGAATATTTCCCTGCATACGAAATACTGCTCGACGAACTGCGCGACTATAGATTCTATGCCGAAGACCTGGTTCATCCTAGTAAGATCGCCATTGATATAATCTGGGAAAGATTCCAAGACTACGCCATGAAGATTGACGAGCGCCAACGCATAGCACAAAACGAAAAAAACGCAAAATCCTCAAAACATGTCAGAAGAATTTAACTTAGTTAGAGACCTGGCGGTAATTCTTATATCCGCTGGCGTGTTCACTATAATTTCGAGAGCACTTAAGCAACCGCTCATATTAGGATATATAGTGGCCGGATTTCTGATTGGCCCGAGTATAGGATTCTTCCCGGGGATTTCAAGCATGGAAAGCGTCCACCAATGGTCCGAAATCGGCATTATCTTCATGATGTTCGGACTTGGCCTAGAATTTAGCTTTAAAAAACTGATTAAAAGCGGAAGTACGTCTATAATAGCATCAGCTTGCAAGTTAGTAGGCATGTTCACCATCGGATATGTCACAGGACGCGCTATCGGATGGTCAAATATGGAGAGCATTTTCTTAGGAGGTATGCTACCGATGTCCTCCACTATGGTTGTGGCCAAATCATACGAAGATATGGGGCTTAAAAACAAGCCATACGCCGGAATAGTATTTGGCACTTTGATAATAGAAGACATAATCGGAATTATCCTGATGGTGCTGTTTTCGACCATCGCCATGTCGTCTAAATTCAGCGGTGGAGAGTTGTTCGGGGCACTGGCCAAATTGGCCTTTTTCCTCGTTCTATGGTTCATAGTAGGCATATATGTCATTCCTACTTTGCTAAAGAAAGCCAAGCGCTACCTTAACGACGAAATCCTGTTGCTCGTCAGCATAGGGCTATGTTTCGGGATGGTGGCATTGGCCGAGAATATGGGATTTTCCGCAGCTCTAGGGGCATTTATCATGGGATCTATACTAGCCGAAACCATAGAAAGCGAGCATATCGAAAAACTGGTCTGTCCTATAAAGGATTTATTCGGAGCCATATTCTTCGTATCCGTCGGCATGATGGTCTCACCTCAAATTATAGCTCAAAACTGGGCCGTCATTCTGCTTTTAGTAGTGATATTGCTTGTGTTCGACACCATATTCGTGGGAGGCGGAGTACTCTTGGCCGGAAGAGGGTTAAACAATGCTATCCATACAGGATTCAGCCTTGCCCAAATGGGCGAATTCGGATTCATAATAGCTAGCGTGGGGGTAGGACTGGGAGTGGTCAGCAACTATATCTACCCCGTAATTATAGCCGTTTTCGTAATAAGTAACCTGATAGCTCCGTTCGTAATAAAAGCCTCCGAGCCTACATATCGGCTGTTAGTAAAAAAACTGCCTGACAAAATACTCTCAAAGATACTTAACGACCAGAGTCAGAGTTCAACGAGCAATGCAGAGCAAAGCGAATGGAAGATTCTGCTCAAACACTATATCTTGCGCATATTAGTGTATGGAGTAATCTTAATAGCTATTAATCTTCTTTCAAAAGAACTGCTTAACCCATTTGTAGAAAAAACATTCCCGAACTTAAGCGGCACTCTTTCGTCTCTAATTATCACTATAATAACGCTCACCGCCATGGCCCCATTCCTTTACGGCATGGGCATAAGCTCTGGCAGCATCAACTCTTCTGCACGAAAGCTCATTAAAGCCAAGACTTCCAATCAATGGCCAATTTTTGCACTCACCCTTCTGCGCACTTTTATCGTGGTAGGTATAGTCATTTCGGTTATTGCAGCACATTTCAAATTGGCCGGATGGACAGTTGTTCTTATTATAATAGGTGGAGCCATTCTTATTCTTTTAGGCAGAAACTACTTAAAAGAAACCATATCCATAGAAAAGACATTCTTTGATAACCTTAACGAAAAAGATAACCTGAACAAGAAGAAAAGCGCCATACAGAATTCAGTACAAAAAAAACTTATGGGCTATGATGTACATCTAGAACAATTCGAAGTGCCTGCAGACTCATCTCTTGTAGGCAATAAATTAAAAGATATCCCTATTCGCTCTCAAAGTGGGGCTAATATTATCGAAATACACCGCGGTAATAAAAGCATCATTATTCCTCGCTCAGACGAAGTCATATACCCATATGATAAATTGCTCGCCGTAGGAAGCAGTTCCCAGATAAAAGCTCTAAAAGAAATGTTTAGCGATGAGCCGACGGAAAGCCATACAAATGACGAATTTAAAGTCAGCTGCATTACCATAGAAGAAAACTCCCAACTACTTGGGAAAACGCTCCGCAACGCAGCGCTACGAGACTACAAATGTATGGTAATAAGCGTGCTTCGAGGCGACGATTTCATCACCAATCCCAAACCCGATTTCCGTTTCGAGTTGGGGGACAAAGTATGGTTAGCAGGAGAGAAAAGTGCCTGTGAATGGATCCGTTAACAATTTTTCATAAAATCGTCTATATACTCGAAACGGATTCCCACTTTTTCGCTTCCACCGTCACGTTCCGGACGATCTCCTATCATAAGGCATTCACTTGGATTACAATTCAATATCTGAAGCGTAGTTCTAAACACCCCCGGAGCCGGTTTGTATCCTCCTAGCGATGGAGCATCGAAAAGAGCATCGAAAAGAGACGGATCAAGCCCTAAAGCTTCCAACTTCTCCTTTATACAACCATAGTCAGACAGTATAACTAATCTATCTCCCTGTTTTTTAAAAGTTTCAAGCCTTTCTTTCAGTCCTGGTCTTAAAGGAAAGTGCCTACGGATCTCATCGACCATAGTCGGCATATACCAGTTATTATACCAATCGCGGACCTTATCCACACTCCACCCACTATATGAAGACATTTTCTCGAAAAGCGTTTCATAATTAATGGTTCCGGTATCTATCCCACTTATCGCCCTTCGGCATGAGCGCTCGCAAAAAAGCATTTTAAGCGGGCGCCCATTTCGAATAGAGCGTAATAGCATTCTGATTTTAAGTCCCTTTCTATTGTAAAGGGTGCCATCCAAATCAAAAATATAAGTCATCTTAGCTACGTATTCCCCCGAACCGATTCTCCAATATCTCACTTACCTCTTTCACACGGGCATTTAGTTCTTCATCTGTAGTGGCTTCACAGATAAATCGCAAATACGGCTCCGTATTGGAAGGGCGAATATTAAACCACCATGTAGGATATTCTAAGCGGAAGCCATCGAAATCCATATACTTATCAGGCTGGCCAAGTGTTTCTACAAAATGATCCCTGACCGCAACCATGGCGCCACTCTTATCCTCAAGTTTAAAGTTAATCTCGCCAGAATTCTTATACTTAGATATCTTACCTATCTGCTCACTAAAGGTAACACCCTTCTTCTTAAGAGCAGAAACTATCCTTAGCACTATCAAAGATGAAAGAAGCCCGCTATCTGAATAAAAGAAATCTTTAAAATAATAATGTCCAGCTAATTCTCCTCCCCACAATCCATTTATCTCGCGCAATTTAGGAGCAGCATAAGCACGCCCTACCTTCCATGTATGGACATCGGCACCATAGTTAGCTAAAAACTCCGCAACAGCCTTAGAACTACGGATTTCCTGAAGGACTATAGGGTTTTTAGCCCCTCTTTCATCACAGAAATAAAGTGCCATCATAGCAATAATAAGATCTGGAGCGACGAAACCACCCTTCTCATCGACAAACATAACCCTATCCGCATCTCCATCGTAAATGACGCCAATATCGGCCTTCTCTTCTCGAACCTTTTTCTGAAGAGCCTCCACATTTTTTGCTACAAGTGGGTTAGGGTCATGGTTAGGAAACCTGCCATCCATCTCGTCGAATAAATAAACTGGCTCCTTTCCGAATACTTCTTTTGCGAATAGATTAGACATACCATTAGATAAGTCGAAAACTATCTTAAGGTTTGAATAATCCCCCTTAAACTTCATCATGAAATCGATATAATCCTTATGGATATCCATAGGATGAACTTCACCACGCTTACTAGCAATAGGAGTAGGACGATTCTCGTCTATCCACTGCTTAATCTGTCCCAATCCACTGTCAAGTCCCACTGGAAGAGCCTGACTTCTAGAGACTTTCATTCCATTATACTTAGCGGAATTATGTGAAGCCGTGATTTGGACAGACGCATCGAAGTTATAATTGGCCGTGGCAAAATAGACCATAGGGGTAGTAGAAAGCCCTAAATCAAAGGCATCGGCCCCAGCATCGGTTATACCCTCCACTAATGCATCATGAATCTCCGGGGAAGAAACGCGACAGTCTCTTCCCACCACTATCTTCTTCGTGTTTAGAAGTTCTGGCAGGAAATAACCTACCTTATACGCTACATCTTTATCAAAATCGACTCCGTAAATACCACGGATGTCGTACGCATGAAATGCTCCCATAATAATTCTTATTTGATTACAGTTTTATATTGTGTTCTGGCTTTTCCTTTGGATATACCAGTTAGTTTTCCCCGTAACATTTTCTGCCGTATTGGCGGTATAAAATCCACAAATAAGTGTCCATCTAGGTGACTCATCTCATGCTGTACCATACGGGCATCGAACTTATCCAATTCCTCAACCACTTTCTCGAAATTCTCGTTATAGTATTCCACCTTAATGGACTTAGGCCTAGTCACATCGTAATATATGCCAGGAACGCTTAGACAGCCTTCGTTATAATCGCACTTTTGGTCAGATTCTTCTAAAAGCACTGGATTGATCATCACTCTTTTAAAATCTTTCAAATATGGCATTTCCTCTGCCATACCAGTACCATCTACCACTAACACGCGGGAACTTACTCCTATCTGAGGAGCGGCCAATCCACAACCATCTGCTACTTCTAGCGTATCCCATAAATCCTTTATTAAGGATGCCAATCCATCCTTATCTCTCAAATCGGCCTCCGAACAAGTCTTCCGCAAAACTTCGGAACCATATAAATAAATCGGTCTTATCATTTCACTTTATCCAAATAACTCTGCAGTATTATAGCTGCGCTAATTCTATCAACTTCCTTTTTATCCCTTCGGCGCGACGCCTTCATACCCCCATCTATCATAGCCCTATGGGCCAATACCGACGTAAATCTCTCATCTTCCAGCGTTATAGGCACATCGGGAAAAGCCTTTTGCACTTTCTTTATGAAATCATCCACACCCGCAGCGCTTTGGGCAGGTGAGCCATCAAGAGCAAGAGGATAACCCACTACAAATCGTACTATCCTCTCCCCCTTTTCCTCGTATTTTTTAAGATAATCTATTATCTTTGCAGAAGGCAGCGTATCCAAGGCGGAGGCAAATATTCGAAGCGGATCGCTGACGGCTATCCCCGTCCGCGCACTTCCGAAATCTATGCCTATTATCCTATCCATAGAACTGCCGCAAAGTTAACAAAATATGGAGAGTAAAAAAAATCAGCGGAAACTATATAGACTTTCCTTAGTTGAGGATTCCACGCACGAAAAGATATATTCAGTCAAGTTCTCAAGATTAGCATTTTTCAGCATGCTCGCCTTATTCGTGTGTGTGATAATAGGTGGCATATATAGCATCTTAGTATTCACCCCTTTACACTACACTATACCAGGATATCCAGATGCCAAATTTAGAAGTCAAGCCATTTCTAATGCCATAAAGATAGACTCACTAGAAAGTGCCATGATCCGCTGGGAGTTATATGCACAGAATCTTAACCGCACTCTAGATGGTGAACAAACACTATCACTGGATGAAGTGACCCGCAATTCCCATAGAGTTCCATATCTAAAAAGCAAGAACACAGCCTTTATTCATAGACAAGATTCCCTTCTTAGGGCCAAGGTGGGCGAAGAGGAACAATTCGGACTATCCTCCACTACCAAGCGCAACCTACCTATAGAAGGGGTACACTTCTTTACACCTCTAGTGGGTGTAATCTCAAACGGATTTGATGTAGCTACCCATCCTGCTGTAGATATTACTGCGCCTGTTAATAGTGTAGTAAAATCTGCCCTTGATGGTACTGTCATCTATTCCGGATGGAGTAACGAATACGGCTATACCATAGCCATACAGCATAGTTCGGATATAATATCGATATATAAGCACAATCGTAGCCTTCTAAAAAAACAAGGCGATATAGTCAAGGCTGGAACACCTATAGCGTATGTAGGAAATACAGGTTCCACTTCCACTGGAGATCATCTGCATTTCGAACTATGGTATAAAGGCGTCGCCGTAGATCCTACACTTTACATATCTTTCTAATGAATAAACGAAAAATTGCCATCCTGGGCTCAACCGGATCCATAGGAACTCAAGCACTTGACGTTATAAGACAGCACCGCGATCTTTTTGAAGTCGAGTTGATAAGCGCCAACAGGAATATAGATCTTCTAAGTCAACAAGCTATCGAATTCGATGCCAATAATGTCGTAATCTGCGATGAAACCTTTTACCCAGCATTAAACGATAATTTAAAAAACACTGATAGTAAGGTGTTTGCTGGAATAGATAGTCTTTGCGCCCTTGCATCTGCACCAGATGTTGATATAGTACTGGGCGCCATGGTAGGGTTCAGTGGATTAAAGCCTACACTCGCTGCCCTTGAAGCCGGGAAGATAGTCGCATTGGCCAATAAAGAGACTCTTGTGGCAGCAGGTAGTATAGTAACTCGCACAATGCGGGAACACAACGCAGTAATTCTTCCTGTAGATAGCGAGCATTCAGCTATATTCCAATGCCTTCTCGCCGCACAAGGAAACGCACTCACGCGCATCCATTTGACCGCATCTGGAGGTCCATTCAGAGAGTGGGATAAAGATAGAATCAGTAAAGCCACTGTCAGCGATGCACTTAAACACCCTAACTGGAATATGGGGGCAAAAGTCACCATAGATTCCGCCACAATGATGAACAAGGGCTTTGAAATGATAGAAGCATGCTGGCTTTTCGATGTGGATCCATCTATGATAAACATAGTTGTACACCCCGAGTCCATAATCCATTCCATGATCGAATTCGAAGATGGTGCAGTGCTTGCCCAAATGGGATGTCCAGATATGAGAGAGCCGATAGGATTGGCCCTTAGTTTTCCGCAACGGCTAAGTGTCGGAAACAAGAAAATAGACTTTGCACAGCTTGCATCCCTTCACTTCGAGGCTCCGGATGAAAGCAGGTTCCCGAATCTGGGATTGGCCCGAAGCGCATTTAGAAGAGGTGGTAACATTCCATGTGTTCTCAATGCTGCTAATGAAGTGGCAGTAAAAGCGTTCATCGAAGGCAAGCTCAGTTTTTACGGCATCAGCGATCTCATTGAAGATTGTCTTGATGGTGCGACTTTTGTGGCAAACCCTTCGCTCGAAGACATTTTCCACACGCACGAAGAAACCGTCTGCACAGCGCTTAGTAAGATTTGATTTGACATGGTAGTTCTATTTAAGATTATCCAGGTGATATTGGCCCTATCCCTATTAATTATAGTTCATGAAGCCGGCCACTTTCTCTTTGCAAAACTCTTCCACATTAGAGTGGACAAATTCTATCTGTTTTTCGATGTAGGTGGGAAATCCATTATTAAATTCAAAAAAGGAGAAACTGAATTCGGAATAGGCTGGTTACCATTCGGTGGTTATTGTAAGATAGCCGGCATGGTCGACGAATCCATGGACCTTGAGGGGATGAAAAATCAGCCACAGCCATGGGAGTTCCGCTCTCACCCAGCGTGGCAAAGACTTCTGGTAATGGCAGGTGGAGTTCTATTCAATTTTATCTTTGCCATCATAACTTATAGCGTAATATGCGGCATTTGGGGAAGCGCTTATATACCGAATAAAAACGCACAGATATACCCTAACGAATTGGCCCGTGACATGGGATTTCGAGCAGGTGATCATATCATAAGCATAGACGACTACACTCCCACCGACTTTTCTGGAATTCAAGCAGATCTTATAAGACGTGAAGGGCATAAGGTAAGAGTATTACGAGGGGCAGACACCATCAATGTATATATGGATTTGGCCCGAACAAGCGAGGTCCTAAACTCTCCGATGATGTTCGATCTGGCACTTCCTTTTATAGTAGATTCCGTGTCTTCACCGTCTAATAGAGTATTTTTACATAAGGGGGACAGAATCCTATCGATAGATGGGCAACGCGCCGATTTCTTTCAAGACGCCCAACCTCTTCTTAAAGAGCATGCAGGACAGAGAGTTGAAATGGACGTTTTACGCGACACAGAGACTCTGTCTATTCCTATTCAGATAGATAGTGCCGGAAGAATAGGGGTGTATCTTAAGGCTCCGGATGTAGAACGTAAACATTATAATGCCCTGCAGAGCGTAGCAGAAGGCTTTAAACGGACCGGTAGCACTATAAGCGGTTACATTCAAGACCTTAAGTTAGTGGTCAAACCATCTACTGGGGCATACAAGTCAGTGGGAAGCTTTATATCCATAGGGCAAATCTTCCCTAGCGCATGGGATTGGTATCAATTCCTCTCCATTATAGCATTACTATCTATAATGCTGGGTGTAATGAACCTGATTCCCATCCCGGGTCTAGATGGTGGACATATTTTATTTACCCTTTATGAAATGATCAGTGGGAAAAAGCCTTCGGTAAAGTTCTTGGTCATTATGCAGTTTATAGGTATGATGTTACTTTTCATGCTGATGTTCCTTGCTTTCGGGAATGATATATCCCGCTTAATTAGATAAAGCGTATATTTGACATCCTAATCTGACGCAACTTATTTTTTTAAGGATTACTAGAAACAAGTCATAGGTTTATGAAGAAATATTTTATCTGTTTTACCACCCTTATCCTGTGCTTACTATCGTCTTGCAAAAACAGTGGAGAAAAATTAATGCCTTCCATAAGTGGCAAAGCAGGCGAGGTCCTCATCGTTATAGAAAAAGTTGAATGGGATGGAGTGTTAGGGGAAAGTCTAACAAATACATTGGAAGCCGACTATCCTTACCTTCCTCTTCGGGAACCGCTCTATACTTTAATACACGTGACCCATGGTAATTTCACAGAGATGTTTAAGGTTCACCGTAATATCATCTTCACCGAGATTAACCCTCAGATTCAAAAGCCTGGCGTGACAATAGTTAAAGACAAGTGGGCATCGCCACAGATAATAATAAACATCGCCGCTTACACACAAGAAGACGCAAAAGTTCTGTTTGAGAAAAATAAAGAATTAATCATTAATGCAATAGAACAAGCAGAAAGAGATCGCGTCGTGCGTAATGCCATCCGATATGAAAACCGCGAGATACGCGCCAAGTTAGAGCCTGTTTTCGGTGGAGGCATTCACGCGCCTTCCGGCTATGAATTGCGTAAAATCAATCATAACTTTGCATGGATGGAATATAACACCAGAAATTACACCCAAGGCATATTCGTGTATAGTTACCCGGTAGAGGGGAATGATCTGCTCGAGGAGAGTATAATACGAAAGAGAAATCAGATTCTAAAGGCCAATGTACCTGGCCCTGACGAAAATACCTATATGCAGACAGCCGAATTCTGGAAGCCTACCACAGAATATGTAAAATATCGTGGGATGTCATTTGCCCAGACACATGGACAATGGGATGTTGCAGGAGCATTCATGGGAGGGCCTTTCGTTAGCCACGCATTTTACTCGAAAGATGGTACGGAAGTGATTGTGCTTGAAGCTTGGGTGTTTGCTCCTAAGGATAACAAACGAAATCTCTTCCGACAGACTGAGTCTATCCTTTATTCATGGGAATGGAAAAAAGAAAGCGAAAAACACGAATAATTTTGCATTATAAAAATTATTAACTATATTTGCAGTCCTTTTTGGTCGGTTCGTATAACGGCTAGTACTCAAGATTTTCATTCTTGCAATAGGAGTTCGATTCTCCTACCGACTACGAAAAAAATAAAAAAGTAATAATATGGCAAACACAGCTTCAGCAGACAAAGCAGCTCGTCAAGGTGAGAGGCGTAGATTGCATAATAGATATTATGCAAAGACTACTAGAAACGCTATCCGCGACATTCGAAATACTACAGATAAAAGCGCAGCAGAAGCAGCTGCACCTGCAGTTTTCGCTAAAATCGACAAGCTTGCAAAGATTGGCGTAATTCATAAGAATAAAGCGGCCAACCTTAAAAGCGGAATTCAAGTTTACATTAATAAGCTTGGCAAATAGTTTTTAAGACTAACATCTAAAAAGAGGACTAATAGAATTTAGTCCTCTTTTTTTATTCACTTTTGGAAAGACGCGCTTTCTCTTTCTCTCGCCACGATTTCTCGTCAAAATCTAAAGGATAAATGTAAGAGCCCTCTTTATCGATCACAAAAGACTGATATGTAATAGGTATCCCCTGAGAAAGGAACATTTTTTCATAAAAAGTCTGGACTTCATATAAGGAAGGATCATAAGAATTATCCCTGGAAGCGTATAAATCAGTAGTATAGGCAAGTTCTTTTAAGGAATTGGCCCGCACGACGCTATGTGTATATTCGCATAAAAAAGCAGAATCGGTCTTAAGATGCACGACACCACCTTTTTTAAGAAAGCGACGATACCGCTCTAAAAATAGAGGCGAAGTCAAACGCGAATTCTCACTTTTCATTTGAGGATCAGAGAAAGTAAGCCATATTTGGCTCACTTCTTCAGGAGCAAAAAAAGCCGTTATGAACTCTATCCTTGTGCGAAGGAAGGCTACATTATCAATCTTTTCAATGGTAGCAGTTTTCGCCCCTTTCCACAGCCGAGCGCCTTTTATATCTACCCCTATAAAGCATTTTTGAGGATAGCGCTTGGCCAAATCTATCGTGTACTCTCCCTTGCCACACCCCAATTCCAGGACTATCTGTGCATCTGGATTCCCAAACATTTTTTCACCCCAATGCCCCTTTATAGGGTGATCCTTCAAATCAAAAAATCCATTTGGCATTATCTCCGATGCACTGGGCTGTATAAGACATGAAAATGTCTCGTTTTCTGCAAATCTACGTAATTTATCGTGTCCCATCCTTTTTCCATTCCATACCTAGCCCAGATAAAATCTCCTTTCCAGTACCAGGATAAATTCTTAATATCCAATCTCCATTTTCAAAAAAACGCATATAATCCCTATAGGGTTGCACCGAGCGGGACGACTTCATCCAGACTCTTTCTATGTATATAGCATTACTTGGAGAATACCACCTTAATTCTAGTTCCACACCGCCTATGGAACGAAGTTTAGCATTAGTATAAAATGCTACATCATAATACGATAATGTATCCACATCGGAAAGCACAAACTCGTATTCGGCTCTTTTCCCTCGAATATACTCTACTCCTGCATCATTTCGCTCACAAGCATGCAGACACAAGCATATGTATAGCAAACCACTTATCGATTTAATTATCTTGCTGCGGTTTTTTCCCACTTTTTCTGCGATTTTTTTTATTCTTCCTAGGGGCATCGAAACGCGAAATACTACCTTCTCCTGCCGCCGTCACAAACTCTGGAGAAGATGGTTCCTGTTCTGGAATCAAAGATTGTGGGCGAATGCCATTTCTATTCATCTTTTGGATCTCCACGACCTCAGCAGCTGGAATCGGATAAAGTGCTGCATCTGATGTTTTATCGTAAGAAAAATACATCATTTCAGCAAGAATGTCGGTCTTTCTTAGATAGGCCAATCCATCCTCGAATTCCAATGGTTCTACCACCTTAGGTATGCGGCTCTGTGCATCCAAATACACTGGCACCTCGTAATTAATGCAGCATTTTAGTTTTCCGCATTGGCCGGCCAATTTTTGTGGATTAAGAGATAGGTCCTGGCAACGTGCAGCCGAAGTGCTTATACTTTTAAAGTTAGTGACATAATTAGCACAACATAAAGCCCTTCCACATACACCTATACCACCGATAAGTCCGGCCTCCTGACGAGCTCCTATCTGCTTCATCTCGATTCTTATCTTGAATTCTTCAGCGAATACTTTAATCAACTGGCGGAAATCGACCCTTCCATCGGCGATATAATAAAAAATAGCTTTGGTGCCATCGCCTTGAAACTCCACATCCCCTATCTTCATTTCAAGCCCCATCGTCGCAGCGATACGACGAGCCTCTATCATAGTATTCTGTTCACGCGCAGTAGCTGCCATCCAGCGGTCCAAATCTGCCGGGCGGGCTTTTCTTAGAATCTTTTTAAACTCATAGGTTGATGGATCTATATGGCGTCTTTCCATCTGTAAAGAGACCAATGGTCCTTCTAAAGTTACTATACCTAGATCGTAGCCAGGATTAGCCTCCACCACCACCTTGTCACCTTGCCTTACGCTTTGTCCTGACTCATTTCTATAATACCCCTTACGCGTATTTTTGAACCTTACTTCGAACACGCCGTTATTATCTATAGGTAGGGTCCCTTTTAAATAGTTATAATCTGCTAATTTGCAGCAGCCTTGTCTATATGTAACTTCAGTAGTTCCGTCTTCGTAATCTACAATTTCACAACCCCTAAAGCAATCGTATTTTTTTGATTCATTCATATATTTACATATAATCTGTCCACCAAATCGGTAAAGACAATCTTCATACTCACATTACGAGATATCAACATTATCGCCCGGCTTATAGCATCCAACGCAACGCGAGGGAAAGTCTTACGGCTTCGCTGAGCCCAATCCTTCAATTCTTCTAACCTTTCACCTTCCACCTTTACTAAAGACTCCATCCCCTGTTGCAAAAGGAAAATATAGCGCAAATTCTCTGCGACAAATTTACAAAAACTTTTCGCCTTTTCCTTTGACGACACTCCTGATAGAGTTTCGGATACTTCCAAACAGGCATATAAATCCTTTGCAAGTAAGCCCTGCATAAGAAGTCGTAACATCTGGAGGTCTTCTTCGCTTTCGCTATTTATAGAAGAAACAGGAGACAATCTTATACGCTGACATCGTGACGCAATAGTAGTAAGGACCTGCTCTGGAGCATGGGTAATCAAAATAAACTCGGTCAATTTAGGTGGTTCCTCTATAAGTTTTAAAAGTCGATTAGCCGCATCCTTATTCATTTTTTCTGGGAGATAGATAATTACGCTTCTATATCCTTTTTCCAAGGCAGCAAAAGAAAGTGTATCCAAAAGAGCTTTTGCCTCGTCTACCTTTATCATCGCCGACTTTCCTTCTATCTCCAATGCAGCGTTTAAGTCATTCTCCGTAAAATACTGATTTTGCTGTACGAGCGAGCGCCACTTATCTAAATAATCACCACATTTAGAAGTATTTACAGGGAAAACAAAATGCATATCAGGATGAATCAATTTCCCTATTTTATTACAAGATGGACACACGCCACAGGAGTCTCCATCCTCTCTATTCGCACAATACAAGTATTGCAAAAATGCCAATGCCAGCCAGAGAGCGCCGCCGCCATCATCCTCATGGAACATTATGGCATGAGGCACCTTTCCAGAGTCAACCATGCCCCTTAGCGCATCAACGATATGCTCATCGACTTTTATCTGCGAAAACTTCATTATACCTTTCTCAACCTGTTATATTCTGCGACTCTTTTCAAATAGTTCTTTTCCTGACCTTCCGGAAAACAAGACAACGCATCTAAAGATTTGCCTATGTATTCTGTTAAAATCTTTTCCGAATCTCTCACGCCTAAAGTGTCAATCACAAATTTACGAATTTGTTCACAATACTGAGGATATAAATGAATTTCAGAAATCATTTTTCTTATTTCCGACTCCTTCTCTGGAGCATTTTTTAAGGCACACAATAATGGCAAAGTTATCTTTTGTTCTCTCAAATCAACTCCTACAGGTTTACCCAAAGAGTCATCACCGACATAATCCAGAATGTCATCCTTAATCTGGAAAGCGATTCCAAGCGAAATGGCATATTCAGAAATAGCCTTTTGCTGTGCCTCGGAAGCGTCACTTGCAATAGCAGAACTCATACAAGCGGTTTCAAATAACGACGCTGTTTTACAGTAGATTATCTTAAAATAATCTTCTTCATCAGTTCCTTCGCCACATGACTTTTGTAACTGAAGCATCTCCCCTTCTGCAAGATTAGTCATGGCCTTAGAAAAAATCTTAGCCATCGAATCTCGTTTAGCCGAAGTGATGGTTAATTCCATAGCTCTTGCGAGCCAAAAATCTCCCACCAGTACAGCTGCTCCAGCACCAAGCTTCGAGCATAATGTAGGCTCTCCTCTACGGGTCGGACTATGATCAGCCACGTCATCGTGCAACAATGTGGCATTATGCAGGAGTTCCGTTGCCGCTGCCACTTTAATCGCTTCATCACATGCCCCTTTCTGATTTAATAAACGCGCAATTAAAAGTGCCACTATGGGCCGTAACATCTTCCCTCCATGCGAAAGGATGTCCTCATTAACCTTATTCAACAAAATCACATCCGAGTGCAACGAATTAGAAATATATTCATTCAATAATTCCCAATCCTGTCCCAAATATTCTATAATCTCCTCTCGTAACATCCTTTATATTTGTGTTTTATTTTAACTAAGCAACTTTCAAAAAAAAAAAAAATAGCCTACATCATTTTAGGAAATCCGTTTGGTCTATAACCTCGAAAAATCACTACTGATCTTTACAAACTTATTTTTTATGCCTACTAAAAACAAGCCGCGCGATTATAACGTGCGGCTTGTATTCATTATAGATATCAGTGACTAAAAGTATAAAGTTAGAGTAGCTGCGATTCCAGAACACTTCTGGCTGCTTACTGCTTTATACATGGCAGCTGCTGTAATGCTCGAATTAGAATCAGAATCCTTGTAAACCTTTCCAAGATCCCAATAATACTTTGCCGAAATAGCAATCCTATTCAGCACCTTAATACCAGCACCTAGGCCTACGCCATACTCTAGACGATTCCTATCGTCCCATCTATTAGGGTCATCGCTCGCTGTATCCAACTTCAACCCTGCTGCAGATGCTAACTTAGACATAGTCTGCTTCGTAGCATCATCTTTGAAAGATGAAACTGTTTCCGTAGTTACCGCATAACCCAAAAAAGGTTCTGCAAAAACAAACGGCTCCACAATCCCAAAGTCCATTCCCCACGCGACTCTCACTGGAACCTCGAGATACCCTGTGCTTGTATTGATAGTAATATCTGCTTTCTGTCCAAATGCAGTAATGTTATCATTAAGACTTTGACCTTTAACATTATAAAGAATACCAGGCTGAATACTTAATCCAAAAGGTAGATCGAGATTATAGACAAGACCAAAATGATATTTGTTTGCAGTCTTAGCAACAGCAATATCATTATAAGCTTCATCAATAGAGGTAGAGGCAGAAGTAAGACCTGCCACTATACCTATTTGTGCATTTGCACTGACTGCGAGTGCTAAAGCGGCGACAGCGGTTAAAATTAATCTTTTCATAATAAATTATTGATTTTAGTGATTATCTCCTCTTTAGAAACTACGCCCACCGTCTTATCAACGGCAACACCATTTTTAAAATAAACCAGCGTAGGGATACTCATTATGCGATACTGCATAGCCAAATCGCGCTCCTCGTCAATATTGCATTTTGCGACCATTGCTTTCCCGTCCATTTCCTCTGCCACCTCCTCAAGAGTAGGTGCGAGCATACGACAAGGGCCACACCATGTCGCCCAAAAATCGACTACTACCACTGGGGAGGATGACAAAACTTGTTCAAAATTCTGATTTGTTATTATTACTTCCATATTAAATATGCTTATCTATTTTCCAACTAAAAGCTCTCAATCCCAAATCCGGATATGCCAAATCTTTCTTATGAAGAGCATCCAACACTTCATCTGCTATAGAATCATCCACCATAGTCAGCACAGCCTGATTCATAGCTGGCCAAGCATGATTCCCATAATGAGGTTCTCCATCCACACTTCCACGACCCATCACCTCATCCCATCTGGAAAAGCCTCTCTGACCGAATTGTTCTAACAGCTCCACGATTTCGTCGTTAAAAGCTTGATTGTAACTCACAAATATAGCGATCATTTTTTAAATCTCCTTATTTTAACATTAAAGACTTACGCGCCCTTCTGTTCTCCTGCCTGGTGGCAAATATACAATAAACTGTAGGAATAAGCACCAATGTAACTATAGTAGAAACAGTTAAGCCCCAACATACCACCATACCTAAGCTCACCCACATCTCAGAACCTTCACCTATACCTAAAGCCATAGGTACCATACCTAACACTGTCGTTAACGTCGTCATAAGTATAGGACGCAGACGGCTTCTAGCAGCTTCCACTGATGCATCTACTATACTCATTCCCCTCTCACGACACAGAATAGTATAGTCTATAAGCACAATACCATTCTTAACCACTATACCTAGAAGAATAATTATACCGATTATCGCCATAACTCCCATAGCTGTTCCTGTAAGGGTCAATCCCCAAATTACGCCCACAATAGCAAATGGGAGAGAGAACATGATAACAAATGGAGACATAAACGACTCGAACTGGGAAGCCATCACCATATACACCAGAATAATTATCAGTATTATCAAAACCAACATATCTGAAAACATATTCTGCTGTTCTTCATAATCACCCGCGATATCTGTTGTGACGCCACTAGGAATATCTATCTCGTCTATCGCTTTCTGTGCCACAGCGACAGCATCTGAAAGAGCGGCTCCATTGGCAACAATACCACTTATAGAGATATATCTTTCCCTATCCTTTCTCTCTATCGTAGGAGGGACACTGGTCTCCTTAATCGTCCCAAGTTCCTTCATCTTTACAGTCTTACCCATAGCATTGGTGACAGTAATATTTTCCAAATCCTCAATGCTGGTTCTAAATTCCGGTGCATAACGTACCCTTATATAATACTCCTCACCATCCTCTCTAAAGTAAGAAGCTACTGTACCAGATACTGCTGCACTGAAAGCCTGACCTGCAGTAGTAGAAGTAAGTCCATTAAGAGCCAATTTCGTCCTATCGAAATCCATCTGGTATTCAGGAGTATATTCATCACGAGAGAGTGTAGCCTGTGAGAAAACATCACTCGAGAGCATCTTTGTTTGAAGTTCACGAGCTACAGCATCTGTCTTCTCGAAATCGTACCCATACACATCTACCTTTATGGATGAAGCACCCCCCATCATACCTCCACCTTCTGTTACTATACCTTTACGAATCTGTGGATACTGTCTTAAAATTCCACGAATCTGATCTGCTATTTCCGAAGTTCCTCTTTTTCTCTCACCTACAGAACCAATATTGATATTCATCGATATAATCTGAGTACCATTATTCTGCATACTAGCAAATGCATTGTCAGAATCTGCCTGACCAAAAGAATAATTAAGCACTTGAAGTTCAGGTACTGATTCCTGAATATCATTATAAATCGATGAAGCCACCTGGGCAGTTACTTCCTGAGCTGTACCTACCGGCAAACTAATGGATATACTTAACCGACCATCGTCGCTATGAGGGAAATACTCTGTCTTTATCTTAGGCCCAAGCAAAATGACAGTCAAAAGGAATACAGCCGCAGCACTAATAACTACTACACTACGATGCGAGGTAGCCCAACGAATTATCCTACCATATCCACGAGATATCTTGTCTAAGAAATTATCCACTGGCGTGAAAAACATCTTATGCAAGCGACTCTTACTTTTCCCACTTCTTAGGAATCTTGAACAAAGCATAGGCACAAGAGTAAGAGCGGCAGTAGTGGAAACTATCATAATGATACTTACTATCCAGCCGAGTTGTTTGAACATGATGCCCGTCATACCGCTTATCATAGTCAAAGGCAAGAACACACATAGCATGGTCAGAGTCGAAGCGACAACCGAAATAGCCACTTCCGAAGTAGCCAAAACCGCAGCCTCCTTAGGTTTTTCACCCCTTTCCAAGTGTGTAGATATGTTTTCCAATACCACGATGGCATCATCCACCACCATACCTATAGCTATTGACAATGCAGACATCGATATGATATTAAGAGTATTGCCAGTAGCGAACAGATATACTAGCGAAGCCAACAGCGCTATAGGAATGGAAAGTACAATTATAAATGTAGCCCTCCATCTTCCTAGGAACAAGAAAACCACTAACATAACCACTAAAAAAGTGATCAAGATAGTATCCTTCAACGTTTGAATGGTGTTAATGATGTTTGTAGATGAATCCACAACCGTCGTTATCTTTATATCGGAAGGAAGTGTCTTTTCTATTTTTTCGAGTTGCTTCTTGACATTACGGATAACATTGACAGTGTTGGCCCCATTCTGCTTTTGAATAATAATACGGGCACTACGCGCACCATTAGTATAGGACTCTTGTTCGCGCTCCTTAGGGCCATCAACTACAGATGCCACATCCCTAAGGTAAACGACCTTCCCATTAGAGTTACTAACTACTATGTCCAGAATTTCCGATGGATTATCAAACTCTTTCTCAACACGCAGATTATAAGTCTCAGATCCTATATCAATATTTCCAGAAGGCAGATTTCTGTTTTCTGCCGCTATTACCTGTGCTATAGAACTTACCGTTAGATTATATGCCTGCAATTTCTGCGGGTCACAATAAACAGAAATTTCACGACTTGGCGCACCTGCGACGGAAACAGTACCTACACCTGATACTCTGGCCAATGGAGTAGCTACCTTATCATCCAAAATCTTATCCAGGCCCGCCATGGATTCATCTGCCGTGGCAGAGAGTATCAAGATAGGCATATCATCTGCACTAAACTTGAAAATCATAGGGATAGAAGCCCCGTCTGGTAATGAAGAATTCACCATGTCGAGTTTATCTCGAACATCGTTGGTCGCTTCTTCAATATCTGTCCCATATTCAAACTCCAAAGTAAGTATGGCTACATTTTCCTTAGACTCCGAAGTAAGTTCTTTCAGGTTAGCCACACCATTTAAAGAGTTTTCTAGGACCTTGGTAAGATTAGTTTCTATATCTTGGGCACTAGCGCCCTGATATGAAGACATGACCATAATCGTATTCGAATCGAAATCCGGAAACTGCGAAATGGATGTCTTCATAAGAGAAAACACACCGAAAATGGCGAAGGCCACAAAAACCAAAGCCGTCGTCACCGGTTTTTTTACTGCTGAACGATATATGCTCATTATTTAATTACCTCTACTTTAATTCCACTTCTAAGCGCACTTTGACCGCTTATCACTACATTCTCACCATCCTCTATACCACTGAGGATTACATAATTCGTCCCGATATGACGTCCTGTTTCCACTATTTTCAAATCAACCGTCCCGTCTGCTTTGAGTACATAAACGGTTCTCACTCCTGAGCCCTGCTGTTTCTGAACAGCTGTATCTGGGACAACTATCGCATTACTCGTTCCGAAAATGACACGTGCACTTGAATACATGCCAGGACGAAGTTCGAACTTAGGATTATCTATAGTAACCTCTGCCGTAATGGTATGCGTGGTGGCATCAATAGTAGGATACACTCTTGAAACTTTTCCAATGTATGTCTTTCCACTAAGCGCTTCTGGAGCAAATTCCACTTCTATACCTTTTTTTAGTAAACTATAATTTTTTTCTGACACTGCCACTAATGCCTTTACAGGATTTATCTGTTGAACGATAAAAAGTGGAGCAGACATAGTGTACATATCCCCACGATCATAATTTCTCGCTGTCACGACACCATCCAAAGGGCTCTTAAGAATAGTGTTTGTAAGCAGATTCTCATAAGTAGTGTTTGCCACTTTATATTGTAACTCCATGGACTCAAAATCAGACTTACTTACTCCTCCTTTTTCATAAAGCGATTTAGTTCTTTCATATTCGCTCTTAAGATTATTAAGCTGAAGTTCAGCCTGTTCAAGCTGCGACCTATCCATCTGGGCAAGTACTTGTCCCTTCTTTACGAAGTCACCTACTTCGACATTGATTTCAGTTATTCTCGCTCCACTTTGAGGCGCTATATTATTCACTGCATACGCTTGAAGTGTAACGGAGTATTTTTCATCCAATGGAACCAACTCCCTCTGTGCCTCCACTACTCTAACTGTCGGAAGCTGTTCTGCTTTTTCTGTATTAGCGGCACCCTGCGATTTTTTCCCTGCACATGAGCACATAAGCAAAGCTATAGCCGCCATAGAAACAATCTTTGTATTCATCATTTTATTCTTTTTCTTCAACTTTATAATCTACACCCAAAGTCTGTTCAAGACTCGTTTTTGCCGTAAGATAACTATACACGGACTGCACTGCTGTCATTTTAGCTTGTACTAAAGCAAGTTGAGCATCATTAAGATCAGTAAGCGTACAACTACCTATCTCGTATGACTCTTCTGTAATGTCATAGGCCTTTTGTGCCGCCTCTAAGGCCTTATCAGCCGCATCAAAACTGCGCACAGCAGTCTCCATCGTATTCAGATTCTGCCTTATAGATATCTTTAACTGCCTCTCCGTATTCTCTTTTTGAAGGGCCAATTCATCCGCCTGAACCTTGGCTGCCTTTATATTATGGTAACGTTTTCCACCAGCGAAAATAGGGATATTGAGACTTATTGCCACATAAGAATATGGGGTCCATTTGTATTGGCTAAATTCGAAATCATTAGCCATAGCATTATAATTATACGAGAATGAAAGCGCGAGCGAAGGCAGGGAAGCATATTTCTGCATTCTGATATTAGACGCTAACTGATCCGCTTGAATGGCCAATTGACGCATGGAAGTATTCTGCTCCAAGCCTAACTCCGATTCTGTATAAAGAGCGCTCATATCCTCTACATAATCATAGAGCTGCCCTTCTACATCTATATCCTCATCCAGATCAACACCCATCACAGCCTTGAGTTGCCATAATGCTAGCGCCACTGAATTGGCCGAGTCATACATATTCGGAATGGCATTGGCCAATGTAGTAGAAGCTCTGGCCAAATCCAAATCCGAAGCCTTCTGTGCTTCATACTTTAATTTAGTCCTTTCATAATTAGCCACTGCATTATCATAAACATCTTTATAGACAGCGCAAGCCTCCTTGGCCATTAAAACTGCATAAAAAGCGTTCTTTACCTGGCTAACCATTTCTAGTCTACTACTTCTAGCTTTTTCTACGGCCAATTCCACGTCTTGGCCAGTAATTCTAAGACTCTCCCAAAGTTGCAGATTTACAAGTGGCATAGAGGCTGATACACCAGCCGAAAATGTATTCCACCTTCCGACTTCCAATCCCCCACCACTTGAACTAGATCCTTCGGTCTGGGAACCTTCCGAGCCGGAAGTATTCGACCCTCCTCCGGTCATGGACGACATATCGAAATCCATATACATAACCTGCTTTTCTATAGTCCTCTGGAAAGCTGCAGAACCATCGATTTGAGGAAAAAGAGATGCGTACGTGCCACGCTTGGCATATTCGCTTCTTTCAATTTCTTTATCAGCAACTTTCACGGCCACATTTTCGCTCAATGCGATTTCGAGGGCTTTGTCTAAAGAGATGAAAGTCTGAATAAAGATAAATAAACAACTAACTAATCCTGTCATATTATATTTTATGTTCGCACGCGCAATGTTCAAATACTATACCAAACAAAAGCATCCGTTTTCCATAGGTTCTAATAGGGCTGTCTACTACTAAGAAAAAGGTGAGTGACATGTATTATTTGCCACTCACCTAACATTTTAAATATCAAAAGACTATTCAGCTTTTCCGTCTGATCCGAGAACGTTTACAATCTTGTGAATGTAAAGTTTCTTCATCTCATCACGAGCTGGTCCCAAATATTTACGAGGATCGAATTCGCTTGGCTTCTCATAGAATACCTTACGAATAGCTGCGGTCATAGCAAGACGTGAATCTGAATCGATATTAATCTTACATACTGCACTCTTTGCTGCCTCGCGGAGCTGTTCCTCTGGAATACCTACAGCATCTGGAAGTTTTCCACCGTATTTATTGATCATATCTACATACTCCTGAGGAACTGAAGAAGAACCATGAAGTACAATAGGGAAACCAGGAAGTTTCTTCTCGATCTCGTGAAGAACATCAAAAGCAAGTGGAGGTGGGATCAAACGTCCTGTCTTAGGGTCGCGTGTGCACTGCTCTGGCTTGAACTTATATGCACCATGAGAAGTACCTATAGAAATAGCAAGTGAATCACAACCAGTACGAGTTGAGAAATCAATAACTTCTTCTGGTTTTGTATAATGTGACTCCTCAGCAGAGACTTCATCTTCTACACCAGCAAGCACACCAAGTTCAGCCTCTACTGGAACATCAAACTGATGAGCATATTCTACTACTTTCTTTGTAAGCGCGATGTTATCTTCATAAGGAAGAGCGGAACCATCTATCATCACTGAAGAGAATCCCAAATCGATACAACTCTTGCATAGTTCGAAACTGTCACCATGATCAAGATGTAGAACTATCTGAGGATGCTCCCAACCAAGTTCTTTAGCATACTGAACTGCACCCTCTGCCATATAGCGAAGAAGTGTCTGGTTAGCATAGTTACGCGCACCCTTACTTACTTGAAGAATTACTGGTGATTTAGTCTCAGAAGCAGCCTGAATGATAGCTTGAAGCTGCTCCATATTATTGAAATTGAATGCAGGGATAGCATATCCCCCTACAACGGCCTTTGAAAACATCTCACGAGTGTTTACTAGACCCAGCTCTTTAAATGATACCATAATAAATATAAGTATTAAGTTATTTCAAATTTCGGCGCAAATTTAAATAAATTTACGATATATCCCAACTCTATGAAACTACCGCAATAATTATGCTGAAAGTAAGATATGCGACTTCTTGTCACATTTTTTGTTAATTTTGTATTCCAGCAAGGATACAATGCCACGCATTAAAAAAACGCCACAGGCAAAGTACTCATTTTAAAATATTTACAAACTAGAATGAACGAAAAAGTCATAATTTTTTCCGCCCCTTCAGGTGCAGGTAAAAGCACAATGGTGCATAATATTCTCAAGCACTATCCCGGAAAATTTGAATTTTCCATAAGTGCCACATCAAGAAATCCTCGTGGAAATGAAAAGAATGGGGTGGACTACTATTTTTTAAGTGCAGAACAGTTTAGAAAACTAATCGACGAAAACGCATTTGTAGAACATGAGGAAGTCTACCATGACAAGTTCTACGGCACATTAAAATCTGAAATAGAAAGGATTTGGGCTGATGGCAAAATCATCATTTTCGATGTGGATGTAAAAGGAGGATATAATCTTAAAAAATATTTTGGAGATAAAGCCCGCTCCTTTCTTATAGTTCCACCTAGTATGGAAATTCTCGAAAAGAGACTTCGTGGACGTGGCACTGATAATGAGGAAGATATCCATACTAGATTAGATAAAGCTCAGAGCGAATTGGCATTCGCGCATGGGAAATTTGATATAGAAATCGTAAACGATAATCTTGATACAGCACTTTCCCATACATATTCACAAATAGACAAATTTCTATGCGAATAGCTGTTTATTCTGGAAGTTTTGACCCCTTACATGTAGGCCACCTGGCCATATTGACATATCTAAACCTGCATTTTGATAAAGTATTACTAGTCGTTTCGCCACAGAATCCTTTCAAAGGTGAATCTAAGGCGGTTAACTCCTTAGAAAGACTGGATGCTGCATGTGAGGTAGTTAGACAGCATCCAGAATTGGCCAATGTTGAAGTCAGTGACATAGAATTCGGCATGAGCTCACCTCAATACACATATCGAACTCTTGATGCAATTCATGAAAAATATCCTCTAGCATATATTACTCTTGTAATCGGAGGCGATAATCTAGCGGTTTTCAATCACTGGCGGTGCTATAAACATATTCTGCTAGACTACAATGTATTAGTATATCCGCGACTAGGATTTGATAGTGCTAAACTACTCGAGACTCTTCTACGAGAAAATTCTAACTATCATATCACTCTTGCAGATATGCCACTTGTAAACATTTCTTCTACAGAGATTCGCGAGGCTCTTTTAAAAGGAGAAAATATCGATAAATGGCTGGCTTGAATAATGACAAGACAAAAGCCATACTATAGGCATCTATATTTTTTGCAAAGAAACTTATTGTACCGTTGAATTTGCTTTTTAACTCTGCCACTGAAGAAAATTTCTAAAAAATTTTGCAAATAAATAAAAACTTTGTACATTTGCAGTCCCATACGGGAAACGGGGTGTGGCGCAGTTGGCTAGCGCATCTGGTTTGGGACCAGAGGGTCCTGTGTTCGAGTCACAGTACCCCGACTTAAGAGAGTGATTAAGAATTATCTTAGTCACTCTCTTTTTTATGGGGCATAATTTTCACTTGAATTAACCTTACATTATGGCCACTAAACGTTACGAATTGTCGCTTTATCATTAAAAGTGAAGATAATTTTCTATTTTTGCGGCCTAAACATTTTAAATTAAACAAAAATGAAAAAAATTATCTTAATCGCAGCTGCTTTAGCTGCCTCTGTAAGTTCTTACGCTCAAGTATCGGTAGGCGCAGGATATTTAAATGACGCAAGCAAATCTGTTTACACCATTGACAAGACGAGCACAGAGAATAAAACGAATTCCAATGGCTTCTATATACAAGGAATGTACAGCCTTCCTATTGTATCATCTTTAGGTTTAAATGCAGGGCTGAAATTTTCCTATCTAACTAATACAGAATCTGGAAATCTTGACGCCGCAGGAATTCATCTTGCTGATGCTACAAAAGATACCAAAGAAATGTACCTCGCCCTTCCAGTTCTTTTGAGTTATGGAATGGACCTTACTAAAGATTTCAGTGTATCACTCTTTGCAGGTCCTACATTTTCTTTAGGTCTTTCTTCTAAATCTGATGTTACAGCAACAGTTCTAGGCCAATCCAAAACTACCAATTATGACAACTATGCTAAGGATGATGACGGCAATGCTTCATCTTACAAGCGTGGAAATATTTTTGTAGGTGGTGGACTTAATGTAGACTTCCGCGATATGGTTCGTCTTACTGTAGGATATGACTTCGGACTTTTAAACCGCACTACCATAGATAATACTAAACTCACCCAAAATCAATTCTTTGTAGGAGTATCGTATTTATTCTAATATTTATAAGAGCCCTTCTCATAGGGACTTAACAAAAAAGGGATTGACCAAAGATGATCAATCCCTTTTTTGTGCCCAAAGCCGGGCTCGAACCGGCACGTTTTTAAGGAACACTGGATTTTGAGTCCAGCGCGTCTACCAATTCCGCCATTCGGGCATATTCTACTTCTATAAATTCGTAGACGGAATGCAAAATTACAGAAAAATACTGATTTCACAAAATTTTTACCGACTACTAGTGAACGGCAGAGTCATAAAAGCAAGTGCAACATTACAATAAATATTTGAAGAATTCATCTTTTGGCGTGGAGAAGTTTAACTTTTCTCTCGGTCTCCTGTTGATTTTCAACTGCACCGAATGAATGTATTCATCAGTAAGTTCGTTGAAATCAGTGCCTTTCGGGATATACTGCCTGATGAGTTTGTTAGTGTTCTCTATAGCCCCCTTCTGCCATGAAGAATAGGAATCAGCGAAGAACACTGGCGCATTCAGTTGCTTGGAGATCATCTCGTGACGTGAGAACTCGCTGCCATTGTCCGTCGTTATGGTCAAGAAGTTCCTCCTATATGGGTACAGAAGCTTGACCGCGGTCTCCGCTGCCTTTTCTGGGTTCTTCCCATATGGAAGACGCTCCATCAGCAGTTAGTTACGGCTCCTTTTGCCGATCTGTTACGCAATCTCGATAGGATTATGTTATGTTGCGGGATTCGAGGGACAAGCCTCGCACTGAGCTTTTGGGAGCGGAGTCGGTTATGGCCCCTGTGGGGCGGTGGGGCAAAACAAGGTCGAGTCTTCTGGCTTTCGGAGAGAAACGGAGAAAGACTGAAGTCTCGACACCGCTACTTTATTGCCGAGCGAAGCGAGTTTTGGAAAAGCCGGAGGTTTGACGGTCGGAGCGCAAGCGGAGAACGTCAATCTTCCAGTTCCGCTCTGCCCGTTGGGGCAAGTCGTTCGGCATCGCAACGGATGCGGAGATGACGGATGTCTTGCCGGGCGTTTGGATATTCAGAAGTCATCATTGTTCTTTAGAGCCTCGCTTAATTTCCGATAGAGCCAATGCCCTATGACATCATTGGCGAATGTTTTCTCGTGTTCAAGAGGTACGGTGGTAATGCGTACTTTTTGGATGCCGGATTCAAAGAACGGGATCTGTTCTTTTTCTATCTTGAATTGAGCCATAGCTTTCAACTCCGTAATAGGCAAAACGATATTGTTTACAAGGACTCCGGCATTTTCGCTTTGTGTGGAGAGAGGCTTACCGTTAAATTCAATTACATCACCTTGAAAATTCTTCATTTTCATTGTAGGAGCGTCTGTGAATACGAGTCTGTCAGATGATATTGACACAATGATGAACAAGTCTTCGGATTGCTGAGAGATTGAATAGCTTACTTCACATCCCTCTGCGGCTAAAGGCTTATGGGCATAGCCAACCTTCATTGCTGTCGAACAAGATGTTGCGATGAACAATAATGAGCAAATGAATGCTGTCAGTATCAGTTTCTGCATAGCCTTTCTTACATATATAGTCTATCATTATCACCTATTGATTGTATGACAGGAGACTGTTCCTGGTTTAAAGAGTTCCTCCTATATCATCGCAGCTTGCCTTACATTACATATTATACGCCAAAATCAATTGATGTTTAATGTCAGAGAAAGACATTGTCATTGACCATTCTTGCTCTTGATTTAAGCCAACCTTGATTACGTACAGGAATGACTCCTTACGATAATAACGCTCTCCGAATTTTTTAAGAGAATTGTCTATCGTGTCGGCTTTTGCAAGAAGACAGGTGAGTTGATAGTCCTTGTTCACTTCCTGCGTTTTGTTGTTCGGATGGGCTTTGATATAATGCTGTGTCGCTGTAAGTAAAATCAGGTTCTCCAAATAATGTGCAATCTGTGGGTACTGGGATTTCGGAAATATGTGATGAACCTGTGTCGCCTCTCCTTGGCCCCACTGGTCGTGAACTTCACTTTCTTTCTGAATCTTACGGATAAGAGCAATCGCTTTCTGAACATAGTATGCGTTATATGCCTCCTGCTGTTTAACATCTTCGCTATTTTCAACAGCTTCCTGACGTGTTATGCTCTTATCCTTATTGAGGTCTCTCCAGTTCTTTCTGTTATACATCAAATCCGAAAAAGTATAGACATACTTTGATATTGTTCCTCTTTCAGAACCGGGTATTTGATTCTCAACAGCGAAGACATTAAGTATTTTAGGGAAGATACGGCGAACTTCAACGTCCGTATTAATTGCCGTATTTCCGATCATGAATCGAATGAATCTATCCCTTAAGGTCATATATGATTCTTTAGTCGGATTGTCTTTATATTCAAGGAAATACTTCCATATTCCACTATCCGAAAGAACTTTCTCAAAGTAGCATGATAAAAATGTAAATGTATTTCTTTCTCGTTGCGATATATAGTCCAGCAAGTATTCGTTCCTGATTCTGTATATATTCTTTCCGTGTTCCCTTTCCAGCTCAAGAATATGAGCAGAAGCCAAAAGTCTCAATGGTTGAGCAATGAACTTGTCGTATTCGTGCCTCGCCCTATCATCATTAGGCCATGGTTTATTGAATATCGCTCTTGTGTTCTTTATGAAATACTGAGACTCCCAAATTGAGTTTGTGTCGAACAAATCGCCTTCAGAGAAAGAATTCCGTATGCAGTCAGCTATGAAGCAGATGACATCCGGAGTGCACTTCTGATCAGAGAATCTGGCATCCTTGGTTTTGCGGACATCCAAATCAAACTGATTCAGATAATTGATTATATCGGTTTTCATATCCATAATTATGCGTGTTTTAGTTTTCCAAAGAAGAAAACGGAATTATTGTCAATATTTAATGATCTTGTTCCTCTATTGCGTGCAATCGCATAGAACTCATTGAATTGCTCTGTGGCATAGAATGCCAAGTCTTCTGTTGAGACTTTCGTGTTTGTGTTTTTTAATGTCAAGATGGCAACTGAACCATCTGCGATACATCCTGTCGGCAACATACAAGCCCGTGGATTATATGTAAGATTCGGGACTAGCACACAATTTTCCTGATTCAAAAATTTCGAAACATCCAAAGAGTTGATGTCGTCAATATATGAATCATAGCCATCAATGTTAACTATTTCATTATTGCCGATGTTCCGAGATTTCAAAACTCTGAATTTACCATTTGGTTTCGTGATTGCCTTTGTAATCAGCCTATCCCGATATACCTTAAAGATATCGAATGTCATTTTATCTGCCACGGAATCAAAACTGTTATTACGGTAAATGAGCCAATAAGGGTATGCAGGATCTGTTATGTATGATTGTTCATATACCTCAGTGTCATTTGTGATGTACGACTCGACCATGGTTTTTCCAGGTTTATTTCTCGTATCCACAATAAAGCTAACAGTCTCAATTTTTACACCCTTAAATCCTTTTTCGCCGAAATCGATTATATTGCTGATTTCATAGTTGTTCAGTAGTTCTCTGGTTTTGTTAAATTCAGGGGCATTAATAAGGCTTTTAGGGACAATTAAGGACACGACATTCCCTAACTTTAATGATTTTTCTATAAAGAAAGAGAAGATGTTGTTTGTGTCCTGATTGAACAGATTTGACTTATATTTTGATAGCAAAGCTCTCTCTTTAGTAATTTTCTTATATGGTGGGTTTCCTATGACCACGTCGTAATGCTTCTCGAAATTATGAAGAAGAAAGTCATCCACGATATAGTTTATACGGATATTCTCTGGTACATCCATTGTTGATACCAATGCCTTGAGAATATCAATGCTTGAAGAGTCAATATCAACGACATCAATATTGACAATATCTATTGACCGATACTTTTGAATCAGCACAGGCAAAAAATTACCGACTCCGATGGATGGTTCAAGAATGTTTAATTCTGTAGAACCATCAAAATCCGGTAAATTCTTTATAATTGCATAGCAGATATCTTGTCTCGTATAATAAGCTGCATTATCTTCTCGATGGGAATTTGCTAATTCCGCCACTTTTGACAAGAACGAAAATCCAAGATATTTTTTTGAGGAGATGAATGACACCAAGTTTTGTGAGTCTGTCAAACCATTACATTTTATGATTTGTTCTATCTCCATATCCGTATATTCATTCTTAGCCATAGCCTGACGGATCTTTTTCGCAATTTGTCTAAAGATTACAGTAGGCACGGCTTCCCCAAGATTCTGACGAATATTCATCTCTTCTTTCTTAAGAAAAGCTTTTCTGCCTTTAGAATCAAGTTTGTTGAGTTCATCAAAAGGGATGTCTGACCATTGGAATGAATCAGGGACAGACATCATCATCATTACTTCTCTGATGCTGAACACTCTGTTGTCAGTTGGATGAACAGTATTCTGGCTCGCCATAATGTCATTACGTGTGTGAATGCACGGTGCCACTTTATCCCAACATTGACGAGTATATTTGTCCCCGTTTTTTTGGGCATTATATACGACCTTGCCGTCTTTGATATGGTGGGGAATCTTCGTCGGATCTGTGTTGTCGAAAGCGGATTGTCCCTCTTTAATGTCAGCGATCCAGCTCTCCATTTGCGGGGAATAACTTCTGAAATTATGGTATATGTCATTCGGTGCGCTTTCTCCCATTACTTTTAATGATGGAAGATGTCCTATCACCTGACGTAAAGTTCTTTCTGGCTGTTTATCAGGGAAAATATCTAACGGAGTAATATCTTTTATGTCCTTACGGACGCCAAGTACCAGAGTCCTTGTTCTGCTGGATGGGTTACCGTAGTCTTTGAAGTTAATGACACGATATAGAATATTGTACTCTCCAGAAAGATCTGTTTCTATGGCCTGATGTATAGCCTTATCTTTGCCGTCAATATCAGTGCAGACAGAGTTGAGAAAAGCACGAACATTCTCGAAAATGAAGAACTTAGGCTTGATTTTACGAATCATCACGATGGATTCGACTACGAGAGAATTGCGCTTTAGCTCATCACCTTTTTTGTGGTTGGCAACAGACATCCCTTGGCAAGGAGGTGTCGCGATAATAACATCTGGCTCCTGAATATTATAGTTGCGCTTCCACATATCTAGTTGTTCAAAGACCTTGTCTTTGGTCTCCTGTGCGGTCATATCGCCACAAATATACCCGCTATTGTAGACGCACTTCTGATTATATTGCTGAATACGAAGCCGCTTTTCCAGCAGTTCCACGGTAGCGATGCAGTGATAATTCTCTTGTTTAAAGCCATAGCATCCAACACCGGCACTGCTGAACAGGCTGATATATGTTCTTAGTCCATACAATGACTTTTTCTCCTCCAACAATGTTGGAAGTGGTTCTGGTATATTATATTTCAGCTTTGCCATAATTATCCGTTTATAGATTGTTTTGCCAGAGTAAGGACTCGTTTCGCAATCTTTCGGTCTGTCGCAAGGACGACAGACACTTGATCGGCCAGCCATAAAGTAAGAAGTTCTTCTTTATCTTCGTTTAGATAGCTTGCTAATGTGATGACTTGCTCGCGTTTGGCTCTTCGCTCACCTTTCTCAATACGACAATATGCTGGCGTATCAATGGACAAGGCCTCGGCCAGATCTTTCTGGTAGAGGTTTCTTTCTTCTCGTATCTGGTGTATTTTCTCTGGAAACAATCGCATAATGTTCTGTTCCTTTTATCATAGCAAAGGTAGTCAAAATTGTTTATTTTTGACAATTTATCAAACAAGATTGCCCCTAATGAGAATCATTGCAACATAATATCATCTTTGCATAAAATGTCATCGTCGATGGGTGTAATGCCCTCGAATATACTATCTCACTTTTTAACTGCATTATCTAACCTCCTAAATAAGTGAGAAAGCAAACTAAGCATGTCAAGACAATCATCCTCTGAAAATAAGCCACTATCACGAAGTTCAACTTTTTCCTCATGCGCAAGAGGATTCCTAACTCCACTCATCATGCCTGAAGATAAAAATTTTTGTCCCTCTTCTATATTTTCTTTTGTAGAGTCATTGAAATCAGACCCGTCTTTTTTCTTGTACTTAGATGAGACCAACAATGTATGGTCTTTCCCAAATACAGTATTCATTAATTTTACTCCATCTTCATTACTGCCTGATTTAGATTGGACAGTTGTTTGATATCTCTTCAAAGATTCTTCAACTGCTCTATAATAATCGGCATTCTGATAATCAGCATATGAAGCATTTCTGACAGATTCATGAATGTGACGCCAATGATATTTCGCATATTCTGGAATAAGAGAATGCAACATATCAACAACTTCACTCTGTTTTTCTTCTGGAAGTTCAGACTCCTCTACAACAGAGGAGACAATCTTTTCTACATCCGTTTTTACTTCAGGAGGTAGTTTCTTATACCAATCACGAACATTAATATTCGTCTTTTCAGATACTTTTTTCTGATTTTCAAGTTTTCTTTTTTCTCTCCAATCTTTTTCTATTGCACGAAGTAAACTTTGTAGATTTTCTCTTAATTCGGAGGTAACGGCAAGATCCCAATTCAAAGACTGACGATCTGTTGAGATAACATCATCTTCTTGTTCATCTACGTAATCCACATCAAGCCAACCTGTAAAATACGAATATCCATGGCTCGACTCTCCAACGCCAAAGAATTCAGGAGCATTAACCAAGCGTCCATGAGCGAATAATGTAATACCTCTCAAGCCAGGTTTTAATGGTTTTTGAGTTGCAATAATTCTGCCTTTGACCTTTTTACTGTCCAAATAAGCATTTGTCACGTCTTCATTTTCCGGGAAAAACCATTCAACCTGTTTGTCCAAATTTTCGTATCTTAATTTGTTATCAATCAGGATTTCATTTCCGTCATTAAATGAAATATATACTTTAAAAGATTCATCAAATAAATTGAATAATTTAGAAAGACTTATAGCTAACGAGTCAAGGTCGAATCCTGATTTTCGTTTTAGATTGCTAAGGACGATAGTTGTTCCATGCTCCTCTAAAGAACATGATTTCTCTTCAAAAGACGGTTCATAATTTTGTATTGTACAAGACATTATCTCGGGCCAACTTAATGTGAAAGACACTTCTTTGCCATTACGTCTTGTGACAATTTTAATAATATCACCTATACCAAAAAATGCTAACTTGCCAAGTCCTTTTCTACCGGTGACTTTTCGTTTTTTGTTTGGACTCATCCCGTTATCGTCATCTCTTCTCTTTCTTCCAATACGAAGGAAGCAATTATTGATCTCATCGAATGACATTCCAATCCCATCATCGATTACAGAAATACTTTTTTCTGTATTATTTTCAATAAGTTGTATATGAACAGAAGATGCTTCTGCATCATAAGCATTAGCAATTAATTCAGCAATGGCGTTTGGCAATACTGAATACATCTGAATCCCCAAATGCTCAATTGTATGGGGATCAAAACTCATCGTAAGTTTTTTCGCGACAATCATAATCCTATTGACAAATTTCTTTTATTGTCTCACCTAATCTCCGAGCGTATTCACAAGGTACAGCATTTCCAATAATTTTTGCGGCATTTCCCATACTATCTGTTTTAAACACATAAGATTTTGGAAACGTCTGAATAGTAGCGCCCTCCCTAATAGATATGGCTCTATCTTCTTCTGGATGGCCAAAGCGACCATTAGAAATACTTAAAAACTTTGTAGTAATAGTAGGCGATGGCTTATCCCAGGACATTCGTCCATAATTGTCTTTGAAATTATCATCTTTTCCCACATAGCATGGTAGCTGCAATTCCTCATCGCCAGCCCAGTCAATTCTGCTACCACCATTATGACGAGTCTTCTTCATCCTTCTCAGTCCAATATCGCTTAATCCAGCACAAGAATGATTAAAGTCCGAAGAGTCTCTATGGCCGGCCTCTATCTTGGGAAATCCATTTGCTGGTCCGATACAATCGCTTAGCACGGAGACTTTTTTATCGGCAACAGGTAGATGTAAATCTACATCTTTAATTCTTGTCGCTATCAAGGAAAATCTTCTTCTACTCTGCGGCACACCGTAATGACTCATATCAACAACTGCTCGTTTTATGTCATTTTCTGTATGGCCATATCCAAGGCTAATAAGTTTATTGATAAATTCAGGTAAAATAGAATCCTTATTTGTGATAATTCCAGGGACATTTTCTACAAGCACAAAACCAGGTTTATAGTACTCAATGAATTTCGCAAAACTCATTAAAAGATCCTTTGTCTTCAGAGATTTAGTTCTATTAGTATTGATGATGCTATAAAATTGGCAGGGGCTGCATCCAACTAAGATAAGGCTATCATCATTCTTTTTGACATTAAATTTTTTCTCAAAATAGTCTTCTTGAAGTATGTTTATATCGGAATGAATAAATGTACTTCCAGGATTATTGAACTCATATGTAGAGCCCACAGTCTGGTCAAAATCGACACCGGCTATAACATCTATACCAGCTTGGCGGAGTCCACAAGTCATTCCTCCTCCTCCGCAGAAAAAATCTATCGCTTTAAAATTCATCGGCTTCATATTAAAATATGTCATAACATTTTACAAACTTACAAAATTCTATGGATTAAACATTTATTTAAGTGTTATTTCTTCCGATACTTTCCGTGCGAGACGTTCTCCAACTGGCCGGTGTCGCACCAGCGGCGGATGATGCGGTCGGCGGTGCGGGGGTTGATGCCGAGGGTGGTGGCGGTTTCGGTGTAGGTCTGGCGGTCGAACTCTGGCGGGAGGGCTTCGAGGAACTGGCGTTGCTGGAGGGTGGTTCTCGTGGTGGTGGCCGAGGATGCAGACTGGGCCGCGTCGGCTTTCGGAAGGGTGTGGAAGATGTGGGCGTTGTGGCGGAGAATCACGGAGGCCATCATCATCGCGCTTTGATAGTCGGTGTCAAGGCAGGTCAGTCTGTCCTTGATGAGGCCGTCCTCCATTATTCGAAGAGCTGAGAGGATCATCGCGAGGCGGAATGTTATCAGGCCGAGGCGGCGGACGGAGGCGACGAACTCGTCTCCGCAGCAGTCGCTGTATTCAGTTTGCCAGACGGAGAACCTTTCGTTGAAGTCTGCGGCCTGGGATGGTGTGAGTGAGAAGCGTATGCCACTGGACTTTTCGAGTATGGTGTGGAAGTCGTGGAACTCCTGTCCGAGTCTCTGGAAATGTTCGTCAAGAGTGGTGTCGGCGTGGGTGCTGAACACGTCGTTCCATACGAGGCGAAGGTCGAGGGAGTAGAAGATGAAGCGGCTGAACAGGCCGTTCTCGGCGTCGGTGATGAGATTCAGAACCTGCTTGGGCGTTCCGGTGAGGAGCGTGGAAAGGCGCGGGTTCTTGATGTTCACATATTCACGGTCCTTGCGGCGGATGTAGGAGATGGTCTCGTGATGGAAAGCCTTGCGGAATCCGTCGGAGTAGTTGCCGTAGTCGGAGCCGAATGTGTTGGCAAGGGTGTCGCCCTCGGTCTCGAACATCAGTCCTGTGCCTCCGTTGTCGCCGAGAACCTGATAGACAGCCGTGGCGGAGGAGTTGGCCGGGATGAAGAGCATACGCATAGGCGGTTCCTCGGGTTTTTCCATATCGACTTTCTTCTTGCCGGCGGCATTGTACTCGGCAATCTTGCGCTTGTACTCGATGGTCTCCGCCTCATTGATTTTGCGGAGGCGGTCGTGGATAGGTTCGACAATGTAGCGGCAGAGGGCTAGGCGGCCTTTGCCGGAGGATGCCTTGGCGGTGACGAAGAGGAACAGATTCGGATAGACCTTTCACAAAGGGTGATTATGGCACTCCTGCCGTTCTTCCCGATTATCAGGTCCATTTCCCAGTCACCGAAGCGCTTGCCGTTGGCCTCCGCTGGTCTCTCGTGGATGCTGACCCTGTTCGGTATGTTCGTGGCTTTCGTCTTGCGTGCGACTTTCTTATGGTGGCGATACTTCAGCTTGTGACGGCAATGAGACTGGAGTTCCCCGCTCTCATCAGACCGTATTCGTGAATAGATGCTCTCGTGGGATATTCTAACTCCTTTTTTGTTAAGAAGGTACCCAGAAATTTGCTTAGGTGACCAATCTTCTTCTTTCAATAGTCGCAAGGACTCCCTTATCACTTTATCTGATAAAGCCCTATTTCCTGGTAGATGTTCTCTTCGTTCCTTCGCCCACTTGTCTGCTGCGCTCCATCCATATTTGCCATAGCGATTACTATTCCGCTTTAATTCTCGGCTGACTGTAGATTTGTTTACTCCTATCTGCTGAGCAATGGCTGTTTGGCTCTTCCCTTCTTGTTTTCCCAGATATATTGCATATCTTTGCTCTCGGGTCAGTTGATTATACATAACAATACAAAGTTAATTGATCTTTGGGAGGTCGCAATGCCTCCCTTTTTTGTATTGCTTTTTGACCCTGCCAACACCGTCGGGCTAGCCCGACGGTGTTGCACTTCTATCTTGAATCTTTACTACTAGTGAACGGCAGAGTCATAAAATCAAAACTAGTTCTTATATTTATCGGCATAAATATACTATTTTTGTGATTGCAAGTTTTAGAACAAACAACTACACTGCAAATCTAAATGAAACAAGTATTTATAGTCTATGATGTAGCAGTAAGAGAATTCGCAGGAGAATTCCGCAAAAGCATTAAAGCTAAAAGTTTAGGAGAATTGGCCTTAATATGCGACGAGCCCCATAAAACTCTAAACGAAGTCGAACACATCTGCAGAGCACTGCTAAATGCTGGCGCGGACAAAGGATGTACACTAATAGCAATCGGAGGCGGAATTTGCAGTGACGTATGCGGATTGGCAACAGCCATATACAAACGTGGCATCAATCTAGAAATAGTTCCCACCACACTACTCAGCATGGCAGATGCCTCTGTTGGGGGTAAAAATGGCGTTAACCTCGATGGCGTTAAAAATGTTATGGGGACATTTAAACTTCCACGCAAAATATATATACGAAAAGAGGCCCTGCGCACACTTCCTAGAAAGGAAGTATTATCTGCAAGTGCCGAAATTCTTAAGACTTTCCTGCTTTTCGATGAAAAGAATTACCATAGTGCAGTGGCGCTATTTTCAGAATTGGCACACAAAGAAGAGACCAAGCTAAGCGAAGAACAACTTAACGCACTCGTAAAATTGGCCGAAAAAGCCGCCCACTATAAGCACAAAATCACCAAAAGGGACCTGTTCGATCATAGCCGCCGTCACATTCTCAACTTCGGGCACACTTTCGGACATGCGATTGAGTGGAAAAGTAAGGAAGCCATTCCACACGGGCAGGCTGTTTCTATAGGTATTATCAAAGCACTGAAATTAGGAGAAGATAGACATTGGACCGAAAAAGGATTGGCAGATAGAGTGCAGGACGATTTCAAAAGATGTGGTCTTCCGACAGAAAGCACCTATAGCGACGAAGAGCTGAGCGAAGCCTTATTAAACGATAAAAAAGTTGAGAACGGAAAAGTGGATTTCGTGTTTTTGAAAAAAATAGGAAAACCTTTTAGAAAAAAGATTGAGATATGATTTGTACCAGCATTGGGGATAAGACACTAGAAGAAATTTTAAGCATATTGGACGACCCGTATGTGGAAATGGCTGAAATCAGAGAGGATCTTTGCAGTCTAAGTCAAGAAGAGATCGTGGAACTAATCGAGACCTGCGAAAAACCCCTGATTATATGTAGCCACGTTAATAAAGCATCCCATATTGAAGAGCAGAAAGCAAAATGGAGTCATATAGCCACTCTCTACGAAAAAGCGATAGATAGCGGAGTAGCCTTTGTGGATCTGGACATTAATGCTCCTGCCCATATAAGCCAAAATATACAAAAGCTTTGCAAACATTCCGGGACTAGACTAATTCGTTCATATCACGACTTCGAGGACACTCCAGATACGGATCTTATTAGACAAATCATACTCCGTTGTTTTCGCTATGGTGCTGATATAGCGAAGATTGCCTGCACAGCCACTTCGATTGAAGATGTAACTCGACTACAATGTTTCTACGACTCTCTCCTATGCGATAATCATAGTATTAAAGCCAATAACTTGATACTGATTTCTATGGGCGCACTAGGAGAAAAATCTAGACTAGACTGTCTATCTAAAGGAGCCCCTTTCACATACGCGTACTACGATGTACCTACTGCTGAAGGCCAATTATCCCTTGAACAGCTACACAAAGCGGTATATGGAGAATGGCTTGGCGTACATAAAAGCGATTTTCATGCCCCATGTTCAAAATGTTTTGCCCAAAGAGCTATACTTGCAGCCGCACTAGCTGAAGGAACATCCCACTTGAGCGGATTTTCCACATGTGAAGATAACCTTAGTGCCATAGAGGTAGCACGCTCTCTCGGAGCTAAAGTCACAAGACACGCAGAGCATGTAAAAATAGAAGGGATAGGTGCGAAAAGCCCTGAAAGCATGAACATCGAAAAACTGGATGTCGGTCAAAGTGGCCTTCTTGCAAGACTTTGCATTCCGCTTTCAGCAGCTCTTAGCCGATGCGATACCATTATTACCGGACGAGGAACTCTTCTCAACAGACCACTTACAGGAGCTAATGACATAATGGCCGCATTCGGAATACTGCTTAAAAACGAAGACTCCCATAAAGGGACACAAGTGTGCATTCCGCTTAAAGTAAAGGGCAAATTCTACCCCGGTCGCGCAGAGATTTCCGGAAATGCCGGCTCTCAACTTATCTCCGGGCTGCTAATGACACTCCCTTTATTTTCGGCCAATTCGCAACTTTTCGTCAGCGAGCCTAAGAGCATCCCATATATGTTCATTACGCAAGATATAGCCGCTAAATTCGGCATCAAGATAGAAAGTGAACTTGAAGGAGATGCAAAAATGCTGGAAGAACAGGACTGGAGTTACTGTAATGGCATCTACTTCAAGATAAAAGGAGGACAACGCTATAAGGCTGCAGATATAGAATTGGAAAGTGACTGGAGTGCAGCTGCATGTTTTCTAACCTATGGAGCGCTTTTCGGAGAAGCAGAAGTATTAGGACTTAATACAGATTCCATACAGGCGGATATTACTATATTAGACATCCTCTCCGATGCCGGTGCATGTATATCCTATGACGAAACCGTTGTAAGTGTAAAGCGAGCACCTATGCAAGCTTTTGAGTACGACTTGAATAACGCACCTGATCTTATCCCTCTTGCTTCTCTCATTGCGGCATTTTGCCCAGGAGAAAGCACTATATATGGAGTATCTCGATTAAAGAACAAGGAATGTGATCGGGCACAAGCCATATGCGAGACTCTTAAGAAAATGGGAGTAGAGATTCAACTAATAGAAGACGGATTCAAAATAAAGGGCATGAGCCTTTGTCAACGATTCACTTCCAGAAACCTCCTTCACGGAGGAAACTACTCATCTTTTCATGATCACCGCATGGTCATGATGCTTTCAATTGCACAAATGGGGGCCGATTCACCTATCATGATAGACGATACTGAATGCGTAAGCAAATCGTTTCCTTCTTTCTTTGAAGAGATGAAATTATAAAACCAAATCAACTAGTGCTATTGCACACATAGACTCCACTATAACCGGAGTTCTAAGTGCAAAACATACATCATGTCGCCCAGTTACAGATAAAGTCGTCTCCTCTCCAGAGGCAAAATTAAAGGTCCTCTGTGGTTTTATAATAGAAGATGTGGGCTTAAAGGCAACCCTGAAAGTTATAGGGTTTCCATTGGCCAATCCCCCATTCACGCCTCCAGCCCCATTGGAAATCGGACCCTCTGCTCCTAACGCGTCATTATGCTGCGAACCTCGCATGTCAGATGAAGCAAATCCATCCCCGAATTCTACACCCCGTACTCCTGGAATCGCAAATAACGCATGAGAGAGCACGCTTTCTATACCATTCCAAAACGGGTCTCCTACACCTACAGGCACTCCGCTTATAATGCATGAAATCACTCCACCTAGAGAATCCCCTGCTTTTTGCGCTTGTGCTAATAATTCGGGCCAATCTTCCCTGTTCTGCGAACCTCCCACTCGACTTATCTCTGCTCTTATTGTTATGGGGGAAGGGAGTAGCTTATGAGCAACAACCCCAGCAGCAACGATAGGAAGAGTCAGCCTTCCAGAAAAATGACCACCACCACGATAATCCTCATACCCTGAATATTTTACATGAGCCGGATAATCAGCATGTCCAGGACGAGGTATATCTGGAAGAAATAAATAGTCATGGGACTGAACATTTTCATTACGAAAAACTATACATAGTGAAGTCCCAGTAGTATAAGCATTATAAACTCCGCTTAAGAATTCAGGGATATCCCTCTCACAACGAGTCGAAGTGAAGCCATAGTGAGCAGAGCGTCGCTTTATACTTTCAGCAAAATCTTCTTCCGAAAGTTTTATTCCTGCCGGCACCCCATCTATAAGGACTCCCACAACTGGTCCATGAGATTCTCCGAATACACTTACCCTAAAATTCTTACCGAAGCTATCCATTCCTGCTTTTCTTTAATAAACTTCCAAGTTCAGAAATATTTTCTACCACTAAATCAGGAGACGATTCCTTCGCGGCATTTTGAACGTCATCCATAGTAGATTCTCCACTTAATACAAGCACACCTAAGGCTCCTGCATTACGGGCCATAGCTATATCTGTATATAACCTATCACCTACCATAGCTATCTGCTCAGGAACAAGACCATGCCGAGACATAATACCCGATAACATAGAAGGGTCAGGCTTTCCCATAGTGTGATCTGGATCCCTTCCTGTAGCACTTTTAAGACAAGCGCATATAGAGCCACAATCCACTAGCACCGTTTTCTGATCCGTTGGGCATACACGATCCGGGTTTGTAGCTAAATACGGAAGACCCTGTGAAATCCACCAAGCAGCACGGCACAAGCGAGCATAAGTAAGTGTCATATCAAAGGATGCGACCACCATATCTGGAATATCGCTAGCACTATCCTGGCATGAGATAAAACCAGCGTGTTCGAATTGGCCTATCATAGATGGAGTTCCGAGTAGGAAAAGTTTCCTTACGGTAGGATAATTAGCCTTTATATAATCAATCGTTGCTACTGTAGTAGTGTACATCTGATCCTCCCTTACAGGTACTCCCATATTAGCCAATTTCTTCATATAATCAGAAATGGATTTCGAAGGATTATTAGTAAGAAAAGAATATGTAATGCCCAAATCGTCAAGTTGCGATAGAAAATCGAGCGTAAATGGAAAAAGCGTGTTGCTCAGATATATGGTACCATCCATATCCAGAGCAACATGCTTTATTTTAGATAATTGAGTCTTCATTACCAAAGTTTAAGGAAGACCTCCATCGCCTGATATTCTGCCATACCCAAGGCATCATACTGACGGGCTGTATTTTCTGTACGATCTTCAGCCCTCTGCCAGAATTCACGAGGATCCTCACCTGGGAAAGGAACTATATCCTTCTGAGAGAGGTGACGATAGATAGCATGACGTTTCTCAACCACTTCATCTGGAGAAAGAGGAACCGCCATATCTACACTGCCTAGATCCCATTCCATCCAGGCTCCTCTGTAGAGCCATACATGGCAATGGTTTATCCACTCTGCACCTTCGTCACGGAGTTGATCTATAGCTTCCAACGCACACTCGGTACATACCCTATGAGTGCCATGTGGATCGGCCAAATCCCCCGCCATAAATATCATATCTGGCTTGAGTTCAGTAAGAAGTGACTTAATTATATCTACGTCAGCCTGTGAACGTGGTTTTTTCTGAATTCCACCCGATTCGTAAAATGGTAGATTCAAAAAATGCGCATTATGTTCATCGTCCAGGCCGAAAGAACGCACTGCTCCCTTAGCCTCTGAGCGACGTATTGCGGCCTTCAAATTCAAAAGTTCACGTGGTTCGGGCTCACCAGGTCGTTTACTTTCAATAAGCTTCTTCACCTCATCAAATCTATCACCAAAGCCTATTTCACGAGCTGCATCCATGTGCTGAAGAACCACATCATCATGAACAGCTACATCACCGGATGTCTCATAAGCTACATGAACATTATGTCCTTGATGAGCAAGACGAATAAATGTACCACCCATAGAGATTACATCGTCATCTGGGTGCGGAGAGAAAATAAGAACAGTCTTGCGGACAGGAAGTGAAGGAACTGGTCTGGTAGAGTCATCTGCATTAGGCTTTCCGCCAGGCCATCCAGTTATGGTATGCTGCAAATCATTAAATACTCTAATGTTTATAGCATCAAAGGCGCCACAGGCTTCAATCAGTCCTCCAAGCGAATTTTGCAGATAATCTTGATATGAAAGCTTAAGAATTGGCTTGTGAACCTGGCCACACAGCCAGACTACCGCTTTACGCTGGAACTTCGGAGTCCACTCGCATGGTCCTATGCACCAAGGAGCTACCACGCGGGTCAAATTGCTTCCTGAATTTTCATCTACATAGAATTTTACGTTAGAATGAAGTTGGAAAAAAGTTGCTGGGCAGTCAGGTCCCACTTCTCCTTCAACCACGCGTGCTACCATCTCAGATTTGTTCTCGCCCCACGCCATAAGAATAACCTTATGTGCCGTAAGCATAGTACCTACTCCCATGGTCAGTGCCATAGCTGGAGTTTTAGATATATCTCCACCGAAATACCCAGCCTGACGCTTACGTGACTTATATGGCAGATGAACAAGTCTTGAACGAGTAAAATTAGTAGATCCACTCTCATTAAACCCTACTTGGCCCTGTTCGCCTACCCCTATTACGAGCAAATCAATATCTCTTAGTATAGGCTCCATACGAGCACAATAGTCAGAGACCTCTTCTATGGAGATTGTAGCATCTGGAATAATTATATTCTCAGGAAGCACATCAATATGATCTAGCAGTTCAGCACGAAGTATCTGATTACGACTGTGTTTAGCGTCAAGTGATATCGGATAAAACTCATCTATAGAGTTTATTCTCACATTTTTAAATGAAACTTTACCTTCATTATACGCTTCTCTAAGGTCCTTATACAAAGACACCGGAGTAGAACCTGTCGTCAATCCTAACTTAAACAATTCGCCCGGGTGCTCTACCTCAAAAGCTTTTATATCTGATATGATTTCATCACATATCTTATGACTTGCGATAAAGGAAGTTTCGCATATTTCAGCATACACCTTTTCTCTGCTATGGAGAATGTCTTTTGGAAGACCTTTCTCAATAAGACCGCCATCTTTCGGCAATGAAAAATGTTTCATTATTAAAAGTTTTTACCTGATTTTAATTCTTCTATTCCCATTTCATTCAAGAGTTCACGGCATAGTTCGGGATAATTCGTCGTAACATAATCCACACCCATTTCTATCATGGTACGCATATGTTCCTTATCATCTACGGTCCACGCATTGACACTCATATCATGATTCCTTGCCTTCGTATACCAGGTAGGGTCATTATAAAATTTCCAGAAATTAGTATCTATCCCATTTATACCTAGTGCTGCAAGGACATCTGGATTACGATCCGCCTCCGAGCCTAAGTATTGGACAGTAAATCCTGGGCATTTCTGTGCGAAAAGAAGACATTCCTGAAGATCGAATGAGATAAATATCACCTGCTTAGGGTTATATAACCCATGAGCTTTTAACAATTCGATGCTTTTATTTACAGCATGGATCTGATTAGAGAGTCCACTATGCCACTTAAGCTCAAAAACCAAACGACACTTCTTGTTTTTTTCAAACTGAGTAAGATACTCATCAAGTGTAGGAATTTTTTCTCCATTAGGAAGGGTTATCCCATCATAATCCGATGCATTATGCTCGGAAAATTTCATTCCGTTGACTGCGTCATCATGGAACACCATAAGCACGCCATCTTTTGTCATATTTACATCGAACTCGCTACCCCAGAAATCCAAATCCTGGGCCGCCTTCAATGCAGCTATGGAATTATGTGATTTTCCACCAGCCTCACAAGCCCAATAACCTCTATGAGCGACAATAGCTACCTGCCTTTTATCTTTAGCGCTTAATGGCAATATAGATAGTGCAGCAAGCGCCAAAAGGATTATTTTCTTTTTCATAATTTCTCTGCTTTTTCTACTGCTTTAAAATACTTATATGAATTCACCTTCAATTCCCCGACAGAAGCCTCATCAGCCACGATTATGCCATTTTGATGATTTTGAAGTGCCGATACTGTACACATATGACTATATGGACCCTCAACAGCATCTTTTATGGCACGCGCTTTCTTAGGTCCAAATGCCAATATAACCACTTCCTTGGAGTCTGTTACAGTGGCAACACCCACTGATAGCGCCTGCGCTGGAACTTTTGAAGGGTCATTATCGAAAAACCTACTATTTACAATACGCGTATCCTCGGTAAGAGTAACCACCCTTGTACGGCTTGTAAGCGGAGAAAATGGTTCATTAAAAGCGATATGTCCATCTTCACCTATACCTCCAAGGAAAAGGTCGAATCCTCCCGCCTTTATTATCGCAGCTTCATATGCTTCGCATTCTGCCTGAAGGTCAGGCGCATTACCATTGAGGATATGTATATTCTCTTCTGGTTCGTCTATATGAGAGAACAAATTGGTACGCATAAAGGAATGATAACTCTCTGGGTGACTTTCTGGTAACCCTACATATTCATCCATATTGAATGAAATGACATTCTTAAAAGACACTTCACCATCTTTTACCATGCGCGCAAGTTCCTTGTAAGTTTCAATAGGAGTAGAGCCTGTGCATAAACCTAGTACAAAAGGCTTCGATGTCCGTGCAGCCTTTTCCTTGATTCTGGCTGCGATATGATGAGCGGCCCATAAAGAGCCCTCTGCAGAGTTTTGTTTAATAATTACTTTCATATTTTTCTTTTTAAAATATAAATCAAAATTATTAGAATATTTAGTAATCCACCCTAATTATACGAAGAGAATGTATCACAGCACTATCCGTTTCGATGTTCATGTTTACATTATCTTCTAGATATTTCAGTTCCACTATATGTTTTCCTGCCGTCAAATGCACATGGACCGGTCGAGTCATACCTTTTAGAGTCCAATCTGTACCTCTTTGTGGCATAACCACGACATCGTACATATTTTTATCTACAAAAAGTGATCTAGAAGCACACATATTATGAGTGGTTATATCCCCATTCCCGTTAGAATACTCGAATTCAATCATATACTCTCCACTAGACGCCACTTCAACATCCCAACGCATTTGAACACCCAACTTGTTATTCAATCGCTTCTGCAAATTATACTCTACCACCGGTTCTACTCCCACCCTTATCGGTTCACTCATAAAGGAATAAGAACCTCCATCATTATATGCTACGACTACGTACTCGCCTCTTCCAGTAGTTTTATACGAAACATCCTCCACCTGTCCATCGAAAGAGCCATTCTTATATACTCTATAATAAGTAGCACCATTAACGGTCGTCCATTTCAAAAGTTCATCATCTTGAGAAAATTCCACTTTAGGAGTATTAAGGTCCCACACTAATGGGCCAAGATTAATCGAATCATTAGGTGCATAATAATCACTTTTAACAATCAATTGAATCTTATGGTGTCCCTCAAGAGATGCAGGCAAAAACGCCATTTGTTGCTCAACTCCATCTATAAGACAAGAACTTACAATATTCCCTTCTCCTACCACCTCCACATCGAGAGTCATATTTCGATACTTGAAATTCTCCAGCGCCCTGTAGCCTTTCATTGACACAGGAACGCATGGTTGCAATCTGATTCCATCTTCGGTATAATTTATGCCTAGCAACACATTTCTAAAAAGGCCCTCGAATCCTGCCACACTCCAAAGCTGTCTAGGAGAATTTAATGCAGTATTCTTCGTGCCATCCGATGCCACCATGTTCTCCATATTCGACTCGAATACGACTGCCGCTCTCATATTGGATGCCAATGCGTGCATTACCGCGGCCCTATTTCCTGCTTTTGCCGCTGCCATTCCGTAAAAAGAAGTAACAAAAGGCCAGACAGCATTATTATGATAACTCCGTTCACCCGTTATCTGTGGGCTGAAAATAGTAGGTCCATAATCACACACTCTAAGGCTTTCCATAATTCGTTGTGATTGCTCTGATGAAGCGATATTCCATAGAATACAGAGGCTTTCACCTAAAGTTTCACTTCGAGGAGATGTGTACTGATAATCCCTTCCATAAAGGAACTGAGCATAATAACCCTTATCTTCCATCCAGAAATTATCATTTATCGCCTTCTTTAAATTAGCAGCCAGTGCAGCATACTTTTTCACATCATGAGAACGTGTAGGTCCCAATTTAGACGCCATAAGCGAAGCTACCTCCAATGCCCTATAGAATACAGCATTAGTCCCCAAACATTCGCTTGCTGCAATATCAACTGGCTGCATCCAAGATGGATAACTCTGTTCTCGCCAATCTATAAAACTGCTTTCGCCTCGGAAAAGTCCTGTCTCTTTATCATAGACCGACGCTAAATCAGCATCAAGACTTCGCCTAATTATAGGGTAAACCTGTCTTAACCACGATACATCACCCGTTTCAAGATATACTTCATAAGCTGCTATTGCCCATATCTCTCTATCAGTAGAACATGGCCATGAACCTCCAGTACCGGTATCTTCTATGATGCGACCCTTCCTGTCAACCTTACGCATTAAACTAGTCTTAACCGCCTCCGGTTCCAAATGTGCCAAAGACAAAATAGCACTATAAGAAATGTCTCTTGTCCACACTCCAGACCACAATTGGCCCGTTCTAAATGTCCCATCTGGTTCAATATTCTTGACCATCTCACTAATGGCCAAATTATATAGATTAGTTTCTAGTTTATCTGCTCCGTGAAAAGAACCATACTTGGAATAAGCCGATGATTGTGTAATAGGATATTCGTTTCCGCCTTCACTTACACCCTCTGAATTCAGTGTGAAGGAAGTTGTCGAATATATATCATCTCTGCTACTATTCCATGTATATACCCTGCCGAAACGATCTGTTACAACTATCTCTATATCCGAATCAGCGTTAAACGGAGTAGCATAAAAAAGATGATCCGTCTGTCCTGCTCCTATATATTTCCAAGTAAACTCTTTTTCTCTCCGGTTATCCACATCATCCACGATATTCCTATCCCATCCACTATACTGTGTCATAGGGCCCTGATCCACTCCGTTTTCTCGCCATTCGACTTTCCATGCTGGATCATAATTCCATACATTAGCCACCACAGAAGTGCGTTTCATAGGATCTTCTCCCACTCTATATGCGGAGAACTGGCAATCGCGCGATTTCCCGACAGGTTTATAATACCAATCTGTTATCTCATTGCCATTTACATCATAAACATAATATCCCCACGGAACTCCATCACAACTATAAAGGCTCTGCCAGAACAATCCACTTAATGGGGCATGAACATGCTCGAATATATTGTCCTTGATCACATAATTCTCAGCATAATGTTCATGCGCTGAGCAAATATGCAATTTATATGGCTCCATTATCTTATACAGAGCATTTCTATTAGTTACTATCTTATTATATTCTTCCTTATTCCACTGGCCTTCTCGAGCCTGTTTACTATAAGTCGGAATATGCAAGAACAACACGACAGTGCTACCATCTGGCACATCTGAAAGATCTTTTTCTAGCCACTCAAGCTGCGTTTCTTCCAAATACCCTATATAATGACGATAGAAATAAAAGACATCATCTAGAACTATATAATGCATCTGACCTTTGTCAAATGAATAATATGTAGGGCCATATTTGCTTGTATATGCAATTTTTGATTCCTCGTTAGTTCCTACTCCACTTTGATAATCATGATTTCCCATAAGCGTATAGAAAGGGAAACCGGCAGATGATGTGGCTGTTTGTATTCTTTCAGATAATCCGCTTGACCAAGTACCAACTATATCACCGCACGACATCCCAAATGTCGGGAGTCCATTGGAAGCAATATCTGTCTTCACATCTGCAGCAGCCTTGTAAACATAGTCGATTTCGCTTTCATTATATACCTGCACATCGGCGAAAACAACAAACTGGTGATGTGTTTCATCCTTTCCTGTTCTTATAATCTCAAAATCAGCCTTTTGCGTCTTATTTGACTTATCAAGCTGCTTATAAAAAAGTGGAGCTCCGTTCCGCTGGGTCGTTTCAAATCCTGAAGGAACGCTTATATACACAAAATTAGCTTCTCCACAAGCATTCAATACATAACGGCCCGAGGCATCAGTACGTACTATATCAAATCCATCTGTAACCTTGACCCCAGATACTGGTTTTCCGTGATTATCACGTACATATCCGCTCACCTTAATTTCGGAAGCACTTAAAGTGATAGTAATAAACAAGTAAAGTAATGCTAAAAATATGCGTCTCATTTCTTTATAAATTCTGCAGTCCAGCCTCCACCATTGGCCATCTTAACTTCAAGAGAGTCTCCTGCTTCGATTTCCAAAACTTCGATTTTATAATCTTCTGCCCACATATTGGCATTAACACCATCTTTATGTATTGTTACCTGCCAATGTCCTTGCGGTAAAAATGATGTGTCTAAAGTGAGTGTACGTCCGTTCCAATTCGTAAGCCCAGCACTATACCATCTTCCGTCCATAGTTTCTCGAGAAATAAGCACATACTCTCCAGCCACGGCCTCATGAGATATAGTTCTATTCCACACTGTCGGGATATCAGCAATGAACTTAGTGAAATCTGGAACCTTATAGTAATTAGAAGGAGTATCACATAGCATAGTGAGTGGACTCTCGAAAACTACGAAAAGAGCCGCTTGATGGCTACGCGTTCCCTGGCTCATAGGGTGATTCCACCTTATTGCAAAGTCCTCACGGGTGGCATTATTCACAGCTCCTGGCGTATAATCCATTGGCCCAGCAACCATACGTGTAAACGGTAACTTCAGGTCATGGTCTGGGGATATGTCATACGAGCACTTGTCGTGTTCCATCCCATACACACCCTCATAAGTCATAGCATTAGGATACTTTCGCTGAAGACCAGCCGGTTTAAAAGCGCCATGAAAATCCACTAACAAATGGCGTTTGCAACATTCCCTTGCAATATCTTCATAAAAATTCACCATGTTCTGATCCTGCATCTGCATAAAATCTATCTTGATTCCAGATACTCCCCACTTCTGGTAAACGTCCAATATACTTTCAATCCCATCATTTACAAATGGAGTCCAAAGCGTCCATAAAACTACCCCCACACCCTTAGAACGAGCGTAATTTATAACTTCATGAAGGTCAAGGTCATCCTTAGGCTCTACTATATTAAGAGTTGATTTACTCCACCCTTCATCCATTAAAATATATTGCAAGCCATACTTGGCGGCAAAATCTACATAATATTTATAAGTCTGTGTATTGACGCCGGCCTCGAAATCCACTCCGTATACATTGAGCATAGCCCACCATTCCCATGAAATTTTTCCCTGCTTCAGCCATGTATAGTCCCCTGGTACTTCTTTTGAGGATAATTGCCATGGTAAAGTATTTTCTAAAAGGGACCTGTCGCTTCCTATGGTCATAACTCTCCATGGGTATGTCCTTTCTCCTTTTGTGCGGGCGATCACATCTGCAAGTGAAGTAATCGTGACATCCCTATCTGTACGCATTTCATAAGCATCTATAACATGAGGGAACTCAGCTCTTAGTGAAGTAGCTTCTGGCGTAGAGCGGAGCATAAGATTAGGATAATCAAAAAGATCCGCTTCTGTAATTACCAATCTAATTCCACTTGGAGTCTTAAAACTTAATGGCAAGTATGAATAAGTATTCCTATCCACGGCCGACAACTTCTGCTGAGCAAAATTAGCTTCGCAATGCGTTATATATGAATCGTTCTTCTCCCCAGCCCAATACACGTCGCAGTCAGAGGCAAAATTCCACTCGGAAGTTTCCGCCTCCACTTCCACATCATGTGCAAAATAAGTTTCAAAACGGTATGCCACTCCGTTATCATAAGCTCGAAAAACAAGCGCCCAATCCTTACCTACACGAAGCTTCATCTCGTTATATTTATCCTCGACATTACGGAATTTAGTAGGAACCAGATCCACAAGCATATCATCGACAGAACGCCTAAATACTTTTATACGCGAAAGATTACGCCCAAGGCATGTTCCATCAGAAAAAGACATAGAAATCACACTGGGCTCGAGTAGCGTTTCCTCACCTGCCTCCACACTCCATTGTAATTGAGTTCCTGCGCTAACTTTAATTTTAATCTCGCCAGAAGGAGAAGAAAGGCGAAAATCCCTAGCATGGGCAATAGCCATCGTCGCGACTATAAAAGTTAATATACAAACTGCTCTTCTCATTTCTTAATAAATCTAACTGCACATCCTCCTGATGTTGCAAGGTTTAAATGTAAAATATTCCGAGCATCCACGTCTTTTTCAACATATTGGTAAGTCTGCGGAGACTCTTCATAACTAGTCTGTGGGGTATCCTCGTAAATTTGGGCCACCCATTTCCCTTTACCTAAGAAAGAAAGAGGAACATCTATTTCACGTGCATTCTCGTCGGTTATAGCACCTAGATACCAATCCTCTCCTCCCCTGCGCTGACGAGCCGTAACTATATAATCGCCTATAACCGCATCTATCACCTTCGTTTGCTCCCAATCTGTAGGCACATCCTCGATGAATTTAAATGCCTGTACCCCCTCATAAGCCTCGATCAAGTCGGATGCCATTTGAAGCGGGCTATAAATCACTACATACTGTGCGAGTTGCTTTGAAATAGTAGTTTTTACTCGGCTAGTAGGTGTATTCGGATTAGAAAAATCGAATGTCCCAAAAGTGTAATCCATTGGCCCAGCAAGTCCTCTAATAAATGGGCAGATGGTCTGATGCTCCGGTTTATTTCCTCCATCCGATTCCCAAGCATCGTGTTCCTGTCCACGAATTGCCTCACCTGTCATCAGATTCGGCCAAGTACGGCAAAGACCTGTCGGGATACAAGGCTCATGTTCATCGATATTTATCTGATACTTAGCTGCTATCTCGACTATTTTATGAAGACGGTTAACCCCGTATTGGCCATCATGTTCCTCCTTTCCATCCATTAGAAGATTGACATTTCCCGTTTTCACATAATGCATACCATACTTCTGATAAAGAGCGTAAGCTGAATCTATCTGTGAAAGATAATGGTCAGTATTAGCCGCCGTTTCATTATGAATAATCATCTGCACGCCCTTGGATGCTGCATACTTCATAACTTGGTCAAAATCATAGTCAGGATAAGCTTTAGTAAAGCTGAATCCGGTACTATTTTTCATCCAGTTGCCGTCCCAGCCTTCGTTCCATCCCTCTACGAGCACTGCTTGGATATTATGAGCTGCAGCAAAATCAATATAAGACTTCGTTCTTTCTGTGGTGGCTCCATGCTGCGGGCCATAATACCAAGTGTGAATATACTTGTGTAACTCCCACCATATTCCTATATACTTCCCAGGCTTACACCACGAAGTATCCTCAATCTTACAAGGCTCGTTAAGATTCAACATCAAATGAGACTCTATAAGATCTCCTGCCCTATCTGCAATAAGTATAGTTCTCCACGGAGTGGTACGTGTCGTAGTTACATACACGCCTGTTCCATCTGACCACTTAGTAAGAGAGGTCTTTAATGTGGATGCATCTTCTGCCACGAGATTTACCTTAGCGAAATCGAGCAGAGCAGCTTCATGTATTGAATAGAAACATCCATCTGCCCCTTCGATAGTAACAGGAGTATAAGCGCAATCCACTTTATCTATACTTGTGAGTTCGGCGTATGCCTCATAATAAGGAACACTTCTAGGCATCCACCAAATCTTATGGTCAGAGCGAGCGAATCGATACTCAGTAAGTTCCTCTCTGATATTGAAATCACCCAATTCATCAGGGAAAATATACCTAAATCCTACACCATCATTAAAGACCCTAAACTCGAGATCAAGGTGCGCCGTATGCACTATCATAGAGTTATGCTTATCCTCTATAAGGCGACTTTCCCCCCATACAGTTTCCCATGTCTTATCATAACTCGAATGGCTGACACTCAATATCTCGGTATTATCCCCAAGGATATTTCCACCCATAAGTTCAAATCCCAATACAGAAGGAGCAATCACCTGCTCTCCATCGCGCTCAACCATATAAGAAAGAACACCATTTATAGTCTGAACACTAACTTTAATCCGCCCGTCCGGTGAACTAAGTTTTGGCTCCTGCGAGTTTTTACTTCCACAAGAGGCCAAGGCCAACACTGCCGATACTACTATCGCTAATTTCTTCATTCTTAATTTTTTACATGTGCCCATTCACAGGCAAAATCCCAAATATCCTTATCAAACTGAAGTGCACGACCGCTTACTTCCGGCAATGAGCCATAAGCAGTGTAACCCACATAAGTCGTGCTCTTAGAATTCATAAATGGCTTTCCCGCGTCAAAAGCATCTATTACCGCATCGAAGAATCTTTCCCAACGCTCCTTATAATATGTATCTACAAGACCATCCCAATCACGATTGGCATAATCCCATAAATGAAAAGAATCTCCCCATACTGATATCAAAGTACGTGCATTCTTTTCATAATATGCTTTCTGCTCTGGCGTATCGCCCCAACTTCGCGCGTCATTTATCCAATCCTCTAAAGAAAACTCTTTTCTTGTACTCAATACAGCAGTAATCTCGTCACATAATTCAAGGAAATCTTTTTTAGCAGCAAGCATTCCATTTCGATCCCCCTTCTTATATGCCAAAGTAAAACGATCACGAGCCGCTTCTGTGCGATTACAAAGAACCTGGCGATGAACATTGGCTTTATCATAAGCTAGATATGAACTATTCCCTTCTACTTCACTCAAAAGCTTCCAAGCATTCTCCAACTCTTCAATATCATAGCCTCGTGCTATTACCGTGGTCCAATGCCAATTCCCTTCTAGAGAAGGATGGGCATTAAGCATACTTGCGCTGCCTGTTACTGGATGTGATACGCTTACCTTATCGGCAATGGTATGCCAGACAGTACGATACTTTTCATCTACCCTTCCCAGATGTCTATCTGCTATATTATCAATATATTCGCTGAGCGATCTCCCTGTGTCCCACGCACGAGCTAACACAGCTTCATACACTGGTTCATTAACGCCAAAACCTTCAAGTGTACATCCAAGCCCTCTAAATCCTGGGCCTGCATTTTCCATAGTTTCTTGAATCCACTCGTCATTTTGATGAAAATCGCCTTCGATACCAGTCATGCCACCGAAATTTCCAAGATAACACCAAATGAAATCCTGCCCATAAAAACTCTCAGTGCGCTTCCAAATCTGGGTATAATCGCAATAGTAATCCAGCAACATCATCCGTCCCTTAGGCACGGCAGTAAGATATGCCTTTATGTTCTCATCGGTCCAATGCTTTTCATCCGCATAGAAAAGCCAGCCCATCTGAAGCCATATAGCATCTGGATCTACTGCTGTAAGACTATCGTATATACCCTTAGATATTTCAGCAAGAGTCTTAGGATCCCAAAACGGAGCATCTACTTCATTGAACGGATCCACTCCGTAAATGTGATCTGTGCCATAAAGTTTTGTCTGTTCTTCGAGGAACATTCTCTGAATATCAGCAAAATGCTTATCCATAGGACTTAAAAAAGTACAGCGGTACTTATCGGCAAATCCACCCCAATAACTTACTCTGAATGTATCCAATTTTTCCGGAACCACTTCTGCCAATTCAGCTGGCACATGTCCAGCAAAAGCAGGCAACACAGGAGTCATATTGAATTCGCGTTCTCGCTTTAGTATCTTCTTTTGCAATTCTGCCTGGCCATCTATCCATTCCTGTGGTAGTGGACCTTCCCAATAATCTAGATTACACATTCTCTGCCATGGCAAATGTGCTGGGCCCGTAAAGAATGAGCGAATCTGCTCATCACTAAGTCCATACCTTTCCCACACTTTCTGCCATACTGCCTCCTGACCTGTTATAGCAAGAGGCATATTAACTCCATTCAAAGCCATCCAGTCTATAAATCGCTCCCATTGCTCCCACTTCCACCAAGGCATAGTGTAACCATAGGTACAGTAGTTTAAGAAAAATCTCGTATCTACTGTAGCCTTTACTCTTATCTTGTTCTCAACCATAGGAAGCGTTTCCGGCAATTCAACTGGATTATAATCATACCAACTTACATTGGCAAGACACCACTGCTGCAGATAACGATTAAGACCGACAGCCATAGAATTAGCATTATTGGCACGTATATGAACCTTACCCTTCACTGATTCCAATTCATAAACGTCTTCCTCGGAGTTAAGTTTTTCGAAAACAAGCGCATCTGCACGCTCTCCCATTATCCTCTTTGCAAGGCCCTGCGCATTTTTTATATCTTTATCACAACTACATGATACCAAGGCCAATATGCAAGCGCTAATTAACAAAAGACTTCTTCGCATTACTTACTATAGTGTTTATTTTTTATTCCAAAATGATCACAATAACGATCGTAAAGATGCCCTGCCTGTGTATATGAAGAATTAGGACTCATAAAGTGGCTGAACTCAAATGTAATTACATCCTCCATTCCAGCACGTCTTGCGGCATCGAGTTTATAAAGAAGTTTTTCCCACTTTATAGGAAGAAAACGAATAGGCATGTCGCGATCAAAACTTTCGACATTAGTCCAGCAGTGCATTCCATATTTATCTGCAAGTTTCTTATTAACACATAGATAGTCATATAGATCCCAGTAATCCACTTGGCCATCCTGGAATGCGAGAATATCCACTGCACCTTGAACATCACTTAGAATCTCATTCCACTCTCTCTCGTGCTCCTCTACAGTAGTAGCCGTATCTCCCCACATTACCTGATCCGTTTTAACGCCATGAATATAAGGAGATATCATACAAGGAAGACCTCCGGAAATCTCTTTAGCGTGCTTTCCCACACCTGCCATAATCTTAGCTATATTCCTCGTCCTACGGCTAACCTCCTGGCTTAAATACCAGCCTTGGAAGCTCTTGTGATGTCCATATTTTGCCCACACCTCATCGACCAAGGCTATATTCACATCTATTTCTTTCTGGTATTCCCCCTCGTGCCACCATTGGCCTGAATCATAGGTACCAAAATAAAATGCCATGCCATATTTATCGGCAAGAGTAAGAAACATCTCCACAAGATCGACCGGAGGATAGATAGCGGCAGGATTGGCATTTAGGACAGACTCAAATGGGGCAGCAAGCCAGCGGCCAAGTCCGCAACGGATCATCACAACGGTGTTGATGCCCATGTCTTTCATGCATTGAAAGTCCTTGTCCCATTCCTTTACGCCCCAGTTTTGATGTGGAATATCCCAACTCACTTCATCAAGAAAGGTGGCCCTGATAGGCAGGGCCTTTCCCATCTGAGGAGTTTCGTATAGTTTGTCATTCAAGTAAGACTTATCGCTCGATTTGCATGATGTCAAAAGTGCGAAAAGGGCCAATATAATGGCAACATGTATTCTCCTCATACTTTTCTATTTTAAAGTTTCAAGAATCTGCCAAATCTGATAAAGACCTCTTGGAACATGGAAACAGCCCTTCCATTTACCACCCTTTAGAGGAAGTAGCACTTCTCCACGGCGATTTAGATATCCGAACCACTCTGGGTATTCTTGATCCTTAAAGTGTGTCCACATGTAATCATTCAATTTCTTAAACCACTCAAGACACTCTTTATTACCAGTTAATTGATAGCCTTTTATCATAGCGATAGAGCTTTCGAGGTGAACCCACCATAGTTTCTGATCCCATTCGAGTTCCTGTGTAGGATACCCCTTTCTATCCATGAAATAGAAGATACCGCCATACTGCTTATCCCAACCATAGTTAATTACGCTGAGAGATATTTCCACAGCCTTATCTATCAACTTTTGATCATGGCGACGAATACCTATGTTCATAAGGAACCACATGGCCTCCAAGTCATGTCCTGGATTAACTCTACGTCCTTCGAAACAATCGATAAGTTTTCCATCAGGAGAAAGGTTCTCCATAATAACGCCCAAATCTGGCTGATAGAACACATCTACTATCTCGTGTACACTTTCATCTATGGTCTTATCGATGAGTGCAGGATCGTTTATAATATCCTCTACCTCAAGAGCCATGTTACATATAATCATAGGAAGCGCAAAATCCTTCATAGGACGGGTACCAGGATAGAGTTTATTCCACTGTCCTTTAGGATTAGAACGGCGAGCAAGGATTCTTTCAAATGTCTTTTTCGCTATTGTAGCATATTCTTCACTGCCCGTAGCCTTAGCAAGTTGAGCAAATGCCATGCAGGCGAATGTGTTAGAAAAGATATTATATGGTTGAACTATAGGCTTGCCCTCTCTCGTTACAGAAAAATAAAAGTCATAATTACCATCATGACCATATTTTTTTAGGAATTCTGCGCCATCTATAGCAGTCTGAAGCCAGACAGGATTCTTTTCAAGATTATTGTAAAGCATGGCGAATAACCAGACCTCACGACCCTGAAGCCAGATAAATTTGTCGGTGTCATACACGCTGCCATCTCTATTCAGACAGCTGAAATAACCGCCGAATTCTTTGTCAATAGAATGGTTAAGCCAAAACGGAAGACAATTCTCACGAAGTTCCTTCTCATATCGAGAAGCAAGCTCCTTAAAATTAATTTCAGTGTTCATATAAATATCCAAGTATTTTGTTTACCAATTATGGCTCTAATTTACGCAAAATCCCGTTTCAGTGCAAATCTGAAATATATTTAGTATCTTTGTAAATATGAAAAAAACACTACTACTTGCAGTCATTGCGCTGTTTTCGTGCGCTATAAGTAGCGCCGAAACCATCAAAGCCACAGACACAAAAGTGTCCTACATTGGCCGTACTGAAAAAGACCCGAGCACTGGATCCGTTAAATTCGACTGGAGCGCCACAACCATAAGGGTTAGATTTAAAGGAAGTACCCTAAAATTAAAATGTTCCGATTCTCATAAAGATTACATTAACATCTGGATTGACAAAGCTCAAAGTACCAATAAGGACGCGGTTTTATGCGTAGAAAGCGATACTACCCTTACTCTTTTCAAAGGCAAAAAGGGAGTTCATGAAGTTATACTACAGAAAAGGACAGAAGCCGAGCAAGGGTGCATTACTATAAATGAATTCACCACAGATGGCGTTTTTCTTGAAGCCCCATCCATGAAGCCACGCATGATTGAATTCATAGGTGATTCTTATACTTGCGGATACGGGACAGAAGCACCTTCTGCCACTTCTCCATTCATTCCAGAAGAAGAAAATCCCTCTCTCACATATGCCGATATATTGGCCAGATACTTTAATGCCGAAGCCATACACATAAGCCACAGCGGTAGAGGAGTAGTTCGTAATTACGGCGATTTCAACCAACACGAAAATATGGTTAAACTCTATGGACAGACTTTTGACCAATATGCCGAAACCGCATGGACTCCTTCATATAAACCAGATCTTGTGGTTATCTATTTAGGAACCAATGATTTTTCAACAGGGAAACAGCCTACACTTAGACAGTGGTGTGAAGCCTATAAGGCCCTTTTACTAAAAGTTAGGGAATTCCATGGAAATATACCGATTCTCTGCGTAGCGTCGAAAGCAGATGAAAGCTTGGGGCTATGGATTAAGACCGCTGTTGAACGCAGCGGAGTTGAAAATGTTTTCGCTACAGCCATAGATGCACAGGCACATAACAACTCTTCGGACTTAGGAGCTTCTTGGCATCCTAACTATAACGGACATCGCAAAGTAGCCAGTATAATGGCTCCATATATATCGACAATAATGAATTGGCCAATGCCTTTTGAACCTTATGAATAAATCACTTAGCATAATCGCAACCTTACTGCTATATAGCATAGTTGCATCCGCACAAGTGTACACCAATGCGGATAATCTGCCACTCTACGGAAAAGCAAGAGAAGACACTAAAGAGCGCTACGAACGACTTCCCGCCGAATTTGAAGGCCGAAGCCGACAAGCAATATGGAACCTTGGCCGTAATAGTGCAGGACTATATATACGTTTCAATTCCGATTCGAAAAACATTTGGTGCCGATGGACAGCTAAATTCGGTAACATGATGAACCATCAGACCTTGGTAGGGACACGAGGCCTTGACCTTTATGGCCTTAATGATAAAGGTGAGTGGAGATTCATTGCAGCAGCAAAACCAAACCCTTCTAGCAAAACGACAGAGACAAAAGTAATTAGCAATATGACTGGGAAGCCCACTGAATATATGCTCTATCTACCTCTGTATGATGGAATTAGCAGTCTTGAAATAGGTGTAGATTCCACAGCTTATATCAAGGCCCCTTTAGTAGAATCACCGCGTACGAACAGTCCCATCGTAATGTACGGGACTTCCATTCTGCAAGGTGGCTGTGCTAATCGTCCAGGTATGGCTTATACAAACATTCTCGGACGAAGGTTTAACCGTGAAGTCATCAATCTTGGATTTAGCGGGAATGCACTCTTAGACATGGAGATAGCTGAATTGATGGCTTCTGTGGAGGACCCCGCTATTTTCGTATTCGACTACGTCCCTAATGCATACGACTACCTTATCCGAGAAAAAGGAGAACAATTCTTTAGAATCGTGCGTGATGCGCACCCAGATGTTCCCATCTTGTTCTTAGAAGACCCGCACTTTGCGCACTACGATTGGGACTCTAATATAAAAACTGAGGTGGACAAGAAAAATGCTGCACAAAGAGAACTTTTCGAAAAGCTGAAAAAGCAGGGCGAGAAGCGTATTTATTATCTGAAATCCGACGACATGGTAGGTCATGATGCGGAAGCATTTGTAGAGAACATACACTTTACAGACCTGGGAATGATGCGATACGCTGACTGGATAAGTCCATATCTAAAAAAATACATTAAGCGCTAACCCCACCTACTCCCACTCAATAGTTGCTGGTGGTTTCGAAGAAATATCATACACTACCCTATTCACACCTTGTACCTTATTTATAATCTCGTTTGATAAGCGTGCAAGTACTTTATAGGGTAGTTGTGCCCAGTCTGCTGTCATTCCATCTACTGAAGTAACCGCTCGTAGGGCAACACACGACTCGTATGTGCGTTCATCACCCATAACACCCACACTCTGTACCGGTAGAAGGATTGCACCAGCCTGCCATACTTTCTCATAAAGACCTTCTTCTCGCAAGATGTCAATATAAATTTTATCCACCTCCTGCAACAGTTGAACCCGTCGTGATGTGACTTCACCAACTATTCGTATTCCCAAACCTGGTCCTGGGAAAGGATGCCGACCTATCAATGAAGGCTTTATGCCTAATTGCACACCTACTCTTCTAACTTCATCCTTGAAAAGAAGCCTAAGCGGCTCTACTACTTTTAAGGTCATTTTTTCTGGAAGCCCACCCACATTATGATGCGACTTTATGACTACGGCTGTTCCATTAACTTTCGCAGATTCCACCACATCTGGATAAATGGTTCCCTGTCCAAGCCACTTCACATTTTTCAAATCCGCGACAGCAGTATTAAACACCTCTATAAAATCGCGTCCTATAATTTTTCGTTTTCTCTCTGGATCAGTTATCCCGGCCAAATCACCCAAAAACTTTGATGAAGCATCTATTCCACGTACATTAAGTCCCATCCCTTGATATGAAGATAAAACTTCAGCCGCCTCATTCTTTCTCATCAATCCAGAGTCGACAAAAATACAGTGAAGTCTATCCCCTATGGCTCTATGTAAAAGAACTGCAGCCACTGTGGAATCCACACCTCCGGAAAGAGCCATCACTACTTCCTCATCGCCTATCTTTTCCTTTAGCTCACGCACTGTCTGATTAATAAAACTTTCACTCGTCCAATCACCCTTACATCCACATATTCCCAGAACAAAGTTTCTAAGGAGCATCTCACCCTGAGCACTATGATACACTTCAGGATGAAACTGAAGCCCCCATGTATCTTCTCCTTCTATCTTAAAAGCTGCAACACTAACATCCGAAGTTGAAGCTATAACGTGGAATCCTGACGGAATAGTTGTTATCGTGTCTCCATGTGACATCCACACTATGGAGTCTAAATCTAATCCGTGCATAAGCGAATCCGATGGGTCTTCTACATGCATCTGTGCCCTTCCATATTCCCGTGTAGGCGATTTTTCAACAGTTCCGCCTGCAGAAAAAGCCACATATTGAGCGCCATAGCATATACCTAACAGTGGTAAATGTCCTCTTAAGGCATTCAAATCCACCATTGGCGCATCATTTTGTCTAACAGAACATGGGCTGCCACTTAATACCACTCCATGTATCTGAGAAGATAATTCAGAGGAGTCAAACTTATTATAAGGTATAATCTTGCAATATACCTGCATTTCTCTTATCCTTCGCGCAATTAACTGCGTATACTGCGAGCCGAAATCCACTATCAAAATCTTTTCCATTATCTGCTATAATTAGGTGAATTTTCTGTCATTATCACATCATGAGGATGGTTCTCCACAAGCCCATTGGCTGTTATACGTACGAATTTTGCTTCATGAAGTGCTCGAATATCCTCGGCTCCACAATACCCCATACCAGAGCGAAGTCCTCCTAATATCTGAAAAATAACCTCTGATACACTTCCTTTATATAGGACCTTACCCACGATACCTTCAGGCACGAGTTTTTTTGCACCACTTTGAAAATACCTATCACTTGACCCAGCCCTCATAGCATCCTGCGAACCCATTCCTCTATAAACTTTGTATTTTCTGCCTTCACTTTCCATTATCTGTCCTGGAGTTTCATCTGTCCCAGCGAACATGGAACCTAACATCACGCAATCTGCTCCAGCTGCAAGAGCTTTTACAACATCTCCCGAATACCTTATACCTCCATCTGCAATAACTGGTACACCAGAGCCTTTTGCCGCATAAGAAACATCAAAAATGGCTGTAACCTGAGGCACACCCACACCGGAAACCACCCGCGTGGTACATATTGAACCAGGGCCAATTCCTACTTTTAAAGCATCAGCCCCAGCATCTATCAGTCTTAATGCAGCCGAAGCCGTAGCAATGTTACCAACTACGACATCTACATTTGTATAATATCCTTTAATTAACCTTAAAACTTCCACAACTCGGGAGGAATCCCCATGAGCTGAATCTAGCACTATGGCATCCACCCTTGCATTTACAAGAGCTTCCACTCTTGCCATTACATTGTCTGTAATGCCAACACCCGCAGCTACCGCTAAATTCCTCTTTTTTACCTTCGCAACATTCTCAGCTTGGCTTTCTATAGACATATTTTTATGAATAACGCCTATTCCACCACATCCTCCTACAGCCAATGCCATTGAGGCTTCTGTTACAGTATCCATGGCAGCAGACACAATAGGAATGGACAATGATAAATTACGACTAAACCGAGTCTTTAAACTCACATCTCTGGGCAACACCTTCGAATACGATGGAACTAACAAGACATCATCAAACGTAAGTGCTTCACAAACAACTCTATCTTCTATAAATGACATTATGATAAAAAATTAGGGCTGAGCACTTTTGCCCAGCCCGCGTTACTACTTTAAATTTCCTTTAAAATCAACATCGCGCACGAACGGATTTAAGACCATATCGATAGCGCGCGCTGCATCAAGACGCGTAAGACTTTGCTGAGCGTCCACGACAAGCCCTGAAATTTTGCCTATCTCTTCCTTTTCTTTTCCCGAAATATGTGAGAGCAATTCGACAAATTCCGAAACCTTAACCTGTTCTTTCGATGGATTATGCGCTATTCCATAATAATCTTCCAAGAAAAGATCATCCCATATAAGAGGATCTGCAATACGCATCCATGTTTCATTAGACCAATCAACACTTTTTCCTTCAGCATGAAGTAAACCCGTACTTCCGATTCTCTGAAGCATCTTAAAATCGGGGTCTTCTTTCTTTAAATCCAGATATGGCTGGATATAAGCGCCAGCATCAAGAAGTTCACGCTGTACATCTCTTACCTTTACTTCACGAACTCTGCAATTATTCTTAACTGCAAGAGCTGCCATCACTCCTGCAGCCTGACCTATTTCGCATACAACAGGCTGAAGTCGAGTAGTACCATTCGCAAGATTAGACACGCTTATTGACTTTTCAGCAACGATAAAATCCTCCACTCCGAGAGGTGCCAAAGTCCCTACAGGAAGCGTAAACGAAGGAACCTTAGCGAACCATAAGTGCGCGTATATTTTCCATTCCGGACATGCATAATGATGATGATCAACTGGATAATCTCCCACTGCCACACCAGTTCTATAACCGGTAAAGTCATATCTGTTTTCTAACTCATCCATAGTAAACAAGTATTCGCCTTCGGTGCGACGGCTTTCCCTATGATAAGGGAAGAAAGCCAATCTATCTTCTGTAGGATACTCATCGTCAGCAAGGCCAAGATTCTTATATCCAAGTTCTTTCTGAATAAAATACAAAAATCCAAGTGTGCGAAGTTTGGCCTTATGAACAACAGAATCGCGCTGATGACGATCCATATCTATTATATTAGCATAAAAATCATTCCCTTCAACTGGCCAATTAATCATGTACTTCCCATTCTGCAACTTTCCGTATGTCAACATCATTTCAGCTGACCATAACTTTTGACCTTTTTCAAAATACGCGTTTAAAGGATTTAGGCAACAATTCACATAATTATTTATATCATAGTCTTCAGGCTTCTCTATAGTTTTATCTGCACCTGGCCCATAATCTTTCAGCGTCATCACCATGGTCAAGTCCTGAACGATATCATTACCCTTTTCAAAGGCCATCTTCTCCCCTGTATAAGACCTAGGATCGAACCCGATATGATATTTTATTCCGCAAGCCTTTGCCACATCACCTAACTCTGTACCATCTACGAGCACACGAGCCTTCACACATTTTTTCCCTCTAGGAGTAGAGAATGTCACCTTCCAGCCTTCTTCAATCTTTTCAGCTCTCTCAAAGACATATTCCTTTTCCAAAGTTAAATTCTTTTCAGCCGCTACTTTTTGCTCCAAAATAGCCTCACCCACTGATGGCTCAAACATTATATTACTCACCCACGCTGTCTTTAGAGCCTCATACCCGCCATAATGCTCAGCAAGAGCATCTGTAAATTCTCCAAAAAGCCCACCACGAAGCTTGTAATTTCCATCTATTGCAGACACTCCTGCTGAAGTAAGCATTCCGCCTATCCAGACTGTTTCCTCTGCAATCATAGTCTTACACCCCATTCTGGCCGCCTGAATACCCGCCATAGTACCTGACGCTCCTCCCCCCACGATTAAGACATCTACGCTCGGAGTTGAGCAAGATGAAAGACCTAAAACCGCTGCTAAAGCGATACCACACAAAGTTTTTTTCATTATAAAATATTTATTTGATTATTCTACGACATTACAATTCCGGGAAAGGCACAGGATAAGAATAAAATAATTTGAATATTTTTTGAATATCCGGAATCAATAGTCCATCAAACCAAAACTGGGCCTCACACATAGTCCCAACTTTACGATTGTAGCATAGTTGCTCTGAAAGCATCTCTGCAGAAAGAAGATTTGCTCCATTTTTTAAAATCATAGCTGGCTGAAAAATATTCTTCGATGTAATTTTTTTCATCTCCGAAATCTGCGAATCCACGTCCCTTTCATAGTTAGCAGTTACATAACACTGAACTGTCAAAAACTCACAAGCACCACTCTTAACCCATGATGGCCAATCCTGGCAGAGATTATTATATGCCCATGGATATTTGTTAGGAGCGAAGCAAACTAAACAATCCTCTCTCACAGCCTTGACCGCATCATGCAACTTCAAAGCAAATCCATTCAGGTTATCCATCTTCCATTTTTGCCACTTGGCATCTTTATAATTTGAAGGATATGATTCTCCAGTCTGCGACATATATGCCTCTGTAGTCTCTTTATTATATCCAGCATTTATAGGCGAAGCAGGCAGACGATCATCGCCTTGTATACCATCAAGATCTGGGTATCTTCTAACAGCCTCCGTTATAAGGTCTATCATAAAATTTTGAACCTCACTACTATACGAATTAAGATAAAAATCAGTCCCATTATAGTTACAATACCCACCATCTTTATTCAATCCTATCCATTCTGGATGAGCAGTCAAAAGAGGATCCTTCAAATCTACACCTCCAGCCTTATGCATAAAACCATACTCGAACCATAAAATGATCTTAATTCCTCTCTTATGTCCTTCTGAGATCATGTCAGCTATCGCATCTCCACTACCACCTGTATAATATCTATACATATTAAGTTCCTCAACACTCGAATAAGAGCTATTTTTCAAAAGAACCTCGCTTGGCCATGCCGTTTTAGTCGCCGCCCATGCACACACATAAATGCAATTGAAATTCAAATCCGCTAACAAATCCATGGATTCACACAGATTTTTATAATTGCCAAATGAATTCGTATGAGAAGGCGACGGAAGATAAACGCCTCTTATTCCTGTATCTTTAGAGTAATGCTCCGACCTTAATATAAATGTTTTAAAAGCAACGCCATCCTCTGCATACACCTTAACCTCACATGGAGTACTTAGATCCACTCCAGATGTGATATCTGGCTGGGTAGATAGATTATAATCAGAAGCTATATTAACTTTTAGATTAGTTAAATCTGCTCCATAAGGAAGCGTAAATACATACTCTCCGTCTTTATTTTCCGCTTTAATAAGATAATCTTCAAGCTGAAACCATTTAATTTTAACCTCATTAGAAGCCGCCACGCTAGCGGAGAAAGTATACTTGCACGAAGCCCCATCTGGTGCTGTGACGAATATATTAATTGACTTTGTCAAGTCTACCTCTGCTGGACATAAAGGCTCCGACACACAGCCCTGTGGCATTGACAAGTCAAGAGTAGCCTTACCTAATATTGACCCATAAGGAAGAACGGCTTGTATCTTATTCTTTTCTATTTTTATCGTAGCCGATGGATACTCTAATAACCTTACGGACTCTATACAAGGTTTAATCTGTGGCTCAGGAATAATAGGCTCCGAAGGGGTGTCCGATTTAGGAGAACATGCGAAAATCGAAAATGCTGCTACTAAAACAGAAAAAAATAAAGTCATGCGTCGTACTGTCATAAATGGAATGAACAAAGAACAAATTTAATAAAAATAATAATCACTAAAAAGGGCTGGCCCTTTCGAGCCAGCCCAAATTATCTATAAATGATTAACAAGTCAAATTATGGTCTGAACTTGATAACACCGAGTTCACCATTACGTACACCATAACCAATTCTGCATGTATTGCCGAATACATCGACATCTACACCTGCGAATCCGTTACCTGCATACTTAACAGAGCCATTTGCCACTGCCATAACCTTTACATCTTCCATCTTGTAAGATGTAAGGCTCTCAAGAAGGGTCGCTCCTGTAAGAGGAAGAACACATACACTGATATTACCCATATTAGCAGAACCATATGTCTTTCCGCCATACTCTCCTACCATGAATACCATATACTCTTTTCCATCAATAGAGATAAGACGTGGAGTACGAACTGACATAGCGCCACTATCAACAGTGCTGAATCCTGAAAGATCCATCTTACCTACAAGAGTAATGTTCTCACCTTCACGCTTTACAAGAAGAGGAGCAACAGCACCAGCAGTGCCAGCCTCGTTAGTAATCATATAAAGATCATCTTTCATATAGTAAATACCAGCGGTACCAGATTTAGCAGCCATTACATCAGCAGCAAGAGCAAGCTTAGTAGGGGTCTTATCCACTACGCCATCTTTAACCTTAAATACATAAGCGTATTTACCTACTGCATTTGCGGAGCAAGTCATAATCTCACCATCCTGCCATGTGCCCTTGAATGAAAGATAATCTCCCATACGCTCTGCTTCAGCCTCTGGCATAGTCCATTTTACAGCCACTTCGTATTTATCAGGGCTTGTGAAATGATATACATAGAAGTCATAGTTAGTCGCCGCCCATTGATTACCAGTAGAAACTACACTGCATGCGATAAGGTCCTGCTTTCCTGCATTATCTACTACAGCTACACCTGTTACCCAACCTGTAAATCCAGCACCTTCAGTAAGGGTAGCAAGAGTCTTAGAAACTGCACCATTAGAGACTGTTACCATAGGATATGAGCTTACAAACGGAGCAGGAGAACCCTCTCCCTTATCACCAGCAGCAACACCGCAAAGAACCTCACCATTCCAGAAAGCGAATCCACGAGAATCGTTGATTCCAAGTTCATCTATCTGAGCTGACCATACCTTTTCCCATGCAGCTGCTGATGGAGTAGTGGTCTTTTCGCCAAATGCCATATCCTCAGGATAGAATTTAGCACCCTTTTCAAGAAGGGCAGACTTGTTACCATTAAGAGCAACTTCTACCTCAGAACCATAAACATTATCATCGATAGCACCATCACCAAGTGTAAGAGAACCTGTCAATGTTTCGTATACATCGATAGCATACTTAGTGTGGAATGTATTAGCCTTGAATGTAGCAGTAGTATTAGCAGCAATACGTGAAGACCATTCTTTACGTCCGCCACCGAGGAATTCATTACCTTCAAATACTACATTAGATGCTGCATAAGTCTGGTTGTTGCAATATCCACCCTTAGCATTACTTGTAATAACACAATTCTTAATCGTTATACCTTCCGTTTCGGAAATCCAGATAGAAGACATATTAGTAAGATTGCTATCTTCTACATCAGCACGGATGTCCATATCCTCCACCAATACATCATGAGCACCATATTCTACACGAAGAAGATATGGATGTCCCCAAGAATAGTTAGGGTTAGGGAATGTGCATTCAGCATTTGTAACACCAGTTTCAGATCTTAGAGTAAAGCCCTTTAATGTAACTTTACCAGCAACTTCCATATTACCAGCGATGATAGATTCGCTACGGCTTGTACCTACGATAGTTAGTTCTTTATTAATCTTCACATTCTCCTTGTAAACTGCCTTACCAAGAGTAATGACAGCACCATTCTCTGCAAAATTAACTGCCTCCTGAACTGAAGAGAACATTATACCACCCATTTCAACAGTAGCCTCTTGTGCTTCTCCGACTGTGATTGTAACGCCATCAATCTTAGGATCGTTAACCTTCTGAACAACATTTGCTGAATAGTGGTTATTATCCACACCATTTTCACCAAAAGTAACTGAAGAAGGAGCTGCAATAGAATTGTGAACATCAACAACCTTAGGTGTGTCGATCATATTATTAGTAAGAACGAGATGAGTATTAGCTGCACCTACACGAACTGCATAGCTACTGTATCCATTAGCGATGTTACAAGCATTGAACTTAACATTACCACCATAGATCTGAGAAATTCTAGATCCACGACCATCAAGCTGACAGTTATCAAGAGTTACAAGGCCTGTAGAAGGACATACATAAAGAAGAGTAGCGTTCTTATAAGCAACGAGTTCATCATTAACCTTAAAGATTACATTTGAAACAGTTACAGGCTTTGTTTCACCTGTCTCAACGCAAAGACCATAAGCATATGCAAAGTATCCTAATCCATAGGTATCGCCTTCTTTAGCAAGAGGACGATTATTCGCATTAGCAACAGCAGGCTCAATAGTAATGTTCTTCACTTCAAGTTCGGTATTACGAACATCGATACCACGGATAACACAATTCTCAGCCTTACCATTACCAATAGAACGAACGCGAACTACCCACTTCATATCACTTTCTGGAACAGCAAGAATCTCCTCAAGAGGAGCCTTTGTTTCAGAGATGGCGATATCTACATAACCATTCTTAGTAACATCTGCATTCTTTCCTGCAAGAACAGCCTCAACTGCAGCAGCAAGAGAAGCATAACCAGAATTGAATACCATAACTGGAGATGTTCCGTTCTGACTTACAGTAATGGTTTGAACAGTATTCTTATATTCATCCTTAACATAAACCTCTGCAGTACGAACATAACCACAAGGAGTAGGACTAGCCTTCAAAGTAACTGTGTTTTCAGTAACAGCCTTTGTGCTTACGACTTCAAGCCATGAAGCGCTTGATGTAACTGTATAATTAACATTAGAAGTAACTTTAAATGTTACATTTCCTCCCCAGAAAGGAGCCACTCCACTCAATGTTCCTACAGTAAATGTGTGTCCTTCAAAATTGATGGACTTGATAGAAGTTTTTCCATGGCCATTGTCAGCAGCAAGAAGCACTGCATCCTTAGTAATGGTCTCAGGGATCTTAACTACTACTACATCGCCATCAAGAGAAGCCTCATAAGCACCACTTCCGAGTACATATACTTCAGTCTCAGCAGTCTTACCCACGATAGTAAATGGAACTCTAACCTCTGTATTAGGCTCGACTACGATCTCTCTTGAATCTAATTTAATGGCAAAGTCTTCTGCAAATGGAATTTCAAAAGAAGTACCATCCATCATAGTGAAAACTACCATTCCGTCTTTCACTTCTACTGATTTAAAGAAAGCATCGCCATCTTTTCCATCGGCACCAGCAGCACCATCCTTACCAGCAGCACCATCTTTACCATCTTTACCATTATAGAGGGTGATGACATCACCATTAGATAAGGTGATAGACCATCCAGCCTCAGTTTGCTCAACCTTAGAGATAAAGTCAGCATTCTGAAGGGCTTCAATAGCCTTTTTGTTAGACTCAACTTGCTTTTCGAGCTGTTCTAGTCTGTTTTGAAGATCATCCACCTGAGGCGAAAGATCTTTAGCACAGCCAGCCAAAAGAGCGGCTGCACCGAGAATCATTAATAGACTCTTTTTCATAGAAAATAAATGTTATTAGTATAATAGGAATAAAAATTATTTGATTTCAAACAAAGACAACCCGGTACCAGTAACAAATGCAGCATAATAATACTTTCCATCGATAACGCGGAAAGCGCCATCCCCACATCCATTACCATTCTTAATATACTCGCCGTCTTCCTTAGCATTCGGATCGCCAAGATAGAAAGCATAAGACTTCTCGAGTGCATCGATACTCTCAGCAAGGGTCTCTTTACTTAACGCAGACACACGGAACTGGCCATCAAGATAATTATTTCTCAATACCACATAAGCCATATAGTTTTCTTCCTTATAAGTAAAGAACCTGATTCCTAATGTAGGAGAAGCAATTGTGGCTGTAGGGAAAGAATACACTGACTCGGCCATAGTTCCATCTACACTAAAAAGCGTTGCAGATGCACCAGCACCGCCACCCCATACATATTGATTATCCTTGTATGGGAAGAATGCGCCATAATTTCCCATCTTCGCATCCAAAGCAACTATCTTAGGAGTAGAATTAATAACTCCATCGGAAACAGTGAAACAAAGCACTGCCTTACCAGATGTAGAATCATAACACCATATCTTTCCTTCAGTCCATGTCCCTTCCACTGTCATTTTATCACCTAGCCGAACATTATCGACTGTAACATAATCTAATACCACCTTCGGATCTGCACTTACATTTTCCCATGCATAAATTCTAAAATGCGCATCTTTTCCCATAGTAAATGCTGCAGCAAGAACAGTATTTTCCAAAGTAGCTATACCAAAAAATCGTGTCCCTTGTGGAATACCAGTTTGAGAAAGGAAACGGACACTATTAGGATCAGCGATACTTACTGCATACACACCTCCTGTAGGATTTACATTATCCTTGTCTTTTGAAAGGAATACATATTCATCATTCATGGCTATGGTGCGAATCATATCTTTCTCACCTGTGACTTGAGCACCGAACCATGTCGCATCCACACCTTCTGAGAAAGGCTTATAATAGCAGCCCCACACTCTGGTAATTTCAGAAATACCCGTAGTGACGACTTTAACATTAAGAGACTTTTCTACAGCCCCTACACGAGCAACGAAAGTCACTCCATTTAACTTATCTGAAAAATCAAACGCATCGCCTGATGCTACCTCCTTATCCCCCACGAACACTTTAGTATCTGCCGGGCTAACGACAAATTCCACAACCAGTGAAGTCAAGTCCATAGAAGATGAAAGTTTCACCTCTCCGCTCAAAGCATCTGACCCCCCAACGGTAAACGAAGTGAATGTAATAGAAGGTTCTCCCACTTCTACAGAAAGAGTATAAACGAACTCTACATTACTTTTCACAAAAGTAATCGACTGCGGGCCTTGAGCATAGTTAAAGGTCTGAGAGTACTTAACCTCCACTCCATCATCGAGAGACTTAAAATCCACGCCAAGAGCCTTTATGTTTTCTTTATCGACATAATCGACAAATACATCTATAGTTCTAGCCTTATTATCTACCATGACAATGCTTTCCTTTTCCAAGCCGGAAAGTACTATATTGCTTTCTGATAGAGAAAAATCCACTTCCGGCTTAACCGGATCGTCAGTTTTAGTGTTACACGCAATTGCCATAAAAGAAAAAGCAAATGCAGAAAGTAATTTAAAAATTTTCATAATGCAATCGCAAATATAATAATTAATTTTAGTTCAAACAACGGGTTTGTATCTTAAAGTTTTTTCTGTCTCCATTGTCAGCCACTACATTAAAATAGATAGTACTATTATTTAAATTATGCCAACCATCTAAGCCACAATTCATTTCATTACCATTTTCATCGGTTGATACTATTTTTGCAGTAGCAGGGATGATAGCTTCCAGACGGCACCGCTTTAGCGTGCTTTCATTGAATTTCTCTTTATCATCTGGAAAAGTATAACTGGCTAGCCCTTTTTCTTCTATATACATTCCACTCAATAAATCCACTTCTTCATAAATGGAAAGATTAGCTTCATCGTAATATACATATGCCTTAAGCGAACTCAACTCAGTAGAAGAGTCCTTCTGCCTTTCGTCGGGCTTAACACAAGCGACAAGCGAAATCAGCGCAAGTGCAAACATCATTATCTTTTTCATATTCTACCAATCACTATTTTGACGAGCTTCTGTATTATTTTTCACTTCCGTTTGAGGTATAGGGAACCTATCGAAACGCTCTGGATACTTGTGCGCTGCCATGTCAGCACTGACAGCCTGAGGGACAAAACTTCCAGTCGAAGTCTTTTTCCACAAAACTCCCGTATATTTCTTTCCATCAAGGACAGAATGTGCCCGTGCAGTTCGCCTCAAATCCCAAAACCTATGTCCTTCATAACATAGTTCTATCATCCTTTCATGCAGGATAACATCGAGTGCGCTATCCCATGAATTGATATCCGCAGTTTTAACATCCTCTCTTGCAAATCTGTGCTTGCGAAGCGTGGATACAACACTCTTAGATTCAGCATACTTGCCCTCATGTGCCAAGCACTCAGCCTTAATGAGTTCGAGCTCGGCATATCTGAATTCAGGCCAAGGCTGATATGAGCCATTCAAATCATAATCGTTATTACTTTCATCCAAGAGTTTACGCATATAGTACCCCGTAACTGTGTTCCCTGGCGACTTTACAGACCCGTACGGCATATATTTCTGATCCACCCCACCTTCATAACACTCTAATGTGCGTCCCTTCCACACGGCACCATTGTAAAGTACACAAGCAGCCAGACGAGGATCACGCGAGGAAACATTATCGTTTGTAATGTATTTTCGGCTCAAATCACTCGGATCGAATACACTACCATCGGCATTATCGAAAGCATCGACAAATTCTTGTGTAGGTCCAGCATAACCGCCACCTTTACTGCCACTTAAACAATAGTCGCCTGGCATAGAATATTTTAAATCAAAACTATGCGTATACTGAGCACTAGCATATTCCACACCCCATATCACCTCCTTATTATCAAGCGTCTTAAAAACATCGGAATAATTAGGCAAATAATCATATAACCCACTATTTTCCACTGCTTCTACAGCCTCCAAAGCCTTATCGTACCTTTTAGCATAAAGCATAACCCGAGCCTTTAATGCATAAGCAGCATATTTGTGTACACGAGAACGAGATGCGCTTGGATCCGGAAGATACTCGCAAGCATAATTCAGATCTTCTTCTATGGCATCCCATGACTCAGATACAGATTTTCTCGGAGTGTTCTTATTTGCAATGGACATCTCCGATAAGGCCTTATAAACGATTATTCCATAATCATCCTTTTCCGAAGCATGAACCCTCATCATATTGAATTGGACATGGGCACGAAAAAACAACAACTCGGCCCGAATACGAGCTGCTCCGGACTCGGAGAAATTGGCAGAATAAGTGTCAAGCCCTTGGAGAGCCTCGTTGATGCGACGAATAAGGCCATAACCCGTCGTCCAACTGTCAAAATAGTTTTGATCCACTCGCAGCTGCCCGTCTACAGTCATGATAAGGTTGCAATCTCCCGTACCTGCGGCAGTAGCTCCATATTTTAGGATATCGGTAAGACCATCGGAAAGATTGGAATTGGCCCCACCGAGAGCACAAGAGCCGAAACTTCCCCACTGCGCACCTATAGAGTAGAATGAATTAAGATAAAGATCAGCATTGGTCTCGTTTTTCATGGCATAGGCCATGTCGTACCTATCGGTAGGATCAAGATTTACCGAACTACAAGCGGAAAGCGAAAGCATAACCGCCATGGTATATACTATTGTACTTCTTTTCATCGCTTAAAAAGTTATGCCGGCGCCGAGACTTACGACTCTTTGCTGTGGATAATAACCATTATTTACACTTGGCGCTTCTGGATCTATTCCCATAGACGAAAGGCCAGAAAGCGTAAAGACATTAGAGGCACTTACATATAGTCTTAAAGATTCTACATAGAATTTTCTAGTTAGACTCTTAGGGAAAGTATATCCGATTTGAACATTCTTCAACCTTAAATATGAAGCGTCTCTTTTCCAAAAATCACTTACATACACATTATTAGGACTTGACTGAGTACTAAGACGCGGATAGATAGCATCTGTATGGTCAGGAGTCCAGCTACCTTCGACGAGGTATTTAGGAGGATTACTTCCCCATTTGAATGCCTGAGTGTAATAAGTGCCATCAGAATAGCCAAGTGCAGAATAGGTACCGCTAAGCATGATTTCCGTGTTCGTAGCGCCCTGGAAGAACAAAACGGCATCCAGTCCGCGCCACTTGAAATTGAAATCAAAGCCAAACATTACCTCAGGAATAGGCGAGCGCGCAATCCAAGTCCTGTCTTCGGAAGTAATCCTGCCATCTCCATTAAGATCCTTATACTTAATGTCTCCGACTTTTACGGCATTGCTTGTTTTCGGAGAACTTGCCAAATCTTCCTCGTCCCTATACAATCCGTCCGACACATATCCCAGAACAGCACCTAGACTCTGCCCGAGTTTGCTCTGATAAGAAGGGATATTGTCAGAATCGTTTATGGAGATATAGCGATTTCGTGCGAACGAAGTATTAGCACCTATCGTATAGACCAATTCGCCTATCTTATTTTCATGTTTTAGCGAGATTTCAAACCCGCGAACATCTACTACTCCACTATTTACGATTGCAGCGAAATTGGACCCTATCGAAGGAGGATTTTCTCCTGATTGGCTTTGCAATATATTATCTGTCAACTTATAAAACGCATCCACTTCTGCGCTAAGTAACCCATCCCAGAACCGGAAATCCGCTCCAAGATTATATGTGGTCGTAGTCTCCCAAGTAATGTCCTTATTAGGAACAGAAGTGGTAGATATGCTCTGAACCGGCTTTCCACCTATTACGGCAGTAGGTTTAGAAGACAATGTAACACCCTGAACATAAAGAAAATCAGAAATACTATCATTACCTAGAACTCCCCACGAAGCCCTAAGCTTGATGTCTGGAGTAAGCCTATATCCTAACGACACTGCAGGAAATACCCCGAGGCGACGATTCCTCGCAAACTTCGCCGACCAGTCGTTACGAAGCGATGCCGACACGATGTATTTGCTGTCATACACATAATTAACTCTAAGTAGAAGACCCTGACGGCCTGTATTAGAATGATAACCTACTACGGAATTAGGCAAAACATCAGTCGAAAAACTAAGGTCCGGAATCTCAGTTATGGCGAAATTCTGTTTTCCAGCAGCAAAATAACGCGATGCCGTACCACTTTGTTCCCACACCAAGTCAGCACCCACTTCATGAAGGTCAAATGTATTCTGATAATTAAGTTGAGCCGTAAAAGTATATCGAGAGAAGAGTTGATGAGACTCGGTAAGCTGATTCACACCCGTAGGAAGGTGTGGACTATTCCCCGGAGTCAAAGTCAATTCATCACTAAGACTTGTATATTGCGGAGTAACTTGGCTACAAGGTAATAATAGTTTTTTATTCAAAGTGTTTTGGAAGTCATAACTTCCCATTACCTTAGCGAGCAAGCCTTTAACGAAAGGAACCCTATATTCAAGACTGACACCTGTCTGAACAAAAGAACGGTTTTTACTTTGAAAACCAGATGCGTCCCTTGCAATAAGCGGATTTTGATAACCTATATAAGTACCATCTGGAAGAGTAGGTCGAGTTGTAGGTCTTGCGGTAATGGCATAGAAAACGATGTTTTTATAGCCATACTCAGCTCCTCCATTATCCAAAGATGCCGTCGGGTCACTTGCTCCCGCACTCACACCACTTTGATGCCTGTCTTCGATTCTTCCTGAAACATCGAGTTTCAAGGTGATATCGTCCGTTAGATTGATATCTATATTCGAGCGAAGGTTATAACGCTTGAACCAGACATTTTCTATGATACCATCCTGATCAAGGAAACTACCTCCCACATAATACCGGACATTCTTATTACCTCCACTGACGCTGACATTGTGGTTTTGGCCAATAGCCACTTTCTTGAAAATAAGATCGAGATAGTTAGTATCGCCCAATATTCCTTGCGGGTCATTACCATTTTTAATATATTCTATCTGCTTATCGGAATACTGGCGTGTAAGTCCGTCGAGATCGCTCGCCTTGTTATGCCAATACGCATATTCTTCACCATTAAGGAGTTGAAGCATATCGGCATTTGTACTCATGGAAAAGGCTCCATTATATGTAACTGTCGTGCTGGCCACATCACCCCTACGAGTAGTTACGAGGATGACACCATTGGCTCCTTTCACACCATAGACGGCGGCAGATGCAGCATCCTTAAGAATAGTCACATCCGCTATTTCGCTTGGGTCCAAGTTAGAAAAATCCCTTTCTACACCATCTACAAGCACGAGCGGTGTAGAAGAACCAGTGGTGCTGATGCCTCGAATATAAATCTGCGCCTCGTTTTCTCCAGGTACGCCAGAAGTCTGACGACTTACAAGTCCGGGAAGTTTACCTCCGAGCATGCTACTCATGTTATCTGTCGGGGCAGCAGACAGGGTCTCTCTATTTATCGAAGAAATGGAACTCGTAAGATTACCTTTCTTCTGAACGCCGTAACCCACGATCACAGCTTCGTCGAGAAATGTAGTGTCGTCTTTTAGAGTAACATTAAACACTCTTTTAGCACCGACAGGCTCACGTGCATCCTGATAACCCATAAGCGTAAAGAAAAGTACAGCGTCAGAAGACGAAACAGTTAGGGTGAAATTCCCATTATCGTCCGTCATCGAGCCCATAGAAGTGGAACCCTCCTGCATCACGACTACGCCAGGCAGCGGTTCTCCTGAACTGTCCACTACCCGGCCCTTGATGTTGATTTGCCCGAACATAGCAAAGACAGATAGCAGAAAACAAATAATAGTTATACAAATCTTTTTCATCTTTCTGATGACATAATATATTCTAATAATCCTCCTTGCATAAGTTCTTCATGAGTTATATAAGGCCTGTCAATGATCTTCCCATTGAATTTAACTTCCTTAATATAAGGAGCATCCACGCTGTTGCCATAGGCTATGATTCTCAATATCTTTCCATTAGTCAGATGAACTTTTGACTTAGTGCAAAGCGGCGAGCCGAAGACATAACGCCCGTCGGCAGGGAATACGGGATAAAATCCGAGAGCAGAAAAAATATACCACGCAGACATCTGCCCACAATCTTCATTGCCGATCAACCCGTCCGGGGTAGTAGTATAAAAATCGCGACATACTTGTCTTATAAGCTCAGCTGCCCTATCTTGCCGGCCAAGTAAACTATACATGTAGATAATATGGTGACTCGGCTCGTTCCCATGGGCGTATTGGCCAATCATCCCTGTAATATCCGCCGAAGCCCCTTCATTAAGCGAAGAGTCCGCGCTAAAAAGAGCATCAAGTTTTTCAAGCAAAGCCTTTTTGCCCCCGTACAACTGTGCAAGTCCATCCACATCTTCAGGCACTAAAAAACTATATTGCCAAGCATTTCCCTCCACATAATCAGCCTCCTCATGCAGAGAATAGGCAGGGTCAAATGGTTCAGCAAACTTACCCTCAGAGTCCACGCCTCGCATAAAGCCCATCTGAGGATCAAAGTGCCTGCGATATCTTTGTGCTCTGTTTTCAAATTCTTCCGCTAATTCATCTTCACCTAACTCTCTTGCAAGCAAGGCGATACACTTCGCATTTATACAATACTCCAGTTCTACAGACACAGACCAATTCACCTTGTCAGCAGGAAGATACCCATATTCATCCCATAAATTCATGCCATAAGTAGGCTGGGAAAGCATCTGCGAACATGCCTTAAGCACCCTATGAGGGTCAACGCCCTTTATGCGCTTAAGTGCGGCTTCGCACAAAACCGAAATGCTATGCACTCCCACCATACAATCTGTTTCCTGATCGCCAAGTATCCACACTGGAAGTCGACCTGTCTTGTCAAAAAAATCCAATAACGAATTACAGTAATCCCCAGAGCGTTTATCTATAAGATTATAAAGAGGATGCGTCGCACGATATGTATCCCATAAAGAAAAAATCGTGTATTCCGGTTTTTCTCCTTTATCACTAAAAAGCTGAGGAGACATAGCGGTGTGATATAAAGAAGTATAGAAAATAGTATCCTGACGTGAATCAAACCCTTCGAATTCCATTACCGCGAGCTCTTTTTCCCATTTTTTCTGTGCGTATGCCAATACCTTTTCAAAGCTTTTAGCTTCTTTCATGTTTTCCTTTAGGTTCTCGGCCCCCTTTTGAGAAACTGCTACTTTAACTTCCAGTTCCTTAATGCCATCTCCAAATTCGAGTACAAGATAACTCTTCTGGTCTGTCTTTACACTTTTTATATCGTGCGAGAACTCAGCGCGGAACCAAATCGGCTGATTAAAAGCCCATTCACTCGAAATTCTTTTTCCTTCCACGCATTTATCTCCCATAACTTCCAAACAACCTCCATCGAAAGCCTTTCTAAACATAAGAGACTGTGCGCCACGTTTCAAATCGATCACCACATAAGACGGCTTATCTTCAGGATATGTAAATCTATATACTGATGCATGCTCAGAAGCTGTAACTTTAGCTCTAACGCCATCTGAAAGTTCAACTTCATAATAACCTGGAGTACACTTTTCAGTAGATTTTAAGAAAAATCCATTAGATTCATAAATGTCTGTTACCTGTGGTCTTAAAAGTACATCACCATAATCAGCAACTCCTGTCCCACTTAGTCTTGTCTGGGCAAATCCAGCGAAGGTCGAATCGGATGAATGATATCCCGAACACCAGTCCCAGCCTTGAGTAACATTCATAGGTCCGGCATGTACTTGTCCATGAGGTACATCAGCTCCGACGAACACATGTCCATGCCCGCCGGAGCCGATAAAAGGGTTAACTACCGAAATAGCCAGCGCCACTAAGAAAGCGCAAATCATATTATTTTTCTAAAGCCTTATCTATACCTTCCTTAACATATTTCCACTGATCTGCCACTTTAAGGTGAATCATATCGAAAAGAAAATACCCATCACATGCATCGTAACATGCTTTCACAGAATTCACTATGGCCTGATTCTCTTCTTCTTGGCTGTACTGATTTTTCGAATCCCAATTCCCTACATCCGGACCTCCACAGACTATAGGACAAGAGTCGCCTATTTTCTCTTTAGCAAGTTTGCAAAATCCTTCCATAGTCCATTCCTTATCACCATAGACATCGCCAGGAGCAGCATATGCACCGATTAACATCTGATCGCAATGGTCAGCATACCCGAAGTTTTTGTAATTAGGCGTGGACCACTCTGGGAAATGAGCATAGGTATCATACTTAGGACTTGCCCAGTTTACTCCCACATCGTAATACTCTGAATACCATCCTCCTACATATACACCGAACTTAACCTTAGGATTGGTCTGATGAACCATGGCTGAAGCCTTCTCTACAAAATCGTGGATAACCTTAGCCCTCCATTCGTTCCACTGTCTGAAATACTTCGGTTTTTCCTCCGGAACAGTCCAGTAGGTAGTTCCAGCAGGGAGCACATCGTCTGGCCAATTTATACTCTGCACCCCGATATACTCCATAAACATATTTTTCGACATTTCGGAAAAATCAGACTGCATCCCGGCGAAACGGCATCTGTCCAGGAAAATTCCATCCAAGTCTTTGTAATTTGCAAGATCCTCGATAAGCCCAAGCAAGTACTGCTGCACTTCAGGGTTGGCCGGATTAAAGAAAATCGTGCTCATCGAATCCCCACGATCCACTGTCTTTATACCATCTGCCGTATTGTACTGAGTCTCCCACGACTTTTTCGAAGGGTCGGTAGCAAGAAGTCCACTCGATCCGAAAGGAGAATATGAGCCGCCTGCCATGGTGTTCATGGCAGCATGTACCCTTAGCCCCAATTTATGGCCAATCTCTATAAATGCCTGCAAATAGTCCCAATCGGCTGTGCGTTCAAACACACCTCTCCAGCTGCGACGCTCCGTATAAGGAATACCTTCGCGAGACTTGAAGAGCACATTACCATTCGTGGGGCGCACATCCACCACTACATCGGTAAACCCCACTTCTTTAGCCTTAGTGAGGTCACGCTCGATATTTTCTTTAGAATTAGCAAAATCAGGGAAATTAGCCGATGCGTCTATCCATATATAAAGTGGCTTTTCCTCATTTTTTGTAGTGCATGCTGCAAATGCTAACACTGCAGCAGCCAATATCATTAGTTTTTTCTTCATTTACCAAGTGCTTTATCTATTCCTTCTTTAGCATACTTCCATTGGTCGGCATTCTTAAGATGTATCATATCAAATAAAAAATACCCGTCGCATGCATCATAACAAGCTTTAACAGAATTAACTATAGCTTGATCTTCCTGTTCCTGAGTGTATTTATTCCTAGAATCCCAATTCCCCACGTCAGGTCCGCCTGCTACAAGTGGGCAAGCCGTGCCTATCTTTTCTTTCGCCTTAAGACAAAAGCCTTGCATAGTCCATTCATTAGTTCCATAAACAGACCCAGGAGCGGCATAGGCGCCAATCAACATCTGATCACAATGATCGGCATAGCCATAATCTTTGTATTTAGATGTAGCCCACTTGCTATAAGCTGAAGCAGTATTGTAATTAGGACTTGCCCAATTTACCCCCACATCGTAATACTGTGAATACCACCCCCCTACATACACACCGAACTTCACATCTGGATTAACTTCATGTACAGCATTTGAAGCTTTCTCCACAAAATCGTGTATAACCTTCGCCCTCCACTCAAGCCAAGACTTATAATACTTAGGATATGTGGTCATCTTATTAGCAGCATCATAATCAGTTCCTGCAGGAAGTATATCATCTGGCCATTTCAAAGACAATACGCCCATATAGTCCATGAATTGTGTTTTACTCTCTTCTGAGAAATCTGACTGGAGCCCAGCAAAACGGCATCTGTCAAGAAAAATCCCATCCAGACCATCATAGGCAGCCACTTCCTTTATCAAAGAAAGCAGATACTCTTGAACTTCAGGATGAGCTGGATTAAAAAACAGTTCCTTTCCGCTATCCACTGCATTAACAAGCCCGGAAGACAGATTATAAGTAGTCGCCCAGTCTTTTTTTGAAGCATCTCTAAAAAGCATTCCGACACCTCCGAATGTGCGATTTCCTCCTACCATAGTATTAAGCGCCGCATGAACTCTTAATCCTAAAGAATGGCCAATCTCTATAAATGCCTGTAGATAATCCCAGTCAGAAGTACGATTCACCTGAGTGTACTTCCCATTAACCCAAGCGCCTAAAAACTGTACAGGAGCAGCCACCTCAGTAGTAAAGAGCACATCTCCTGTAGTAGGTCTTACGTCTACGACCACATCGGTAAATCCAGCTTCCTTTGCTTTAGTTAGGTCTCTTTTAATATTGTCTTTAGAATTGGCAAAATCTGGAAAATTAGCCGCAGCATCTATCCATATATAAAATGGCTTTTCTGCTTTAGGCTCATCGGGCTTATCGTCTGGCTTTTCATCTGGCCACTCCCAATCTGGCGTATGGTTCTTCTTGTTTTCATCGCAAGCAGCGACACTGAAAAGTGCCGCTGCAAGCATAAAAATATAACTTATTGTTTTTCTCATATACTACATATCAAGACAGTCGAACTGTACCGCTACAAGTTGACCTCCCGCGAAGAAGAAATACATATACATATAATAGCCGTTATCTGAAACGCGAAGGGCCACATCACCACAGGCATTGCCATTGGCCTGAGTGATATTGGCCATAGAGCCATAAATGCCAGCGTCAGACTTCCAAGCTACATTGTCAAGATTACTATCTCCCAAGTCGTAAAGATATATCATATCGTCCGTACCCCATGTAAATGAATTCACAGAATTAGAAACAAGGAATCCCACGCCATTGAAGTTGACATAGTCAAGAGCATTACGAACCCAGTTGGACGATGTAAATGCACTTCTGCAAATATCCTTATTCGTCTGCCCACTAACCCAGATAGTAGCTCTATCGTTAGAATCGGGTGCTGTCAATTTAGCATAAGAATTAACAAAATAATCGGCCTTAGGGTCTGTTGCACTAGTAGGCACTATATCACAATTGTAAACCCAACCACCTGCATTCAATGAACAATTAATATCTACCACCTCCGGCTCAGGATTAAGTACACCGTCCTTAACTGTCCAACGAAGGAATGTCCAAGTATCCTGATAACGAGGCATGGTTATTATGGCATCGCCATCAAGGGAACCTATAACGGAAATACCTCTACCATAAGATTTTCCACCAGCAGCATAACGAATATACTCTGTCGGAGTGCCATTTATGCCTTTTATACGATATACCACCACCTCATCAGAAGCAAGGTTAGTTACAAGAATATTATCCGCGTTATCTCCGGTAGCCTTGAAGTTAGTTAAATTGCCCTTAAATGGAAGTGCGATAGTGCCGACCTTTTCACCTGTCTTTCTGCTTACCACTATCATGTCTTCATTACGGGTATTAAGCACGATATAATCGTTAATAACAGCCATCGAAGTCATCAAAAGAGGTGAAGCTGGAGCATAAGTATCCACTATCTTCGTGTTCCACAGAATTTTACCACTATTAGGTCTCATGCCCTTTTCAAGAATATCAGGGAGCTGAACCTTAACGGTATATTCTGCAGTGGTTTTTCCATCCTGTGCCGTTACTGTAAACTTGACATCTTTAGAATAATCGCATGCGACCTTAGTAGGATCCGGTGTACTTGTAATAGTAGCACCAAATGATAGTTCCACTTCTGCAAGTTGAGATACAGGAGGGACATCACTGACGATAGATATAAGTTTGGCACTCTCATTAATAACACCTACAAACTGTTCCTCTACGAGTTTGAAGGCTGTAACAGCACATTCAGCACTCTTACGAATTTCACCTCGAACTATATAATCAGTCCTTTCTTTTTTCTGATTTATAACTGTAATAGGATTATCCTTAGTGAGATCCATTATAAGAATGGCAGGTTCTATAGAACAGTTATCGTCAAGGTTAGCTACAACCTTAACTTCCTTAAGATCATCCTCCTCCAAATTATATTTCGAATTAGCCGGATAAGTATAAGGGAACACTATGGTTATCACATGATTCTCATAGTCTATCTCTGATGAGAATTTGTTTTCGTCAGATGTATCTCCGATAAAGGAAGCGGTTATACTATTTATAGCCTTTGTGGCAACAGCTTCCGACAATTTGTAGTCGGGCTGCTGGCATGAGGCCAAGAAAAGAGCGGACGCCGCTATTGCAAAATATTTAAGTGTGTGTTTCATAAATTATTATCTCCACTCTTCGAATTGTTCGTTGATTAAATTATTATCTCTAAGCTCTGCGGTAGGAATACCCAAGTTATAAAGTTTAGCTGGGAACACGCGATCTTTAAGGTCGCACTCCTCATAATTAAATGTAGACCCTGTAATTCTAAACGCATGGCACCTATAATTATTCAGACCAACTGGATAATCCTTATCAGCAAGCTTCCACCTGCGAAGATCCCAGAATTGATGTCCCTCGAAAGCAAGTTCAACTTTACGCTCACGACGATAATCCTTAAACCACTGTTCTCCTGTGGTGTTCTTTTGAGGAAGCCCTACGCGAGCACGTACTTCATTCATAGTGGTTTGATAATCATTCTTGCCAAGTCTATATGCAGCCTCAGCCTTATTCAGAAGAACCTCTGCATAACGCATTTCAACCCAAGTCTGAGTGCTCTTAATACCCTTAAGATCAGTATGGTTTTCATCTATAAGTTTACGAAGGAAATAACCTGTAGTCGTTTTACCATAAGAATAAGGAGCAGATCCATAAGCCATGAACTCGCCATTTGCCCCACCTACAGAGCAATCCATATACTTGTCATTATCTGGACCCCAAGTACATCCATTATAATAGACAGTAGCTTTGAAACGAGGTTCAAGGCTTTCATAATCTGGGCGTGTCTTTACGGAACCATCGTGATAGCCACTCCAATCATACTGCGACCCATCGGCCTTTTCATAACTTTCCACCATCTCCTGCGTCGGAGTGCCAAGTGCGCCATAATCATAGCCAAAGCAGAATGGAACATAATCTTGATCAAAATTATGTGTCACACCATTCTTGTTAAAAGCAAATTCGATGATAGACTCTTTATTGTTACCTTTCCAAGACTGGCGATAATCATCCATTAGGCCATATCTATTCAATTTAATCACAGAATCAGCAGCATCATAAGCATCCTGCCAGCGCTCTGCATAAAGCATAGTGCGTGAAAGCATAGCCCATGCACCACCCTTAGTAATACGACCTCTCTGTGCAGAAGGCCACTCTTCAGGAAGATATTTTGTTGCATAGCGAAGATCATCATAAATATCCTGCCAGAATTCTTCCGGGCTACTTAGCGCAGCGTCGTTAGACTTGGGAAGTTCTTTATAATAAATGATTCCTTTCGGATGACGCTTTGCAAGCTGAAAATGAAGGAATGCACGGAAAAACTTGGCTTGAGCCACAAAAAGAGTATCCGTCTGTGCATCAAAATGCGAGAACTTCGCTCTCGAATTAAGGAAGCCATTAACTCTACGGATCTGATTATAGGCGTTCCCCCAAACTCCCCAAATACAGCCATCGGGAGTGACTGCATCAGCATTAGTAACATAATTATTAGGATGCCCGGCCTTATTTCCAAGAGCTTCCGAGCCATACTTGAGTTCATCTGTAAGACTTTCAGTCATACTACCACCAAACTGAGCCTCACCGAACTGACCATATTTGAATATATATGTATAAAAACCGTTCAAGTAATAATTGGCAGACTCTTCTGTCTCCCAAATGGCAGCTTCGGAAAGATTCGAAGAGTCCGTAGTGCCATCAAGCCATTTGTTGCAGGATACGAGAGCGGCTAAAGAAACTAAAATTAAAATCGATTTTTTCATAACTCTTTCTCCTCCTTTTAGAATGTAATTTTAACACCTAACTGATATACCTTCTGCTGTGGATAGTAACCATTATTCACTCCAGGCTGTTCTGGATCGATATGGTACTTATTGAGTCCACTGAATGTAAGTAGGTTAGAACCCTGAAGATATACTCTAAACGAAGACATACCCATAAACTTGGAGACTTTGGTAGGTAGAGTATAGCCTAACTGAAGAGTCTTTAGACGAAGATAACTTCCATCTCTATACCAGAAAGTAGAAGAGAATGCGTTGTTAGAGCTTACCGTCGTAATAGAAGGGCGAGGGAACTCACCGTCCTTGTTATCAGGAGTCCATGAATTCTCGAGCAAATATAAAGGAGAATTTCCTCCGTGATAGAAAGGCTTGGTAAGGAAAGTATTATCCATCACTCCGTTAGAACCAGTAGCTGTATACTGACCGGTAAGAGAAACTGTACGACCGGTTGCTCCCTGCCAAAGCATATCTATATCAAATCCTTTCCAATTGGCATAAAGATTCAATGAGCCCTGTACACGAGGATAAGCACTTGCCGCAACATAGCCCATATCTTGGGCGTAAGTAATCTGTCCGTCACCATTGCGATCTACATACTTGATATAACCTGGCACAACTGCCTTATCAGACATTACAGCACTATGACGAATTTCAGATTCACTTTGGAAAAGTCCATCTGCGATATAGCCATAAAGAGAGCCGACCTCCTTACCAGTAAGCTTTTGATAATCTGGCGCATTAGCAGAATCCCCTGCATAATAGAGCCATCTGCGATATGCATAAGAAAACATTAACTTAGCGCCATAATTCAAATCACCTATATAATTGTTATGAGTGATTGTGAAATCAAATCCACGATAATCCTTCTTATTATCATTACCATAAGAGAAATAGTACCCACCTCTTGAAGGAGAATAAGAACCAGTAACTCCTGAAAGAATGTCGTATTCATATTTATAGAACACATCGAATTCAATGCCGAGCAGTCCGTTCCAAGCATTAAAATCGACACCCACATCGTAACTATCCACCTTAGCCCATGTAAGATTAGGATTACCTATCGTGGATGCATACACCATACCTTGATTAACACCTCCAAGAACAAGAGAGTTTCCAGCTAATGTAAAAAGATCCATATAATTAGTGGAACTCAAACCATTCTGTGTAGCTGTTTTACCTGCACTTGCACGAAGTTTAAGCTCATTTATCCACGAAGCATCGAACCAATCTTCCTTATGCATATTCCAACCAAGTGAAACACCAGGAAGCGCTACCCAACGATTACCTGACTTATTAGAGAATACATAAGAACCATCATAACGGCAAGAAAGTTCCAAAAGATATTTCTGATCATAAGCATAGTTCACACGACCCACGAATCCGGCTGCACGTGTATGTGAAGAAGCTCCGGATATTGAAGGAATCTTTTCAGAGCCATCACCTGTCTTATTTGTAACCTTACTCAACTCTGCAAGAGAAAGGAAATCAAGCCCATAACCAGTAGCACCGATAGTGTGGGACTTTACTTCTCTTGTCTCCATAAGGGCAAGTGCTTTTATAGAATGTTTTCCAAATTCTCTTTCATAGTTAGCACTTAAGTTAGTGGTGATAGCATAATTATAATATGCGCTCTCAGAAAGAGATGTAGTAGTACCTCTGGCATCTGCGGATCGGATATAACTAAGATCTGTAGTTCCAGCTACAGGAAGAGTAAGTACTGCAGTATAATATGGCGTAGCAATTCTTCTCGCATTCTGGAACATCATATCATAAGAGCCCATAGCCTTGAAATACAAACCCTTTACAAATGGGACATCGTAACGAAGTGCAGCATTGGTCTGAATGTAAGTATTTCTGGTATTAGAATTGCCAGTCTGAGTTGCTGCAGCATTAGGATTCACCCACGAAGAGTTAGTACGAGTAGAAACAGGATATGTAACACCATTTATTTCGTAGTACTCTGGCACATAAGGAAGCGCACGCACGGCTTGCTGAGGGATATTGTTCCAGTCGTCAGGATTGGCCGAGAAACCAGGCTGATTTCTTACTTCAAGACGACCTGCAAGGTTCATCTCGAAAGAAAGGAAATCGTTGATCTTAGTATCTACATTCGAGCGAATATTATAACGCTTGTAATTAAAGTTCTGTACATTACCATTTTGATCAAAATAACCGATGGAAGCAAAGAATTTAGACTTCTCATTACCTCCAGTAGCAGAAATATTATGATGCTGGGTAGTACCAGTGCCGAATGTCTTTTCATACCAATTGGTATTTCCCCATCCGTGGCTACCCTCTTGCATATACTTTATATGTTCTTGCGTAAAAATAGGAGTAAATTCCTTTCCTATAGCTTCACAGTCAAGTTCAGTAACCTTATTATACCAATATGCATACTGCGGTCCATCAAGCATTTCCAACATATCGGTATTACGGCTGACACCATATTCACCATTGTAACTGATTCTTGTCTTTTGAGAATCACCACGCTTGGTAGTAACCAAGACAACAGAAGTGGCATCAAGACCATAAACCGCAGCAGAAGTAGCATCCTTAAGCACAGATATGCTTTCGATTTCATTAGGATCTATTTCATTAATGTCTCGCTTAATTCCATCTACAACATAAACTGCACCTTGTCCACGAACAAGAATGGAAGCGGCGTCACTACCTGGCTGACCGCTCTGCTGAAGAGCAACCACTCCGGCAACTCGAGTACCTAGCATTGAAGCCACACCTACTGAAGGAGCTTTCAAGAGTTCTGCTCCTTTTACAGAACTGACAGCATTAGTAAGATTAGTCTTGGATTGAGTACCATAACCGACCACGACAACCTCATCAAGTGCGGTGGCATCATCGGATAAAGTGACATTAATTATCGTCCGCGTTCCCACAGTTTCTCTAATCGTTTTCATGCCGAGGAAAGCAAATTCAAGAACGTCGGAAGATTCACATTCCACTGAATAGAATCCGTCACCATCTGTCATGGCTCCAGTCTGCGTCCTTAGAATAACTACAGAAGCTCCTGGAATAGGCTCACCAAAGCCGTCTACGACTTTGCCGCGCACCCGTTGCTGAGCATTTGCCGATAAGCACAAGCACATCAGCAGAATAGCGGCTACAGCCCTAAATTTTGATTTCATAAATAGAAGTTTTGTTTATTGAATAATGTTAAAGTTAGTGCGTTTTGTCACGCAAAGATAATAAAAACTCGCGATTTTAGGTCAGTTTGTATAAAAATCAATACCCCATACTAATTCTAATTCACTTTTAGATTTATCTACAGAAAAGTCATTACAAAACAGCAAGGTTGTTAGTAATAATAAAATGTCCATATAATTCTCGGATAACTATATAATCAATAGGGTAGCATAAATACTCGTCATAGTATTATAATATCTTTCAATTGTATTTTGAATGGATTAAGGTCATTAATGTCAAAATATCACCTAGTGGGAATATCCTATTTTTATTTTCGTCATACCAAGTGGAAACACACTCTCCTACCATATTCCCATTTCTATATAAAGAAAAGTAGAAATACATAAAATCGTAAGTCAGATTATAATACTTTGCTTTAAAGTCATCTTCTGTCATGGAGAAACACCGATTAAATAGATTTCCATCGTCTATATAGAACGCATTAAAACCTTCAGGCTGAGTATAACTATAATTGAAGAAAATTTTATATATAGCGTCTTCTTTTTTTACAATCCACCAGGCATAACCACTACAAAAAAATAAATAATCAGCATTCTCCAATTCATGAGAAAAGCCATAATTATCGTATATATCAGTATAATCTCTTGCAATACCATTACTAAAATTACTCTTCTCCTGCTTAATTTTCAAGGAGTCTGCGAGCACAAAATTATTATGTGTCTTTTTATTATCTTCAAGATGATGTGATGTCCCACATGAAATAATTAAGATACAACTAACAATAAGAAGAATTAGATTATTATATATTGTTTTCATCTAAAAGAAGGTAAATCTGATGGGTTTTCTATAATGGTGTGTGTTCCGTGATTGATTCCATTATTTATATAATCTATGCCCATTACTCGTAAAATAAGGTTTTCAACTTGTATTGCATCCACATGCTCAATAGATTTACCATCACTAACCCTCCCCAAAGAAATTGGTCTACCATGTCCGAACAATTCATGACCCATAGTAACAGCACGTCCATTTGGATGCTGAAAATCGATAAAAATTTCCGAAACTGATCCATTTTTCATAGCAAGAGTGGCTCCACCACCTCCCGCATTTATGACGACAAAAGCAGGAAGAAAGCCACCATTAAAATCTACAACAGACTGCATAGCTCTTCTATCATTTTCAGTAGCCATTTCGTCTAAATATCTATCAGTAAATACTTTGGAAGCATAACCATCACTTTTAAGATATTCAACAACATGATTACTATTAGAATTAATGGTATTAACTACGATTTCCAGTAATGCTTTTTCATCTTGTGTTAATTGCACTCCTTGCAATGCATTTTTTAATGCTTCTTGACTTATTTGATTCATGTAATAAGTTTTATTATCATCCCTAGATACGGAGAATAATTTCCTGAAAGCATCGAATTTTTTATCCCTAAAAATATTTTTCAAATCAGAAATTAAATAATTAATGTTTTGTCGTCTAGAACTTTCAATTCTCTTCCCATCCGGATCTACAAAGTTCACAGGATTACTATTGCAGAAGACATAAGGACTTATGTTAGGGTATTTGCGGGACAATGGGTCAGGGCTTATCCATGAAGCGATATATGGGTCATAGAGTCTTGCCCCATAATCGAGGTAATCTATGCCGAACATCCCTTGGTCTTCTTTTCCATTGAACTTGTATCGATATTCAGCGCTATTATCTTTATGATCATACCCCCATTCGAGTCCATAAGGATAGTAATCGTAATGCTTCAGTTCCGTCCCAGATGTAGCTTCCACAACTGAACGAATACTGCCGAGATTGTCTGTAAAATACATCATAGGAACAAACATAATTTCACCATTTTCAGCAGTGTTGACTATCCTTCCGCCTGGCATGGACACACTTTCGAGCGAGAAGTTATGCCCGTTTAACCCATAAACTATACATTTGCTAATGAGATTCTTCATCTTTGTAAATCAGTATTAATTAAACCTCTTTGATAGGCATCTTTCACTAAAGCATTAGCATTTACAAAAATTGAATCATCATCATAAAGAGTAAATCCATGTATTTTATTTACTCCTTTTATTGTACCTATTACGCGATATGTATTTGGTCGATATGGGTCACACACCATTTCTTCAATAATGGGTTTATTGTTTAATTCTGGATAATAGCAAATAGTACCCTCATCGTTTTCAATTATTTTTTCGCCTTTGATTAATGGATCGATATCTGCATTAATTTGTACGGCATAGTTATTATAATTGCCCTTAAATAAAGTATTATTTTCAATTACATCACTTATGGTTGAACCAGAAAAGCAATAATAGCATGATTGGGCTTTTGCAGGAATATAAATATAAGCGTAAACTAATTCATATTTGTTTTTGGAAAAATCACTATTTATAGGAATACCTGCCATCATCCAAGGATCTTTCTTATAGTATCCTAAAAATTTATGATTTAGTCGATCGAATGGCAATATTACTTCATCAGTAAATTCTTCTAACATGGAATCCGGATAGATAACTTCTAAAGGCTCAACCCCATTTGTTAAAAAATCATAATAACAATACATCTGATAAATATTAAAGCATCTTCTATAATGATAGATAATACACGAATCTGTCTCACTGATCCTATAAAACATACCCTTGCAGAAGTCTTCATTATATGATAATCGCCATTTTAAATTTTGGGATATTTCTATATTTAATTTTTCATTATTTTCATCAACAATATACCAAACACTATCAGGTAAATTACATATTATATCTAATCGTTTTTCTTTATTTATTTCATTTGAAACGGAAGGTACAATGAAATCTACTCGCTCTGTTAAAGCATCATTTATAACGATATGCGCATATAAACCTATTATAAGCCATAGTAATATCAAAAATGCTATATACTTTTTTACCATTTTCTTTCTATTTTAATAATTAATCGCCTTATCCAATTATCATTCACGGCCTTAGAACCATATATCATATTACTCAAATTTTTATTAGAAATATAATCGTTTCGGTCTTCTTCTGTATTATACTTAGACATTATGCCTATATTTTCATCTTTCATTCCCAATGAATGACCTATTTCGTGAGCTCCGGTTAAATGTGCCGAGATATTTTCACCGATGGCGCGACTTTGTCTTATCACAATATCTGTATTATGTTTTGTATTTCCCATTGTGGTTTTTTTAGTAAAAGTACCATCACTAGAAACCATGTATTTAATACTTTTATCGTTAGCTGTTTGCAATGTAGTATAGGATAGATTGTAATAAACATAAAAAGTCTTTCCATTTTCCTCATATTTATCAACCCTTTTATTCCAATAAGATATAGCCTGTTTAAGAGACTTTATCGTTAGTGCCCAATGCTCACTTTTTAGTTTATTGTTTTTTATATAATCAGGAATTACTGGTCGATATGTTGCAGATATCAATATTTTATTTCCTACACGTGTTATATGATATTCTTTCCCATCCGGATCCACAAAATTGACTGGATTGTTATTACAGAAGACATAAGGACTTATGTTAGGGTATTTGCGGGACAATGGGTCAGGACTTGTCCATGAAGCGATATAAGGGTCATAGAGTCTTGCTCCATAATCGAGGTAATCCACGCCGAACATCCCTTGGTCTTCTTTGCCGTTGAACTTATATCGATATTCAGCGCTATTATCTTTATGTTCATACCCCCATTCAAGTCCATAAGGATAATAATCGTAATGCTTCAGTTCAGTTCCAGATGCGGCATTCACGACTGAGCGAATGCTGCCAAGATTGTCTATAAAATACATCATAGGAACAAACATAATTTCACCATTTTCATCAACATTCATTATCCTTCCGCCTGGCATGGACACACTTTCGAGCGAGAAGTTATGTCCGTTTGCCCCTTCCCAATTCAATATGAATGAGCCTAAATAGATTTTACCTATTGTATTGTACAATATAGTCGCCACCTTTTCTCCAGTCCAAAGGTAATCATAATAAACGATGTTACCTCCAGTATCTATATTGCTCGGCAGCCCAGTTAGTCCATATGTTATGCCATATTCTGTTCTTCCGTCGTATGTCATATCTCCGGCATCATTATACCTAAAATAGCGAGAATTATTGATCGTATGTAATTTACCATTTAAGTATTGACATCGTAGCGTATCCGTTTTATTACCATCATATCTTTCCATGTACTGTAACCTACCCACAAGGTCATATTCTAAATTCTTTTCTGAAGGTATATTCGAAAATGGACTATTGGCATTAATAAGACGCCCTAGACCGTCGTAGGAAAACTGATGAGAATACTCATTGCTACTATGTATAAAACCAATTTCATTTATCCTTCCACCGAAACCATACTCTATATTCTGCTCGAAAAATGGATTTTGGATTCGAGTTAATTCTCCCCGTAAATTATAAGTATTAGTTTGCTCATAATCAATATTATACTTACCACAATATCTATAATATTGCTTAACAGGGTTTCCCAAGCAGTCATACTCATAAGAAAGTCCCAGTCCAACATTATTATCTGGAAGAAAACCGCTCTCTGCTCTTAATAGGCCATTTCGGTAGTAATACTTTTCAGTAGTTTTTCTCATGCCAAAATTATCCATTATATGTTCTTCCGTCTCCCTCGAAATATTTCCATTATACTCGTAATTATAAGAGTAATAACTTCTACCACGCAGATAATCCTGCTGAGTGCTTTGAACCAATTGACCTAATTTGTCATAATAATACGAGCGCTTGACATACTGTGGTTCAGCGAAATAATAAGTGTCTTTATTTATCGCCACCCACTCTCCAGAAAGAAGTCCAGTCATATTTTGAAGCAAGTCTTCTTGCGAAGTCCATTGAGGGTCAATTTGCATAAAAGGAATAGTTTCATCCATTGGCGTGTCGTAAAACAATTTATGCATTAAAAGAGTGTCCGACCGTCCGATGATTCTCTCTTCCAAAAGGCGTCTAAGCCCATCATATATGTATTCTCTTCTTACCCCGTCTTCCCGCTCGCGAGGCCCTTGATAACTAATCGTCAAACCTCTTTTGTCATAAGCCTTTACTTCATCTTCACATCCCGGAATATGCGTTTTCACTTCACGACCATATCCATCATACTGATAATAATAAGACAGTTTTGCGATATCTGATGCATCCCCATAGGATTCATTTACATTTAATTCTGCACTGACATCTGGGGGGAGGACATAACGAAGATTCATGTAATCATCATAAACATAATAGGTATCTACATTTGTAATAGTGCTATCGGTGTTTTTTAAGACTTGTCTTTTTAAAACTATATTCCCTATCAAATCTTTATATTCTAACTGTTCATTTCCATCTTCATCGATAAGATGCTTACAGAAAAGAGTGGAATCAGCATAATATCCTTTTACTTGAATAGTCCCAGCATATGTGCTGGTTAATTGTAATACTTCTTCCGATTTATTACCTCTATACTTTATTTGTTTTTTCACCTCAGCCTCTCGAATATCATCTCCCGCCTTTATCTCACCTATTATCCTACCTAAAGGACTAGGTTCATATTCGTTTTCCTTATATGCGAAATCACTTCCATAAAAAGCCTTTTGTTCATTAATAGAATTAACTCGTCTTTGCATTAGATTATTAGACAGCCCATAAGAAAGATATGCCTTAGTTTCTCGCAAGGCAGCATCATATTCATGAATAGTTATTCGTGCCTGCTCGTCACAATATCCGTCCGCTTCGAGTTCCTGACAAGGCAATCCTAAACCATTCACATATACCCTATGTTCGCGAGTATCATTTTGTTTTAAATAATCTAACTTCGATATGTAATTCTCACCACCGCTCCCTATTTCAGTATATAATTTATAATCATAGGATTTATCAAGATGTACATTACCATCATATACCCGATATTCAGAGCGTAATCGTCCGAACTCATCGTAGTTAAACCCATTAATCAACCCATTTGGCAGTTCTATTCGACCAAGAAGGCCCTTGCTGTCGTAAGTATACTTCGTAGTATGCCAATTTCTACTCGCGCTGTCCGCCAATTCGCTTTTTTCGATTATGTGCCTTCCACCAGAGTCCCACTTGTACCTTTTCATTTCGCTTTCCCATAGTCGCAGCTCCAACGCATTTCCTCTTGCATCGCTTTTTGTCTTTTGCCAAGCTATCACTGAAGTGCCATCTTGAATGTTTTGGAAAAGGACAGCATCAAGTAATCCCTTGTTATCGTAATTGTTCCTTCTTATGAAATAAGTCAGCCCGAATTTTTTCAGCCTTTCCTCCGTTATGGGATTTATAATATGTTTAACCCTATTATTTAGATAACTGAAATGATGAGAAATAAACCTACCATCACTCTGACTATATCTTTTTACGGTCGGTAGCATTATGGATTCATCATAATCGTATTCTATAGTTTGTATTACGCCGTCTCGCTCTATCGTTTCTTTTGTGAGATAGACCTCATTTTGGTTCAAATTGAAAATATATAGCCATAGACAACCATCCATATATGGCTTTTCAGCATTAGGCATTAATGTATAATTGTATGAATCAATCATTTCCACAGCATCGTCATGCCAATCATACGCGCTGACTAGGTGTATACCCTTTAAGTATTTGGCTATCTTTTGCCTATATTCATACTTATGACTCTCTACGATATTTCCATTAACGTCATAATAGGTTTCGCTTTCACATTTTCCTATCAAAGGGCTATCTGCTACATAATTAAACTGCGCGTGCTCATCTTCCATAGGAGATAAATTCAGTGTATTGAATTTATACTCCTTATACCCTCCGATACCATCGATGCTTTCACGGACTATCCCATATCCCACACCTTCTGGCATTCCATAAGGGTTGTTTCCTATTTGTTCCGCATTTATCTCATACTCGTGCATCGTTGTTACGATGCTTGGTACGATATCATAAATATCACCAAATAGGTCTCTTTTTATATTACCCACGACAGAATAACTCATCATTTCTCTACAAAATTGAGGTCGAGTATATAATCGACCACTTGACTCTCCGTTCGATTTGTCTGTGTATTCGTAACATGTGGTTTGCATTATAGTTCCATCTTTATCTTTATGAGAAATACTTTTTACTCGCATTCCTGCTCCGCGAGATGTTCGCACAACTGATGGTTCTTCGTCAGCGTTTCGATCTATATATTTGATGATAACATCAAGTCTGGCTTCTTTGTCGTTTCCTATATCGTCAGGCAGGAACAGACTTACAGCACTCATTCCTTGAGGAATACGAACATGCAATTCTCCAAATAATTCGTCGGTAGGTGTAGAAGAGTAAAAAGCTTTTTCACAATCGGAACTAAAATCATAAATAACTTCCTCATGGGAGTTTTCACTCATTATTCCAGTCTGTAAGTTTATCTTGCTGTTTATTAATTCCAACCAAGATACGCTGCCTCTTTTCAGTCTATAACTAATCGTAAAGTTTCTTGGGCTATCAAATTCAAACACCTGTCCTGAATAATCAGTAGTACTATTATTCGTATCCCACAGGGTTGCTGTTTTCTCTTTTCCAATTACTATTTCATCTCCAACGGATGGAATAAATTTGTCATAGAAACTGTTAGATTCGAATTCAAATACAGTACTTCCTCCAGTCGGATATACTATTTCTTTAAGCATTCCAGCACCACAATACCCCTCATTATGTCTTTTATCGACATTTCCCCATTGTTTTGATTCCTTAACGATCTGTTTATGTTCTTCATTACTACTCCACCAGTAAAGAGGCTCTAAATTAGGTACCGATTCATCTAAATCCGTAAGAGGGGAGTCACTATTGGCATATCCCCAAAAGTCACAGGAAAAGGAATTTTTAGAAGGAAGCGGAGTCTCATTATACTTGAATTGGTACCTACCGATGCTTTTTGTAGAACTAATGGATTGTTCTTTTACCGCATCTAGACGAAGTCTATATGTAGAGAACTTGTCTGTCTGTTGATCTTCTTTTTTAGGCTTGAAATATGAGTATTCAAAAATATACTTTTTTATCTTTTCGCCGTTTAATTTATCCCATAAGACTATAGAGTCGAGCTTTTGAGCGACGCTATGATCTAACCTGTTAGACAGATGAAACACTATTTTATAGCAAGGGGTGTTAACTTCAGTAAGAGTGCTTTCCAATTTGGATATGGTATTCTTGATTCTACCTAATCTTTTATCTGAACATTCTTGAACAAAAGAACCACTTAGATTAGGCGTAAATAATCCACATATGTATTGGCTCGTCTGATGGTCTACATACATCCGCTCCCTATAAGTGTAGTTCACCTCATCGCCATTAGGGTAGATACTTCGCTTCAAAGGCATACTCTTATATAGGACATTTCCATTTTCATTACTGCTTATAAACTCCTTTTCTTTATCGTATTCGTGTCGGATTCCTTCTGGGGTGGTTATTCTGCTTCCGACTATTTCCACATCCTCCTCTCTTCTTATTAGAGATACTTTTCCATCTTGTGGGTCTATCACGTATTTCCCGTTTCCGCCAGGATAGGCATAGAAAAATACATCAGGAGAAGTTTTCCCGCATAGTTGAATCCTATAACTATCCTTAAAGCTTAATGCATTATATTCTTCTGGAGTTATTTCGTATTTGGCATAAATCAGTGGTTGCGAATAAGTATCACTATAAAAAGAGTCTTTATATTTATCATATAACTCATCTGAACCATCACTACCTCCTACTGGCACTTCAGTGCGATACCCTCCGACATTCAGATTCCAACCAAGCCCCACCCACGAAGCTTCTTCTTTAACCTTTATTCCAGATGTGTTATAGCGAAGAGTTAAAGGAATGCTAATAGGACCATCTTTTAAGGTATATAACTCGATATTGACATCTTGAGCACCATTGAATAAATTAACGGGATGCTCTATGTATTTATAAAATGACCACTGATTCGGCGTACTCACATCCATCACCTCAAGATCTCGATTAGGTACTTGACAAAAAGCATCTGGCAGTAGCACTAATGGCAGCGATAGGGTCGCCACTATGAAAATGTATTTGGCAAACATGGTCGGTACTATTTATGGGTTATCTTCGCAAATGTAATCTTTTCCAATGAAATTACCTCTTTTAGCAATGTTAAATCTTAGAATTGCAATTTCTCTCGGGTTTTTTGCTATTTTTGTAAGATAAATCAATACCATTTTTATAAAAAAGAGTATAAACGAATAATACTAAGACATATATTATGACAAATCGTAGAACATTTCTTAAAACAGCGGCAGCAGCCACGACGGCAGCAGCATGCGCCCCACTCCTTTCAAGTTGTTCGGAGAAAAAAACATTCACAGGCACTAACTCTGATGGACTTATCGTACCTAAAGGTAATGCTTTGAGAATCACTGGAACCTTCCTTGATGAGATTTCCCACGATATTCCTCATCAGAACTGGGGCCCGAAAGAGTGGGAAATAGACTTTCAATATATGAAGGCTATAGGAATCGACACAGTCATAATGATAAGAAGCGGTTATAGAAAATTCATTACTTGGCCGAGCAAATACTTGCTGAATAAAGGCTGCTACATGCCTTCTATGGATCTTCTCGAACTATTCCTCACTCTTGCTGATAAATATGACCTAAAGTTCTATTTCGGACTTTATGATACAGGAAAATATTGGGACACAGGGGATATGATGGCAGAAGTAGAAGCTAATAAATTCGTAATCGATGAAGTATGGGAACATTACGGACATCATAAGAGTTTCCAAGGCTGGTACATCTCTACAGAAATATCTCGCGCCACAAAAGGTGCTGTAGAATGCTTCTACACAATGGGAAAAATGTGTAAGGACATCTCCAACAACCTCCCTACATTCATCTCTCCATGGATAGATGGAAAAAAGGCGGTATCTGCTGCTGGAGGTACACTTTCCAAAGCGGAGGCCGTTTCCGTTCAGAAACACGAAGAAGAATGGAATGAGATTTTCTCTGGTATCCACGAAGTAGTAGATGCATGTGCATTCCAAGATGGTCACATCGACTACGATGAACTCGACGCATTCTTTAGTGTAAACAAAAAATTGGCAGATAGATACGGAATGCAATGCTGGACTAATGCAGAAACTTTCGACCGCGACATGCCTATCAAGTTCTTCCCTATCAAATTCGACAAACTTCGTATGAAACTCGAAGCCGCTGCCAGATGTGGATACGATAAAGGTATCACTTTCGAATTCAGCCATTTCATGAGCCCTCAATCGGCATATCTACAGGCCGGGCATTTATACGACAGATACAAGGATTACTTTAACATAAAATAAAAGATTATGCAAAAAAAGACAAGCGGTTATGTGATTTTCATGGCCGTAGTGGCCGCCATTGGCGGTATTCTATTCGGATACGACACGGCAGTCATATCAGGGACAACGGAAATTGTTAAAAATCAGTTCCATCTAACTGATATAAAAGAGGGTTGGTATGTAGGTTGCGCTCTTATTGGCTCAATATTCGGTGTGCTCGTTGCAGGTTCATTGAGCGACTACCTTGGCCGCAAAATCACCATGCTAATATCAGCAGCACTATTTAGCATCTCCGCTATAGGATGCGCAATATGTGGCGATTTTAATGCCTTAGTAGAATATCGAATAATCGGTGGAATAGGTATAGGCATCGTTTCCATCGTTTCCCCTATCTATATATCGGAAGTATCTCCGGCAAAAATCCGCGGAACACTGGTTTCGCTTTATCAGTTGGCCGTAACCATGGGCTTTCTTCTTGCATATCTAATCAACTGGATTATAGCAAGCAACATAGACCCTACTATTACCGCATCCGCTGATATGTCTCTATGGGACAAAATGTTTCAAACAGAAGCATGGAGAGGTATGCTCGGAAGTGAGACCATCCAAGCACTGCTTTTCTTCTTTATAATATTCTTCATTCCAGAAAGTCCAAAGTGGCTTATCGTTAAAGGCGATTTGAAAAAAGCGACCTCCATACTATCTAGAATATACAATGACACAAGCGAGATACAAAACGAAATAGATGTCACTAATAGCTCTTTAAAAGGTGCCGACAAAGGCTCATGGGAGGATCTGCTTAAACCAGGAATTCTCATCGCCGTGCTCGCTGGTAGTGCCATAGCCATTTTAGGCCAATTCATGGGCGTAAATGCCGTGCTATACTATGGTCCTAAAATCTTTTCACAGGCCGGGTTCGACAACCCTATGTTCTCTACAGTACTCGTAGGCGTAGTAAATATGGTAACTACTATCTTAGCCGTATTCATAATCGATAAGGTAGGGCGAAAGAAATTAATCTATTGGGGAGTAAGTGGCATGATTATATGCCTTCTAGCCATAGGCACATACTTCGCTGCTGGATCAAAACTCGGACTCGGGAATGGATTTATGCTTACTTTCTTCTTAGGTTACGTATTCTGCTGTGCGATTTCTATTTCTGCTGTGGTATTTGTACTCCTATCTGAAATCTATCCTAACGATGTTCGTGGTAGAGCGATGTCAATAGCTGGATTCGCGCTATGGGTAGGAACCTATCTAATAGGCCAACTCACCCCAGTACTTCTGGGTTGGAGCCAAGCAGGCACATTCTTCATTTTCGCATTCATGTGCATCCCTTATATGCTTATAATGTGGAAGGTAATTCCTGACACAACGGGAAAAACACTCGAAGAAATCGAAAACTACTGGTTAGAAAAAGGTCATAGAAAATGAATAATAGAATAACATCCATAGATGTTCTGCGTGGCTTGGCCATATTCTTTATGGTTTTGAGCGGAAACATTGCATGGAATTCAGGACTACCAGCTTGGATGTTTCACTGCCAAGTACCGCCTCCGGATTTTGTTTTTAATCCAGATATCAAGGGCATAACTTGGGTGGATTTGGTTTTTCCCTTCTTCATCTTTTCTATGGGAGCATCCATGCCATTCTCTTTAGGCGGTAAATTTCGTAAAGGATTTAGTACCACGCATATATCACTTGATATCATCAAGCGATGGATCACTCTTGCTGCTTTCGGCCTTGTACTTGGGAATGCCAACGCCATTTTCTCTTACGAAGAGCCACTGAAAATATTAACAAGATTCGGGATATGGTTAGGACTGTTCCTCGCCTTATGGAGAGTTCCAGAGAAGAGCAAGATAAAGCCTATTCTGATTAATCTTTCTGGAGTGCTTGTAATCATAGCATTACTCTTAGTTATTAAATTTGGATTCAAAGCGGATCTATCTTTTAACCAGAATAATATCATCATTATGATATTATCTATGCTGGCTTTAGTAGGTGGGTTCATTTGGATAATAACTAAAGACAAGCCTTGGCTAAGAGGAGTAATCTTTATCATTATATGTGCACTTAAAGAAACAGCATGGCACAGCAATATACTAAGTTGGGCAGAACTTCCGGCAAGTATCAGTTGGCTTCTTAATTGGAAATACGCCCAATACCTTGTGATAACACTCATAGGCATGAGTGTAGGAGATATCCTACGTAAGGCTAGAGAAAGACGCGAGGCGATGTGCATAGAGCCACAAGCCACATTATCGTTGATTAGCGCACTGCTTTGTTTATTAATGGTTCCCGCCATGTTATGGGCAATGTTTACAAGGCATGTAACAGTAGCTATGGGAATAACGGTAGTGGCAGCATTGGCCCAAATATTTATCACAAGAGGGTTTGAATCCTCTCCGAAAAATAGGATTGCGCGCATGGGCTACCTATTGCTTGCCTTAGGTATTCTATTTGATCCTATAGATGGTGGCATCACTAAAGACCACTGTAACTTATCCTATATGCTGACAACAGGGGGATTGGCCTGCTTAATGACAAGTTTTCTATTATGGTGCGAAAGCGCATTGGCTATAGCTGGACACAAGTTAAGCATTAACTTTACACTCGTGGGGCAAAATCCGATGGTGGCGTATACGCTCTCTGGGCTAGTTCTCAACCCACTGTTCTATGCGATTGGACTAGGAAGCATTGTAGATGCAGCAAGTGCAGGCAATCCGTTTATGGGTCTTGTTCGTGGACTCATTATTACGCTTGCCATGATGGCTATTACTTGTATTTTGAGTAAAAATAAAATTTTCTGGAGAAGCTAATTATATGAAAATAAATAAATTTCTTTCTTTATTAACCATAGGCGCCGTATTAATATCATGCGGAGTAAGTAAACCGAAAGTTACAAATGTCGCAGAAACAAATGTCATAACAGGGTGTGTTCATGACGACTCTGGTCAGGCAATGGAAGGCGTAATAGTTTCTGATGGGGTATGTGTAGTAAAAACCGATTCAGAAGGTAACTTTGAAATACCTTATGATAGAGCTTCCGGCAGATTCGTATTCGTCAGCACTCCTTCTGGATATAGAAATGCTTCTTTTAGGGGACCTACCTGTTTTTATCAAGATCTTACCGCAAATAAGAAAGTTTACGACTTCGTATTGGTAAAAAACGAAAAGGATGACCTTTATAATAATGCCATAGTCTTTGCCGATCCGCAGATTTCCGATACTCTCGACTTAATTCCTTTTGCTGGAAGATTGGACGACATGAAAGAACATGTGGAAAGTCTAGATCCGAATGCATATAATTTCGGAATTTGCCTAGGAGATATCGTCGGGTGGCAACACGCACTATATCCACGCATCACTAAAATGATAGATAAAGTGGGTATAGATATGCGATATGTTATAGGTAACCATGATATGACTAACTGGGGTCGCTCTTATGAAACTTCCTTTAAAGAATATGAAAAATTCTATGGTCCTACCTACTATTCCTTTAATGTAGGCAAAACTCATTATGTGGTTTTAGATGATAATTTCTATGTAGGAAGGGACTACTTTTATATAGGTTACCTGGATGAAAGGCAACTCAGCTGGCTTGAAAAGGATCTAGCAACTGTACCTTCAGGCCATAAACTAGTACTCTGCATGCATATACCTACAACTCAGGGGAAAGAAGACAGAGATAGATTTATGTACGATATCATAGGGGACAACCTTTGTAACAAACCTGCACTATATAAAATGATCAGCGGATTTGATGCTCTAATACTATCTGGTCACATGCATACTAACACTAATTTCATTATCGGTGGCGGGAAAGGTAAAGATGGACTTATGGAACATAATATCGGAGGCTTCTGCGGCTGCTGGTGGTGTGGAACAGTATGCGTGGATGGATGCCCTCCAGGATATAAGGTATATACAACGAAGAATGGAAATTTGGATTGGTACTATAAAAGTTGTGGCTACACGCCAGATTTCCAAGGCAAATTGTATCTTGATAACCCTGATTATCCCGGACTTGCCATCGCCCACGTATGGGACTACGACGATGCATGGAAAATTGAATACTTTGAAGATGGCGTAAAAATATGTGACATGGAGCGCTTCAGTGGGAAAGATCCTGTGGCTAAAGCCGAATTTGCTGATCCGAGCCAATACAAAATCTCATGGGTTGCTTGTTATCCTTCGCCAAATATGTTCAAAGCCCCATTCAATCCTAAAGCGACTAAACACATTGTAAAAATAACTGATAGATTCGGAAGAATTCATCAACTAGAAGATTAATTTTTGAAACGCTTTATCCTACTTTTTTCCGCTTTGCTTTGCGCTGGCGTATTCAATGCTCCGGCGCAAGTAGCGGATAGTTTAGAATTGGGATATATTGAGGAACTTCCTCCTGCGACCATTAATGCCAAAGGCAAAAAAAAGATCAAGCACTATGGCCGAGGATGGAGAGAAAAGTATCGTCTAATTTACAACTTCAACAAGGTCTATCCCTACGCACTTGTAGGTAGAAAACTCATGCACCAAGTAGATAGCACGATAGAAGCCGATGGGCTGGACAAGCGTAACAGGGATCGGTATATAAAAAATGTAGAAAAAGAGTTATTTAGACTTTTTGAAAAAGATATACGGAACACGACCATCAGTCAAGGCTTTCTTCTTACAAGACTAATTGATCGAGAATGTGGCATGACTGTCTATGACATCATCTATAATTATGAAGGCGGCTTTTCTGCTGGATTTTGGACTCTCGTAGGAAAAGTATTTGACCAAGACCTGAAATCACACTATGACCCTAAGGGGCAAGACGCCAAAACAGAAGAATTAGTTAAAATCTGGGAAAGCGGTGAAGCAGAATGGGACTACTTCTACTATCAAGTCTTCTGGGAAAACCCACCTAAAACTATGATCCCTACCGACAAGCTTTCCACTAAAGCTATAATAGACAAGTAATTGATTATCACTAATCAAATTTTCGAATAGAGAGTTTTTTTCCAAAAAGACTATAACTTAAAAAACGGCGTTCCACCATCTATCCAGTCTTTCAAAACTATAAGACGAACTCCGCTAGGTAACATTTCATCCACCGCACAGTGATAATGACCGAAAATAAATAGATCTATAGACTTATCTTGCTCTATGGCAAATTTATACAGTCTCTCCTTGCTACCCTTCCAAGTATATGGCGTGTGAGTGTAACGATTCGATTTAGACCACTTTGTCGCAATATCGAATGCGATCCGAGGGTGCAGAAGACTGAAAAGGAATTGGCAAAAACGACTATGGAAAATACTAAGCATCAATTTATAACTCCACTTAGCACCCCCTATCCCATCGCCATGGGCTAACATTACCTTCTTACCATCAATTTCAAGAATTACGGGCTGTTTTTTTATTACTTTAACCCCAAGGCTTTCGAAAAAGTGAAAGCACCAAATGTCATGATTCCCCGGAAAAAAATAAACCTGCGCACCAGAATCCATAATATCTATCAATTCTGCAACGACCCGTATTCCCTCTTTAGGAATCACATCCCTATATTCATACCAAAAGTCCCATATATCTCCTAGCAGGACCAGTGCATCGCCTTTTCTCCATTCGATGGATTTAAGCCAAGCCACAAATCTAGCCTCACGTTCCTCACTTCCACTGCCCTTTAGGCCAAGATGAACATCCGATACAAAGTAATACATCCGCTCTATGCTGCCAATTTTGACACAATTACAGCTACACCCACTACAGCGCAATACAAAGCAAACCATTTCAGCTTAGCTTTCTTCACTAAGGCTATCATTACCTTACAAGCGAAAAGCCCTGATAAAAAAGCTGAAATAAATCCAAGACATAGCGGTAACACTCCCACTGTCGATGATGACATCTCTCCACCAGCAAGACTTAAAATAGCCTCTCCTAAAATGGGGATAATTACCATAAGAAAAGAGAATTGCGCTACGACATCTCTTTTTACCCCCACTAAAAGTCCTGTTGAAATGGTTGTTCCGCTTCTCGAAAGCCCCGGAATAACGGCAATTGCTTGGCCTACTCCTATAATAAATGCCTGTAAATACGATATTCCATTACGAGCACACCCCGCTTTCTTTATAGTTGATGAAGATGCTTTATCAGAGAAGAACAGCAAAAGAGATGTTACTATCAATGCAATTCCTACTACATAAAGCGAAGAAAATAAAGCCTCAACACTATCCTTAAAAAACATTCCCACAATAAAAATCGGTATAAGCGACACTAATATCTTACAGACATAGTCAGTCTCGTCATTATACTTAAACTTAAAAAAACCAGTGAACAGGCGGCCTACCTGCTTTCTAAACACTATTATAGTCGCTAATACGGTAGCCGCGTGGACAACGATTTCAAATACCAGATCTGACGATGCCTCCACGCCTAAAACTTCTTTTCCTATTGTTAGATGTCCGCTACTACTTACTGGAAGGAACTCCGTAAGCCCCTGCAGTAAACCTAATACTATTGATTGCCACCAAGTCATTTTCCTGTCTTTCTAATAATTGAAATAATGATAGTAACTATCCCTGCTATTAAAAACAAAGGAGCGAGCACTAACCTTCTAAAATCAAACATGTCATAATTGAATGTCTGTGGGTCGGAAACTCCACCTCCACTCATAAGAATAAAGCCCAAAATCATCAAGGCCAATCCACCCAACATTATATACAGCCCTTTCTTATCAATGGGCATCTGCTGCTCTGACTTTTTATCCATATAATTCATCCTTATCCAATCTAACGACCTTCCCCATTACCACTTTAGCACACAAAAGGCACATTAAAATGCCCAACAATACCACCCCTACACCTACTTCTGCTAAATGCACAGGCACGAAGAGTTCAAAAACTTGTGAGAATATACTATGAGTATATGCCAACCCAACCGCAATCACCGCACATGCCAACAAACCCGACACAAAACCCATCATAGCGAATTTGCGTAAAAATGGCCTTTCTATAAATGAATTACTCGCTCCTACAAGTTGCATAGCGTGAATACTAAATCTGGAAGAGTAAATGATTAATCTCACAGTATTCGATACTAATACAGCAGATATAAAAGTAAGTAAAATAACAATCACACCCAAAACTCCTCCAATTTGTTTTATAGCGCCGCCTACACTCTGTGCCATTGCCGCCTGTGTAGAAGCCGACTCTATTAATGGATAATCTACTAATTTATTGAGTATAATATCTAAGGAATCGGCATCGTAATACTTCGAATAAACCATCAATTCTATAGAACTAGGGACCGGAGAAGTAACAAAAACATCGGCAAAGTCTTCTCCCAACATATCAACCAATTCCTGCGTCCCTTGCTCAACACTGATATAATGGGTTTCCTTGACAAAAGGCTCTTTTTCAAGCTCTGCCTGCAATTCCACAGCCTTTACAGCTGGAGTCCCTTGCTTTAAAAAAGCCGTAATCTGTATATTCTCCTTGAAGTAATCAACAATACTACCTGCACTCAACGCCAAAATGGCTGATAATCCCACTAACATCAGTACAAAGCTGATACTGATCACAGATGAAATCGATGCTCCTGCAATCCTCTTTTTCAGAATATTATTTCTTTTACGGCCCATTTCAAATGGCGAATTTAGGAAAAATTTTCGTATCTTTGAGCCAAATGGAGAATTCTGTAAAAAAAGTCCTTTTCGTATGTTCGGAGATATATCCATATCTCCCGGAAAGTGAGATTTCAACTATTGGCCGCTACCTGCCACAAGGCACGCAGGAAAAAAAGAGAGAGATACGTTCGTTTATGCCTCGATATGGGTGCATAAATGAAAGGAAGAACCAACTTCACGAGGTTATAAGGCTTTCTGGCATGAATCTTATAATCAGCGAAGTAGATAGACCTCTTATCATAAAGGTAGCCTCTATAGCAGCGGCCCATACCCAAGTCTATTTTATAGATAATGAAGACTATTTTAAACGCAAACAGCTAGAAAGAGACGATAGAGGCGTCTTTTTCGAAGATAATGACGAGAGAACCATCTTTTTCGCCCGCGGAGTGTTGGAAACCGTTAAAAAGTTAAGATGGGCACCTGATATTATACATTGCCACGGATGGATTTCACACATGCTTCCTGTATATCTAAAAAAAGCTTACAGAGATGACCCTATATTCTCTAATAGTAAGGTAGTTTTATCTTTCTATGACAATACACCTGACGAAATGTTCAGTAAAGACTTTATCGAGAAAGCTAAATTCGGCTCTGTAGGAGAAAAAGAATTAGAACTACTGAAAACCCCAAGTGGCATAAATCTTGCCAAAACTGCAGCCAAGTTTGCTGATGGCATTATCGTGGCAGGAGATAATGTGCCATCGTCATTGGTAAGTTATTGTCGCGATCGTGGACTTCCTGTTTTAAAGAGCAAAACAAAAAGCATAGCAGACGGTAGTTACATTGAAGAATACAACGCATTTTACGATCAGATATAATAATGCATTCTTCATAGTTAGGTTGGTTTTTTATTTAAAAGATTTCGATGATAAGAAAATCGATTGGACATATAATGCTAGGAGCAGTTATCTTTAGCTGCCTTTCTTGTGTTAATGTTAATAATGAAATAGGTGGAGATTATATTCCTATAGATAGCAGATATGATCTATTCTCGGCTGAAATTCCTATAAGTGAGATTGAAATGAGAATGGCCGATAGTCTGTCAGGGTACTCTAATTCCAGAATCACCATAGGAGCCATAAAAGATGACACCTTCGGGATGAGTACGAGAGAATGTGCACTTACATTAGTCCCGCTCTACGACTCTCTTAACTTCGGCAAAGTACAGAAGATTAACCATTTCACCATGACGGCCGCTTTTGACACCACTTCCGTTTCCTTAGAAGAGAACACACGTATACTACAACGCGTCTATGTGCACGAATTGGCCGAAGGAATAGACTACAAAAAACTTATCGATGCTAACGATACAGAAGGGCTTGTAAAATATGGAACTACTAGTGTAGTAAAGGGAACGCCTATAATAGATGGCAAGTCAGATTTAACACTTAATTTCACAGACGAATTCGCGTGGAAGCTCATAAACGGGGCTAACGGATTAAAATTATCCGAGCAGATGGATGATTACTTTAAGGCTTTTCCTGGAATCTACATCTATACTGACAAACCTGAGACAAATGGTGGACGAATAAACACCTTTGATGTCCAGATGAACTACAATAGCACATCATACTATCTGGAAAGCAACTATGGTGAGTTAAGCATCAATTCCATCTTCGACGAAGAAAAAGGAGCTGTTGACACTACTTTCTTCTTTTACTATGGCGCCTTAGAATATACACCCCTAGACTCACTGGTAACAGAATACTCGAATGGCACCTTCCCTCAATACGCCATTAATCTAACCAAACACGAGTCAAGAAAATTGGCCGGTAAAGCCGGCGAAAACATCTTAGTAGAAGGCGGCGCAGGATTAAAACCCGTAGTATCAGCAAAAGAATTAAGAAACATTACCATACGCACCATTCAAGATACACTCTTAGCGCATAATAGGGCTAGTGCCGATTACTCTAAAGCTGTTATTAACAAAGCGACTCTAGTACTTCCATTCTCAATGGATACTGACTATCAACTTCTCGATAAGACCTTTCCTCCACGCTTAAGCCCTACGTGTAGAATATGGAGTAAGGAGTCTTCATCCTACATGGGATTAACAGATTCAAGTATGGAGAATGAAAACAAAGGTGACATAAATAGGAGTACCTGCATCTACTCCCCTGACATCACATACCACTTACAACAAGTGATAATGAAAGATGAAAGCGACGATGGATTCAAGACTGGTAACTACGATATATGGATGCTCCTTATGAGCGTCCAGGAGACCACATCATCAAGTAGCAGTAGTAGCAGTAGCGACATGAGTGAGTACCTTCAATATCTTGCATACCAGAATTACTACAACAGTATGTATGGTGGAGGAAGTTATGGTTACGGATATGGTAGTGGAAGTTACTATAGTAACTATTATAGTTATATGCTTGCTGCCATGTATGCTAGTGGGAACAACACGACCACCACTAAATCCTATGAACTAGATAAGGATAGTTATTACAATGCCTCGTTGTGTGGCCCTACAAATACAGAGAGAAGACCTACGCTTAAAATCGTATTTTCTGTTCCTAAAGACTAGGACTATTAACATAATTAAAAAGGCGACCGAAGATAATCTTCGATCGCCTTTATCTTTTAGCAAATACCTCTATTTGCTAGCACCAAGTTTTTCTGCAACCTTGTCTATAGCATCCTTGACAGTTGATATATTAGCTGTCTCCTCATCTGGTATTTTAATGCCGAAGACTTTTTCAAACTCCATAAGAAGTTCTACTGTGTCAAGAGAATCGGCGCCAAGATCATTAGTAAAGTTAGCGTTTTCCGTCACTTCTGAAGGATTTACACCGAGTTTATCCACGATGATATCCTGTACCTTCTTTACAATTTCTGCGTACTCCATTTTGATTAAGATTTAAGTTTATATAATAATTATCTATAATCGAGTTTATCAAACAAATATAACTATTTTTATTTATTCCGCAAAACCGGCGAAAACAGAGACTTACTGCTTTTTAGATTCTGAAAGCTTTATCCAGATACGAAGTCCGTTACAACAGTTAAATAGATAAAACCAATACTTTATAATATAAACTAATGTAAAAGAATCACCTGTATGCCTGTAAGACGATGTCCACATAACGATGGAAGCAACGTTTACCGCTATCCAGAACACCCACTGTTCCATGTATGCCGTAGACATAAGAAATTGGCCAATTATATTGCAAACCACAGGCAGTGTGTCCAAAACCACGGCTGTCTTTATAAACGAATCGGCCGAACTTCTATCGAACTTAGCAAGCACCAAATATACCACTATACCCAAAAGCCCAAAAACCGCTACGCTAATCCACCTCTGTACTGATGTCAACCGACGGGGCTGTACTGTCCCTCCCAATGTCTCACGTTTTTTCCACTGAAAGAAGCCGACAAACTGCATTGGCACGAAATACACAAGATGAAGCAATCCATTACCAAGCCCTGCCCCTCCATTTTTCCAGTTAATAATGCAGATTATTCCATATATCAACACATCGAAAAAGCTAAAAAAATAGGTATAAACCTTTCCCACTGCAGAAGTCACAGTGCCCACCACGCCCATAAGCGAAGCGAATGCAGATAGTAACAGTAATGCCGTTCCATCGTGCGTCTGTCCTAATTTCATAATAGTTACAAAGCACACAGCAATGCTCATCCCGACCATTATGAATAGGCCAAACCACTTATTGAATTTTTCCTCATTTATCATTTGTACCAAGTTCTTTTTTTATTTTCTCTGCCAATGCCGGCCCTACCAAAGCTGCAATTTCCTCTTCGCTTGCCGATGCTATACGAGGAACACTTCCAAAATGCATCAACAATCGCTGTGCAGTGCGTTCACCTACCCCACTAATCTGCGTCAAAGCCGATTTAACCTGCGATTTTGAACGTAATGATCTGTGAAAAGTAATGCCGAAACGATGCGCTTCATCCCTTATATGCGTTACAACTCTAAACGCCTGCGAATTTCTATCTAGGAACAACGGATATGGATCATCCAGACGCACAATTTCTTCCATTCTCTTGGCCAATCCCACCATGACCATCTTATCTTGAAGCCCAAGTTCTTCTATAGCCCTGTATGCAAAACCCAATTGGCCTTTACCGCCATCGATAATTACAAGCTGTGGTAGATCTTCTGGAGCTTCTTCAAGAAGACGCGCATATCGACGATGTACAACTTCATACATGGAAGCATAGTCATCGGCACCGACAACAGTCTTTATTTTGAATTTACGATAATCTTTTTTTGAAGGAAGCCCATCTCTAAAAACCACACAAGAGGCTACAGGATTAGTACCCTGTATATTAGAATTATCGAAGCACTCTATATGGGTAGGAAGTTCCTTCATACCTAAAGCCCCTCTAAGTTGTTCAAGTGCGTCTCTTTTGAACTCAGCCGGGTCCGTTTTCTCAAGTTGACGCAGCGAATTAAAATGAAATTCTCTAGCATTTTTTAGGCTAAGTTCTAAAAGCGAAAGCCTGTCACCTCTAACTGGAATCTTAAAATCTACTCCTTCTATTGAAACATCTGGAAGAAACGGAACTACAACCTCTCGACTGAGACGCCCTATACGACTCTCTATCTCAGCGATAAATGAACTAAGTACCGACTCTTGCGACTCTTCGATCCCTAGTCTAAATTCCAAATTCAATGACTGTATTACCGCTCCATTTTTTATTCGTATATAGTTTCCAAAAGCTCGAGATGAATCTATAACTAGCGAGAATACATCAGCATTTATATCAGTACTTCCGCTTACTATGCTCTTGCTGTAATGTTCTGTTAGTAAATCTATTCTCTCCTTATATACTTGGGCCAATTCAAAATTCAACTCCTTTGCCGCTTCACCCATCCTCATCTTATAATCTTTTATAAGAGATGACGTTTCCCCTTTTAAAATCAATATAATTTCATCTATCCTCTTACGATAATCTTCCATACTGACCGCACCTATGCAACACCCAAGACAGCGGCCTAAATGGTAATCAAGACATGGCCGAAACTTTCCCTTTTCGATAGCAGACTCATCTATTTTAAGATTACACGAACGAATAGGATATAAAGACCTTATAAATTCCAATAGTTTTTTTGCGTGATAACCAGAACTATATGGTCCGAAGTACTTAGAGCCATCTTTTTCGATACGCCGAGTTAGATATATTCTAGGATAAGGCTCTAAACTGACACATATCCAAGGATATGTCTTCGAATCCTTTAAAAGAATGTTATACTTAGGCTTATACTGCTTTATTAGGTTATTCTCCAGCAACAATGCATCTGCCTCGCTGTCCACCACTGAATATTGCGCGTCTGCGATCTTGCTTACAAGAGCCCTTGTCTTAGTATTAAGCCTTTCTGGAGGAACAAAATATTGTGCTACCCTTTTGTGAAGATCCTTCGCTTTACCCACATAAATCACAACTCCCTCGGAGTTATAATATCTATAGACACCGGGGGAATGTGGAAATAATGCTATTTTTTCTTTAACGTCCAAGGGCTTCCTTTACAGCCTTCTCTATTTCTTCTCCACGAAGATTACGCTTGAGTAATGTTCCATCTGGACCAAAGAGCATAATCTGAGGAATGCTTACCACACCATAGAGGTCGGCAGCGACCTTTTGAGTGTTAATCATCTGATTCCATACAACTCCATGCTCGGAGGCAGCCTTTTTCGTATCTTCTGGCTTGTCCCATACCGCTACGCTAAGGACGTCAAATTTCTCTCCATTGTATTTCTTATATACATCAGCGATATATGGAATTTCCTGTTTACATGGTCCACACCAGCTTGCCCAGAAATCCACGAGAATGTATTTCCCTTTTCCCACGAAATCAGAAAACTTTACTCCGTCCACTTCAAAATCCCTAAACATGGATCCTTCAGCAGTAGAAAGTACCGCATCAAGATATTCCTGCATAGCTTTTATCGCTTTATCTTCCTTAGCTTTCCCCTTAAGAAGGGACAAAGCATCTTGTAACTCATTAGGTTCAAGATCAGTAGCAATAACCTTCAAGGCTTCAACTCCAACAGCGTTATCCCTATTATTTCTTAGAGTGGAAAGACAAAGGTCTTTATATACAGGCATAGTCACATTGTAGAGCGAATCGATAGAAGAAGCTATTTGCTCCGGTGTCATATCGGGATTCGAGGAAAAGTACTGATACTTGTTTTGATAATCCTTAGTCAATGCATTAACTTCATCGTTAAATTTAGCAAGTTTCTCAGCTTCTGACTCCCTTGCACAGCCTGACAAAATAGAAAGCAACAGTGTTGCGGATAAAATAATTTTCTTCATATTCTCAAAAAATAAAAGCGGTCAATCTCGAAAACGAAACCGACCGCTAATATAACTATTTTCTTCGTGAAAATTACTTGTTATCCCTGCGTGAGCGACGATCGTTACGACGTCCGCCACGATCATTACGTCCGCCCTGACGACCTGTACCTGCAGCTTGAGCATTTGATGCTGCTAGTGCAGCTGGAGTAAGATCCTGCTTGCCATACTTTTCGCCATTGCAAATCCAAACCTTGATACCCAAAGCACCGACTTTTGTATTTGCTACTGCAAGTGCATAATCAATATCTGCGCGGAATGTATGGAGAGGTGTACGACCTTCCTTAAACATCTCACTGCGAGCCATTTCAGCGCCACCTACACGGCCACTGATCTGAACCTTGATACCCTCTGCACCTACACGCATAGTGTTAGCAACGGCCATCTTGATAGCTCTACGATAACTTACGCGACCTTCAATCTGACGAGCGATCGAATCAGCTACGATATGCGCGTCAACTTCTGGTTTCTTAACTTCGTAGATATTGATCTGAACGTCCTTCTTAGTTACCTTCTTAAGCTCTTCTTTAAGTTTATCTACTTCGGTGCCACCCTTTCCGATAATAAATCCTGGGCGTGCAGCATAGATAGTTACAGTAATAAGCTTAAGTGTCCTCTCAATAACGATCTTCGAGATAGAGGCCTTAGCAAGACGATTGTTAAGATATTTACGAATTTCAAAATCTTCTGCGATTTTCTCCGCATAATTTCCACCACACCAGTTAGAGTCCCAACCACGTGTGATACCGATACGGTTGCTGATAGGATTAGTTTTCTGTCCCATATTATTTGTTCTCTACTGGTTGTTTAACATCAAGAACAATAGTAACATGATTCGAACGCTTGCGGATACGTCCGGCTCTACCCTGTGGGCAAGGACGAATACGCTTAAGTGTACGACCAGGATCAACCATAATGGTCTTTACGATAACATTACCATTGTCCAATTCTTTTGATTTCTCTGGGTTTTTAGCCTCCCAGTTAGCGATAGCACTCTTAAGTAGAACTGCCAAACGACCTGCTGCCTCTCTCTTAGAGAATTTCAGAAGATCGAGAGCGCGGTTCACCTCAACTCCTCTCACGGTGTCTGCAACAAGACGCATTTTGCGAGGAGATGTAGGCACATCGTTAAGCTTTGCTACAGCTGTGACCTTTTTCTGCTCCTTGAGCTTTTCGGCCATAAGTCTTTTACGAGATCCCATTTCTTTTCTCCTTATTTCTTGTTATTACCAGAGTGACCTCTGAAAGTACGAGTAGGAGCGAACTCACCGAGTTTGTGACCTACCATCTGTTCAGTTACATAAACAGGAATAAACTTATTTCCGTTATGAACTGCTATTGTGTGTCCTATGAAGTCAGGGGAAATCATGCTGGCACGAGACCAAGTCTTGACCACCTCTTTTTTCTTGCTACCATCATTCATAGCAAGAATCTTCTTTTCCAAAGCTTCTTGGATATATGGACCTTTTCTTAATGAACGACTCATAATCTCTAAAGTTTAATTCCTATTATTTCTTTCTTCTTTCAATAATGAACTTGTTTGAAGTAGCCTTAGGATTACGTGTCTTGTATCCCTTAGCTGGCAAGCCCTTACGTGAACGAGGATGTCCACCGGATGCACGTCCTTCACCACCTCCCATAGGGTGATCGTGAGGGTTCATAACAACACCACGGTTATGTGGACGACGGCCGAGCCAACGGCTACGACCAGCCTTTCCGTAAGACTCCAAATTGTGATCTCCATTAGATACAACACCCACTGTAGCACGACAAGTTACCAAAACCATACGGGTCTCACCTGAAGGGAGACGGAGCACAGCATGGTTACCTTCACGAGCTGCAAGCTGAGCAAAAGTACCAGCAGAACGTGCCATAGCAGCACCTTGTCCTGGACGAAGCTCAATAGCGTGAATCATTGTACCTACAGGAATCTCGCTTAGAGGAAGAGTGTTACCGACCTCAGGTGCAACTCCGCTACCGGATTCTACCTTCTGGCCTACTTTAAGTCCTGCTGGAGCTATGATATAACGCTTCTCTCCATCCTCGTACTGAACGAGCGCAATACGTGCACTACGATTAGGATCGTACTCGATGGTGAGAACCTCTGCAGGAATGTTATCCTTGTTACGCAAGAAATCGATTATACGATACATTTTCTTATGTCCGCCACCGATATAGCGCATGGTCATCTGACCTGTATTATTTCTACCGCCCGTTCTCTTAAGAGGAGCGAGCAACGACTTCTGAGGCTTGCTTGTGGTGATTTCATCAAAAGCGCTTATAGCCTTATTCCTTTGACCTGGGGTCGTAGGTTTAAATTTCTTAATTGCCATTGTCTATTCCTCCTAGATATTAGCGTAAAAATCTATCTTATCCTCACCTGCAAGAGTTACATATGCCTTCTTGAAGTGATTCATACGGCCACGAAGAAGTCCAGCCTTTGTATAACGCTGCTTTCTCTTTCCGTGATAGTTAACTGTATTGACATCAGCTACAGAAACGCCATAGGCTTTCTCAACTGCGTCCTTTATCTGAAGTTTATTAGCCTTGCGATCTACCACAAAGCCATAACGGTTCAACTTTTCGCCCTGATCCGTCAACTTCTCTGTAACGATTGGCTTAATTAAAATTCCCATCTCTTATCTAGTTTTATTTAACCCTAGCTGAAAGGATGTCCTGAACGCCATCTACAAATACTATTGAATTTGCATTCATGATAGTATAAGTATTGATCTCGTCCACAGTAATGACATTCACATTCTGAAGGTTACGGGATGAAAGGAAAATATTGTTTGAATTAGCAGGGAGCACGAAAAGCACCTTACGATCACCAGCCTTGATATTCTCAAGAATCTTGATGAAATCCTTAGTCTTAGGAGCTTCCATCGTGAATGGCTCAACGAAAGTAATAGCCTCAGCTGCAGCCTTATAAGAAAGAGCAGAGCAACGTGCAAGAGATTTTACCTTCTTGTTAAGCTTATGCCAATAGCAACGTGGCTTAGGTCCATGAATGGTACCACCACCGACAAATATACCTGCTTTAAGAGAGCCATGACGAGCACCGCCACCGCCTTTCTGACGGCCAAGTTTCTTTGTACTGTGAGCATTCTCACTACGGTCCTTTGTCTTCGATGTTCCTTGACGCTGATTAGCGAGATACTGAACTACATCTAGGTAAATAGCATGGTCGTTCGGTGTAATACCGAATACCTTCTCATCAAGAGTTACCTGCTTTCCGGATTCTGTTCCGTCGATTTTGTAAACTGAAAGTTGTTTCATACTCCTAAGCCTCCACAATTACATAAGAACCCTTGGCTCCCGGAACGGAACCTTTTACAACGAGAAGATTACTCTCTGGAATGAGTTTAAGTACCTGAAGGTTCTCCACTTTAACTCTGTCATTGCCCATATGACCAGCCATACGCATTCCTGGGAATACGCGAGAAGGCCAAGATGATGCGCCCATAGAACCAGGGTGACGAAGACGATTGTGCTGACCATGGGTCTGTCCACCGACTCCGGCAAATCCGTGACGTTTAACTACGCCCTGGAATCCCTTACCTTTTGAAGTACCGACTACATCGACGAATGGAACGCCATCAAAAACGTCCAAAGCGACGACATCGCCTAGTTTTAGCTCTCCCGCGAAGTTCGTCTTAAACTCGACAAGCTTACGCTTAGGAGTGGTTCCTGCCTTTTTAAAGTGCCCCTGGAGAGGCGCGCTGGTGTGCTTTTCTGTAATTTCGTCATAGGCAAGCTGTACAGCGGCATAACCATCTTTTTCTACTGTACGGAGCTGCGTAACAACGCACGGACCAGCCTCGATAACGGTGCATGGAATATTCTTTCCATCGGCACCGAAAACGGATGTCATTCCGATTTTCTTTCCAATTAATCCAGGCATTGGTTTGATAATTAATTGTTTATAAAGTAAAAATGAATTAATTCCCTTTTTAGGGGTTGCAAATATACGAAATAACTTTCTTATTTCCAAACGGATTGAAATTCGTCTGTTATTGGATTTTCCTATTACCCGTTCTAAACTATTAACCTGAGCGAAATTGTAGCCGCCTCCAAGATTGAGCGTATAATCAGAACAACCACCAGATGTAAATATAATGTACCCGGAAGTTTGACACTTCCGTAGAATAAAAAAATTGCAATTATTTGATAGAGTTTCTGTTGAAACTCTTTTTTTTGTC
>CAKUSP010000005.1 GCA_934680015.1 uncultured Bacteroidales bacterium | reverse complement strand
TCGTCACCAAGGAATCAACCATACAGTACCAAGCAAACTCTACATTCGTCAGGTTGCTTGGCATTAACTAAGAACAATACTGTACCTGTTTAAAAAATGGTAGTATTGTAAACTATTTATGAAAATAGAGAGTCTATTTTACCATCTAATACTACTTATCATGAATATGTAGTACCTTCAGAAAATATTAGCGGGCCAGGACATTTAAGAATAGTTGTGGGGAAAAATGGGTCTTGGTACTATACCCCAGATCATTTTAAAACATTTATAAAGTTTAGACCATAAATATGATTAAGTTTTATAGTGCAAGAGAAGGGAAAAATATAAAAAAAATAGTACTTAATGATAAAGGTGGTATTATTATAGAAGCCACTAACTTTTCTTTGTATGATACAATTAATTATATATACGAGAAAATTAACATCCCATTTAGAGACGATAATTTGGATGGGTTTAATGATGCTTTAATTAACCTATCGTATTATAGTAAAACCCCGATTATACTTTTTCATGAAAAATTTGAATGTAACTCAAATATGGGATTAAGGCAATATGTTGAAGTTTTAAAAAGCGTTAATATCTATAATAAAGTTTGGTATAAAGATGATTATGCTAATTTAGTAATGTGGTTTAACATTGAGGATAAGAGTTTTATAGATTTAATAAATGGAGTTTATTCGTATTATGAAAAAGGTTATTGGCACATGTTATATTCTTTACCTATAATAATTAAACCATTACATTTGAATATTATTATGGAATGCTTTAATAGTATTGATCGACTTGTTATTGATGGTATTCAGTATGATAGGGCGAATTTATTGACCGATTTTAATGAATTGTCCATTAAAGGGAAAATGTTGGGAATTTCAAAAAAGGTGACTATAGATTTAAATAATGGGACAAACGCTATTCGGGTGAAATTTACTAGATGGGGCGGAAAAGATATTTTAGAAGCATCAAAAATTTATGATTTATTATGTAAGCAATTAGGCGTATCATATGAATAAAAAGTACAACTGTATAATGGCATAGAAGATATCTTTTTATAACAGATGAAAGACATAAAAACATGGCCAAAGTACTAAATCATTATTTCGGAATATGGAGATACCTCAATAGATAATGAAAAGAGAAATCTTGGATTATGGTGGTATTTTTGAGAAATAACAAAGTGTTAACAATATGAAAATTAATTTAATGGCAATCCTAACAAGCATTTTGCTTGTATGTGTAACTACAGACAATGTAGTAGAATATACCTATGATGATGCCGGGAATAGAGTAGAGAAAAAGGCGGTTTATAACCAAGACTGAAAATCATTAGGCAAATTATAATTCGCCTAATGATAACCTAAGTAACTTTTTAAATTGGAAGGATGAAGCTAGTTATTATTTACGGGCTTCGTCTTTTCCCTAAGCCAGCTTCGCACCGGTTCATCAAGGAAAGCCCCTATACTCTCGTACACCCTACGATTATAATCATTAAGCCATTCCATCTCCCATTCATCCAACAAAGAAAGGTCCAGTATAGAAGTATCGAAATGACACATGGTTAGCGGTTCGAATCTTAAAAAATGTCCGAATTCGCTTTCGCCTGCGTCGACTATAAGATACAAATTTTCGTGACGCACTCCGAACATACCCTCACGATAAATCCCTGGTTCTATAGATGTTATCATGCCGGAGAAAAGCCCGACACCGCTTAAATTCTGACGAATTTGCGCAGGTCCTTCATGCACTCCTAAAAAATAACCAACTCCATGACCTGTTCCATGTCCAAAATCCACCCTATACCTCCATAAAGCCTCTCTTGCCACCGCATCGAGTCTACATCCTGGAATTCCTGAAGGAAAAACAGACGAGGCTAAATCTATATGAGCCTTTAATACCAATGTGTAATCCCTTTTCTCCAAATCAGTACAAACGCCCAACGGTATCGTTCGAGTAATGTCCGTAGTACCATGTAAAAATTGGCCTCCAGAATCATTAAGATATAGCCCGGAAGGCGCAAGAAGAGGGGCATTTTGAGATGGAGTATGATAATGAGGAAGAGCAGCACCGGCGCCATAAGCCGAAATAGTTTCAAAACTATTCTCCATATAATCATCTATCTGCCTCCTGAAGTCTGCAAGTTTTAGGGCTGCATCCCATTCGCTTACCCTACTGCCATCATTCACTTTATTCTCCAGCCAATATAAGAAATTCTCAATAGCCACGCCATCGCGTAGATGTGTCTCTCGCATATTATCTATTTCAACTGGATTCTTTATGGCTTTACGTGTTTGGATCGGACTTGGGGCAAAATATTTTTTACACTTAATTGCTGAAAATATTTCTATATTGAGCGTTTGCCGATCTACCCATATTAGGGCATCTTCTAAAGAACTTATTTCTATAGACACTTCGTTATAAGGAAGGCATCTTATCCCTTTCGAGGCCAACAGCTCTATAGTGGCAGAAGTCTTATCATCTTCTATTTCATCTTTCAAAGCGAACCACTTCACCCCATCCCTTCCGACTAAAAGGTAGGAAATCACTACCGGAGTATATTCTATATCACTTGCCCTCACATTAAGCAGCCATGCTATCTCGTCTAAAGCAGATATAATAATACAATCACACCCATTTTCGGATAATGTTTCCATGAGCCAATCCAGTTTTTCCTCCACACTCTCTCCAGGATTTATGCTATAAATAGGTGTTTGAGCAATACCTGGCCGATCTTTCCAAAGTGGGGTAAGCATATCCGGAATGCACACTACATCAAAACGCGCTATCAACGATTTGTAATCCTCTACCGAAGTACAAAAAGAATCCACACCTACTCGTGCACTATCACCTTGACTAGCCAATAACCACTCATCAATACTCACAGATCCTGGAATACGGGCTTTTTGAAGCTTAACCCCTGTACCATCCAGTTGACTTTCCGCCTGTATGAAATACCTGCTATCCGTCCACAAATAGGCCTCATCCATAGTTACTACCACATCCCCAGCCTCTCCAGTAAATCCGGTAAGCCATTCAACTTGTTTCCATCGAAGTGCCGGATATTCACTAAGATGAGGATCTGAATTGTAAATTACTACGGCATCCAAATCTCGCGCACGCATAAATGCGCGCAAATGCTCTATTCGCTCTGCGTACCTGTTCATATCTGTAATATATGTTTTGCAGCCTGCTCCAAGGCTTCATAAAATTCTTCACCAAAGGCTTGGGTCAAAGGACCTTTCAAAAACTGATAAACCCTAATGCCCTGCTCTCTTCCCTTTCTAAAAGCATCCTTACATATACGCTGACGATGTAAATTTAAGCCCTTTCTACCACCTCCTAGTTCCACAACTCGAATGGGATACAAACTGCACGAAATCGGCTTCGTTAGATGACAGCACTCTATGGCACAAAGACATGAACCATCTGACAGAAAGTGCGTATATGCACATTCTGAAGTAACGCCTTCGACAAGTGGTGTTACGATGTCACCATCTCTATCTATTGTAAAAAAGCCATTTTTTCTAACAGCTTCCTTACCCTTTTCACTCATAAGTGCTGAATATTGTGAATAACCTGCTTCCAACCCTTCTATTTCACTTTCACTGACAGGAGCCCCCGAATCGCCCTCTATACAACACTCACCCTTGCACTTATTATAATCACAGGCAAAATACTCACAGATAACATCCTCCGATACGAGGATATCACCGATTTCCACTATTGTCCCAAATCTGTCGTTTAACATTACTTTACTATATATTCAACAATTCCTGACGAAATAATCTCTTCTAAAATCCACCTTAAGTCATCTATCACTATCCCATCTAACACCTTTTTATAATTTGAAGTCAAATCGCGCCCATCCGAATAGCGACTTAAGGCATACTCCATCATACCAGATGAGGACGACAAAGTGTAGGCTATTGACCTACTTACAATATCCTTATAACTTGCAAATTCCTCGTCGGAGATTATGATGTACTGCATTTTAGAAAAAACCTCTCTAACCTCCTTTATAGCATCCATAGGATCTTGGACACTTACATCTTCGGGCAATCCATCCTGAGAGCACGGTCGTAGTGTAATATAAAAGGAGAACCTCTCCACAGGAAAAATATCTAGCCGTCCACTAACCTGCGCGTACATTCCCACAGGGTAAAGACTCTTAGCAAACTGCCTGCTAATGGCTTCCTTAGCCAATAAAAAAGTTAGATAATTTTCGATTGTTACAGGTATTAACCCCATAGCAGACATGTTCACACTCGGATCACTTCCATTTACAATATATGTAGTACGACCGCTATAAAAATCATAATGAACCCTTTCTCGTAATGCGTATGGCCCAGAAGTATCAAAATTCCCAAGATAATGCGTCAGCGAGGAAAGCATATTCTCCTCCGTAACATTACCTATAAATATGAACACGCCATCACTCATATTTGAAAACCTCATATTAAAGAACTGGTCTGCCCTATCTACCAATCCATCTTTTATATTGTATGCCGAACTATTATTACGATATTCATATCCAGGGCACATCAAACTGTCCATAACAGCATAAATAGATGGAAGTTCTTCGTCCGAGCGTAATCTCTGACATTTTCTGTAAAATTCGAAGGCTTTCTCATCAGGATAGCGTTCATAGGCCACTTTAACAAGCATCTTTAAGACAGTATCCAACTCGTCCGAGTCGGCACTACCTCCTATCACCATATTTTCCAAAGATACATCCTCGTGAATATCTACACCTTTCATTCTAAGCATCTGTTTGAATTCATAACCTTCGATTCCAGCATACCTATTCAACTCAAACATATCCGATAAGAATCTACTTTCTACAGGATAAAGATTTACCATGGACGATGCGCCACCTCTTAGTGCTACGCTAAAGTTAAATCCTTCCACATTAGGCAAGTATTTGTACACTACTCTAACACCATTGCTAAAAATCCAATACTTTCCCCCTGTCAAAGGGTCTGTAGTCGAATTGGCCAATTTAACCGACTTCGTCGCCACCTTCAATGCTGCATTGACATCTGGGAAAGTCTGTCTTTTATATTCAAATTCCACAAATTCAGGATATTCCTTTCCCAAAAAAGCAGAAACATAATTATTAAACAGTTCCAATTCTCGCTTATCTGATATCCGTCTATGTGAGAAGAAACTCTTTATCGTCTCTTCTGAAGCCATGTTACTTCCTGTCAATATAGACGATATACACTTTTCAACATAAAAAGAATTAGGTTTTCCCTGTTTTAATCCATTAGCTATAATCTCTGGCAAAGCTAAGTTCTTCGCATATGTTAACTCCTCGATACTCGCACCACCATTGGCCAGATCTGAAAGAGCAGTATTTATCAATCCCTTTGCCTTGTCATCAAATTCTTTACTAAAAACTATTTCTATTTCGTTTTTTTCCCTTTCTATAAAAAAAGGGATCTCCTCTTGTCTAAACGATAGATTTATCCTATCACAAAGTATATTTCTCAACTGAAGATAAAGATACTCGGAAACTAAAGGAATAGCCGTTCCTGCTTGTTCTCTACTTGCTGAGCCCTGCTGAAATGAAAAGATCACACGACCTTTTTCCGTATCCTTTCTGAAAACCGAGCCATCACGTGGAATAGAGCTTTCATATTCACGATCTTGAATATGAGGAATAACTAAACTAAGTGTACTAAATCGCTCAACAAATTCGCTCTTGTCAATATCACCACATGCAATTATAGTCTGTGGGCCATCGGATAATTGCATCAAATCCAGCATCATTAAAAAGGTGCTATCAGCGGTCATCCTATCCTTTAGATTAATATCAGGGAATCTAAAAACCCTAGCCCCATCATAATAAGACACTACACCATCTTCAGTATATGGGACGCCATTTCTTGAAAGAAATTCCTCAGCATTTATATGTTCAAGTTGAGCGAAGCACTGCCTAGTATCCTCAGGCGTAAAATCGCCTATCTGCAATAGGGCGAAATCTACACGACTTGCAACAGGCGGATTCGCAACGAAATAGTATTCTATACCATTAGGAAAAGCCCCAGTTTGAACCTCTTCTGCACGCTTTAACTTAGGTATCGACTGTCCCGATACATGCAATGGTAGAATTAGAGCCACTATAAACAAAATGAATAGAACCCTGTCTCTCATAATGTCATTATCGGATTTGTATTCAATTCTGTAGGCACCACTCTTAAACTAGTGAACTTCGACCGTAGTAAATCGGAAAGTAATTCTATGGTGAATTTTTCACTCTCATAATGTCCAAGAGAAACTAGCATCATATCTCCTGTCTCAAAGTAGTCGTGATAGTGAAATTCGCCCGTTATAAAACAATCGGCATGTTGACGCATAGCCTCTTCCATCAAAAAACTACCTGCTCCCCCACATACAGCCACGCGAAATATACTCTTTTTTGATGTTGCTGAATATCTTAAGGCATGCACCCCAAAAAGTTCTTTTATCTTAATCAAAAAATCTTCGACATTCTGTGATTCTGGCAGTTCTCCAACAAGTCCACTTCCTGCATCTTTACCTGTTAGAGCAGAGAGCCACTCAACATTTCGCAATCCTATTTTTTCTGCCAATTTGAAATTAACACCTCCACGAGCATTATCTAGATTAGTATGAGCAGAATATAACGAAATTCCTGACGAAATAGCCTCACGAACACACCGCTGCTGATAAGTATAATCACTTACACATTTAAGAGCTCGAAATATCAACGGATGATGTGAAACCACTAGATTACATCCCTTTCTGCGTGCCTCACTTATTATATCTTCAGTGATATCCAAGCATACCAAAACTCCTTTCACTTCATCTTGTTCAATCCCGACTTGAAGTCCAGAATTATCATAGCTCTCTTGAAGTTCCAATGGAGCAAGAGACTCTATTATATCTTCTATATCGCGCACTTTCATATCGTGCGAATATACGAAAAAGAACGCTAATTTCAGGAATCATTTCAAAACAGCTTCTCAGTCTAAAGCAAACTTAATGACGACATCTCCAAAACGTCCAGTCACCACGTCTTCTGACTGAAAGAAGTTAGATGAAAGTTGTCCCCGCCAAACAATATCGTCATTAGTCTTATATGGAATGTCTACATCGAACCCATAACTTTTTGACTTAATCTTTACCGTAGCTGAACACTTCCATGAAGTACTAGTTCCGCCATCATCTTCAGTTACTAAAAAAGCGAGATTTTCTAACTGATTCGTGAAGTTGGTTAAAATAATGGCATTATACTCTCTCTCCTCTTTTAGATATTTACGCTTCACCACTACCATGAAATCAGTGACACTTGGTGAATACAGTTTTAATTCAGCCTCGGTGCTAGCACTAAACCCATTAACACTGCCACACTTTATAAAGAATTCTGATGCGCCTTGAAACCACGAATCGTAATGACGTAACATCGTAAAGCTCTTCATCCTTAATACCCGATTCATAGCTTTCGGCTCAGTTTTTCCACCTTCTGATGATGGTATATAAAGTGGCAGTGGCGTGTTTTCCGCATCCGTGTTAGAGTTAATAACCCAGACAGGCTCATTCATAGCTATTTTTTCATCCACGTATATAGTTTCCACCCGTCTATTACCGCTTTCGTCTACAATCAACTTATAACCATAATTATACGATGAGCCGTATCCAGGATCATATGTTATTATAGGTAATTTATCTCCATCCCAATCCTCCGAATACGGCCAATATATCTGGAGATCCGACTCTTCTAATTCTTCTAGAAATTCTTCTGGAGAAAAAGAAATACCCTTAGTTTCAGATGCAGAATAAAGATACTCACGTAGCATCTCTCGTAGTGGCCTTTCATATAAACCGGCCTTAGTCACACCATTTTCCCCTACTCCACAGCCTGGAGCCTGAAAAAGCTGACGCATAGTATATTCTTCGTCATATCCTCTTGTAGAAGATGACTCCACAGCAGAAAATACCTCTTGCATCTGACGGGGTTCAATATCCAATGCAGCAAAAACCCGAGCCACTTGATCCAGCCCGAAACTGAACGTCTGCGTGGTATTATCTGGATCCGGAATAAGCAAGTAATTAGAATGTGACCCGGATTTACTGCATGAAGGCAGAATTAAAAGAAAAGCAAAAATTATCCTGCCGAAGTTAATCATAGTTTTTCTCATCACAACATGTATTTTTCTACTTGCAAAGTGAATAAAAATTATCCGTGTAAAAAAGCGTTTACACGGATAATTTTTATATGATTAATTATAAGTCTTTTAAAGTTAATTTTTAAACGTTACGAAACGCATTTTTGCATAGTAATCCTTAAAAATGCCCACATCTTTCAGTCCCTCCTTCATAAATACTTCAGCTGTTTCCTCTCCTAATGACTCGTTTATTTCCACTATCCCCACTCCTCCATTACTTAGCAAAAACCGAGAACACCGAGCTATTGACTTGTAAAAGACCAAAGGATCATCATCCTTAACGAACAATGCTATTGAAGGCTCATAATTTAATACATTGGCCCGCATCGAATTTTTTTCCATATCCATTATGTAAGGCGGATTACTTAAAAGTAAATCATACTTTCCTAGGCCCCGCATAAAAGATTCATTAAGCACATCGCCTCGCATAAACTTAGGAGAATGTTCGGCAGAGAACTGATTTTGTGCCACACTAAGGGCTCCCGGACTTATATCCACAGCAGTAACTTCGAAATCAGGTCTTTCAAGAGCCATAGTCCATGCTATAACCCCACTTCCTGTGCATAGGTCTATAACCTTTGAATGTGCTGGTGAGTTTAGCCTCAAGGCCATGTCTACCATCTGCTCTGTTTCTGGTCTTGGAATCAAAACGTTTGGATCCACGCGAAAGTGCCTCCCATAAAATTCACTCCACCCTATTACATACTGTACAGGTTCGCCTTTCAAGAGCCTAGCCATATCTTCTTCCAAACAGATAGGTAACTCCAAAGGATAACGGAGTACTAACTCCCATGGTTTAAGCCCTAATCTTGAACAAAGTAACAACGAAACTATATTTCTCGCTTCATCAAGAGGATAAAGTGAGCGAAGGGCAAATACCGATTTATCTATAAAACCTTTTATGCTCACTACTTACTAGAAGCAAAGATATTACCCCCGAAATCCACTGTCTTGAATGAAGATTCCCTGGCCCTTTCAAAAGAGCGCGCTATAAGATCATCTATTACCTTTGAAAATGGCACCCCAGTATATTCCCATAAATAAGAAGAAAGCGAACCAGGGATGGTGTTAATTTCGTTAACATAAACTCTGCCATTCTCTTGATCTATCATTAAATCTATACGGGCAAGTCCCTCACATCCAAGTATTTTAAAAGTCTTGACTGCATAATCCTGAACAAGTTCTGTAGTAGTTTGAGGTATATTAGCCGGCAATTCTCTTTTTAGGGAGCTCATCCCCTTGGCACCAGAAAATTTGGTACCATATTTGACACCTTTTGCTCCTCCCTTTGCTCCTTTTGCCCCACCACCTTGATATTTATCGGAATAACTCAAAATCTCCCCACTTCGTAGTGGCACTTCGCACACCGATGGTTCGCAGTGGTAATAGTCCCCTCGAACGGAGCAATTAACTTCCTTTAGACTTAAAAGCATATGTTCAACTATTATTCGAGTTGTAAACTGAGCCGCATTATCTATCGCATCCTCTAAGTCAGCACGACTATGCACAGGTGAAATTCCCACGCTAGAACCAGAATTTGCCGGTTTTACTATCACTGGATATTTAAGGACTTTTTCTACTTTTTCAATAACCCCTTTTCTATTCTCATCCCATTCCTTATCTGTAAACCACACGAAATCCACTACAGAGATGCCACTATCTCGTAAAATCTGTTTCATAGCTATCTTATCCATACCATTTGCCGACGAGAAAGTATTACATCCTGCATATGGAATTCCTATAGTCTCCAAAACTCCTTGCAGAGTTCCATCTTCACAGTTAGTTCCATGAAGAGTAGGAAGTACAGTATCTATTTTAGCAATAACTTTCTGCATACCTAAAAAGCCGTGAGTAGAATAGAGGTTTTTATCTCCATATATAGACTTAAAATATACTTCGGTACAACTTTTCAATAACGAAGGCATGTCTTTATACCTCTTTAAATCCAAAAGATTCGCACCTGTGTACCATTTCCCTGACTTGGAAATATAAATAGGAACAATATTATATTTCTCCCTATCCATCGATTCTATGACCTGAGAAGCAGTCACTACCGAAATTTCATTCTCAACTGATCGTCCTCCGAAAAGGACACCCACTGTGATTTTCATATCCTTTAATTTGAAAACTTTCTTTATTTTACACTATTTCATGTTTCTTAATTAAACATATCTGGCAAATCGTTTTCATAAAGCACGACAGATCCAGCAATCATCCATTTAGACGATTCTTTTACGGCCAATGACAAATTATCCGCACATATTATGCACGTGTCTGGCATTCCAGCCTCTTTCGCTCCTTCCATTATAGCTTTCCTGTTGGTTTTATTTACTATCACAAGCACATCAGCGCATGTGGCCACTTTAGCGCCAAGCATTTTACATTCAGCGTATTGCTTATCTCCCATCTCGACAAATCCAGGAGTAATCACCACGCGATATGCACCATTAGGTACTGGCATAGAATGAAGTACATCTAAAGCCATTGACGCTCCTTGAGGGTTTGAGTTATATGCATCATCGATAATTACCAGACCTCCTTTTCTACTTACGCTCATTCTATGCTCTACAGGTTGGATCTTTAGAACAGCACGTTTCATATGTTCTGCATCGACCCCTAAGTATTTACCAACCATAATTGCGGCACATAGATTAAGCACATTACTATCGCCCAACAGGTGAGTCTGATAGTGTTCCTTTCCGTCGAAATCTATGAAATCAAATTCCATCCCACTATTTGTATACAAGATATTCGCTGCTCTAGCACTACATCTATGTGTGTCTATTCCATAACTTTCTACTCTACAATGCGATGGCACATTATCATACTCTGCGATTCCTTTAGATTCTGCATTAATCACGGCGTATCCATCGGATGGAAGCGAATCCACAAGTTCAAACTTGGTTTTCTGAATATTGGCCAATGTCTTGAATGTCTCAAGATGCATCTCCCCCACTGCAGTTACTATACCTATACTTGGATGAACCAAATCGCATATTTCCTTAATATCTCCTGGTTGCTTTGCTCCCATCTCTACGATAAATACCTGATGGAAAGGTTCCAAGTGCTCTCTTATCGTTCGCACAACACCCATAGTGGTATTAAAATTACCTGGAGTCATCAAGACATTGTATTTCTCGCTTAATACCCTATATAGAAAATTCTTTGTGCTCGTCTTTCCATAACTTCCTGTAATGCCAATTATTATTAATCCTTTATGAGCAGCCAATTTTTTCTTTGCATCACTTAGATACCATCGTGATATTGACTTCTCTAAAGGATTTAACAAAATAGCCGATACCATTAACACAAAACTAGATAAAACAGCTCCTGCTAATGCTGTCCAAGGACTAACAACACATAGCATTCCTTCTAGAAGTAGCTCCACGACAAAAAGACGTTTCATCCGCCGAGTGAAACAGAATTTGACCTTGGCTTTTCTAAATACCTCTGGTAAAGGATGTCGCCTAAACCATCTCCAATAACGCTCTAACCTATACGAATTCTGCTGAAACATATCCATATAATAAAATATGGATAACAGAAAAATCGCTACAGATACTATATAAATGAAAATCAACATTACACTAAAAAAGTATGAATCATAGTCCGAAAAAGCGACGGATCATCAAAAAAAGAAAAATGCGAGCCCCCTTTAACTAATACAAGCCCAGAATCCGGTATCATCTTCTCCATAATACGAGCATCACGCAGAGGTGTGGCACTATCATTTTCCCCCCAAAAAAGTAACACTGGAGCCTTAATCTTAGGCAGATACTCCCGAAGATCTTGTCCGATGCATTTGCTTAATACGGCTTTCATCCGATCAGATGCATTCTTATAATCCGAGGACCCACGACTGCGACGCATCTTTTCATAGGCATCGCGTTTTTTTATTACCTTCAATAGCCACCATTTAGCTAATTTATAAGAATATACCTTAAAATAGTACTTTACACTTCTTTTAGGTTTAATTCCTGCAGCATCGGCAAAAAGCATCCTCTTTACTTTATTTCTAGAAGCAAAAACTATTGCCACCCTACCTCCAAAGGAATGACACAAAATCGAAGGTTCATGGATATTCAACTCTCTACATAAAGCTTCTACCATAAACGTGTACTCTTCCACGCCCCATATGGATAAAGGTTCTTGAGATAGCCCAAAACCAGGGAAATCCAAAGAAACGACACGATGTGTGTCCAATAAATCGGGCATAAAAGAATCGAAAATCTCATGCGAACATCCCCACCCATGAAGTAGCAGCAAATCGGACCCAGACCCTTGCACTTCATAATATACCTTTATGCCTTCGTATTCGAAATACATAACTACCCTTTATGGAGATTATTACCTAATTGAAAAAGTCCTCCGAGCTATCACTCTTACCGAAAAACTCTTCGGCATTATCATCCGTCTCTATATCACCTCCTGTACAGCTCAAATCAAGAGTCATACCCACCGGAGCATCAAAAGTATCCAATTCACTGATATCCAGATATGGGTCCTTAAGACATTTCTGCATAAAAATACCCCAAACAGGAAGTGCCATATTAGAGCCACTACCCAATGCCAACTCCTTGAAATGCACCATTCTGTCTTCTCCACCTACCCATACTCCAGCCGTTATCTTAGGCGTATAACCTATAAACCAACCATCTGAGTTATCGTTGGTAGTACCTGTTTTTCCACCTATTTCACCTTTAAGTTTATACCTGTTTCTTAATCGCACGCCTGTACCATGATTAATTACGCCTTCCATAAGGTTTACCATAAGATAAGCAGTGCGATCACTTATAGCTTCCGTATGCTTATTCGTGAATTCAGTAATTAGATTTCCTTCATTATCCTCTATCCTAGTAACAAAAAGCGGTGCGGCATAGACTCCTTTTGATGGGAAGGTGTTAAAGGCCGATACCATCTCACATAATGTAAGATCAGCCGGGCCCACACATAATGAATAAACCTCGTCGAAATGACTCACTATTCCCATCTTTCGCATCATCTTACCCATAGCGGCTGGGCCAAACTGTTTCATCAAATAGGCCGAAATATTGTTCGAACTATGCGTAAGCCCCCATTTAAGAGTCACGGTTCTGCCTATATAATCAGCTCTATCGGTACTTCTAGGCGTCCATGTTTCGTCATTCACCTTAAAGGTCTGAGGCATATTGACCACCTTATCACATGGAGTCATACCTTCCTGCATGGCAAGAGTATAGAGGAAAGGCTTAATGGTACTTCCCACCTGTCGTTTACCTTGACGGACATTATCATATTTAAAATACCTATACGACGGACCGCCCACATAAGCTCTAACTTCACCCGTTCCCGGCTCAATCGCCATAAAAGATGCCCGTAGAATTGATTTACAATATTTTATAGAATCGTTAGGCGTCATGACCGTGTCCACATATCCCTTGTCATTCCACGCAAATACCCTCATCTCCACCGGTTCATTAAACTGCGCCATTATCTCAGCCTCTGAAAGACCCTCCTTACGGCCCACACGGTAACGCTCACTCCATTTTCTAGCCTGTCGCATCAAGGTGTTATATGTAGAGGTGTCTATATCGTTAGGATAAGGAGGGCGACGACGAGTACGCATCTCCTTAGTGAAAAGAGGCTGCAAGTTTTTAGAAAGCTGTTCTCTTACAGCTTCTTCGGCATAGCGCTGCATGCGTGAGTTAAGCGTTACATATATCTTCAGGCCATCTCTATCTAGATTATATTTTTCCCCATTCGGCTTTTTATGTTTATTCAGCCATCCGTAAAATTCGTCTTGAGCCCACCTTATAGTGTCTGCAATATATTCTTCTTCATAGAGATAGCGATTCCTTTTCGGTTTAGAAGCATTCATCTCCCGCCGAATCATATCTCTAAAGTATGGGGCCAATCCGGAATTATGATCTTGTACACTATAGTGTAATTCGATAGGACTATTTTGTGCCAATACCCTATCGGCATCGGTGATAAATCCCGCCTTATTCATCTGCGAAATCACAAAATCTCTTCGTCCCTTTGCAGCATCGGGATGAAGTGCAGCATTATAACGGGTAGGCTTATTTACAGCCCCCACCAACAACGCTGCCTCTTGAATATTCAATTCAGAAGGTTCTTTATCGAAAAAAGTCTCACTGGCTGCCTTTATACCATATGCTCCACTTCCATAGAATATAGAGTTAAGATACATGGCCACGATTTCTTCTTTTGTGTAATTACGCTCCAGCTTTACAGCTGTAACCCACTCCTTTAACTTAATCCAGACTAATGAGAAATATTTCGCACCGGGAAAGCCGGAAAGCAATTCTTGACGAGGATAAAGAGTCTTAGCCAGTTGCTGTGTTATAGTACTTCCCCCACCCTGACTGGAATCCCTTAAAAGTAATGTTTTAATAAAGACTCTCCCAAGACTCTGAAAATCTATACCGCAATGACTATAAAACCTCGCGTCTTCCGTAGCTATAGCGGCATTAATGACATTTGGAGAAATGTCATCATAAGATACATATGTCCTATTCTCTATGTGAAATGTACTAATTACCACCCCATCTGAGGAAATGAGACGAGTCGCCAAATTATTGTTAGGATGCTCCAATTCTTCAAATGAAGGAATTTGAGCGAACTTCACTACCGAAATTATGAGAATCGTCATCACCAAAAAAGGCAATGTGAAAAGTACCCAAAACCAAATAGTAATCTTTTTTCGCGTCCTTTCTTTCATAATAGGCACAAAAATACTCATTTAATTTTGAAAATTCCTTTATTTGTGACAATCTTTGCATTATGAAATTGGTAATAGTCGAATCCCCGCATAAAGCGGAAACAATTCAAAAATATTTAGGAAAAGATTATAAGGTAGTCTCTTCTAAAGGACATATCCGCGATCTTCAAGAAAAGGAATTAAGCGTCGATGTCAATAATGGGTTTACACCAGAATATGTAATCCCTTCAGATAAAAAGAAGATAGTCAGTGAATTAAAAGAATTGGCCCAAAAAGCTGATACCGTTTATCTTGCATCCGATGAAGATCGCGAAGGAGAAGCCATATCTTGGCATCTAATGGAAACTCTAGGTTTAGATCCAGAAAAGACACAACGTATAACCTTCCACGAAATTACAAAAAATGCCATTCTAGAGGCGCTTAAGCACCCTCGGAAAGTCAACATGAATTTAGTCGATGCCCAACAAGCCAGAAGGGTATTGGATAGACTAGTCGGATATGAACTATCTCCCGTACTATGGAGAAAAATAAAAAGAGGTCTATCCGCAGGGCGAGTGCAATCAGTAGCCCTAAGACTAGTTACAGATAAAGAACGGGAAATATTGGCTTTCAGGCCTCAAACTTACTATAAGGTTGACGGACTTTTTAAAGTAGGCAAAAATAAGGTTAAAGGAACGCTTGAAGAAAAATTCAAGAGCCTAGATGATGCCGAAAAATTCCTCAAAGACAGTATCGGAGCGACATACACTGTCACTTCTATTGAAAAAAAGGAAGGGACAAGGATGCCGGCAGCGCCATTCACAACTTCCACTTTACAACAAGAAGCTGGCAGAAAACTTAAGTATTCCGTTAGCCAGACCATGCGCATTGCTCAAACCCTCTATGAAAGAGGACTCATCACATACATGCGTACCGACTCAACTAATCTGTCTTCACTAGCAATTAATACAGCAAAAGCCTATATTACAGAGCACTATGGCCAGGATTATTCACATCCTCGCCAATTCAAAACGCACACGAAAGGAGCACAGGAGGCACATGAAGCCATAAGACCGACCTTCATCGAAAACACCTCTATAGAAGGCAGTGCACAAGAACAAAGACTCTACGACCTTATATGGAAACGCACCGTAGCATGTCAGATGGAAGAAGCTAAGCTCTTAAACACCAATATAAAAGTAGGCCTTGACAAGAGGAAAGAGCATTACATCTTACAATCTAGCGAAATCCTTTTTGATGGATTCCTAAAACTCTACATTGAGGGTCACGATGACGAAGAAGATGAGAATGATTTAAGCCTCTTACCTCCTATGAATGTAGGCGATACGCTATCGGTTGTATCCATAGAAGCTAATTGCAAATTCACTCAACCACCTCATCGTTTTTCCGAACCTTCACTTGTAAAGAAATTAGAGGAATTAGGTATTGGACGTCCATCTACATACGCTCCTACTATCAGTACGCTTACTACAGGACGTGGTTACCTAATAAAAGGAGACAAGGCAGGAGAGAACGTATCGGTAACTAACATGAAGTTAGTTGATGGTATCATTAGCAAAGAAGAAAAGACAGAAGTCATAGGAGCAGAAAAAGGTAGATTGCTTCCTACTGAGATTGGCATGGTGGTAAGCGACTATCTGGTAGGTAACTTCTCTGATATTCTCAATTATGGATTCACCGCAGGAGTAGAAACCGACTTCGATAAGATAGCCGAAGGCGATCTTGATTGGCACAAATGTATAGGATCTTTCTACACTCCATTCCACGATGAAGTAGATAAAGCGCTTAATGACAAACAATACCATAAAGTAGAAAGAGAACTTGGCATAGATCCTTCAGATGGAAAGAAGGTAGTGGCAAAATTAGGCCAATTCGGTCCATATGTGCAAAAAGGCGACGATTCCGAAAAAATATATGCCAGTCTGGGAAAGGGACAACTGATAGAAAGCATAACACTTGAAGATGCTTTGAAGTTATTTTCACTGCCTAGAAAAATGGGAGAATTCGAAGGCAACGAAATAGTATTAAAAAAAGGCAAATTCGGGGCCTACATGCAATACGGAACACGCAATATATCCCTACCTAAAGGCGATGACCCACTTAAAATGACACTTCAAGACTGCATTGATCTTATTCAGAAGACTCCGACTAAAACTGCTATTCATGAGTGGGGAAACATTAGTATACTAAATGGTCCTTTCGGTCCATACATTAAAGCAGAAGGAAAAAATTATAAACTTCCTAAAGGCACTGACCCTACACTGCTCACTGAAGAGCAGTGTAAAGAAATAATCAATACCCAATCACCAACCCAAAAAAGAAAATCGAAAAAATGAACGAACACTACAAACTAGACGAGATGGATAGGATAATTCTTGCCAATCTCATCAACGATGCTAGAAAACCTTACCTTGAAATAGCACGCGAATGCAAAGTTTCCGGTGCAGCTATACATCAAAGAGTAAAAAAACTAGAAGAAGCCGGCATAATACTAGGATCTTCAACACTGATAAAGCCTATATCCATAGGTTACTCCATCTGTGCTTTCATGTTTTTGAATCTAACCGAAAACAATAAGTATCAGGAAGTCATAAAAGCACTTGAAGATATTCACGAAATCGTTGAATGCCACTTTATAACTGGACGTAGTGCACTTCTTATAAAATTATATTGCGAAGACAATGCACATCTTATGGAAGTAGTTTTGAATACCATTCAAAAAATACCCTATGTGCAATCATCTGAGACGATGGTATCACTTGATGAACCCATCAACAGACAAATATGGGTTCATAAACCTTGATAGACTTTTTCCAAGAATTCCAGATCTTCAGGCGTAGTGACCTTAATATTATATCTCTCACCCAGTATATAAATGAGAGGTGTTTTGTCGTCGCTTACCACAGAAGCATCGTCTGTGTAATCAGGCGAAAATCCTCTTTGATACGCTTTTTTTAGCACGTTTGTGGGAAAGCCTTGTGGGGTTTGTGCTCCAAAAAGCAAATTTCGATTAGGCGCAGGAGCTCCGCTTTCCACATATTCTCCAACCACCGACGATTTAACGAGGGATTTTAAAGTGTCTGTAACTGGTACTACAGGAACCACACTTTCCCCATCTAAAGCTCTTGATGCTATTTCCCTAATTAATGACACACTAACCATAGGCCTGACTCCATCATGGACTAATACTATCCCATCCTCTTCTCGAATACGAGCAAGAGCATTCTTTACAGAGTGAAAACGAGTTATACCACCCTCCACCAAGATTTGCGGATATTCAAAATCAGCTTGCCTACAAATATCCTTCCATGTTTCGAAGTGTATTTTCGGCAGTACTACTAACACTTTCACATCAGGCAAAGCTTCTACGAAACGCTGAATCGTGCGTAGAAGAATCGGCTTTCCGGCCAATTTCAAAAACTGCTTGGGTGTCCGCGTCCCCATCCTCGTGCCAGAACCTCCGGCCACGAATATTACATATATATTTTTTGACATTCGACATACAAAAATACTAACAAATTTATTTATTTTTGTATGCAATCTTCCTTCATTAAGGAGGAGATTAATTTTAGTAAGCGTTAAAAAGTAAGTTGGTAAAAATTTGTAGCAGATTTTCGAAGATAGATTCGTTTTCGAAGATAAAGTATAACGGGGTACACGACTAATGAGAAAATGAATATAGCCCGAAAAGACACATAAAGATTATTAAATTATTTTTTAAGGATTACATTAAGTAATGTAACAACGGAACATCGATATGGCATTCGGATTTCTTAATCAAGAATTAGCAATAGATCTCGGCACCGCTAACACCATTATCTACCAAAATGGTGTTATAGTATTGGACGAACCGAGCATAGTGGCTGTAGATGTAGCCACGGGAAAGTGTCTCGCAATAGGAAGCGAGGCGAAAAAGATGCACGAGCGCATTAACCCCACACTTAAAACCATTCGCCCACTTAAAGACGGAGTAATCGCTGACTTTAACGCTGCGGAGATGATGATACGCGGATTTATCCGCCAGGTAAGCAAGCGAAAAAACAGTTTATTTTCTCCTAATCTAAAAGTCGTGATTGGCATTCCTTCAGGAAGCACGGAAGTAGAGATCCGTGCGGTGCGTGATTCCACAGAACATGCTGGAGGAAGGGATGTCTACCTAATTTTCGAGCCAATGGCTGCAGCATTAGGAATTGGCCTTGATGTAGAGGCACCTAAAGGGCATATGGTAGTCGATATAGGTGGTGGCACTACCGAAATAGCTGTCATCTCACTAGGAGGCTTGGTTCAGCAAGATAGCATAAGAGTAGCAGGCGATGTCTTCACTAGCGACATCCAATATTATCTTCGTCAACAACATAACATCAAAGTCGGAGAAAGTACGGCAGAAAAAATAAAATGGGCTGTTGGATCTGTTCTTCCAGAACTTGAAGATGAACCAGAACCTTATGTAGTCAATGGGCCTAACATAATGACGGCACATCCTGTAGAAGCGACAATAACATACCAAGAAATTGCTCACTGCCTAGATAAAAGCATAGCTAAAATAGAAACATCTATAATGCATGTGCTTGAAATGACGCCACCAGAATTATATTCTGATATCATCGAAAACGGAATCTATCTTTCAGGTGGTGGCGCACTGCTTAGAGGATTAGCAAAACGGCTTACAGATAAAGTAAATATTAAGTTCATTGTAGCCGAAGACCCACTTCACGCTGTAGCTCGAGGGACATGTAAAGCCATCAAGAACACTGATAGATATAAATTTTTGATGAGGTAAAATGGCAGCCCCCCGCAAGGTTAGAAAGACTATTGTCACAGCAGCAATCTTCATCGCATTGGAGTTTGCTGCTGTTGCGATACTGCGGAGGTCAAATTCTATTCAAAGCATCTGGATTAATCGACTTTCACTTGAGATAAAAGCGTGGGTATGGGGTAAGAGTGATGCTGTAAAAAGTTATTTTGCCCTAAAAAACAAAAATCTATCCCTCGAAGAAGAGAACATCAAGCTCTCCGAGGAAGTTAGAAAATACCAACAGTTGAAAGACACTACCCCAGTGGATACTGCCGATGCAGATATCTTCGATTATATCGGGGCACAAATAATAAAACTCAGCTTCAACCACCAAAAGAATTATTTCATTCTTGACAAGGGCTCGGAAGACGGAGTGGCAACTAACCTAGGGGTAATAAGTTCGAATGGGATAATTGGCATAATAGACGCAGTATCAGATCACCTATCCCATGGCAGAACTATCATGAATCCCGGAATCGGGATCAGTGCATGTGTAGGAAAGGGCGGACTGGCTGGAACCATGGTATGGGACGGGATAAGCACTAACAAAGCACTACTGCGTGGCATCCCACTATATTTTGAAGTATCCAAAGCTGATACTATATGGACAAGCGGATACTCGGAATTATTTCCTCGTGGCATTGCTCTAGGAACAGTAGAGGAAAGCACCACAAAAAACGGCGCTACAAAGGATGTAGTCATCGATTTATTCCAGGATATAAGATCAGTAAATTACGTATATATAGTAAAACCTAAGTATTCTGAGGAATTGGAATACTTAGAGGCAAAGGAGGACTGACAATGAGCAAATCATACTATGTCTTAGTATTCATAGCGCTCTGCATAATACAGGTATTGTTAAACAATTATCTTAATGTGTCACAATATCTGCTACTCTCCCTTATGCCGCTAGCAATACTGCTCCTCCCGTTAAAGCATTCCACGATATCTTGTCTATTTATAGCTTTTATCGCTGGACTTGCCGTAGATTTTATTTCCTTCCCTTCCATAGGGAGCACAAGCATATCGCTTCTTGTGTGCGCCTTTATTAGGGACATAGTTTTTCAAGCAGTTTATGGCGATGAAGTCTTTTCTGTTAGAGATAGTTCACCTCTAGTATACACCTCTGGAAAGGAAAGGCTGCTTTCTATAGGAATAATGTGTGGGACATACTTCATTTTCTACATCATTATAGATAGCGCAGGAACTATGCCTTTTACTTTTAACCTATTAAAATGGTTATATTCGACTATTGCCAGTACCGTACTCTGTTGCCTTTGCAGTGTTATGCTATTTAGGAGGAACTAACAATGTCTGATTCCTCACGTTATACTAAAATTATACTCGGGCTTATCTTCGCCGCCTTTATTCTAGTGGCTAGATTATTTTACATTCAAATAATCGACACCAGATATAAAACAGACGCGCTTAACAATTCCATCTTCAAAGAAACCATATACCCTCCACGAGGTATTATCCATGATAGGGATGGGCTCATACTTGTGGGAAACAAAACTTGCTACGATATTATGGTTACTCCTCGGGAAATAACCTCCCTAGACACTATGGCATTGTGCTCAGTACTAGGAATAGGGCAAGACTTTCTAAAAGAGAAGCTCGACTACTACAGAACATATAGAACAAAGATAGGATATAAAACGCTACCTTTTCTTCAAAATGTAGATGAAATGGTGTATGTCCATTTCGCCGAAATGCAATATTGGTTTCCTGGTTTTCATGCTCAATTACGAAACACTCGCAACTACCCATTCAACGCAGGAGGTAATCTTTTGGGATATGTAGGTGAAGTAGATGCTGATTACATAAAGAATCATCCAGAATATAAAAGTGGAGATTACGCTGGGCTAACAGGACTAGAAGCAACTAGGGAAAAAGATTTACGTGGAGAAAAAGGATATAGCATTTTTCTTAGGGATTCACGGAACCGCGTTCTTACTTCCTTTAACGAAGGAAAAGATGACCTTCACGCTGTTCCTGGAAAGGATGTAACCACCACGATAGATGCTCACCTCCAACAATATGGCCAATCTCTTATGCAAAATAAGCGCGGAAGCCTCATTGCAATAGAGCCATCTACCGGGGAAATACTGGCACTTGTAACTAGTCCAGGTATCGATGTTCAAGACCTTAGTGATATAAGAAACCGATACCAAGATCTTGCGTCTAATCCCGACAAGCCTCTCTTTAACCGCCCAGTTCAAGCCTCTTACCCGCCAGGCTCCGTATTCAAATTAGTGAACGGGCTAATCGGGTTACAAGAGGGTGTACTTAAAGTAAGAGACATGCATCCATGCAATATGGGATTTTACTATACCCCTAGCAGAAAACTCGGATGCCACAAACATCGCTCTCCCCTTAATTTCACAGACGCCATAATGACCTCCTGCAATAGTTACTTTTGCTATGTCTTTAAGGATATTTTGGAAAATCCTCAGTACTCTTCAACATCGGAAGCGTTCGATGCATGGAGGGATTATGTATGTAGTTTTGGTTTCGGCGCTCCGCTAGGGAGCGATGTGCCTGGGGAATTGGGTGGAACTATACCCAAATCAAGCTTATACGATAAATTTTATGGGAAGGGTCGTTGGAAATTCTCTTCAGTGGTTTCTCTTTCAATCGGCCAAGGTGAAATAGGAGCGACTCCATTGCAAATCGCTAATCTTTGTGCTACCATAGCCAATCGTGGGTATTATATTACACCTCACATAATTAAGGATGGAGATCAAGTCAAGATAGATTCGAAATTCAAGGAAAAACACTACACAAAAGTGGACTCCATTTATTTTGAAAATGCGATTGAAGGAATGTGGAAGGCCGTGAATGCCGGAGTAGGGGCTGGTGGCACCGCGACCCTGGCCGCCATCGAGGGACTTGATGTGTGCGGGAAAACCGGCACCGCCGAGAACCCGCACGGTGCCGACCATTCAGTCTTTATCTGCTTCGCACCGCGCGAAAATCCTAAAATTGCCGTTGCAGCATACATTGAAAACGCCGGATTCGGTGCGCGTTGGGCTTGTCCCCTATCCTCTCTTATCATAGAAAAATATCTTAATGGAGAAATCGCTCCATCCAGACTCTGGCTGGAAAATTATGTTCGTGATGCTAATCTAATGAATGTGGAAAAGAAATAATGGGTAACAATATAAATAGAAGTATAAGACAGACGATTGAATGGAAGATTATTATCTGCTATCTACTCCTTGTCGCCACAGGAATAGTTAGTATTTACGCAGCAGGACACACGGTTGAAGAAAATCTTCCTCTTCTTAGCCTTAGTACCAGAGCGGGAAAACAACTACTGTGGGCCAGCATTTCCCTAATAGTCGGTATTGTAATTCTCTTTCTTATAAAACCTTACCTATGGGAAGTCATTTCTACCCCTTCATACCTTCTTATATTAGTTTTACTATTTTTGACTGTACTCTTAGGTAGTGAGGTCAATGGCTCTAAGTCTTGGTTTAAATTAGGACCTATTAGTTTTCAACCATGCGAACTATCTAAAATCACAACTTCCCTATTATTAGCCCATTTCCTTAGAGGTCATGGATTTAATGTCAAAAATTGGCAAGACATACTAACTACTATTGCCATACTCGGACTTCCTGTGCTATTGATATTGGCCGAAAAAGAAACCGGCACGGTGCTCGTCTATCTAGGCTATGTGTTTGTCCTCTACAGGGAGGGCTTATCGGGCTGGTGGATAGCTCTTTTCGCCCTAATAATAGTGCTTTTTATAATGTCTATCATGTTCTCTCCATGGATTCCACTTACCGCCTTGATAGTAATTCTCTCTATATACTATTTCTTGCTTCGGAAACACGGGGCAAATTCATTTAAAAAGAGGCGTCAGTTACGACTTACCACCTCGTTAATAGCCATAATAGGAGCCATTACCATTTTTTCCACAGACTTTATTTTCAATAATGTACTAAAACCTCATCAGAAACTTCGTATTGAAGTGCTACTCGGGATGAAAGAAGATCCTATGGGTGCTGGATATAATGTAAACCAATCCCTTATCGCGATTGGCTCCGGTGGATTTAGCGGAAAAGGATATCTACAGGGCACTCAAACCACCTTCGGTTTTGTCCCAGAACAAAGCACCGACTTTATCTTCTGCACTATAGGCGAAGAGTTCGGATTCGTGGGTTGTTTTGTTCTTATCTCCCTATTCGTCTTTCTTATATGGCAAATTCTTAAAGTTTCCGAAAAGAGTCGTGAACCTTTTACTCGCATTTATGGTTACTGTATAGCCGCATGTTTCTTCATGCATCTTGTAATTAATATAGGTATGACTATCAAGCTGATGCCTGTTATCGGAATCCCCCTGCCATTCATTAGCTATGGTGGAACATCGCTACTTTCCTTCTCCACTATGCTATTTATTTTTATTTCTTTAGTAAAACAAGAGAGGCGTTATTTTTAGATTTAACTTTTTATTATTAAATTTGCCAAAATATAAGTGTTGCCTTGGTGGTGGAATGGTAGACACGAGGGACTTAAAATCCCTTGGCCAGAAATGGCTGTACGAGTTCGAGTCTCGTCCGAGGCACATATTTTTACACATTATGAAACGATTCTTTCTTTTTATCGCTCTCTTAGTGATGTCTTCTATTGGAGCTTTTGCGCAAAATGTTCTCGGAAAATGGAAATTAGACGATGGTAGTGCCATCGTAGAAGTATATCAGGAAGGTGACCATTATAATGGGAGAATAGTATGGCTCGCAGAACCGACAGACCCTAATGGAATTCCTTACACGGATTTGCTAAACCCTAATCCCGAATTACGCTCACGCGAAATCATGGGGCTAAATATGCTTCATGATCTTAAGAAAAAAGGCGATAAATATGGTGATGGTAAAATATATGATCCTACCGATGGTAAAACCTACTATTGCACAATGAAAGTCGATGGAAATGTTCTAAAAGTCCATGGTTCCCTAGATAAAAAAGGATGGATAGGAAGGACGATGGATTGGCATCGCGTTAAGGATTAGACTCAACACTAATAAGTTTTTCTGTCTTTCTCACAGCACCGAGGACTCCATATCCCCCCTCTATGTTAGAATAAGCGAAATTCGGAGGGCTCAAACCTAACATCCCCAGATAATTGTTACTTTGATTATATATAGCATTTAGATATCCATAGGCCGAGTCAGAAAGCGAATATACCTCCACCTTATACTCTCCTTCCATTTTATCTGAAGCTAGGGAAAGCACGCCACCTTCCGTTTCTTCTCTGCGAAAAAGAGTTAATGGATATGAAGAAAAATATGTTCTCCACTCTATCGTCTTAAAAGAAGATGAGAGCATCTCCAATAGACTCATCCCATCTAAATTATTATACACGCTAACCTCTTCCCACCTACCCTCGAGTGTTCCGCCATCTCCTTCCGTTTTGAGATAAAGGGCAATTGCATAATATGATGATCCCGAGATGTTAAGTTTCCACAGAATTCTATCCGATAGAAGATCATATTTTACACTTACCTCTGGTTTAGGTGGAACTATTGTATAAGCCGAGATATCTTTCATGCCTTCTGCTTTCATCTTTAAGAATATCTCTGAAGTTTTGTCATCTAATTCAGGATAATAATAGAACGGCTGTCCTTCCTCCTTATACATAGGGACTTCTTTGCCATCAAAAGTTAAGTTTTTCCATTGCAACTCATACTCTTCCCCACTCTGTCTTGGATTTCCGATAGGCGTAGTTTTCATTACCTTCATATACGTCAATTTATCATCGAATCCGGCGATAGATTCGATGAATAATTTCGGAGCCTCATCAGAAGACTCGACATCGAACTGGTACTCGCACGAAACGCAAAACACAAACATAACTATACAAACAAAGTATCTTTTCATCACTAAAACCTCCACATATAACTTATGCTAGGAATAATCGGAACTATCCCATACGCGATTCCCACTATCTTATCAGCAGCCACATCGACCGACCCGAAAAAGGCATTCAAGCGGTTATAAGCATTATACACACTTATATTAAGTGTACGACTCTTCCCATTAGCCATTCTTTTATGCCAATTTAATCCTACATCCAACCTGTGGTAATCTGGCAAATGATAGTTATTCGGCATACTGTAGATATATGTCGGAGACTCATACGAACCATCTTCTTCAGAAGTGTTCCATGTTACAGAACTGGCAGCTGTAAAACGATTCCCTGTGTGATAGGTCCAGCAAGCATAAACTTCAAAATTACGGCTAAAGCGATAACTTGCATTAAGCGTGAGTTTATGCCTATTGTCATTTCTGTCTGGAAACCAGGTGTAATAATATGACGGGAAAAGTCTTTCGCTGCATGAGAGAGTATAATACAATGCACCCGAGAACTTCTGCGCGGAATACTCCACAGACAATTCAGCACCATAAGCTCTTCCTTGCCCTTCCATGTAATCCATTTCCCATCTGTCTAGACTTGGCAGAAAAGTGTTAGTCCCATTATATTCGTACAAATGGTTCATTTTCTTGTAGAAAGCCTCCACATCCACCATCCATTCTCCCGAAGGATGGAACGTAGCTCCTAGCACGAATTGATCCGAAGACATAGGCTTTACCTTGGAAGTAGAAGGCATCCACAAATTCGACGGCAAATCCATGTAACATGCAGATACAAGATGCGAAAATTGGCTCATTCTGGCATAAGAAGTCTTTAATGTAAATTTTTTATTTACATCATACTTAAGGGCCAATCGAGGCTCCAAACTATTATAAAAACTACCCTTAACGAAATATGCTGACTCCCGAAGGCCGAAATTTGCCACTAAATGATCGACTAAATTAATCTCATCTTCAATGTAAAGACCCACCTCTGCACCCAAATACTCTACAGAATTAGCATTATGGAGTTCATCGTATTTCATATTATTCATTTTCAATTCCATATCCAACTTACGATACGGATCATACATATGCCCTACTGCGCCAATACCTACTCGAACATGATGTCCATCCACTCTATCGAAAAGCCAATCGGAAGAAAGACCTACATCATGGATTCTCGATAAATCACACTCGTTTAGGTTAATTTCCGTTTTTTGCGATGGCTCATCATCGGATGTCGATATTTCCTTTACATATGTATCCATTCTTATGTCAGAGGTGTAATTCGTATAGTATAGTTTTGTGTCCGTAGACCATCCGTTTTGTGGCCAAAACTTCTCAAAACGAAAAGAAGATAATATATTTCCCCATTTAAGACGCGTTGCCAGATGTGACTCCGAGTCCGAATCGGTTTCCGAATTCATATTACCCTTTGCGGAAAGAACATCATGCCCATAGTATGCAGAGAAGCTCAATTTCCCTGTTTCTCCAAGGAGGTGTGTCAACTTTAAGTTTACATCGCCAAAGTCATAATGCGTGTAACTCATGACGTCTTCTATATTTTCAGAATTTCCTCGCAATCGAACCACTCCCATTGCTAAAGATTTTATCAGATCAAGCCAAGTGCGCCTAACACCTATATTAATGCTTGTCTTATTCTTAACAATAGGGCCTTCTATTTGAATTCGGCCATCTATTAACCCCAATGAAGCACTGCCTTTCCATTTTGTAAAACTGCCTGTCTTAACGCCCACATCCACTACAGAAGAAAGTCGTCCTCCATATCTAGCAGGAAATCCTCCTTTATAAAATTCGACATCCTCTGTAACATCAGTGTTAAAAGAAGAAAACAGCCCTATCACATGACTTACCTGATACAGTGGCACCCCATCTAAAAGGAATAAATTATCTGATCCATCTCCACCTCTAACATAAAGTCCGCTTGAAAGTTCAGTTCCACTGGACACTCCTGGAAACATCTGAAGTGTTTTTATCAAATCCGGACTTCCCAATACAGCAAAGCCTCTTCTAATCTTAACAGTATCGAGTTTTTGCATGCTTGTTTGAGACCTTGCTGCGAGTTTTTCCTTGTCTGTTCGCACTATAGCAGCCGAAAGTGTATCCACTTTTTCTTGTGCATAGACCCTAAATAAAGAGCCTACTACACAGAACACTAGTACCATAATGCTCCTCCTGTTCATACTACTCCCAACTCCTCTTTTAAATGTCTAAGCAGATCAAATGCTTGAAGTGGAGTCATATTATTAAGATCAGCATCGGAAAGCTGATCCCTAACAGAACTCAACACAGGATCATCGAGTTGGAAAAGGGATAGTTGCATTTCCGAAGACGCGTTCCCACCAGCATTTGAAGCACCCCCCATTTCAAGATTATGTAGAGTCCTCTCAGCGACCTCTATTACCTCTTTTGGCATCCCTGCCATTCTCGCTACATGGATTCCGAAACTATGAGCTACCCCTCCTGGGAGCAATTTTCGTAAAAACACTATATTTTTCCCTTCTTCCTTTACAGCAACATGGTAATTGACTACGCGAGGGTATTCATCCGCCAAATCATTAAGCTCGTGATAATGAGTAGCAAATAATGTCTTGGCACCTTTCCCGTATTTATAAATATACTCCACGATTCCACGAGCTATCGACATGCCATCATAAGTGGAAGTACCTCGGCCTATCTCATCCAAAAGTACAAGTGAACGCGCACTTAGATTATGCAAGATCATAGAAGTCTCCAGCATCTCTACCATGAAAGTGGATTCTCCCTTAGATATATTGTCACTCGCCCCCACACGCGTAAATATCTTATCGAAAACACCGAAATGAGCGCTTTGGGCAGGGACGAACGATCCTATCTGCCCCATAAGCACAATGAGAGCACTCTGGCGCAAAAGAGCAGACTTACCTGACATATTTGGCCCTGTTAGAATCATAATCTGTTCCTTTTTGCTATCAAGGTGTAGGTCATTTGGAACATATTCCTGGCCAATCGGCATGTTGCATTCTATCACAGGGTGCCTACCGGCCTTAATGTCTAATGTTGTCGAGTCATCAAGCTGCGGACGGCAATAATTCCTATCTAAAGCCTGCTGTGCAAAGCCCTGAAGCACATCCACCTGAGCCACGACTCCGCAATTACGCTGTATGGTCTTTATAAACTTTCCTATGTACGAAACCAAATCGGAATAAATCTTGGATTCCAATTCGTATATTCTGCCCTCTGCTCCTAGAATTTTCTCTTCGTAATTCTTAAGTTCCTCTGTGATGTACCTCTCGGCATTGACAAGTGTCTGTTTCCGAATCCACTCTGGCGGAACCTTATCCTTAGATGAATTCCTTACTTCTATATAGTAGCCGAACACATTGTTATAGCCTATCTTTAAGGAACTTATACCAGTACGCTCGGCTTCTGTGCGCTGAAGTTCCATCAGATAGTCCTTTCCGCCTTTAGATATAATCCTTAACTCATCCAGTTCGGCATCTACCCCAGAAGCTATCACTTCTCCCTTTCCCACTTGCGTCGCAGGGTTATCCGATAATGTTCTGTCGATTCTTTCTATCAAAGCCTCGCATCCATCCATGTTTTTACCTAATGATACCAAGGCTTCCACTTGTGAAGTATTTGCCAATTGGGCTATAGGTGTCATCTGTTTTAGAGAGCGAGACAGGGATTTCATCTCTCGTGGCTGAATCTTGCCCGTGGCAGCACGCGATATTATGCGCTCCAAATCCCCTACATCCTGCAGATGCAATTGGCATTCAGCAAACGCGCCATCGTTATCCATGAAGAATTGGACAATATCATAACGGGCATTTAGTTGAGGGATTGAGAAAATGGGCATGGTAAGCCAAGAGCGCAAAAGACGCGCCCCCATAGGGGTAAGGCATCTGTCTATGCACTCTACAAGGCTCGAGCCTTCTTTTCCCGCAGAAGAAGAAAATACTTCAAGGTTACGGAATGTGAATTGGTCCATCCACACGAATTTTCCTTCATCGATACGGGATATGCTACATATATTCTTAAGTCCGACATGCTGGGTCTGTTCGAGATAAAAGAGCAGTGCCCCGGCGGCACACAAAGCCAAAGGGAACGACTCTACACCGAAACCCTTTAGACTCTTGACATCAAATTGCCTGCATAGTTTTTCATAATCAGAATCGTAAACGAAAGCCCACTCGTCTATACACGAGATGTAATAATCCGGGAACTTTTCACTAACGGAAGTCCTTAACTCGCGCTTTACCACTAATTCTTTTGCCTTGAACGAATTAAGTAATGCTGATATATATTCAATACTCCCTTGAGCCACTTGAAATGTACCCGTGGATACATCCAGAAAAGCCGCGCCACAAAGGTTATTGTCAAAATCCAACCCTACCAGGAAGTTATGCTCCTTCTGTTCAAGCATACCTTCCCCGAACGCTATTCCGGGAGTCAAAATCTCAGTGACACCACGCTTTACGAGTTTAGTCTTTACAAGGGCCGGATCTTCAAGCTGGTCACATATCGCGACCTTATAGCCGGCGCGAACCAGTTTCTGAAGATATGTTTCTATGGCATGATGGGGAAAGCCCGCCATGGGAGTAGGTTCCTTATCACCATTTGAACGCTTAGTAAGAACCAAACCAAGTACCTTACTGGCTATAAGAGCATCATCCGAATAGGTTTCATAAAAATCGCCCACGCGATAAAGAAGCATAGCCTCCGGATGCTGTGCCTTAACAGCAAAGTACTGTTTCAGCATAGGTGTATCTTCAGTCTTCTTTCCCATAGTTAAGCCTGTTTTGCCACTTTTTCTGCCAATTCTTTAAACGCCTCTGCATCAGGCCCATCGCTTAGGGCTATCGGTTCGCCGCTATCTGCCCGCTGCATCACGCTTTGAACAAGAGGGATCTGCTGAAGCAGGTCAAGCCCACATTCCCGAGCCATATTCACTCCGCCATCTCTTCCAAACAGATAGTACTTTTCATCGGGGTGCTGAGCAGGAGTAAACCATGACATATTTTCTACCAATCCCAATATGCGCCTGTGCACATTCTCATTTTGAAACATATTTATGCCTTTCAGCACATCGGCCAATGCCACCTTTTGAGGTGTGGTAACGATAATGGCGCTCTCCATAGGGATATCACCCACTAAAGTGATATGAATGTCTCCGGTTCCAGGAGGCATATCTATCAAAAGAAAGTCAAGTTCGCCCCATTTAACTTGTAAAATCATCTGCTTCAACGCATTGCACGCCATAGGTCCGCGCCAGATAAGAGCCTGTCCTTCTGAAGCGAAATAGCCTATGGACATCCATTCCACTCCGTATTTTTCAATGGGAAGGATAAGTGTCTGCCCGTTTTCTTCCACAGCATCGGGCTGAATGTCTTCTGTGCCTGTCATGGTCGGCACGCTTGGCCCGTACACATCGGCATCGGCCAATCCTACTTTATAGCCTAATCGCGCCAACGCTATCGCAAGATTCACTGCCACTGTGCTTTTCCCTACTCCACCTTTTCCTGATGCAATGCCTATAATATGTTTAACATGCTTTAACTGAGCGTCATCCAGTTCCTGTGGCTTTTTCTTCGGAGCCGACTCCTCTACAACTATGGCCTTTACTTCTGCATCCACTCCTGGATATGCCCTTATTAAAGCGGCTCTGGTTGCTCCCACCAAATACTCCGTAAGTGGGTCTCTGCGTTTAGGAAAACCCAGCACCACTTCTATATGGACATTATCACATTTCACCTCGTGAACCATACCCAAATCCACTATATTCCTGCTCTGTCTGCCGGGATGAATCACTTCCTTCAAAACTTGTAATATCTGTTGTCTATCCATACTAAATCTCTTTTTAAAGTCAAGGGTGTAAATTTACACATTTTTAAATTATCTCGCATTGCCTAAAAAAGCGTCGGTTCCAATTCTTTAGGATGAAAACTTTTTCTATGATAAGGCGTATAGCCAAATCGCTTAATCGCCTCTATGTGTTCTGCGGTAGGATATCCCATATTATGCTCCCAGCCATATTGGGGGTATTCGCGGGCCAATTCCCTCATTCTATCATCCCTGTAGGTCTTAGCCAAAACCGATGCTGCCGCTATGCTAGCATAAGTGGCATCTCCGTGTACAACAGTGCGATATGAAATATCTTCAAAGGCCTTGAATCTATTTCCATCCACCAAAATCATCTCTGGTCTTGTGGTTAATCTTGCTAGAGCCCTATGCATTCCCTCCACAGATGCCCATAGAATATTCAGTCTGTCTATTTCTTCCGCGCTCACCTCTTCAACAGCCCACGCAAGAGCGTTACTCTCAATTATCGGTCTAAGTTCGTAACGAGCCTTTTCGCTCATTTTCTTCGAATCGTTTAACAAAGGGTGATAAAAGCCTTCCGGCAATATCACAGCTGCAGCATATACAGGACCGGCAAGTGGTCCGCGCCCTGCCTCATCGCACCCAGCCTCGATAACGCCCTTGTGCATATATGGATTCAAATATTTCATAAATATTACAAATCTTTACCTCGTTTGTATTTTAACCATAATACTTCATGTCTCTGCGAAAGCCTCATGAGAATACCAATCGCGAGCCGCCTTATCAGACACGGATAGCAATAACGTATAATGAGACCACGTCAACTATTCTTATTACCCCCCCCTTGCCATAGATGTCCGTCAGTCCCTTTGAGAGTTTCTTTATTACTTCGTTTCCATACTCCGCTCGATTCTGCCCCTGCACGCAGCATATCAGCTGAATGCCAAAGGTTATCTTTAAATGTTTTTTATTCATTATCAGTCATAGCCTACGAAGATACGAAAAATTAAAAAACTGTTTTGATGCCTTTTTTAACTTGAAAAAATAAGTTGCGTCAGATTAGTATTAAATTTTAGAATCTATCCTCGGAAATCTACTATAAATCTTTACCAACTTATTTTTTAACGCTTACTAAGATGATGCAGGTTATTTTTTGAAAGTAACTTAATAATGTTAAAAACGGCTTTTTAATCGTCTTATACATGTGAGTAGACTTTGCTAAAAAGCAGGGTTAATCGAGATTCCATGCCCGCAGAACTGAAAGAGTTGGCCATCGAAGATATGAAGCTCCTCTCAGACTCGGGAGAAAATGACTTTCCGCTCTATGTGGATTTTCCTATACTGCTTAATAAAGTTAAAGAAAACCTTAGCGAACTTTCCTATGAAATATTTACAGCAAAAAAAATATCGCGGATGTCAGCTAAGGAAATCGCAATAGAATTCGGCGTTTCTGAACGCAAAGTCAATTTTGAAATTCAGCGCGCATCAAAACTTTTTCGAAAAGTATTTAAGGACTACTTCGTGCTGTTTGTGGTGGCTGTAATGACTTATTATTAAAAAAATCCGATCCTTTTTCGAGGACCGGATTTTATCTATACATTGCGATATTCTATTCGTCTTCAGTATCCTGAGCCGCATATTCTGCGAGGAGTTTTGCCTGCACATCACCAGGAACCGGCTGATAATCGGCAAATTCCATCGTGAATGTAGCTGAACCCGATGTCAATGAACTAAGAACCGTAGAATAACGATATAACTCAGCAAGCGGAACTCTAGCCTTAAGAACCGAGAAGCCCTTATCGGTTCCTAGATCGCCTAATATACCGCGACGATTCTGCAAATCCGACATAACTGCTCCCTGATACTCTCCCGGGGTCATTATCTCAACATTATAAATAGGTTCCAGAATCTTCGGACCAGCATTACGGAAAGCCTCCTTGAAAGCATTACGACCTGCAATTATAAATGCGATCTCCTTAGAATCCACTGGGTGCATCTTGCCATCATACACAAACACTCTAATATCACGAGCATAAGAGCCTGTAAGAGGACCCTCCACCATCTTGTCCTTTATACCTTTCAAGATAGCTGGCATAAAGCCCAAATCGATAGCACCGCCGACGACACAATTATAAAATTCGAGTTTTCCTCCCCAGTCAAGATCCACAGTTTCTGATGTTTTGACATTTAGTTGAGTTTCTTTTCCGTCTATATTAAACTTGGTCTTCAACTCGCCTTCTGCAGGGCATACAAGAAGATGGACTTCACCAAACTGACCTGCTCCACCGGACTGTTTCTTGTGACGATATTGCGCATTAGATATCTTAGTTATAGTCTCACGATAAGGCACCTTAGGGGCAAACAATTCGACATCTATACCGAATTCATTATTAATGCGCCATTTAACCATATTAATGTGCTGTTCTCCATTACCGCTTAATATCGTCTGACGAAGTTCCTTAGAGTATTCTACTACGACTGTAGGGTCCTGATTTGAAATCTTCTTCAAAGCATCGCCCAACTTCTGCTCGTCCTGTTGAACCTTGGCCTTTATAGCACAACGATATTTAGGAGCCGGGAATATTATCTTATCATAGACGATACCTGCACCTGGAGCACAAAGAGTAGTATTGGCTCTACCATTCTTGAGTTTCACCACACATCCGAAATCTCCTGCGTGAAGATTCTGAACAGGCTCCCTCTTGTTTCCGGCTACGGCATAAATGGTCGAGAATTTCTCTTTATTGAAAGTACGTGGATCTTCATATTCTGATCCAGAACTTACTATACCTGACATTACTTTGAAATACGAAACCTCTCCTACGTGTGGTTCCACATCGTTTTGATATATAAATAGGGATGCAGGCTTATTCTCATCCACATCAGGAGCCACTGCTACGTTCTTCGTGAACTCCAATAGACGTTTTACGCCAATATCCTTCTTTGCACTCACGCACATTATAGGGAAGACCTCCCTATTTTTTATTCCTACTGCAAGACCGGCACGGATTTCATCCTCCGTGAGAGTCCCCATTTCGAAAAATTTCTCCATCAGAGTATCATCGAACTCTGCAGCCTTTTCAATAAGTTCCTGACGTGCAACTTCTGCCTCATCTCTATACTCTTCTGGAATATCTAAATCCTCGCGCGTTCCATTTTCATCCTTGAAGTGATAATACTTCATAGTCAGAACATCCACGAATCCATCAAAACCTGCCCCGATTTTAGTAGGGAATTGTATCGGGATAATATTATTTTTCCCTAATTCCTCCTTTATGGAAGAAAGTGTCATCTCCCAATCAGCCTTATCCCCATCAAGCTGATTCACTGCTATTACAAGAGGAATATTATATTTATCGGCATGGCGTAAAAGACCTCGTGTACCTACCTCCACGCCCTGTTGCGCATTTATCACAAGAATACCATTTTCACATACTTTAAAGGCAGATACAGCGCCACCTATAAAATCGTCTGACCCTGGAGCATCTATGATATTTATCTTCTTGTTCATAAACTCTGCATATAGCGGAGTCGCATAAATGGATCTTTGATTAAGCTTTTCAAGTTCATTGTTATCTGAAACCGTGTTCTTATCCTCCACCGTTCCTCGTCTGTCAATAACTTTGCCCTCGAAAAGCATAGCTTCAGACAACGTGGTTTTACCCGACTTGGTCGCGCCAAGCAGTACCACGTTTCTAATGTCATTTTTAGAATACTCTTTCATTTTATTATTAGTTTTTGTGTGTCCGAATTACAAATCTAAACTTTTTAAATAATAATTCCAATATTTGAATTCGCAAAGGGTATATCTTATCCGAAAAAATTCCTTAACCATCCCTGATCCACTTTTACAAGTCCACGAGCGGCCTCGACTATTTCGGGATTTCGAGACAGAATGCCCATTGCATCGGCATAGACATTCTGACCTATCTCTATCAAATGCATTTCGCCTTTTTCTGGGTAGGCAAAAACTATCTGTGCATCGGCGCCTTCCATTTTGTAAAATTTAAGTTGTACATCCTTCCCTATTTCCTGAAGTGTTACGAATTTGCATATCTCCATGGCGATATCATCCAGTCCAGCATCGAAGATCTTAATTTTCTCTATTAAATCGCCGACAGTCTCCACCTGCCTACATGTGTAGCCTTCCAATCCTGGTGAAGACATAGAAACACGGCTCAGTACGATTAAAAAGTGCTGAGAAGGATCATTGTAAACAAAATCTTCACTATAAAGATTCACTTGTCCGCAATAAGGGCAAGTGACTAAAAAGAAAGTGCCATCCAATATCTTTTCTTTCAGTTCGGGACGGCTCGCCACATTTATACTTTTAGGAAGTCCAGAATCAAAAGACTTTCCACATTTACTACATATCATAACTTAAAACGAGTTTACAAAACATTTTATCCTCCGTATTATATCCTACTTTCACACCCAAGCGAAAATCGTATGGCAAGCAAAACATATTCCCGAGTACAGCATTTATATATGTACCTGCAGAATGTTGGTTCAAATAACCATCAAAATAATTGCGATATGTCATTCCAAATCCCAACACATTATCATTTGTAAATTCATAGAATGGAATTAACTCTAGATTTCTTAAATAGAATAAAGGAGAAAGACCCGACCAGTCTATCGGAATAGGAAGTCCATAACGTATAGTTACACCGATTCTGTCAACTAAAGCCAAATACTCCGACGTTTCTATGCATTCCTGAAGATAAGACAGGTTCCATGCAAAACCATGTGTTTTTTTAATTCCCGGCGTGTACCCATAAAGCGTCATTGCCGGCTTAAACCTGTGCGTAGTAAAAGAATAGGCGTCTTCTAAACTTATACCTATACCCCAACGCGGAAAAACATTACTATTACACTTCGGAAGCATAGTGTAAGCACGTATCCCTGCAGATATCGCACTATCCCACGACCGCGATTCACCCGTTTGCTTACTTTCTAAAGAAACTACCGGGATAATTCCTGTACTCCAGCCATTTCGTGATAAATTAAATGGAATGTAAGATCTTAAGTATCCATAAGAATAGTTGTCTACATACATCCCCTTTAATTCAATTATAGGATATAATCCTCTGTATTTCAGATTAAAGCCTAATCCCGGAGATGGAAGCCCATTTTCATCAGCGAAGAATTTCAATCCCACATTTCCATAAATCGTGCTTAGATTATTCTGAAAAAAGGCAGTTGCACCTAATCCGGCATTCATATATTGCTGTTCCGATGATATTGTCATCATCTCATCAGAATCCAAAAATAAAAATGGAATAAACGAATGGAATCGGAATGCATTCTTAAATTTTGAATAAGGACGCACTTCCCAAGTGGCTTTGGAAAAATCGCCAATATGAACATCCGCCACAGCCCGGCTCAAAGAATCTGCCAGCATGTATGAATGCCTGACATTAAAGTCCACTTTTTTATATGGAAGACTTGACGCTGAAGACACACATACATTCCTTCCCACAGGGGATAGAACTGTAAAGAATAACTTGTCATCACAAAAAACAAAATCCTTTCCGCCTTGAGGCAAATTAGTCAACTGATATACTTCGCCACTCTTGGGATCAAGCGAGTATAATTCATTCACTCCCGTGCGATCCGAAGTAAATAATAGTTTCCCATCCTTTGAAAATAGATGATTGATTTTCACAGGACTCGATGCCAATATTGCCTGACACCCGCGCTCAATGTCACATACGAATTGGCCCGAATCATCCATAGCACTCGCATACAAGTGACCATTGGCCCATACCGGCTCAAGCACCTGCACTCCAGATGGCACATCATACACCGCTGTCTCCGAGAGCTTTTTACCAATGGTTTTGTAAACTCTTACTTTACACTCACCCGTTATCGCATTTTCCACTAATGCCAATCTGTCCTCCTCCCATGCAGGATTATATAAACGATGTCCTCCAATCTCTGTTCTAATCTTCCTCCCGTCATACGAGCGAAGTGCCGAAGTTGAATGCATTTCCCAGCGTAGATTAGGAACTTCTTCGGTCCAATACAACCTGCCTCCACTGCTAGACAAACGCGATTCCGGGCTGGCATAACATAAACTTTCCACCTCCCCACTTTCCGGATCTATCGAAACAAGCCTTGCATTGTCCGCTATTCCTGTCTTTAAAGCATAAATTTGCCCATCCTTAACTGCCAAGCCCGAATAAGACACATAGTATTTCTCATTTTCAGTCAATTGTGTATATTGCTGAAAAGGAGCGCGAGAACGGGTGTCCTCTTGCCAATGGCGCTGCATCCGCTTTGCAAATCCAGAAAAACGAGGTCTGAAGGTGTTATCAAAAAACTCTGTATGAGGGCCTGCACCCATACCGGCAACTGAAAGATAACCTATTTTATAATAATCTGGGGTATAATACTTTTGAGAGCCAAAGCGCCACCTGTCAAAATCTCTTAAATCTCCATTTTCAAAACATACCCGAAAATACTCCAGAAAATCCGCACTTCTTCCCCTTCCCGACTGTGTCAAAGCCGTTTCCGTCGCCACGGCATCCCCTTCCATAAACATAGAAGAGCACCACAACACCGATATTGGCCCTGAAAGAAGTTCACCGAAGACATACTCTGTCCATTTAAAATAGCGATTCTGCATAAACTGCATTTGCGCAACATGTCTATTTTCATGTATAGCTAATAAAGTGTGCCACGGAACGGACTCCGGGCTATACATAGACGGAGCGGCAAACATCTCCATCCGGCTTGGAGTCCACACCACAAATCCATTTGAAATCGCTGAATAAGGATGTAGCACCACAGGCAGATTATCACCACCGCCATAGCCTACCGCATATCGGTATTTTTCCCACTGCCTTGCATAACTAAACGCCAAAGAGTCGCATCCCCTCGGATAAATAAACTTGTATGAATTTGTGTTGAATGTGCGCCATTTTATGCTTGTGCGTTCATTACCTTCCACATAGAACTGAGCATAAGAAGGAGAAAGAAAGCATATTATAGATAAAATCGTTATGATAAATCTTTTCATATTGCCGTAAATATATGAAAAATTTTGTTTATGTTTTGTGGTCATCTTCCTCTTACAACTTATTATGGACAAAGGCACGGTAAAGACAGATCGTACCGGAGTAGGCACCAAAAGTATCTTCGGGCACCAGATGCGATTCGACCTTTCCGAAGGCTTTCCTCTTTTAACCACTAAAAAAGTACACCTTAAATCCATTATCTACGAGTTGTTATGGTTCATCAGCGGAGATACTAATGTTCGCTATCTACAAGAGCACGGCGTTTCAATCTGGAATGAGTGGGCAGACAAAAACGGAGATTTAGGCCCTGTCTATGGACACCAATGGAGAAGTTTTCCCACTCCTAACGGCGGAAGTGTCGATCAATTATCCCAAGTTCTTGATTTAATAAAAAATCATCCGGATTCTAGGCGAATGCTAGTATGTGCATGGAATCCTGCAGAGATAGACAAGATGGCTCTTCCCCCATGTCATTGCCTATTTCAATTCTATGTGGCCAATGGACGTCTTTCTTGCCAATTATATCAGCGCAGTGCAGACACTTTCCTTGGCGTTCCATTCAATATAGCCTCCTACGCACTTCTAACCCTGATGATAGCGCAAGTGTGTGATTTAAAGCCAGGTGAATTCATCCATACCACAGGAGACACTCACATTTACTTGAATCATTTTGAACAGGTTAAGGAACAATTAAGCCGAACTCCGCGTAAACTTCCCCGTATGATACTTAATCCAGATGTCAAAAATCTCTTTGACTTTAAATACGAGGATTTTAAATTAGAAGGATACGACCCTTATCCTGCCATAAAAGCTCCTGTGGCAGTATAACCGCTTGTCTCTCGATTCGATTTCCTGTATTTCATATTCAAAGACTAAAAAATACCCTAATTCTTAGTCTTTTCTATACGATTCCCCGCATCGTCGTAGGTATATTCTACCACATTATCGGTAGCTGCGCTTACTAGCAAAATACTTGTTATGATTGCTATTAAATTGATTTTCATATCGTTTCTATTTTATTAATTCTCAATATAGTCATTGTACGTTAGAATTTCTCTTTTCATTGTCTATTGAGATATTACCATATTCCGAAATAACATCTTCGTACTTCGGCCACATTTTTATATCCTTCATCCTCTCATCTGGAGGATAATGAATCTCCAATTCTCCATTGCCATTAATTAATTTCCGTGCATCCTCAATTGATATATCATATCTAACAAAATAGCTATCTTTTTTACACCACTCACGCGGATGATAATAGTCATTCATATCACTTACGAATACTCTAATATATTGACCACTCGAAAACATTTTTTTTAACGTATCATATCCAATATAACAATTTAAATAATTTCTAGCAGGAACAACACAACAATGTGAATGCCGAAAACAGTTAACGATTGTGGTATCTAAAGAATCATAATCTATATCTACTTCGCCATTATTATAAAAAAATAAAAATACGACATCTTGATCCGTATCATTCTTGAAAAAGTATAGAATTTCTTCATAATCATATTTGATCGGTTCGTCACACGAGCAAAAACACAACAAAAGTGATAGCCCAATTAAATTCTTAATAATTAACTGATATAACTTCTTCATATCTTGGCCACATTTTTATGTTTTTCATTCTCTCATTTGGCGGAAAATGAATTTCTAATTCTCCTTTTTCATTAATTAATTTTCGTGCATCCTCAATTGATATATCATACCGCACAAAATATAAATCGTTTTCAATAGGGACCAAATTACCAGCTAATGGACCATATGGATCTTGTCTAAATAACCCATCATATACAAAAACACGCATCGTATCATAAGGCATCATCTCTTCAATTGTTGAATAATATGTCCAAACTGATTTGTCTTTTCCAGTTTTTACTATTCCGTTATCGCCATATACACTAGTCAAAGCATAATTAATCATAGTCGTATCTGAAATATCCAATTGGTCCATATCAATCCATCGAAAGCGATCACTGACCCATGAAAAATATGGTTTTCCCCATTGTATTCTTGTAATTTTATTAGAATTTAAAGGAACCAAAAATACAACATCACTATTACTCTCGTTAACTTCTTTTATAGCTATTGATCTTTCAGCATAATAGTGAAGTAACAAATCACGACAAGAAGTAATGCAGAAGCAGAGAACAAAAAAAACATAAATTTTATTTCGTAGGCAAATTTTCATGATACATTATTTTATTTTTATTAAAATAATCATACGCATATCTAACAGCAGTATATTCTGTCCAATAATAATCATGGTTGTCAACATCAACTAAACAATTCACAATATTAAGTTATTCTCCTTCCTTTATCCTATATTCGAATTTCTCTATTTTAATCGTTCCCGATTCATCTGGGAATGGAACCTTCCAGTTATAACGCTCCAAATCCTCGAGTGTGTATTCATATCTCCAATATGGAAGCACATCCGTTTTTCCATAATAAATCTCATATAAATCGCTCATGTAAAATATCTTAATATAAGCAATAATACCATCATCATCGTATGGCACAATATCCTCATAGCGCGTATAAAAGCTTAATCCAAATATATTATTTATATGTTCCTTTTCTATATCTATAATTCTTTTATTATTTTTATCAATATATATAATCCCTTCTATCCACATCTCCGATGATAATATATCTTTTGTGTGACATACATCATATCCATTTCTTGTCTTTCCAATAGGAGCCCCTACGCCATATATCTGCCTGCCTGATTGATTGTTAACATAAAATTTATGATGAGGTCTGTATTTATAAATAATCCATGCTTCTTTTAAATCGTCACATCCAGATAATAAAAATAAACAAGTAACAATAAATATAAACTTTTTCATCTTAATACTTTGTTTTATCTCTTGATGAATTAATTAGCCCTGAAATAATTACTCCTACTAAAGTAATACTTGAAAGATAATCCCACGGAGAAGGATTAACGATGCCATTTGATAATGTCAAAAGTGCTGCAACATCTGATGGGTTATCTAATGAATACCCCACAAATGGATTACTCCATCCATATTCTTCATTTTCTAAAAGTTTCTCCTTCCAATCACTTGGAGTAAATCCACTTTCATTATTCATAAAATAATTAAATGCCCTTATATTAGCATCTTGCTCAACCGGATGATTATCATGAGGGTCTTTACTAAGCGCACTTGGTATTCCATACCTTGTCAAGTATGCAATCCCCGACTTCTGGCTTTGCAAATAATGTCCATACTCGTGCTGAAACAATACATTCTTAGGTGATGCGGATATATCTCTACATCCAGTAATATAGCTCCCTAATGTGACAGCACCCCATTCTTCTTTATATGTTTGTGCCACTGTTGCCCCTCCATAAGATTCCACACTTTTAATACCACCTAATAAATTCCATCCACCTTGCATTGTATTTCCTATTGTTTCCTGTGTGAATTGCCAAGTAAAATGAGATACTACTTCACCTGCTCTTCCCCAAAAATTCTTATGAGGATCGGAGCGGAACCATCCAGCGTCTATCTTTGCGGCATTTCCAAGAACTTGTCCGTACTTAGTCCATGCTTGTTTAAGTTGTGACTTAGCCTTATTTGGATTAGAGACGCTTGTAATTAATGGGATTAAACACCCTGTTATCAAAGTTATGGGAGTCCATATCATGGTTGTTAACACTATCCACTCCCCATCTTCATCCATGTATTTCAATGGATTATTAAGAGCGTATGAATAACGATTGAAGTTCTGAGTAAAATCTGGAGCTTGCACATAAGGATCTGGACTTAAGAACCTTCCAAGAAGTAGGTCATATAGTCTCGCGTTCATATTGATTAGCCCGAACTGTGTCAAATGCTCATGTCCCGTGTATCCTCGTCCGATGAACAAATCCGGCTCTTTCCCCATTTCATAGACTTCAAGGCTATACTTTCTCCTCATCCTACCCCATGGGTCATAACTATAATCCCCTGACAATGCCCCATCTGGAGCCACTATCTGTTTTACACTCCCTAAATAATCTCTTCCTATCTGCCAATCACTTCTTCCACTTCGCCACATCATCGGTGCATTATATGCATCGCCTCCAAGATACAAAGTCTCACTCAATTCCTCCCCATTCTTATGCCGTATAACCACACTTTCCCGCTGCGGCTCACCAACCCTGAAATCTTGTGCATACGTTGCTTGTATAAAAATCGTCGATAGACAAACTATAAATAGTTTAAAGTGCCGCATATCAATGTGGTTTTGAATTATTTGACTAAGGTATGAAATAATACTTTCATATCAAAATATGTACTACAATAGCCACTCTGTCCAATTGTAAAAAGCAACTTTTTCTGCATCGTAGTTCTCTGTAGAAGACTTTGAAAGTTTTGTGGTCATCTTCTTGGAATTGTCTTTCATCTAAAAAAGAGTAAAATGTCCATCTTTTTACTCTTTTTGAGAAGCCTCACTCATCTACTACCACTTGACGGATTATAATTTGCTCAAAATTTCAAAATTGGTTAACTTCACACTTTAGAGAATACATACCAAGCAATGAAACAATATCTAGACCTCTTACAACTTATTATGGACAAAGGCACGGTAAAGACAGATCGTACCGGAGTAGGCACCAAAAGTATCTTCGGGCACCAGATGCGATTCGACCTTTCCGAAGGCTTTCCTCTTTTAACCACTAAAAAAGTACACCTTAAATCCATTATCTACGAGTTGTTATGGTTCATCAGCGGAGATACTAATGTTCGCTATCTACAAGAGCACGGCGTTTCAATCTGGAATGAGTGGGCAGACAAAAACGGAGATTTAGGCCCTGTCTATGGACACCAATGGAGAAGTTTTCCCACTCCTAACGGCGGAAGTGTCGATCAATTATCCCAAGTTCTTGATTTAATAAAAAATCATCCGGATTCTAGGCGAATGCTAGTATGTGCATGGAATCCTGCAGAGATAGACAAGATGGCTCTTCCCCCATGTCATTGCCTATTTCAATTCTATGTGGCCAATGGACGTCTTTCTTGCCAATTATATCAGCGCAGTGCAGACACTTTCCTTGGCGTTCCATTCAATATAGCCTCCTACGCACTTCTAACCCTGATGATAGCGCAAGTGTGTGATTTAAAGCCAGGTGAATTCATCCATACCACAGGAGACACTCACATTTACTTGAATCATTTTGAACAGGTTAAGGAACAATTAAGCCGAACTCCGCGTAAACTTCCCCGTATGATACTTAATCCAGATGTCAAAAATCTCTTTGACTTTAAATACGATGATTTTAAATTAGAAGGATACGACCCTTATCCTGCCATAAAGGCTCCTGTAGCAGTTTAAGTCGTTTTCTTGATTCGATTTTTGACATCGTCATAGGTGTATCAGTGAAGATTATCAAATTTCTTGTATTTCATATTCAAATTTTTCTATTTTAATCGTTCCCGATTCATCTGGGAATGGACCCACCCAATTATACCTCTTTAAGTCATCTAAAGTATAACTATATACCCATACGGGAATGGATTGTTTTTCTCCATTATATACAGCATATATATATCATCTACATAACAAATAATTAAAAAACAAAATAGTCCCCAAATCGCCATAACAGCGGTCTGGGGACCCCAATTTTCCTTATTGCAAAAAACTACTGGCAACATTTATCTGGCTCAGCACATCCTTTCTTATGACAAGTGTCTTTTTGCGCGCACTCATTCTTCTTACAGCACTTTTCTTTACATTCGGGGTCAGACTTTTTACAACATTTATCTTTACATCCAGAATCACCATTTTTGCAACATGGCTTATCAGAACAAGCATTAGAGGCCGCTTTAATCTCAGCGGAATAGCCAAGCTTTTCTATCGCTTTTTTCAGAGTTTCAGGATTGGTCTTATCTGGATTATACTTGATATAAACAGTCTTTCCTGCCATATCCACCTTTAAATCCATGACACCTTTTTCAAACCCCACATTCTCCGTAATCTTATCAGCACATTTCTTACAATGCATGCTTACTTCAAAAGTCACTTCAGCAGTTTTTTTCGCCTTCTTAGCATAAGAAGGGCAAGCGCAAAGCACAAGCGCAGCCATAACGGCTAAAACAATTCTTTTCATACGTAAATAAAACTTTATTAATCAACTAATACATTCGGAATTCCTCCACAAACATCACTTTCACACACGCGAGCAGTAAGCACCTTTCGCTCACCCGGAAAAAGAGTTACATAATTATCACTCCAAAAAACCGGATTTATATCCTCTCCATTCTCGCCTTGGAGCGAAAGACTTTTCATAAAAGCAAGTTTTTCTGTCAAATTCTCAAGCTGAATCGTAAACACATATTCGCGACCTTCCTTTTTTACCGAATAATCGCAACTGACATCGGTTTTTCTCAATTCTGGCAAAAACAAAAGAGAGCTATGCTGCGAATAAAACCAATACACATTATCAGACAATACCTTATCATCAGAATCCAGCAATTCCAATTTTACAAAATAATTATACGAATACTTCCCATTTTTAGGGATTTCTACGACTTCCAAATAAGAGTCTGCAGGAACATCCGTTACTTGCTCAAAGTTCCAAGCCACAGACATATCATAATTAAACACCGAAGCTCTTACACGTACTCCTGACATGGCAGAATGCGTCGCATTTATAACGGAAACAGTAAAATCATCTGAATTAAGCTGAATATAACGAGGCTCCATAGCACGCTTGGCAAAATAATAAGATGCATTAGGACGCAGATACCAGTCATACATCTGCCATCCAACATCCGGCCAACACGAATTAATCTTCCAAATCATCACCCCTGTGGTAATATCCCACATACGATGATTGGCCGCTTCAAACATAGCCCTATATCCATCGGCATTTAAAATCTGGGCATTATCGGCATATTCCCGCACACTTCGAGGTGACCCCCCGAACATAGTACGAATGGCATTGTCATAAGACCGATAGCAAAAATTATTCACATCCCATGCCCCATGTTCGGCCCAAGTGCTATCCAATGGATAAATCGGACTATTAGGATCAGCCCTTTCCAGATTTGGCATAAAGCGTTTTAGGCTTGCATACTCTGGCATTGACGGAGTGCCAAGCTCATTCTTAAACATCTGAAGATGCACCTCATTGACTTTTTCAAAGTAATACGACGGCTTTTCCCAATTATAGTCTGGCCCGCCATCATCTGTAGTTCCAGTCGGGAGATCTTCCAAAAAATACGGAGTCAGACTTGCCACATCCCAATGATAGCTTGTCGTAGGAAAATATGAGCGTGTAGTATCCAACTCAAGTACCTTGGCTTTAGTCTTCCTATAAAGATCTTCATTCATAAGTACTTCATTAACTCCTACCCATGAAACTATCGAAGGGTGATTACGATAACGAAGCACCATATCCTCCACCTCCGCTATAGCCAGGTCGTGATCAAGGGGATTATTCGCATTATCCCTTCCTGGAACCATTCTATAACACTGGTAAAACACATGCCACCACATGATTCCATATTTATCACAAGCATCTAGCCATGCATCAACAGGCGAAGGCATATCCTCACTTCCTATAATATTGATATTGGCATGGGCCATGAGCCTAACCTGATCGTATATATTCTTTTCATTCTCATCCAAAAGAATATCTGGCTGAATCCATCCTCCCTTACAGAAAATTCTTTTCCCATTCACATAATACACTCTTCCGAATTCATCCCCATTTTTCAAAAAATCGTGACGAACTTCCCTTATACCGAAATCCAATTCCTTAGAATCCGAAATACGACCATGCTGCGAGAATGTAAGTTTAAGATGATGAAGCCACTGCTCCCCATAACCATTTGGATACCAAAGATGCGGAGCTTTAACTGCCAATTCAGGAAACTCATCTGCGCTCAATTCAATAATCTTCTTTTCTCTCGGGCCAAGTGTAACTGCCTTATTAAGCTTTATCGGACGCATCTTCCCATCCATATTCTTTACATAAGAAGGGAATTCAACCTCAGTAACAAGAGAAATGTAAGCATTAACATTACCTTTAATGGTTTCATCCGAATTATTCTTCACTTCGGCCCTAATGCGCAAATTGGCTAAAGTCGTATCAACGAGCGTCGAAGTGACAAAAGGCGAATCGATAGAAACATTATCTGTAGCATGAAGAGTAACCTTCTGGTAAATACCCATATTTCTATCCCTTACGACAGGGGCACAATCCCAACCACCTGACATTTTCAAGGTTTCATCTTTAAAAATATCCGAACTATTCCCTCTAACTGGGCCAAGAGGAATAAACTGAGTCCCTGGAGTGGGAACACCCGGATGATCCACCTGATAAATCTTAATAATCAACTCATTAGACTCTCCTGCGTGAGCATACTCAGTTATATCCAGACAGAATCGCCTGAACATACCCACTATCTCATTTTTATCTGCCACCAAATGACCATTAACGAACACATCAGCCCTATAGTTAATCCCATATAAGGTAAGCCATATCTTTTTACCTTTATATGAATTAGGAATCTTAATCTTCGTTTTATATAGATAAGGATCCTGCCATGGATTTCGACCACTAACTAGATAATTATACCGAGAAAGCCCTAATCTCTCGTTAAACTCGTCGGACACATCTGGTATTAGATAATTATTTAAGCCCATCCTCGGGTCCGGATAAACCCTAGCACGAACAAAGGCATTAAGTACCGTCGTAGGTACCCTAACATCAAGCCATTGGGCATCGGGATTATCGATTTCGCTGGAATTTATCAGTTTCCAATCGCGAATCTCAATAGGCTGTGCTTTAGCGGACAAGCAAAACACAGACAGCAATAGCACATTTAATAGGACCTTTTTTATCATTTTTGTTTTCGTTACCTTCGATGCTATGTTAAAAACTTTTCTCTTCTGCCAAGAAAGTGTTGAAAAATAAGTAGGTAAAAATTTGTAGTGAATATAGATCAAAAAGACACACAAAGATTATCAAGTTATTTTTAAAGGATCATCATAGCATCTAGGAATAAACTCCTTCTATAATATATACTTAATTCGTTTTCCAAAGGGTAAACCTAACACCAGCATAAATTCGTCTTCCCATAAGGGGACCCCAGATGCAACTTGCATCAAAATTTGAAGATGAGGTGTCCATAGCACTGATTATAGGATTAGATTGGGTATAATTCGTAATATTCTCCACTCCGAAATAATAATCAATACCCTTTGTACGGTAAGTAACCTGAGCATAAAGAAGCGGATAACTTTCCGTGTATCCACTTTCATAGCCATAAGGCTTCATAAATTCCCATACTTTACAAGGGCCATTCAAAGATGCCGTAAAATCAAAGATAAACCTATTCATATTAGTGGAATACTGGGCATTGAACACAGCCTTGTACCTGCTTGTTAGAGGCTTTTCTTGAAGTCCTCTTCCATCAAAAGACACTTTAGAATCGGTATAACGACCTGTCAGCGTAAGGGTAAGACGCTCAAGAGGTACTATGCTAAAGTCGAGTTGATAGTTGTTAGTATAAGCCCCAGAACCCATATATAAATCGATAGCGCCAGGCGTCCTGTCATAATCCACGACCATCTGATTCAAAAATTCCGTTCTAAAATAATCAAAACTCAAAAATGAATTTTTAAGGCCCTCGAAAGGCAGATACCACGTGGCACTCGCGCCTGCCGTAATTGCATCTTCAAGAGGATGCGACATTAGGGCATTATAGGTCAGCTCTTTAGATGTAGATAGTATGCCAATATTATCAATCAATGGGACTGAATAGCGAATACCGCGGCCTGCATTGGCCCGAAAAACAAGCTGCTCAAAAGGAGCATATTTCAAAGTTAGACGTGGGCTAACTCGCACTCCTGCGGTATTAAACCAATCGGCACGAATCCCTGCGATAAGAGAAAAATCATCCCCATGGTGGAAAGTGTATTCTCCGTAAACGCCCAAATCGTTCAAATGAGTAAACGATGAAACAGCATCTGCGCCAGGTAGAAGAGTTAAAAGCGCAGTCTCGTCATAATAGTCGTAAGTATCCGATAATCCCAATGTATATTTATGAGATTCACTTATCTCCCTTTGATACAAAAAATTAACAAACACGCTATGCTGAATGGCATCGTATGTACGAAGACCGAAATTAGAATTCTGAGACTGAAGACTATAGTCAGCGACCATGGCTATGCTATTGGCCCCAGTTTCATCCAAAGGCATCCCCACCTTCACGAAAGCATCTAAGCTCTGATTGAGAATATCTGAAGTCCAAAGAGAAGAAAGATCAGGCGTGAGACGAGAGGATTGGCCTCCTCTACGATCGTCCCTTATGGCAGATACTCCGAAACGAACCTGCAAGCCGGATGGGTCGTAATATAACCACCTGTTCCCGAGAGAAATCTGAGTGGAAAGTGGATCATCGAGAAAACTATCCCCATTCATATCCATAGGTATATAATTTCCATCCAAGTGGGCAAAAATTACAGTATTCCACCTGCCTTCGTAGTCTAATTGAAGGGAAGAAACGGCATTCACATCGAACTTGGCATTGTCCATTATCGAGGCTTGAAGATAGAGAGGCTTCTCGTCAGTAGGCTTACGATGCTCGAGGTTAATCTGGCCTGTCATAGATTCCACGCCATTGATTACGGAACTGACTCCTTTACTAACTTGAATGCTTTCAAGCCATTGGCTCGGAACAAAGTTTAGTGCAAACGGAGCGGAAATACCTCGCATCACAGGCCTGTTTTCATCTAGCATCTGAGTGTATATACCACTTTGGCCAAGCAGTTTAATCTGACGCGCTCCCGTAACGGCATCGGCATAACCGACAGATACACTGGCGCTATTTTCAAAACTTTCGGCAAGGTTACAACATGCCATTTTACAAAGACCTGCCGCTGTTATAACTTCGGCTTTTATATCCTTTCCTTTAGGAATATAATTTCCCGCTACTTGAGAACTTACCGTAGCAGTAGAAAGTGTGTCATACCTATCGGCAAACCACCCGGTAGTATCTACTTGGCCCAAAGCCAAATAACAAATAAATAACGATATTATTATCGAAATGATTCTTTTCATATTTGATTTCAATTTATTTACTTTTCAAAAAAATAGCATTAATTCTGCCTTTTGTATCTCATTGCGAGTCCTAAGTTTTATTGGCAAAAAATGCTTCCTCGAAATAAGTAACTTGAAATCAAATACGTAACACTTCCACAGAATTAGGATTTCGTAAAATCAAAGGAGTCTTTAATGGTATACATAACTCTGTATAGGATTCAAAAAAAGACGCCGATAGCGTTGAAATATAAGGTAAAACAAAACTAACAATCTGAATAGGTTCAAAATGCGGACATGGGGCAGAAATATCCACTTGAAAATAATCATCTACACAATGTCCTCCTTCGTTATGTTCAGTTTCACCATGACAGCATTTGCAATCACAATGTCCCGTTACCTCAGAGCATGGAAGATGAGGAAATAATCCGACATGTACATCCCCACTATGACAGTGATGTACATTCACCCCAGTACTTGCAAGTATGAAAGCAATTGCAAGCATCAAGGACATCAGATTATAAGCCTTTACTCTTCGCTTCATCCCAAATTTTATCCATTTCCTTAAGATTCATATCCTTAAGTGACGTTCCCTTTCTTATGGTATGTTCTTCCAAATAAGTGAACCTTCTACGGAATTTATCACAGGTGCAATTAAGCGCCTTTTCAGGATCTACTCCATGTAATCTTGCAGCATTAATTACAGCAAACATCAAATCGCCAAACTCCTCTTCAATATGTGATATATCACCTTCTTTAATAGCACCCTTAACTTCTAACAACTCTTCGTCTACCTTATCAAAAACTTGGCCAGGTTCTTCCCAATCAAAGCCACAGCCTCTCGCCTTTTCCTGCATAGAAAGAGCCTTTAGAAGTGCAGGCATAGTCTGAGGAATACCCCCAAGTATAGTTTTGTTACCATCTTTTTCCTTTGCTTTAACCAACTCCCAAGTATCAGCTATTTCTTTTGCTGATAAATGCTTTCCTGCATCATCACCGAATACATGCGGATGGCGGAATCGCATTTTATCACAGATTTTGTTAAGTGAGTCAGCTATATCAAATTCGCCCTTTTCTTCAGCGATTTTTGCATAAAAAACTATATGATAGAGTAAATCGCCCAACTCTTTACAAATATCCCCAGAATCGGAACGAATAATAGCGTCACTTAGTTCATACACTTCTTCCTCCGTCATAGGTCGTATGCTCTCCATGGTCTGCTCCGCATTCCACGGACATTTCTGTCGCAATGCATCCATGACAGAAAGCAACTCTCCGAATGCCTTAACTTTTTCTTCTTTAGTGTGCATACTCCTACTAATTATCCGTTTCATCCATTATGTGCTTACCTTGAACCCATAAATTTCTTACTGCTAGAACAATACCCTCTTGGGCTTCATAAGCGATGACAAATATACGACATTTTTCACACGCGACGAACATCTATAAGCAACTTTCTAAACTGGCGACACCTTACTCATGAAAATCTTTTAAAAATGCTTTCTACCCGATTGAAATGTCTGAATTCGTTATTAAATTTGTACGATTATTTACATACCTAGATAATCATGCATTTTACTTCTACGTATAACTCCACCCCTTTGATAAATGCATCAAAGTACGCTTTAGTGGATCTCCATCTGCATCTTGATGGTTCGCTTACTCCAGAAGATATCTTAACAATGGCACGCCTCGGAGGCAATTTAGACGAACTACCTACTAAAGACACTACAGAGTTAAACAGGTTACTAACATGTCCACCAAACACCGACAATCTAGTTGACTACCTTAAATGTTTCGACCTTCCCATCTCCGTAATGCAATCTAAGAAATCCATAGCATATAGCGTATATTCGCTGATCCGAAGGCTTGCTTCAGAAGGTCTCATATATTCTGAAATTCGTTTCGCGCCCCAGCAGCATGTTTATCGCGGATTGACGCAAGAAGAAGTGGTAAGTGCCGCTATCGACGGTTTAGAACAAGGGATGAGAGATTACCCTGATATATTGGCCAATTTAATCTTATGTTGTATGCGCGGGCGTGGAAAGGAACAGGCCAATTTAGAAACAATCAAATTGGCAGAAAAAAATCTCGGCAAAGGAGTCGTCGCGATAGACTTGGTAGGTGCAGAGGCCTTGTTTCCAACTTCGGATTACAAGGCCCTTTTTGAATATGCCGCCTCAAGAGGAATCCCTTTCACCATTCATGCAGGAGAAGCGGATGGTGCGATAAGTATCAGTTGTGCACTGGACTATGGAGCTAAGAGAATCGCTCATGGCATTAGATGCTATACCCATCCCGATATCATGCAACGAATTAAGGATAGTGGCGTGTGCCTAGACATCTGTCCCAAAAGTAACCTCGACACTCATGCACTTCATGATGTAAATAGCATAGAACAGTACCCCCTTCCAGTCATCTTAAATGCCGGAGTGGAGGTTACGATAAATACCGATAATCTTGCGGTTTCTAGAACGACTCTAAAAAAAGAATTTGAACGTCTATTCGTGGCAGGAATTATAAATAAAACGCAGGCACAAGCTATGGTGAAATGCGCCATTTCTCACTCATTCATAAGTGAAAATGAAAAAACAAAATTGTGGAAGAAAGCAAAGAATAGAATGGAAAATGCTTAGGAGCACCACACACCACAGGTGTATTGTTATCGGATAAAAGATACTTTACATGCAAGCCTAGAGCAGAGCCAAACGAAGTTTGAACTATGCCGAGTCATAATTTCATATAAGCTAATTAAAAATGTCTTATTTCTTGCCGATAACGGCAAGAAACTTTGTGTCGGTATTACACAAAATGTGGGGCGAGAGCTGAGTTCATTGTTAAAACCGGAATCTAGGCTTCATCATTTGCGCAAAACTGAGAATTTAACTACTTTTACAATGAAATAATGTTTTGTTTCCTTTATGAAAAAATGCATGATAGCCGCAGTAGCGGACAATTACGGAATAGGGATTAAGGGTGACTTGCCTTGGCATCTTAGTGAAGACCTTAAGTACTTCAAAACCCAAACAAAGGGCTTTCCTGTAATTATGGGAAGAACTACATTTTTTTCTATAGGAAAACCCCTCCCAGGACGCATGAATATCGTCTTAAATGCAGGAGGTGCCCCTATAGACGGCGTTCACTGCGTACAATCCTTCAAGGAAGCATACGAATTGGCAGAAAAAGCAAACGCAGAAAAAGTCTTTGTAATAGGTGGCGCATCCGTATATAAGGCCGCCATAGATGATATGGACGAACTATTTATCACCCATGTACATACAACTGTTAATGGTGCGGATGCCTTCTTTCCAGAGATAGACCAGAACAAATGGGCTGTCAAAAGCAGTTCCGAAACTAAAACAGATCCAGCAACTGGTATGAACTACAAATTCGTTATTTACGAAAGAAGACGCGTAAGATAGACGAACTGCTCCACGGATAACTTCTCAGCACGAAGATCAAAAATACCCTCTGATGTATCCTGCCCTTCTTTTATTAAGGGTTTAAGGGCGTTTCTAAGTGTTTTTCTACGCTGATTGAATGCTGTTTTAACAACCTGTCTGAATAGCATTTCATCACAGCCCAATTCTTTTCGAGAATTCCGTCTCAGCCTTATAACAGCGGACTGTACCTTAGGCGGAGGGCAAAAAGCACCAGGACCCACACTTAGTACATAATCTATATCATACCAAGCCTGAAGCAATACGGAAAGAATACCATAAGTCTTACTCCCTGGAGGCTCAGCGATACGATCCGCTACTTCCTTCTGTATCATACACACGACCTCTGGAACCATATCCTTATCGTCAAGTATCTTAAAGAAAATCTGAGACGAAATGTTATACGGGAAATTTCCTATAACCCTATATTGGGAAGGAAAAATCCTCCTCATATTCAATTTCAAATAATCCCCTTGCAATAACTTCCCTTCTATCCCAGGAAAATGATTTCTCAGGTAAACTACACTTTCCCCGTCGAGTTCTATAAGTTTAAGGTCGATATCCGTTCTCTTTAAAAGATACTGACTTAGCACGCCCATTCCAGGACCAATTTCCAACACATCCCTTACTTCACTAACGCCTAAAGCATTCACGATTACACGCGCAATACTCTGATCTGTAAGGAAATGCTGTCCTAAAGACTTTTTCGCCCTAACTTCCATAGTGCTTTATACATTGAAAAGGAAGTGCATTATATCTCCATCCTGGACCACATAATCTTTTCCTTCTATGCCCATCTTACCTGCAGCCCTACACGCCGATTCTGTTTTATACTTCACAAAATCATCATACTTAATCACTTCTGCACGTATAAAACCTCTTTCGAAGTCGGTATGAATCACACCCGCGGCACGAGGCGCTTTATCTCCTTTATGTATGGTCCAAGCCCTGCATTCGTCAGGGCCTGCTGTAAAAAATGTCTGTAATCCGAGCAAATGATATGCACTCTGTATTAGGCGCACGACTCCAGACTCCTCAAGCCCCATCTCTTCAAGGAACATTTTTCTATCCTCGTAGTCATCCATTTCAGCGATTTCACTTTCCGTACGTGCCGAAATTACAAGAATCTCAGCATTCTCATCCTTTACCGCTTCTCTAACGGCATCTACATATTCATTACCATTAACAGCCGAGGCATCGTCCACATTACATACATACATTACAGGCTTATTAGTAAGGAGAAAAAGATCCTTTGCCATTTGAACCTCCTCATCATTGTTAAGAGCTACACTCCTACAGGATTTTCCTTCGACAAGAGCGGAGCGATAACGACTTAGAAGCGCTGCCAATTTTGCAGCTTCCTTGTCCCCTGCCTTTCCTGCTTTTTCCGACTTTGCCAATCGTGCCTCCACCATCTCCAAATCCTTTATTTGAAGCTCGGTATCTACCACTTCCTTATCTCTTACCGGATCTACTGACCCATCGACGTGAACCACATTTCCATCATCGAAGCACCGAAGAACATGCAGTATGGCATCGCACTCACGAATATTGGCCAAGAACTGATTACCAAGTCCTTCTCCGTGGCTTGCCCCTTTTACAAGACCAGCGATATCAACTATATCCACAGTAGCTGGAATTGTGCGTACTGGCTTGCAGATCTCGCTCAACACCTCCAGACGTGGATCTGGAACATTTGTAGAGCCTAAATTAGGTTCTATGGTACAAAAAGGAAAATTGGCACTCTGCGCCTTACCTGAACTTATGCAATTAAACAAAGTGGATTTACCTACATTAGGCAGTCCCACGATACCACACTTTAATGACATATCGATTTTTTAGAATTTAGCGTGCAAATTTAAATATTTTTCACCATATTCGCTATCACTATAAATCTCGCTAAACTTAAGAATATGAAACTTTATTTCAAACTGCTTTTAAGCACCATCTTTGTGTTTTGGAATGTCGAAAACTTCTTCGACTATCATAACGCGTCTACTATTAGTAATAACAATTGGAATTCTTATAGATTCTATACTAAAGCCAAAGGTATTGGGAAAATAATACTATCCTTATCCGATAGCAGCGGAATACCACCAAAAGTGGTTGGATTGGCTGAAATCGACAGCCCATACACGCTAAAAGCCCTCATTTATAGCGATGTTCTGCAAAAACACCAGTATCGATTCATACATTTCGAATCTCCAGATCCCAGGGGAATAGATTGTGCATTGTTATATAGAGATTGCAAAGTAGTATCAGCAAAACCCATACACCTTACGCTCGAAGGAGAAATTGTTCCTACACGGGATATGTTGTATGTAGAATTTGATTCTTTGTCTGTACTGATTTGCCATCTTCCTTCTAAAAGGGGTGGGAGCAATTTGGCCGAAAAAAAACGAAAAAGGGCCATGCAAATGATAGACTCATTGGCTGGAAATGTAGAGAAGAAGTTGATTGTAATGGGCGATTTTAATGAAGAAAAAGGCGAAAACGATGGATTCATAAACCTTTATGAACTTACTCCCTCGCAAAAAAATGGAAGCATTAAATTTCAAGGCCAATGGGAACTTATCGATAGAGTTCTTAGTACTGACACAACTGGAATGAAAATAAAGATTTCGGATTTAGACATGCTGAGTGAGCCCGACAAAGCCTACGGCGGGACAAAACCGCGTAGAACCTATTCAGGCCCCCGATATATCGGAGGCCTGAGCGATCACTACCCTATAGTATTAGAGTTTTAATCTTTTAAGCGATGTGCTCCGTCTGAGATAATCACATCATAAACTTTAGGCTCATACCCATATGACTTTAAGAACTGCTCCTTTGTCTCTGTTATAAAGGAGTCGTACAGCTCTTTTTTTACAAGATTAATTGTGCAGCCACCAAATCCACCTCCCATCAAACGTGAACCGGTGACATCCATTTTACGCGCAATTCTATTAAGGAAATCGAGCTCCTCACAACTTACTTCATATATACGACTAAGTCCAAAATGGGTCTGATACATCATCTCACCGACAGTAAGATAATCCTCTCTCTCCAATGCATCACAAACATCCAACACGCGTTGTAGCTCCCCAATAACATATTCCGCGCGAAGATAATCCTCTTCAGAAATTTGTTCTCTAACTTCTTCAAGCCAAGAACGATTAGCATCCGAAAGAAATTCCACTTCCGGATGAATTCTTGCTATAGCAGCGGCAGCCCTCTCACATGAAGCACGACGCTTATTATAAGCCGATGAAGCCAATTCGTGCTTAACGCAAGAATCTATAAGGACCAACTTATACCCATGAGATTCAGGATTAAATGGAAAATACTTATACTCCAAAGTTTTACAATTAAGCCTTATTAGACAGCCAGCCTTTCCGAAGCAAGAAGCAAACTGATCCATAATACCACAATTCACCCCACAATAGTTATGTTCGGTGCTTTGTCCTATCTGCGCAAGTGAGAATTTATCTATATTATTATGGAATAATTCATTAATCGCGTATGCAAAACAGCTTTCCAATGCCGCTGAACTAGAAAGACCAGCCCCAAGCGGTATATCACCAGCAAAAACTGCGTTAAAGCCCTCTACCTTTCCTCCGCGCTTTATAGTTTCCCGACATACTCCGAAGATATAACGCGCCCAGGCTTGTGATGGGATATCCTTTTCAGTCAAGCCGAATTCCACCATCTCATTATAATCAACTGAATAAACTAGCACCTTTTTAGTTCCATTCAGTCTAATTTTAGCCATGATTACCTTATCTATGGCACCTGGAAATACATAGCCACCATTATAATCGGTATGCTCTCCTATCAAATTAATACGCCCTGCACTAGCGAAAAAGGTTCCTCCCTCTCCGAAGAGAGAAAGGAACTTTTCTTCAATTATTTGTTTCATTGACATTTCTAAAAATATCTTGCTCTATCATCCTTCACTCCAGCAGCTTCTTGCATCACTGGCATGATAAGCTGAGAACTATACTGAGCCTTCTGTCTGATGTATTGATTAGCGTCATCCTCCGTATAGAAGTTTCCAGCATCTTTACGATCTAGCTTAAATACATATACACCACGAACACCCTTAACTGCTCCACTTAAAGAGCCTACCTCTGTCTTCATAATAGCGCCCAAAACAGCAGGTTCAACTGATGGAGAACTCATAGGAGAGAATGATATATCTTTACGTGTAACAACTTCCTTAGATAGAGCAGAAGCTATTTTTTCGATGCTATCAAGGCCACTGATTTCATTACTTATCTGTGCAGTCCTTGCAACATTTCGCTTCTCTGTATAAAGAACATTCTCTATCATAGGGGCTACTTCATTGATATTACGGTAACCATCCTTCCGAACCTCTTTCACTGCAGCCACAAAGAAATACTTGTTATCAACTGTAATAATACCTGAAGATTTACCTTTCTTCGCCTCAAATATCCAGCGAGTAACTTCCTTTGCATTATCCACTGAGCCGAATGTGGAAGTGCTCTCAAGAACGTTATTCTGGCGATGAGAGTAGAGATTCAAAGAATCTACAGCCTTCTCATAACCCTCGTAAGTTCCATCTGCTAATGACACTAATTCTACTGCCTTAGAATAATAAGAACTATATGTCTCTTTGCTTGCAGTAGCATCCTTTTCTAAGATAGCAACCTGCTTTTTAACTATAGGTTTAGTAGTTTTAGTAACCATAACTACATGCGCACCATACTGACTTTCCACAACGTATGGCTTTCCTACTTGAGCAGTTATCACACTCTCCATCCCAGGAATCATATATGTTTGAGTCATCCAACCTATATTTCCGAACTCTCCGTCTGCTTGAGAATTTTTATCCGCCGAATACTCAGCAACTAAAGAAGCGAACTTTGATGGGTTCTTTTTTACAACTGTACACAAACTATCAGCTTTTTTAAAAGAATCAGCGCCCTGAAGTAAAATATGTTTAACATATACAGAATCAGGGATATTTGCCGTTCTAATCACTCTAGCAGCGTAAAAATTATTATTAGACTCAAACACCTTTGAAACGCCCTTTGCACCAGAGAAAGCGAAATTATCTATATCTGAATTAATAGTAGATAACTCGCCTTTCTTATACCAATGTTCAGAATATGCCCTTTCAGAATACTTCATCAAAAAGCTCTTTAGATTTTCAGTCGTAGCAAATTCATCTATAACAGCCTCTACTGATGAAGCCGCCTGTGCTATGTCATCCTGTGAAGGCTTAACTTCGAATACCACATACTCAACATCACGATTTGCTACTTGCTTATAGTCAGCTTTATGTGCTTTATAATAAGCTTTTATCTCATCATTTGATACCACAATAGTAGAATCTATAGCATAGCTATATGGCACAGTAACAAGCTCTATATCCGCCGTAAGATTTCCTTCGGCAACATCTTTCGCTAACTGTGATGGTGATTTCAAATCACTAAAAGCAAACAAAGAAGCGTATTTAGAGTAGAATTGTTGAGTGCGAATACTATTTTTTAGATAATCCCAATACACTTTCAATGTAGGATCGTTCTGCGCCGCAGCATTAATCTCTCTCACTCTTACTGGAGAGAAAGCTCCTGTTTCATCTGCAAATAAAGGATTTTGAGAAATTACAGGAGATACATGCTGTCCTGCGAACAAATCCACTACCTCAGCATCACTAACTTTAATACCAGCGGCATCACAATTTTTAAAGAACATGTAACGATCTAGAAGAGACTGCCAAGCAGCATTTCTAATCTGCTTTTGTGTCTGTTCGTTTTGAACAGAAGACCCTGTCGTAATCTCATTGATAGTGGTGAATCTGTTCACTTCCGCTTGAAAATCCTCATAGGTAATCTCTGTACCTGCTATCTCACCTACATCCTGCGGTTTATCAAAAATACGCATTATGTCATCCATAGGAGCAATAAAGTACAGAAGTGACAATGCGATGATGACTGAAATAGCCACACCGAATCTATCACGCATTTTTTGAAGTACTGCCATATTTATTAAATCTTTTTAAATTTTCAAAAACATTGGGGTTGCGAAGTTAGTAAATTTAAATCATTTGAGCAACGGTCCGATAAAGTTAGCTGTATCTATCGCAACTTTTGTAGAATCGCTTCCCGTTATACCGAAACTATCAAAAACCGATAAGAGAGTCGCATTCCTAGCTCTATCATCCGAACGCATCCCCTTCCCCTGAACAAGGCCTTGACTTGAGTATAATTTCACATAACAATCCGTATAAATCTCAGCATTATTTCTATCCCAATAGATAGTATCCGTCTCCATAGTCTCATTCTTTATTACATTGCTTATAACTACATTACCATAAGCTTCCCATACCTCACCTTTAGATTTTTTACCATCATTTATATGTTTAGCTTCATCTGAACGAATATAAGTTTCCAATCTCCCATCCTCCGTATATGCATAAACATTCAAGCCTTTAGGAAATAGTTCGTAATCCAATGTATCGGAAGAAAAACGAAGCATCTCATCCGCTTCCATGCGCTGAAGAACGACACCATCCTTAGTCTGTACAGCGAACATATTATCCACTACCTGAACGGGGGTCTGACTAAGATCGATGGCGTCGGCCTGGCGAAGTTTTGACGAACATCCACTTACGACGATTGCAACCGCAGTTGCGGTTGCAATCCGTAAAGTATATTTTGCTATATTAAACACTTTGTTTAGTTCTGAGTTCTAACAGTAGTAGTAGCCCTGAAACCACCACATGAAACCTGATATGAATCTCCATCATTAACTCCGAACATGAAAGCGTCTGCAGTCAAAGGATAGTACTTCTTATACTCAGCTATTCTCTTGTTTGCTTCTGTAGCTAACTGAGAATCTGTGGCCTTAGCCCTTTCAAAATAATCTACAGCGACCCAATATGGAGCTCTCTTAGCAATATCATTTCCCTCACAGTGGATACTTCCCCATATTGTACCTATCAACATATAAGCCTTTCCTTTAAGTTCTGCATTTGTCGAACCGGATACACATTTCTTAGCAGCCGATTCAGCTCCAAGACTATTTCCACACTTGTACTCATATACAGCCATTTCATAGTAATATTCAGCATCTTGAGCAGCGTCTGAATCTTCCATATCTATAGCCTCCTGCAAATATTTCACTGCCAATGCGGCATTGCCAGTGGAAGAATTCAATTTATACAGCATATAAGCCGAAGAGTGTGTAGGATTATTTTTATGCAAGCTTGTAGCAGCAGCTATGAAAAGCTTATTATCTGTACATCCGTCTGCTGCCGACATAAACCTTACTATCTTAGAAGCCAATTCTATATTATCTGGATCTGCCTCATATTTAGGAGTATAAAGTTCGATGAGTTTATCACAATCAGCGACATTGTTAGATGCAAACAACTCCTCTATCTTTAATTTCATATCATCTACAACAGCCTTTTCATCTTCATCTTTTGGCTGAATTTCAGAAAGATAACCTATGCATTGTTCGTATACATCGATTATTTCTTCTTCACTTATTGCCCCACTTTGAAAAAGCTCTATAGCCGAGTTAAAGTAAAATAAGAAAATAGTAGGCTTAGTTTTATCCTTATTAGCAGAAACAATTCCCTGATACTCTTTGAAAAGACGCTCTGGATCGTTTTGAACATAATTGGCAAGGTCAAGCCCCTTATTATTACGAGCAGTTACCGCATATTTAGGATAATTTGCAATTCGAATATCGTGTATCATTATGAGAGAATCCACAAGTTTCTCACGATAAACAGGATTCTTAGCATTTTGTGAAATCAATTTCCTCATAAGGGTAGTTCCGTCCACAAGCATAGTCTGATTAGCAGTAGGAGGACAATGCTTAAAAGCCTCTCTCCAACTCGGAAGAGCTTCATTATAACTCTTTTGTTTGAAGTAATCCTTGTAAAAGGAAAGGTATTTTACACAATTCGCGCTATCAGCGCCAAACTTGCCTTGAGCGAATACGCTTGTCGAACCCAAAGCCATTACAATCATTACGATTATAAAACTTATTCTTTTCATATAGTAATATTAATTTTATTCGTATCTATATTGTTGGAACCAAATGTCAAATAGATTAATTCCTATAGAGAAATTAACATATGACTCCAGAACCATATTATTTTTCAATGAACCCCTTTGACCTAACTCTACACCTAGGGTTACCCCGTTGTACCACTGAAAGACTGGGAGTGTAGCACCTAAAGTAATACCTCTCGCATAGATAGGATTTCCATTTACTTTATAATAATCCTTTGTAAAATAAGCTCCTGCCCTATAGGCAATAATGTTTCTATAATAACGAACATCATTAGGGCGTGGTATATACTCCATCCCAAATCTTATACTTTCCGATACTCCAGATGTAAAAATAGACACTCCACCTACTCCATTTACAGAAAAACCACTCTGCTTTTCAAAACCACTCTTCGACCAATCTGACCGAATGTAATCCAATTCTGCCCTGAACTTTCTATTATACACTATACCCAAACCTACCGCTACCTCGTTACCCAACCTCAAAGGACTAGACATATTGGCAAGTGTATCAGAAGAAGAGGAAATACTTGCCTGTCCACTTGTTAGGGTATTATTTATATAGCCATTCAATCTAGTGTCAAACTTATAGGTAGCCCCAAAAACCATCTTTAATTTATTCGAAAATTCCTGTTCATATTGAAGGCCCAATTTTGCCGTATTAGCAGACAAAATCATTTCGGAAACTCCACTCAAGCCTAATGCAGCAGCATCACTAATGGTCTGTGTATAATTTTTTTCGAGATTTCCAATGTAATGTATATACTGCGCACCTATACTTAATCTATCAAAAAGTGTTATTCCCCCGGCAGCAAATATTTGATACATACTCCCCTGTCCAGTATAGAAATGATTCACATTTCCCACAGTTCCCAGCACTTCCTTATTAGTTTCGTAATAATCAAAAGCATATCCTGTGGAACTATATGGAGTAATGCCTATCATCATAGCCGTCTTAGGAAAAAGAGGAAATGATATAATAAAATCGTTTATATTAAAAATATTATTAGCCGAAAGAGAATTCCCCTGCTTTAATAATTTATTATTTTGATAAACAGAGAAATCCGACATAAATGCCAACGAGTCTCTTGCTGTTACGGCTGCTGGATTAAGGGAATTGATAAACCTATTATTTCTAGAGGCAACTCCAACTCCACCCATCGTCATATTATACGCACTACCTCCGTTAAACAAATCTCCCACTCCATATATAGAGTATGGAGCATATCCAGAATAGGCCCCATTATCATCCGCACTCAATATCGATGCGGACACCATACCTAAGAAGGCACAAATTCCCACCTTAAGAATTCCAATTCTTCTCATAATCCATAGAAATAACCGCCAATCCCATCAAAACCAAATTATTCACTAGAAAAACCGAATTCTGGGTATAGCGTATAAACAAATTAGCATCTCCTCCCGTGTAGATAACCACACTATCAGGCCTGTACGCCATGTATGCATCCACCTCAAACTTTATGCCTAACATAACACCTGATTCTACACTAGATACGAGCGAATTACCTATAGAAGGCATCTCCTTAGGGGTGTTTACAAGCGGTAAATTTTTAGAGTATCTATTAATCGCTTTAAATCGAGTCCTACACCCTAAAGAAACATTTCCCCCTTGATATGTCCCGTCTGAATCTATAAAATCCACTGACAAGATGGTACCAAAATCAAATATTGTACATGATTTTCCTGAAAATAACCTTCTCGCTGAAAGAATTCCTGCTGCTCTATCGGGACTCAAAAATTCTGGAAGCCCATATGCCCTTAAGATTTCAAGGTGATTCTTGTCTATTAAAACTAATTGCCTACAAACATTTCTCAAAACATCCTCATCCTGTGCTGATATGTCCCGAACAGAAGCTAATACAAGAACATCTGGCCTTTCTTTTTCAGTCAAGTGTTGTATGAATTCTATCGTCTTCTCCCCTTGATAACGAATAGTCTTGCCTAAGGTTTCTCCCTCGGCCCATGCAGCTTTTAAGGCTGTGTTTCCCATTTCTATCAGCAGATTAGACATATATCATTAAATAAATCCTACAAATTTATAAATTATCATAAATTATTGCAATTTCTTAAAAGCTGCCAATGCTTCTTTTGTTGAGTTAATACCCCTTGTAACCAATTTCAACCTTTCTTCTGTCTGTTTTAAAGTAAATTGCGAATTGTTTATTTTTTGCAAAAGTTTAGCGAAGTCATCGGATGTGAAATAGTCCGACTGTGGATTAGATATAAAGAAGCATATTAGCATGCCATTTTTGATGATTATCTTCTCAAAACCCAACTGCTGACCTATATTTCTTATTTTCACTATGTCAAATAAATTATCCACCGGCGCTGGACACTCTCCGAATCTATCGACCAATTGATCATGTAAACGATCTATTTCCTTTTCAGAAAAATAAGAATCCAACTGCTTATAAATACGCATCTTTTCAGCCGTTATATCTATATATTCATCAGGAATAAGTGCCATTTGATCCGTTTCTATGGTACAATCTATCGATAATTTAACTTTTTTTCCACTGAAACTTTGCCCTGTTTCAAGACCTAACTCTTCCATCGCCTCTGAAAGAATCTTGTGATAAGTCTCATAACCCATCTCAGTTATAAATCCACTTTGCTCTGCTCCTAATAGATTTCCAGCTCCGCGTATATCTAGGTCCTGCATGGCGATATTAAAGCCACTTCCTAAATCTGAAAATTCTTCTATGGCTTTAAGACGTTTACGCGCATCATCAGTAACTGTAGATAGAGGAGGAACTATAAGGTAACAAAATGACTTCTTATTACTTCTTCCCACTCTCCCTCTCAGCTGATGCAAATCACTCAATCCTATATTTTGAGCTTGATTTATAATGATGGTATTTGCATTAGGAATGTCCAATCCGTTTTCTATTATGGTTGTGCATAATAGAAGATCGTAGTCGCCATTAATAAATCCAAGCATTTTATCTTCCAGTTCTTTTGCTGGCATCTGTCCATGTGCGACACATATTCGCATGTCTGGAACCAAACGATGCAGTATATCCTCCACACCAGACAATTCCTCTACTCTATTATGTACGAAAAATACTTGACCTCCTCTTTTTAATTCATATTCTATAATAGAACGTATCTCCTTTTCATCGAAAAGAATAACCTCCGTTTGAATAGGAATTCTGTTGGGCGGTGGGGTAGATATAATACTCAAATCTCTCGCACCAAGTAAAGAAAACTGCAGGGTTCTCGGAATAGGGGTAGCCGTTAAAGTAAGGGTGTCTATATTGGCCTGTAACTGTCTTAATTTCTCCTTCGCAGACACACCGAATTTCTGTTCTTCATCTATTATAAGAAGCCCTAAATCTTTAAATTCAAATTCTTTAGCGAGTATTTTATGAGTTCCGATAAGGATATCAATTCTTCCCGATTTTAAATTTTCTTTTATCTGTTTTACCTCTGATGATGTACGTAACCTGCTCACATAATCCACATTACATGGAAGTCCCTTCAGTCTGTTTGAAAATGTATTATAATGTTGTAGGGCCAATATGGTCGTCGGTACTAGAACTGCCACCTGCTTTCCATCAGCAACCGCCTTAAATGCAGCTCTTATGGCCAATTCTGTCTTTCCAAACCCTACATCTCCACATATCAGCCTGTCCATCGGTGGAGTATCCTCCATATCCCTTTTTATAGCCCTTGTGGCTTCTTCCTGATCTGGAGTATCTTCGTACATAAATGACGATTCTAATTCGTCTTGAAGATAAGAATCCGCTGAATATGCAAATCCATTGGAAGCTCTGCGCTTTGCATATAATTGAATAAGTTCCTTAGCTATATCCTTAACCTTCTTTTTAGTATTATTCTTTAAGGTTAACCACGTCTTGGAACCAAGTTTATTTATCTTAGGAGCTTCACCATCCTTTGAGCGATATCTTGATATTTTATGTAAACCATGAACAGACACAAAAACTACATCACCATCTTTATAAGTTAACTTGACTACTTCCTTATAGCGTCCCTTGTCATCTTTTATACGTACCAATCCACCAAAAACACCTATTCCATGATCTATATGCACTATATAATCGCCCACATTAAAAGAAGCCAAATCATTTATAGTCAATTGTTCTGTTTTCTCAACAGACTTCCGAAGAAACACCCTATGGAATCTATCGAATATTTCATGATCGGTGTAACAGCATATTTTGTCAGCATTATCTATAAATCCTGCATGGATATTCTTTCCTATTACGAAATTAGGAAGAGGACATAAATCTTTTTCGAGTATAGATACTATTCTCTCTGACTGACTTTTCTTCTCACAATATACATACACCTCATAACCGCCTTCAATTTTATTTCTTATATCTGAAGTTAGCAGTTCAAAATTTTTATTAAATACTGGAGGTGGAGATATATGAAATTCTACTGGATTCACATCCTTTCGATCTAAAGGAACCTCAAAATAAACGCGTCTATAGGCAGATGCTGATTTAACAAAGTCCCTACCCTTATACATATCAAATGAATCATACCAAACCACACTTCCCTCTGGCAGTGAATCCATAATATTTTGTTCTCCAGCGCTTTCCTCACATATTATATTAGATATTATCTGTGCACTATCTATTTCACTTTTTGACAACTGGGTATTACAATCGAACACATGTATAGACTCTATCTCATCTCCCCAAAAAGATATCCTGTATGCTTCATTATTAGAATAAGAAAAGAAATCTATTATGCTTCCTCTAACTGCAAATGTGCCAGGATATGATACGAAATCCACTCTTTCATATCCAGAATCACCTAATATATTTATCAATCTATCATGAGATATCTCATCCCCTTTATGTAAAGTATGTTCAGAGTTAACGATGGATTTATTAAGCGGAATCAATTCATCTAAAGCATCAGGATACGTTACTATTATAGAAAGTTCGCCTTTCTTATAATTAACTATTCTCTGAACTGAGGTGGTTCTTTGTACATTTAAAGTAGATTTAAAATTACTTTTTTCCACTCCTTCTCCTGTTTTAGGTAGGAAAAAAATATTATCTCCCTCTATAAAATTATATAAATCGGAAGCACAATACTCTGCATTTTCTTGATCAGGTAGCACCACCAAATGAAGTCCATCATGAATGCACGCACTCATAACGAACCATTTTGCAGAAAAGAACAAGGATTTACAAAATACTTCGTCACTATGCGTTAATTCATTTTTAAGAATACTTTCCGCTTTATTATCTATGACCATAAAATTGTTAATAACTCTGTGGAAAAACCGTGTATTTCACTGTTGATATCTCACATATAAAAGTTATCAACATACTTTTAACATCATTTTCCATAACTTATCCAAAATAATTAACACTATAAAGAATTGAAAATCAGTTCTAAATTAAAGTTATTAACATTTCCACAATAACATAAAAAACAAAAAAAATTAAATTAAAAAACTTATATTTGTATGTTTTTATGAAATGCAGTGAATAATGGCAGAATTCAACCCTCATAGCGCTGTCGAAAGCAAAGATAAGGATTTGGATGGAATTATTCGCCCTCAGGAATTGGAAGATTTCACTGGGCAAGGGGAGATTGTGTCTAATTTACATATTTATATAAAAGCTGCTAAACTAAGAGGGGAGTCTTTAGACCACACACTATTTCATGGGCCTCCAGGATTGGGAAAGACTACATTGGCCCATATTATAGCAAATGAGATGGGTGTGAATTTAAAGATAACATCAGGTCCAGTGTTAGACAAGCCAGGAGATTTGGCCGGGCTTCTAACTTCTCTAGAAAAGGGTGATGTACTTTTCATAGACGAAATTCATCGTTTAAGTCCTGAGGTGGAAGAGTATCTTTACTCTGCTATGGAGGATTTTGTTATCGACATTATGATAGATAAAGGTCCTGGTGCTAGATCTGTTCGTATTTCTTTAAATCCGTTTACTTTAGTAGGGGCTACAACCCGAAGCGGATTGCTTACGGCCCCTTTGCGTGCACGATTCGGAATTACTTGTGCTTTAGAATATTATGATGTCACTGATTTAACTAAAATAGTAAAAAGAAGCGCATCTATATTGAAAGTTTCCATAGATGAACAGGCTGCAAGAGAAATCGCGATGCGTAGCCGTGGTACTCCTCGTATAGCTAATTCTTTATTAAGGAGAGTTCGTGATTTTGCTCAGGTGGTAGGCGATGGTAAAATTGACTTAAATATAGCCAAGTTCGCTCTGGATAAACTTAAAATAGATACCCGAGGGTTGGATTCTGTAGATAATAAGATATTGGGTACGATAATCAATAATTTTAAAGGAGGGCCTGTCGGAGCTAGTACTATTGCCACAGCGATAGGGGAGGATCAGGGTACTTATGAGGAAGTGTATGAACCTTTTCTTATAAAGGAGGGCTTTATCGTTCGTACTCAGCGTGGTAGAATAGCTACTGATTTGGCTTATAAGCATATGGGAGTCGATACTGTTAATAAAAATAGTGGAGACCTTTTGTTTTAAAACAACTAAATTTTATATAAAATGGCAGATAAACTTATTTCCAAAATTCCTGACGGACCATTGGCCGAAAAGTGGACCAAGCATAAGTCAGAAATTCATCTTGTCAGCCCTAACAACAAAAGAAAACTAGACATTATCGTGGTTGGTACCGGACTAGGAGGTGCTTCTGCAGCTGCTTCGCTAGGCGAACTGGGATATAATGTAAAGATCTTTTGTATCAGTGATTCTCCACGTCGCGCGCACTCTATTGCAGCACAGGGAGGTATAAATGCTGCCAAGAATTACCAGAACGATAACGATTCCGTATATCGTCTTTTTTATGACACTATAAAGGGTGGAGATTATCGCTCTCGTGAGGCAAATGTATATCGTCTTGCAGAGGTTAGTGCTTCTATTATAGATCAGTGTGCTGCTCAAGGAGTTCCTTTTGCACGCGAATATGGTGGATATCTTTCAAATCGTTCTTTTGGTGGTGTTCAAGTAAGTAGAACCTTTTATGCAAGGGGACAAACCGGCCAGCAGTTACTACTAGGAGCATATGCCGCTCTTAATCGTCAGATAGCAGCTGGTACAGTAACAAGTTATCCCCGTTATGAGATGTTGGATCTTGTCGTTGTTAATGGTGAAGCTAAGGGTATTATAGCGCGTAACCTAGTGACAGGACAGCTTGAAAGGTTCGGAGCTCATGCCGTGGTTATAGCTACAGGAGGATATGGAAATACCTATTTTCTATCTACAAATGCAATGAATAGTAACGGGTCTGCGGCAGTACAATGCTGGAAGAAAGGTGCTTACTTTGCTAATCCTTGCTTTGCTCAGATACATCCTACGTGTATTCCTGTTCATGGTGAACAGCAGTGTAAGTTAACTCTTATGTCTGAGTCTTTGCGTAATGATGGTCGTATTTGGGTTCCAAAGAAACTTGAAGATGTAGCAAAGTTACGTAAACATGAGATAAAGCCTTCTCAAATACCGGAAGAGGATCGTGATTACTATCTAGAGCGTCGTTATCCAGCATTCGGTAATCTTGTACCTCGTGATGTTGCATCGCGTGCTGCTAAAGAAAGATGTGATGCAGGTTATGGTGTAAATGAGACAGGAAAGGCCGTGTTCCTAGATTTTTCAAATGCTATTGCTAGATTGGGACATAAGAAGGTAGCGGAGCGTTATGGTAATTTGTTCGATATGTACGAGAAGATTACTGCGACATCTCCATGGGAAGAGCCTATGATGATATATCCTGCTATACACTATACGATGGGAGGTATATGGGTAGATTATGATTTGGAAACCACTATTCCAGGACTATATGCTATAGGTGAAGCCAATTTCTCTGATCATGGTGGAAACCGACTTGGCGCTTCTGCCCTAATGCAGGGCTTGGCAGATGGCTATTTCATCTTGCCTGTTACCATTGGCGATTATCTATCTAAGAAGTTCTCGGAGCCTAAAACAGATGTAAATACCGTAGAGTTTATAGAGGCTGAAAAGGCTGTACAAGCTCGTATCGATAAATTATTCTCAATTAATGGAAAAGAACCTGTCGATGTTATACACAAGAAATTAGGTCATATAATGTGGGAATATGTAGGTATGGCTCGTGATGCTGAAGGCTTAAAGAAAGCTATAGTTGAAATAGATGCTTTAAAAGAGGATTTCTATAAGAATGTAAAAGTTACTGGTACTCAATACGAGTTCAACCAGGAACTTGAGAAAGCTCTTCGTCTTGAGGATTTCTTCGAGATAGGTAAGTTGATGGCTCGTGATGCATATGAGAGAAAAGAATCTTGTGGAGGACATTTCCGCGTCGAAAGCCAGACTGAAGATGGTGAGGCGAAGAGAGATGATAAGAACTTCATGTATGTAGCTGCATGGGAGTATAAGGGCGAAACTCAAGAGCCAGAACTTCACAAGGAACCTCTTAATTACGAATTTATTGAAGTGAAAACAAGAAATTACAAAGATTAAGGAAATGGAATTCAATCTTAAAATATGGCGTCAAAAGAACGCCAAGGCAAAAGGTCACTTTGAGACATACCACATTAGCGGTATCGAGGAAGATGCATCTTTTCTTGAGATGTTGGATATTCTCAATGAACAGCTGATTAAGGATGGTAACGATCCTGTAGCTGTTGAAAGGGGATGTCAAAGTAGTGGTCCTGTATCTTTTGATCACGATTGCCGCGAGGGTATATGTGGTGCTTGTTCACTTTATATAGATGGACGTGCTCATGGTCCAGATGATCATGTTACGACATGTCAATTGTTTATGCGTCATTTTAAAGATGGTGCTACTATTACAGTGGAACCTTTTAGAAGCGCCGCTTTTCCTGTTATTAAGGACCTAGTAGTAGATCGCAGAGCATTTGATAAAATCCTCCAAGCAGGTGGGTTTATCTCAGTTAACACAGGTTCGGCTCAAGATGCTAACACTCTTCTTATTCCTCATGATAAGGCTGAGGAAAGTATGGATGCTGCTGCATGTGTGGGATGTGGTGCTTGCGTTGCTACATGTAAGAATGGTTCAGCCATGTTGTTCGTTGCGGCTAGAGTTAGTTCTTTAGCACTTTTGCCACAGGGTCGTCCTGAAGCAAAAAAGCGCGCAAGGGCTATGGTAGCTAAAATGGATGAATTGGGTTTTGGTAACTGTACTAACACTCGCGCATGTGAACTAGAATGCCCGAAAGGTATCACAGTTTCACATATCGCAAGACTTAATAGGGAATTCCTTAAAGCTAAATTTTCAGAGTAGTTAACACTACCACAGAAAATTATCAAAAGGGTAGCGTCCCGCATGAATCTCCGCAACCATCTTGTATAGGTCGTTGCGGAGTTTTATTATATTCGTTTTGTTTTTAGCTGATATAAATATACAAGGAGATTTCTCGTTGGCTATCCAGCTATTTTTTAATTCATCAAGCGTTATATTATCTTTTGTTTTAGGCTCTAGTGAGAAATCATCGTAGGGTGTGTATGTATAGGCATCTACTTTATTGAAAATGACATATACAGGTTTGTCTTTTGCACCTATGTCCGCTAACGTTTTTTCTACAGTTTTCATCTGTTCCTCAAAATCTGGTGCGCTAATATCCACCACATGAAGCAGTATGTCAGCCTCTCTTACTTCATCAAGGGTGCTTTTAAAGGCCTCTATTAGTTGTGTAGGTAGTTTTCTAATGAAGCCTACGGTATCGCTCAAAAGGAATGGTACATTTTCTATCACAACCTTACGAACTGTTGTATCAAGTGTCGCAAATAGTTTATTTTCCGCAAATACATCAGATTTGGCTAGAAGATTCATGATTGTGGATTTGCCTACATTAGTGTATCCTACAAGGGCTAGACGTACCATATTTCCGCGATTTCCGCGTTGTGTGGCCATCTGTCTATCTACTTTCTTTAATTGCTCTTTAAGAAGAGTTATGCGCTCTTTAACGATTCTTCTATCAACTTCTATCTGTGTTTCACCCATTCCGCCACGAGTACCTCTACCTCCTCTTTGCCTTTCCAGGTGAGTCCACATACCTGCCAATCTTGGAAGCATGTAATTATATCGGGCCAATTCTACCTGCATCTTTGCATACGATGTTTTCGCTCTCTGCGCGAATATTTCGAGAATAAGGCTTGTTCTATCAATAACGGAACTTGTTTTGATGACTTTTTCTATATTTCTTTGTTGCATTCCCGTGAGTTCGTCATCGAAAATAACATAGTTAATTTCGTTTTCTTCACAATATGCTGCTATCTCTTCAAGTTTTCCGCTTCTAATGTATGTAGCTTTTTCTGGCTTGTCAAGTCTTTGTATGAACTTCTTATCTCCAATTACTCCAGCAGTTTCAGCTAGAAATTGAAGTTCGTCGAGATATTCATTTATCTTGCATTCATTGTCTTCTGGCTTTATTATGCCTACAAATACTGCTTTTTCTATCTTATTATCATTCATATTATTATCTCGCTTGAAAGGTATTCAAAAAAGGCCCATCCCTAAAGGACGGGCCTAAAAAATATAATTTTTAGTAATTATCTTAATTGGAAGATTACAGGAAGGGAGTATGTTACGTTAACAGCACGATCCCTCTGCTTTCCTGGGGTCCATTTAGGTGAAGAAGATACTACTCTTACTGCTTCTTTATCCAACGCCGGATCCAAACTACGAGTTACTCTCACATTTGCTACTGAACCATCAGCTTTTATAGTGAATGAAATCATTACACGTCCTTGAACGCCGTTTTCTTTTGCTATTTCAGGATAAACCAACTGTGAAGCAACCCATTTTGAGAATGCATTAGCATCACCACCTTTAAAACTTGGCTTCTGTTCTACGAATACATATGGGATTTCTTCTTCTTCGATTTCTTCTTCTTCAGGGCCTTCTATATAGTCTTTAATCTCTATTACGAGGTCGTCGTTATCATCGAGATTGAGGATGTTGTCTTCCACTTGTATGTCATCGTCTATAATGTCTATCTGATCAGACAAGACAGGAACCTTAGGTGTCTCAGGTGGAGGTGGAGGTGCTTCCTGTGTAATAGGAATAGTTTCTTCCTCAATAGCAACAGCTGGACCGGCATCAAGTACGGCTGTCTGTTTCTCTTTGGTGCTCCATGAAAAAGCACCATAGGTCACAGCCAATGCTATGATTAGTCCGATTTCAATAAAGAGAAGTCTCTTGTTCTCAAGGCTTGCCCCTTCTGTTTTCTTTATTTCCATATCTTTTATCTTTAATAATCAATCCAACCTCAAAGATATATAAATTTACTTTTTAATCCAATTATTTATTTAAGTAATTTTTCCACTCCTTCCATCACCATACATTATCTAGGCGCTGCCTAAAGATGAATGGTCCGCGATAGATAAGTCCGTAACTATTACCCGATGTAGCTCGCAAAGAACTGATTTTCGTTCCGTTCGCAAGATACAAAAAGTCTGGCAGGCGTAAAAGTCTGCCAGACAGAAAAATAAGTGAAACTTTATCAGTTTATTTTAGTTTGAAATAAGTTAATACCATTGGTATTACATAAATCATAAAATTCATTTTCATTTAATGGCCCGTAAATGGAATTGTTATAGCAGAGAATGAGCCAATAAAATATATTTTTAGTATACTTATCTCTACCCCTGACGAGAATATATTTATTTGTGTTTTCAATGTTTTTTATGATTATGTTTTCAGGTGTAGAAAAATGCGTTAAAAAATTATAGATATAGCCATAATCCGATTTATTAATGATTATATTCGTTTCATTGTTAGAGACTAACCAATTTTTATGTTCTAATTTAATAACGCTAGCCATATTTCCCTTAAAAACATATCCATTATTTATGGGAATAGTATTCTTATCGCCGATAGAGTTTAAATGATAATAAATTAGAAATGCTACGTAAGTAGTATAACCTACTATGGGAAAATTTATTAATGATGGTTTGTTAACAATAGTTATCTTTGAAAATTGTAATTGCTTTTTGTTGATTTTTAGGTTTCTTAGAATAGTTGTAAATTTGGGGATTTGTATAGCATAGGGTTATATCAACTTTATCATTACTATACTATAAAAAGGGTACTATAGATAATTTTATGATTAGGTATTATAACGAGGATTGTAAATTCACATTGAAAGGGAAGGCATTGAATAATCGGTGGCTTAGGCTTGTTGCTGAAAGTGAAGTTAGAAGATTAGGCAACATAAACATCATTTTTTGCTCGGATAATTATATTCTTGACATAAACATGCGATATCTTCAGCATGACTATTTCACAGATATAATTACTTTTGATTATTGTGAGAAAAAGGTTCTGAATGGTGATCTTTTTATTAGCATCGACAGCGTTAGGGATAATGCAGAGTTTTATGGTGTTGATTTTTACGAAGAATTAAATCGTGTTATGGTACATGGAATTTTGCACCTCATAGGATACGATGATCATACCGATGATGACATAGCGACCATGCGATCAAAGGAAAATTATTATCTTGATATTAGAAGAAAACTTCTGTAATATATGATGCTACGTGAATATGACATAATAGTGGTTGGAGGAGGACATGCTGGTTGTGAGGCGGCGATGGCTGCCACAGGATTGGGATGTAAGACTCTTTTGATATCGATGGATACATTATCCTTTGCTAAGATGTCATGTAATCCTGCAGTTGGTGGTATAGCGAAGGGACAGATAGTACGAGAAATTGATGCTTTGGGTGGATGGACAGGTGTAGTGACTGACAGTGTTACTCTGCAATTCAGGATGCTTAATAAATCCAAAGGACCTGCTATGTGGAGTCCACGTGCTCAATGTGATAAAATAGCTTTTTCGAAGAAATGGAAAAACATTCTTACAAATAACTCATTATTAGATGTTTATGAAGATATTGTAACTTCTTTTCTCGTTGAGAATAGAAAATTCCATGGCGTCCGTACTAAGTCAGGGCAAATATTCCATTCTCAAGCAGTTGTTTTGACCGCCGGAACCTTTTTAGGTGGAAAACTTTTTATAGGAAGACAGCAATTAGTAGGCGGAAGAATAGGGGAGTGTTCTTCTTATGGTTTAACTGAACAGTTAAAATCTTTAGGAATTAGAACAGGACGTATGAAGACGGGTACTCCTCCCAGAATAGATATCACTACTGTTCATACAGATAGACTTGAACTTCAGTATGGAGATATTAACCCTTCTAGATTTTCTTTTTTAAATATTCCTTCTTCTATTCAAAGCGGTGAAACTACGCAGATGCCTTGTTATATTCTTCATACAAATGAACAGGTTCATGAGATACTTCGCAGTGGATTTGTAGATTCCCCCTTATTTACGGGGTTGATACATGGGCGGGGACCAAGATATTGTCCAAGCATAGAAGATAAACTAAGAGTTTTTCCTGATAAGATTGAGCATCAATTGTTTTTAGAACCTGAAGGAAGACATACTAACGAGTATTATCTACAAGGGTTTTCTTCTTCACTTCCAATGCATATTCAGTTAAGTGCTTTGCATAAAATTAAAGGAATGGAAGATGCTAGGATTTATCGTCCAGCCTATGCTGTTGAGTATGATTATTTTGATCCTACACAGTTAAAAAGTTCATTGGAATTAAAAGAGTTTGATGGACTTTTTATGGCAGGTCAAATAAATGGTACTACTGGATATGAGGAGGCTGCTGCGCAGGGCATTATGGCAGGTATTAATGCTGCTCTCAAGGTTAAAGGCCAGAGACCATTTATTTTAAAAAGAGATGAAGCCTATATTGGAGTGTTGATAGACGATCTTGTAACTAAGGGTGTCGATGAACCATATAGAATGTTTACTTCGCGGGCAGAGTATAGAATATTGTTGAGGCAAGACAATGCAGATAGAAGATTGACGCCACTTTCATATAAAATCGGGTTAGCTTCTAAGGAGCGTTATGATATGGTTTGTGAAAAATATAGAAAGGTCGACGAGTTAGTGGATTTTCTTAATGCACATAATGTAAAACCTAATCAGGTAAATCCATTGCTTGATGCACATAATTCCAGTACTATTGTTGAATCAAAGAAACTCTCAGATATAGCGACAAGACCAGAGGTAACAGTGAATGATTTATTAAAATTTGTTCCACGTGGAACAATCTATACAAAAGAAGAAGTAGAAGCAGCGGATATAACTATAAAATATCGAAGTTATATAGAGCGAGAAAAACAGATGGCAGATAAGATTAAGCATCTGGAGAATATAGTAATTCCGCGGAATTTTGATTTTGCAAGAGTGTCATCGCTTAGTATTGAATGTAGGCAAAAACTTGAAAAATACAGGCCAGAAACAATAGCGCAAGCATCGCGAATTTCTGGAATATCGCCTTCTGATATTTCTGTTTTATTATTATACTTTGGTAGGTAAATGAATGTATTGGATAAGCTTTTGTTTTATATATAAAATGCATTTGATTTACTTCTAGAATGTATTTAGGTGGAAGAAAAAGTGTATACATTATTCATGAAAAGGGAATATAATCGAGATGGTATTATGGCGCTAGATATTTTGAGAATCATCTTAGAGTTATGAAGCTATAATTGTTATGGTGGTGATATGAGTAAGATAGATTAATTGAATGCAATGAGTTTTTTATTCTTTTGTTTGTAAAATACGGAACTAGAATTGATGCAGAGATGGTGTAGAAAACAAGTGTTGTTAATGAAATAATATATGATAGATTATATTTACGGAAAAATAGAGGAATTGACACCTACGAGGGTTGTTTTGGATAATAGAGGAATAGGTTATGCAATAGAAATATCACTGCAGACCTATGCTGCGTTAGAGTCTTTAGAAGAAGCTAAAATTTATATTTATCATCATATTCAAAGTAGTTCTGATGTTGAATTGTTCTATGGCTTTTCAAGTAAAGACGAGCGTTCTATTTTTGAATTATTGATTAGTGTGAGTGGGGTGGGTGTAAATACTGCAAGGGTGATTTTGTCTTCGTTTAGTGCGGACGAACTTAGAGAGGCTATTTTATCTGAAAATATTGCTGCGATTAAAGGCGTTAAAGGAATTGGCCTTAAAACAGCACAGAGAATGATTTTAGAATTGAAAGACAAGATTTCAAAGGGTGAGGGAAGTTCTAAGATTGAAGCAGGGGTTGTGAAAAATGACGCTGCTGCGGAGGAAGCAATAGCTGCTTTACAGATGCTTGGTTTTTCGAAGCCAAATATTTCTAAGGTTATACAGAAAATATTATCCTCAAATCCTACAATCAAGGTAGAGGAATTGATAAAAAAAGCACTTCAAATGTTATAAGTGTTCCACGTGGAATAATAGATATGAAAGTAGAAGAATTTAGAAAACAGTTTCCAGGTTTAAGGCAGCAATGCTATGGAAAAGATATAGTGTATTTGGATAATGCGGCTACATCTCAGAGATGTATTTCCGCTATGAACTTACTTAGCGATGTATCGTATAATTATAACGCTAATGTTCATAGATCTGTTTATAAACTAGCAGCAGAGGCTACTAAGATCTATGAAGATACGCGAGATTATGTCCAGAAATATCTCAATGCCAAAAGTAGGGAAGAAATTATATTTACTTCTGGTACCACTTTTTCGATTAATCTCGTCGCTCGTACATACGGTGAAAAGTTTGTAAGCAAAGGAGATAACATTATCATTGGGGAGTCTGAACATCATTCTAATATAGTACCTTGGCAGTTACTTTGTGAAAAGACCGGAGCAGAGATAAGGGTATTGCCAATAGCGGATAGTGGGGAATATGATATAAGTGCTTTAGAGGGTTTGATAGATGCGCATACTAAATTTGTATGCGTGGCGCAAATTTCAAATGTATTAGGAGTTCTTAATCCTATTGAGGATATTGTTAATCTCGCACATAGTAAAAATGTCTTGGTGTTAGTAGATGGCGCACAAGGTGCAGTTCATCAAAAAGTCGATGTTCAAAAATTGGATTGCGATTTTTATGCATTTTCTGGACATAAGATGTTTGCATCTACAGGAACAGGAGTGCTTTACGCTAAAAAAAATTTATTAGAAGTTATGCCTCCTTTTTTAGGTGGTGGTGAGATGATAGGAACGGTTACATTTAAGAAGACTACCTATGCTGAATTACCATACAAATTTGAAGCAGGTACCCCGAATTTTAATGTAATTCCTACTTTAAAAGAAGGTATGTCTTTGCTTGGATATGCATCGGAGGATCGCGATTTGGTGGATAATCTGAAGCAAATTAACAAGTATGTCTATGATGCTTTGTGCTCGGATGAAAGAATAACCTTGTTAGGGAGTAAGGCTGGAATCAAAAAAAGGATACCACTGTTCTCTATAATAGTTAAAGGAGTGCATCATGAAGATTTGGCTATACTCATGGATAAAATGGGGGTCGCTTTGCGTTCCGGCCATGTGTGTGCCGAGCCTTTGATGGATAGATTCGGAGTGACAGGTATTTTAAGGGCATCATTTGCACCATACAATACTATGCAAGAAGCTGAGTATTTTATAAAATGTTTGAATAGATCAATAGATATGTTATTATGACTCTAGAAGAAAAGAAACAGTCCATTATCGATGATTTTTCCATGTTCGATGAATGGCTTGATAAATATGAATATATTATCGAACTAGGAAAAAAATTAGATTCTTTTCCTGAAGAAAAGAAGACGGAAGATAGATTAATAAAAGGTTGTCAGTCAAGGGTTTGGCTTGATTGTTCTGTTGAGAATGGAAAGTTATATTTTACAGCAGATAGTGATGCTATCATTACAAAAGGTATAATTTCCTTACTAATAAGTGTTTACTCTGGAAGAAGCGCATCAGAAATACTAAATGACGATTTTTCTTTTATTGAAGAATTAGGGCTTAGAGAAAATCTATCTCCTACGAGAGCGAACGGATTGGAGTCAATGATTGAAACAATTAAAGAATTTGCAAAGAGAAATGTCTGAGAATAATGTACTTACGGCAGAAGATGTAAGGGAACTGGCTCCCCTTTATGATGCTGTTATATTAGCTTTAAAGCAGGTTTATGACCCTGAAATACCTGTTAATATATATGATCTAGGTCTTATATATGAACTGAACATAAATAAAGAGCATGAAGTTCATATAGTGATGACATTTACTGCTCCGAATTGTCCTATGTCAGATGAGGTAATGGCCGAGGTGAAGCATAGTGTAGAATCTACACCAGGAGTTAAATCTTGCGATGTGGAATTAGTTTTCGAACCAGCTTGGGATCAAAGTCTGCTCTCGGATGAGGCAAGATTGGCCTTAGGAATGGATGTGGAATTGGATGATAAAGAGTAAGATATGCCACAAAGAATGTTGTATCTATCGATAGGCTCAAATCTCGGTGATAAAAAAGGAAATATTCTAAGAGCTGTGTCTTTGTTAGACGAGGCAATGGGTACAGGGTATATTCAGTTATCTTCTTTTATAAAGTCGCGGGCGTGGGGCTTTGATGGAGAGGATTTTTTAAATATTGCGCTCAGTTATAAAACAGATTTGCCAGCAGCAGATATACTGAGAATATGTAAGGATACAGAAAAACGTATGGGACGTCAGGATGAGGGGATAAAACTGAATGCTGATGGAAAAAGGATATACAAGAATAGGGTAATAGATATCGATATATTACTTTTGGGTGGTGAAAAGGTTAATACACCTGATCTTGTGATACCTCACCCGTATATGAAGGAAAGAAATTTTGTAATAGAGCCACTAAAAGAGATATATGATGGTGATTTGAATGAAATTGATTAAATTTGTGGCCCAAATTGTAAAAAAAAATTTAATATATGACACAGGACGAATTGTTTAAGGTACTCGTAGCTCATTGTAAGGAGTACGGGTTCATTTTCCCTTCAAGTGAGATTTACGATGGATTGGCTGCTGTTTATGATTACGGTCAGATGGGGGTAGAGTTGAAAAACAATATCAAGCAGTATTGGTGGCAGGCGATGACTCGTCTGAATGAAAATATAGTGGGTATAGATTCATGTATTTTCATGCATCCTAAAATCTGGGAAGCTTCTGGTCATGTGAGTGCTTTCAATGATCCGCTAATCGACAATAAAGACTCAAAGAAGCGATATCGTGCTGATGTGCTTATTGAAGATTACCTGGGAAAGATAGAAGACAAGATCAATAAGGAGGTAGAAAAGGGTCGCAAAAAATTCGGAGAATCATTTGACGAAACTCAATACCGAGCTACTAACCCTAATGTCCTTCGCGAACAGAAAAAATATGACGAGATTCATAACAGATATGTGAAGGCTGAGAATGAGAACGATCTTCAAGAATATAAGCAGATTATCATAGATTGTGGCATAGTATGTCCTATAAGCGGTACGGCCAATTGGACCGATGTCCGTCAGTTTAATCTTATGTTCAAAACCAGTATGGGCAGCACATCCGATGCCAATAGCATAATATATCTTCGTCCGGAAACGGCACAGGGGATATTTGTGAATTATTTGAATGTTCAGAAGACCGGTAGAATGAAGATACCATTTGGTATTGCACAGATAGGAAAGGCTTTCCGTAATGAGATTGTGGCTCGCCAATTCATATTTAGAATGCGAGAATTTGAGCAGATGGAGATGCAGTTTTTTATAAAGCCTGGAACTGAATTGGAGTGGTTCAAGCAGTGGAAAGAGAATCGCATGAAATGGCATGTCAACCTTGGAATGGGTGCCGAAAATTATAGGTTTCACGATCACGAAAAACTTGCTCATTATGCCAATGCCGCTACCGATATAGAGTTTAATTTCCCATTTGGTTTCAAAGAACTTGAAGGCATTCACTCAAGAACCAATTTCGATTTAGGAAATCACGCTAAGTATTCTGGGAAAAAGATAGAGTATTATGACAACGAGATAAACGAAAGTTATACCCCATACGTTATCGAGACATCTATCGGTGTGGATCGTATGGTACTTGCTGTTCTTAGCCATTCATTTAAGGAAGAAACGCTTGAAAATGGAGAGAAGCGCGTGGTTATGAGTATACCTGCAGCATTGGCACCAGTAAAGGCTGCAGTTCTGCCTCTTGTTAAAAAGGATGGTCTTCCTGAACTTGCACAGACGATAATGGACGATCTTAAATACGATTTCAACTGCCAATACGAGGAAAAGGATTCTATCGGTAAGCGTTACCGTCGACAGGATGCAATCGGTACGCCATTCTGCATAACTGTAGATCATGAATCGCTTAATGACCACTGTGTTACGCTTCGCGATAGAGACACGATGCAGCAGGAGAGAGTTCCTATTGAAAAGCTCCGCTCTATTATCGACGAGAAGGTTAATATGAACAAATTACTTCGTAAACTTTAATGGCGGACACATTTGCATCACTTGGAAAACAGGAAGCTATAAGACAACTCTTCGAAGGCAGTAAATTCAAACCCTTCGAAGAGCCTTTGCTTTTTCAGAGTAGTGGAAAATCTTTTATATCAACTTCGAGCAAATCTTTTCTCGAAGGGATAGATTTCGATTTGGTCTATTTTCCACTTAAACATCTCGGATATAAGTGCGTTATCGCGGCTACAGCAGAACTCTACGCTGTAATGTCGCATCCACGTACACTGAGCGTTTGTTTGGGCGTATCTGCCAAACTTGATTTCGAGCATGTAAAAGACTTATGGTCGGGGGTAAAAGCGGCTGCCGTGGAGCATGGATACCAATCTTTGTCTTTAGACATTCAGCCATCGAAAAACGGATTGAGCATTGGTGTCAGTGCGACTGGAGAATGCTTTGAATTGGACAGAAAACGTCGGAGTTTGGCTCATAGTAAGGACCTTATCTGTGTTTCGGGGCCTCTTGGAGCTGCCTTTTTAGGCCAATCGCTTCTTGAGTCTGAGAAAAAGCATTTTGAGGGAGGGGCTGTAAAGTCGGAGCAACTTGAAAAATATAAGATGCTTGTAGCTGCTTACTTGAAACCGGAATTGAATGCTTCAGTGGTGGATCATCTTCTAGAGGCCGACATTTATCCGTCATTTGGTTATGTGGTTTCTAAGGGGTTGGCAGATGCGGTGCTTAGGCTTACTCGCGATAGTGGGTTTGGAGCTAAAATTTATGCCGAAAAGATACCTTTCGAGGGTAATTCATTCGCGCTTGGCTCGGAACTAGATATAGATCCTATATCTGCTGCAATGAATGGAGGAGATGACTATAGGCTTTTGTTTACCATTCCTATCTTGAAACTTGATAAGTTCCGTGCTGATTTTCAGACTTTCGATATAATTGGCCATCTCGCTCAAAGCGAAGTAGGTGCTGTGTTGCTTACTCCAGAAGGAGTGGAATTGCCCCTAAAGGCGCAAGGGTGGTAATTTCATGTGGGATTTTTTGATATGTATGATCGTTATTATTTTATGTGAAAGGGAATTACAATCTTCGAATCCGGGAAAAACACAAATTCATTCATCGGATGTCGCAGGTAGTCACCATAAAGAGAATCGTATTCTAGTACATAATAGATAAATGGTTTGATTTTATTATCTATTAGTTTTTGAGGAATTTTTGATGGTGCAATGACTATGTACTCAAAACTTTCTCCTGGATTGATTTCTTTTATAAAGAATGTTCCCAACTCATGATACATTTCTCCTACTGCATTATCTGTTAATAAATTAAGCAGACCAAATTCTCCATAATGTTGTAGCAAATAACGATTCTTAGCATTCCTCGATTTTTTAGCAAAAGGTTCTTCATAAAAAATCCAGGTATAAGCATATTTATCTGCAGATAAATTGGTTATTTTATATGTCACCATTCGATACTCTTGTTTTCCAGCAACATCATAATAAACTATAGAGGAACTGGATAATTCCACTTCGCTTTTAGATTTATCCGTAGAAAAGCAATTGTAAAACAGCGAGATAGTAAATATAAACAAGATACTCATGGCTATTCATGTATAACTATATAATCAATCGGGTAGCATAAATGTTCATCATAGTCAATATTATAGAGATACTTTGAAACTATGTCGAAATTAACATAATGGATGCATTTTTTGTATTTTAATACTATTTCATCCAATTTTGACTTCTCTGCTATGACAATATAAGTAAAGGTTCCTTTAGGTGGAATACTTTTTATGAATCCGCCATTAATTACATGATAATTATGTGTATCCTTCCTGGCTCTTGTTTTTCCCCATTGCTCAAATAGGCATGTGCGAGTAAAATAAGTTATCAAGTGCGATGTTTCAATGTTGGCATTAAAAGAATAATCCAAATTACAATCTATCCAAGTAAGCAACGATGACGAAGACGATACATTCGTTATTTTATTATAGATTATAATGTGACCTTTATCCATATATTCATTTCGTATGGACATTTCTACAGGACAAGTACTATCTTCCAAAAGATCAGGGCTTATAGCACACAATAACACAAACAAGGCGGTAATAATCATTCGTTTATCAAAATAACGAGGTCATTATATGGGTAAATAGGTAGAACAAAATTAGAATCGTCGGCTTCGATATAATGAATCCTTTGGATTAGCCATTCAGCAGATGTTTCTTTTAACACAAGTTCATCACTTTCAATCACAAAGATAAAATCAAAATAAGATTTAGGAGAAATTCTCTTTATGATTGAAAAATTGTCGTTATAGAGTTTTGACAATCGTTTTGTCTCGATAGTTCTCTTTTTACTGAATTTTTCTTTTTCATTGAACCACACTAAAATAGGTGTTGTACTTGTATTGTTTATCCGTATTGTGTACAACATTTTATTAGTTTTTGAGGCAGTGTCATAATAATGAACAGAATTAAGGTTTTCAATTACGACAGCCTGGCACTTAGTAGTATTTAGAGATACCGATAACAATATAATAAGGAGACACATAACTTGACTAATTATCATAATTCCAAACAGCATTACGACGCGATAAAAGAATAAATGGTCGAACGCCTAAATTCATATCGAGCCTTCCTACAAAATCATGACTTGCTCCTGCATGGTTTCCTCCGTTGAGGACATAGAGTAGCGCATGTCCATATAATTCATGACTTAAAGCCTCAACACGTCCTACACCTTGCATATCTTGAACTATATAAACATGAATTTTTTCATCAGGGGAATTTTGCAATCCATCATTATCTGGGAATAAAGTTTTTCCATAATTACCTCCTTCTCCAGTGATTAATCCGTTTACATCCTGAAAGTCAGTATCTTGTCTTAATCCAGAGTCTTCATTACTTTGATAAGATAATGGATAACTATCTATTTCTCCATTCGGCTTTTTATGCTCAAATTCTTTTGAAAAAGTAACTTCGATAACATAATTGGAACCTGATAGTTTCAATAAATTTCGATAATTGTAATCATCACCATTATATTGGCTCAATAGTTCTGTATTGATATTACCATTTTCATCAAGTTGCACATATCCTCTTGCTTCCGCAGGTAAAGTATTACGAATGGCTTCTAATTCTGCTTCTCCATTAGGGTGTACAATTTTCCCATCTGGATCTACAAAGTTCACAGGATTACTATTGCAGAAGACATAAGGACTTATGTTAGGGTATTTGCGGGACAATGGGTCAGGGCTTATCCATGAAGCGATATATGGGTCATAGGGTCTTGCTCCATAATCGAGGTAATCCACGCCGAACATCCCTTGGCCTTCTTTGCCGTTGAACTTATATCGATATTCAGCGCTATTATCTTTATGTTCATACCCCCATTCAAGTCCATAAGGATAATAATCGTAATGCTTCAGCTCCGTCCCAGATGTGGCTTCCACAACTGAGCGAACGCTACCGAGATTATCTATAAAGTACATCATAGGAACTAAATTAATATCTCCATTTTCGGCGGTGTTGACTATCCTTCCGCCTGGCATGGACACACTTTCGAGCGAGAAATTATAGAATGATCGAAACTAAGACGAAATCCCAATCTAATATTGCATAGTGTAGTTTCAACCACATGTAGTGAACGGATTACAGCATTGATTTTCAGGAGGAATCCAGCCCAAAATCTCACCAGTTTCAGGATCCGCTATTTTTAACCATCCGTTACAAGCCTCAATTACTGGCCAAGAAGTATAATCAAATACTTTAGTGTATTTAAGAATTCTTTTTGATTCTTTATATGGTTCTGAATATATGTTTAAAAAAGAGTCGTTATTACTTAATGATATTCTAATAACTAAATAAGATATATCAATCCATCCAGAACTAATTAGATGATAATCAAGAACATAATAGGCATCAATAAGTGCTCGATTATTTTTAACTTCTCGGATTGATAAAACTGGATAAATATCAAGTAGAGTATCATTTATAACATAATCTACGATATCATTATTATCATAATTTGAATATAACGGAATTCGTTGATGGCTAGGTCCTAATAGACAATCACCACTATATTTCTCTTTCCCAAATATAGTAAAAGATAATAACAGTAAACAAAAAATATAACTATATCTCATTTTCTATTCAGTACTAATTTAAATTGTTTTACACTAATTAACTGATTGTTAAAACTATCCCAATCCTGTGCCAAGATTAGCAAACACCCTTCGGAAACTCCTTTTATTTCGCCATTATCGTTAACATATGTTCCGGCAAACCCATTCCAATTATTTCTATGAACAAAACCGCCGTCTAAAAAAGCTGGATCAATACGCTCTGGGTGGGCAGGATTAAAATCATTTAAAACAGGAACTTCTTTTCGATTATTGATTGCCCATACTGAATCATAAGGGCCCTTATTTGCAATATCGACTTGATATACAGTATATTTTCCATTTGCAAGAACACCAAATCTGGATGGATCAGAACTCATTGTATAACCTCTATAATATTTAACATCTTTTTCGTTTTTAGGACCATATACTATAACCTGTGCTAATTTTGCTCTTCGACCAAGTAAGGATTGATTTTCTCCTAAACATTCATCATAACTACCATTAAAAACTACAACAGCCGATCCCTCATAGGTTCCTTGTATGTGCATTGCATTTAATTCTTCCTGAGATTTAGCTTCAGTCCATTTATAGCAAGTTTGTTCATATGAAAAGCCTTCAGAATCAGTTTTTGTAATAGTATAAGAGTACCAATCCCTCCCATCCGGATCTACGAAGTTCACTGGATTGTTATTACAGAAGACATATGGGCTTATGTTAGGGTATTTGCGGGACAATGGGTCAGGGCTTATCCATGAAGCGATATATGGGTCATAGAGTCTTGCTCCATAATCGAGGTAATCCACACCGAACATCCCTTGGTCTTCTTTGCCATTGAACTTGTATCGATATTCTGAACTATTATCTTTATGATCATATCCCCATTCGAGTCCATAAGGATAGTAATCGTAATGCTTCAGTTCCGTCCCAGATGTAGCTTCCACAACTGAACGAATACTGCCGAGATTGTCTGTAAAATACATCATAGGAACTAAATTAATACCTCCATTTTCATCGACACTCATTATCCTTCCGCCAGGCATGGACACACTTTCGAGCGAAAAGTTATGCCCGTTTGCTCCTTCCCAATTCAATATGAATGAACCTAAATGGATTTTACCTATTGTGTTGTACAATATTGTCGCCATCTTTTCTCCTGTCCAAAGGTAATCATAATACACTATATTCTCATCTGTTGTTATATTACTTGGCAGTCCTGTTAATCCATACACGATACTATACCCATTTCGGGCATCATATACCATATCCCCTGCATCATTATATCTGAAATAGCGTGAATTATTAATCTTTTGTAATATACCCTCCGAGTAATGATATCGTAGCGTGTCAGTTTTATTACCATTACATCTTTCCAAGTATTGAATCCTACCCGCAAGGTCATATTCAAAGTGCTTTTCCGAAGGTGCATTCAAAGATGGATTATCAGTATCGGATAAACGCCCTAAACTATCGTAAGAGTAGAGATGAGAGTATTCATTTTCACCATGTATATAGTAAATTTCATTTACTCGTCCACCGAGACCATAATCTATATTCTGCTCGAAAAATGGATTTTGAATTCGAGTTAATTCTCCCCGTAAATTAAAAGTATTAGTTTGTTCATAATCCACAATACTATTGCCGACCTATCTATAATATTGCTTAATAGGGTTTTCCAAGCAGTCATACTCATAAGAAAGTCCCAAACCGATGTTATTATCTGGAAGAGAACCACCTTCTGCTCTTAATAGCCCATTTCGGTAGTAATACTTTTCAGTAATTTTTCTCATACCAAAATTATCCATTATATGTTCTTCCGTCTCCCTCGAAATGTTTCCATTATACTCGTAATTATAAGAGTAATAACTTCTACCACGCAGATAATTCTGCTGAGTGCTTTGAACCAATTGACCTAATTTGTCATAATAATACGAGCGCTTGACATACTGTGGTTCAGTGAAATAATAAGTGTCTTTATTTATAGCCACCCACTTTCCAGTTTAGATACATTGGTGTCAGCCCTACTCAATCTTTTATCTGTACATTCTTGAACAAAGGAACCACTTAAGTTAGGTGTAAATAATCCACATACATATTGGCCTCTCTGATACTCCGCATACATCCTTTCCCTATAAGTGTAGTTCACCTCATCGCCATTAGGGTAGATACTTCGTTTCAAAGGCATACTCTTATATAGGACATTTCCATTCTCATCACTACTTATAAACTCCTTTTCTTTATCATATTCATGCTGGATTCCTTCTGGGGTAGTTATGCTGTTTCCGATTATTTCCACATCCTCCTCTCTTCTTATTAGAGATACTTTTCCATCTTGTGGGTCTATCACGTATTTCCCGTTTCCGCCAGGATAGGCATAGAAAAATACATCAGGAGAAGTTTTCCCGCATAGTTGAATCCTATAACTATCCTTAAAGCTTAATGCATTATATTCTTCTGGAGTTATTTCGTATTTGGCATAAATCAGTGGTTGCGAATAAGTATCACTATAAAAAGAGTCTTTATATTTATCATATAACTCATCTGAACCATCACTACCTCCTACTGGCACTTCAGTGCGATACCCTCCGACATTCAGATTCCAACCAAGCCCCACCCACGAAGCTTCTTCTTTAACCTTTATTCCAGATGTGTTATAGCGAAGAGTTAAAGGAATGCTAATAGGACCATCTTTTAAGGTATATAACTCGATATTGACATCTTGAGCACCATTGAATAAATTAACGGGATGCTCTATGTATTTATAAAATGACCACTGATTCGGCGTACTCACATCCATCACCTCAAGATCTCGATTAGGTACTTGACAAAAAGCATTCTGTAATAGCATTAAAGACAGCGATAGAGTCGTCATCGCGAAAAAGTATTTAGCAGACATGGCTGGTATTATTTATGGGTTATCTTCGCAAATGTAACAATAATCCGGAAACTCTTAATTATCTTTGCATCCCAATTCTTCGCATTATGTCAGAGTCAAGCAATATAGCAGAAAAGTCATTTGTTCATTTACATCTTCACACCCAGTATTCCATTCTGGATGGGCATACTAATATCAAAGCTCTTTTTGCGCGAGCGCGCGAGTTGGGCATGCCAGCAGTTGCCATTACAGACCACGGGAATATGTATGGAGTTCCGGAATTTTTTAAGGTTGCGAATGATAAATCGAATAAGAATCCAGATGGTTCGTACATAGTTAAGCCAATTGTGGGATGCGAGGTATATGTTACAAGGCACTTTGACCATAAGGAGAAAAAGAAGGGGTATTATCATCTTATTCTCTTGGCGAAGAATTATGAGGGTTATAAAAACCTTATGAAGATCGTATCGATCAGTCATATAGAGGGATTTTATTATAAGCCTCGTGTAAGCCATGAGGTTATAGAAAAGTATCATGATAATCTGATCTGTTCATCTGCTTGCCTGGCGGGAGAAATAGCAAAGGATATTACTGAAGACAATCTGGACGCTGCGAGGGAGGCCATTGCTTGGCATAAAAAAGTATTCGGGGATGATTATTATCTGGAAGTGATGCTTCATAAGACGGAAGTTCCCGGATTGAGCCTTGACACGTATTATAGCCAGAAAAAGGTATGTGATGGCGTATTCCAATTGGCCCAAGAGATGGGGGTGAAGGTTATCGCTACTAACGACGTGCATTTCCTTCGAAAAGAGGATGGCCCCGTGCATGACAGACTTATATGCTTGACGACTAACGCCAATATTGACGATCCATCGCGACTTCGATATACTCAACAGGAGTACCTAAAAAGTAGGTCTGAAATGGAAGCGCTGTTTCCCGATCATCTTGAGGCGTTAGATAATACCTTGGAGGTTGTATCTAAAGTAGACGCTTATAAGATAGAGCGTCCACCAGTGCTTCCGAAGTATAAGATAGACCCTGCTTTCTTAGAAAATATAGATGAATATTTGGAACTCTATAAAGGAGTTATAGATGCAGGCAGAGTAGAAGGTCGTGGACAAGAGTTTTTTAATTCTGTGGCTTATTTATGTCATCTGACATACGAAGGAGCTCATCGCAGATATGGAGCAGAATTAAATGAGGAACAAAGTACAAGGATAGATTTCGAGCTTAAGACCATCTCTAAAATGGGTTTCCCTGACTATTTCTTAATAGTTCAGGATTATATTATGGCAAGCCGAAAGATGGGTTATCTTGTGGGTCCGGGAAGAGGCTCGGCTGCCGGTTCTGTCGTGGCGTATTGCTTGGGAATCACTAATCTTGATCCGATTAAATATCAACTCCTGTTCGAGCGTTTCCTAAATCCGGATCGAGTGAATATGCCGGATATTGATGTGGATTTTGAGAATCTTACTGTGGCACATGAATATGTGGAAAAGACTTATGGTTCTGACCATGTGTCCAGGGTGATTACTTTCGGAACCATGGCTGCCAAGAGTGCCATAAAAGATGTCGCTCGTATCAGTAATGTGTCAATTGATGAGAGTAATAGGCTCTCCAATATGGTCCCAGATCGTTTATCCGAAAAGCAGGAAAAGGAATATCCATATAATCCTAAATTCGATGAACTCAAGCCAGGATTCAAGGTCGTAGAAAAGGAAGTGGATGGAGTAATGCGTACCTTTCAGGTAGGGAAGGAAGACGTGGATGTCAAGATAAACTTGAAGAATTGTTATCGTTTAGTTCCAGAGTTTATCAATGAACTTGAAAATGGTACGGAACTCAATAAGGAAGTTCTGAAATACGCTCTAGCTCTCGAAGGGTGCGTGCGCCAAGTCGGACAGCACGCATGTGCTACTATAATTGGCCCGTCTGCCCTGACTGAGCACATGCCAATTTGCTTATCTAAGGATAAGGAAACAGGGCAGGATGTGTGGACCTCGCAATACGATGGGCATTATATAGAGTCGGTAGGGATGCTTAAAATGGACTTCCTGGGACTTAATACACTATCCATTATTCACGAGACTCTAAATAACATTAAGGATAGGTATGGAAAAGAGATAGACATAGAAGCTATACCTATTGACGATAAGGCGACTTATGAACTGTATGGCAGGGGAGATACTACTGTAGTGTTCCAGTTTGAATCTGCTGGGATGAAAAACTATCTGCAAAAGCTTCATCCGGAGCGTTTTGAGGACCTTATAGCTATGAATGCCCTTTATCGTCCAGGACCTATGGATTATATTCCGGACTTTATAGACAGAAAGTTAGGTCTTAAGCCTATAGAATACGATCTTCCGGAAATGGAGGAATATCTGTATGACACTTACGGAATTACAGTGTATCAGGAACAGGTCATGTTGCTTTCGCAGAAATTAGCAGGATTTACTAAAGGACAGGCTGATACATTACGTAAAGCTATGGGCAAAAAGCTGATAGATACCCTTATGTCTTTGAAGGACAAGTTTATGGAGGGTGGTGTGGCAAATGGGCATCCTGAAAAGGTGTTGGATAAGATATGGAAGGACTGGGAGAAGTTCGCTTCGTATGCATTCAATAAGTCGCATGCTACTTGCTATGCTTGGGTCAGTTATCAGACAGGATGGCTTAAGTGTCATTATACTGCAGAGTTTTTAGCTGCCAATCTCTCTTGTAATCTTTCTAAGATGGATGAAATCAAGAAGATTATGGCAGACTGTAAGATGCATAAAATTCCAGTGTTAAATCCAGACATTAATGAATCCAGCAATACTTTTAAGGTGAATAAAAAGGGAGAAATCCGTTTTGGTTTTGGTGGTATAAAAGGATTCGGGTCCAATATTATCGACTCGATAATTAAAGTGCGAGAAGAAGGCCTTTTCACGGATGTATGGGATTTTGTAGAAAGGATGGCAGAGTATAATGCAAAGGATACTAAAAATAACGCATCATTGAATAGAAAGTCTATGGAGGCCTTGGTCTATTCAGGAGCTTTCGATTCGTTTGGGTATAAAAGAACTCAATTTTTTGCCCCAGCAGAGGGAGGAAATACTTTTATGGATAACCTAATCGCGTATTCGGAGCGATACAAGAACGATCTAATGGATAAGTCCGTGTCTCTGTTTGGAGATGTGGTAGAACTTAAACCTGTTCGCCCCATTATGCCAGAGCTGATAGGAGATGAAAACAAAGAAGATCTGCTGTTAAGAGAAAAAGAACTGGTAGGAATGTATCTTTCATCGCATCCTCTTGATAGATACGAGTTTGAACTTAATAATTTTACCACTTGCGAAGTAACACAACTTAAACCGCTCGTAGACGAATGCACATCCAAACAAACGAGCATGAAAGTTAATATAGGTGGAGTGGTCAATTCCTCAGTATTGGGGGTAAGTCGTAATGGAAATCCCACGTTAAAGGTGGTATTAGAGGATTTTTCAGGGCATACAGAATTCGTATTTTACGGGAAGGACGTGGATAGATTACGCTCGAAGTTGACTGAGAAATCCGATGTGTATATAATGGGTGAGATTCGCCCTGGATTTGTGCCTAAACCTATAGATGGAAAACCAGCGGTAAAGCCTAATTATAAGTTTGTCATTTCCGATGTCATAGCATTAGGAAATGTAAGTGAAACTAAACTAAGGTCCTTTAAGATTGAAGTTAATGCAGAACAGATAACACCGGCCTTCCGCGCAGAACTCGTCAAGCTCTTACGGGCCAATAAAGGAAATACACCGTTAATCATCCTTTTATGCGATGCTAAGACTGGATGGAAGATAGAACTTGCCTCCAAGAAGTATCATGTAAGAGTGAACACTGAATTTATCTATTCTTTAAAATCGATGGGATTAAACTATAAAAATGAAGCCGACTAAAATATAGCCGGCTTCAAATAAAAGGTTTAAGTTTTTTAACTATTTCTTTATAGCTTTTTTCTTTGCTTCTGCCAATGTGCAATCGGCCATGATCGGAGTACCTATCATGATAGATGCGTAGGTTCCTATGCAGATACCTATGCAGAGTGCCACTGAAAGTCCCCTAATGCTTTCTCCACCGAAGATGGCGATAGCTAACATAGGAAGCAAGGTACTAACAGAGGTATTAACTGTACGAGTAAGAGTAGCATTGATAGCTTGATTTACTGTAGTTTTAAAGTCTGCATTAGGATGAAGCGATAGATTCTCACGGATTCGGTCGAAAATAACCACATTATCATTAATAGCATAACCAATAATAGTTAGAATGGCTGCGATAAATGTCTGATCGATATCCAAGTTGAAAGGAAGGATACCAGAGAATAGTGAGAAGAAACCTATTACTATGATAGACGTGTGTGCTAGTGAAACTACGCCACCTAATCCCCATGTCCATCCCTTGAATCTCCATGCTATGTAAGCAAAGATTACTAGAAGGGCTATGATAACCGAGATAATGGCATTACGCTTTATGTCATTAGCTATAGCGGCACCTACTTTGTCGGAACTAATGATACCATTAGGATTCTCCAGCGTGGATGTGAACTGATCGAGAGTTAAATCTTCAGAGAAGAAACCATGCAGTGCTGTATAAAGCATGCCTTCTATTTCTTTATCTACTGCGGTAGATTCATCATCATATTTGTATGAAGTTGTGATCTTCATCTGACTGTCTCCACCATATTGTTTTACCTCAACTGAAGAACTCTTAATGTTTTCGTCTGCGGCAGCAACCTCATTGAACACTGTTAGAGTTGCATTACGTACTTCTTCTGCAGAAACAGGTTTGTCGAAACGAACCACATACGTTCTACCTCCAGTAAAGTCAACACCATAGGTGAATCCTTTGAAAATCATACTTCCGATAGATATCAAGATAAGTATGCTAGAGATGATGTATGAGTATTTGCGAGCCCCTAAGAAGTTAATATGTGTGTTCTTTAAGAAGTTAGCTGTGAATTTGTTCTCGAATGTGATGTTCTTACCCTTATTGATACGATCGTCAAATATGATACGTGTAACGAAAATAGAGGTTACCACTGAGGTTATGATACCTATTATAAGTGTGGTTGCAAAACCCTTGATAGGACCTGAGCCGAAGACGGCAAGAACGATACCTGTAAGAAGAGTCGTAACTTGACCATCGATAATGGCAGAGTATGCATTCTTATATCCATCTGTAACTGCCTTGCTAAGTCCTTTACCTGACTTTAACTCTTCCTTAATACGCTCATAAATAATCACATTGGCATCCACGGCCATACCCAGTGTCAAAACCAAACCTGCGATACCAGGAAGAGTAAGGGTAGCGCCGAACGCTGCAAGTGTTCCGAAGAGGAACAAAACGTTAGTAAGAAGGGCTATATCAGCAGCAACACCGGCTCCACGGTAGAATAAAATCATGTATAGGAGCACGAGTAAGAAGGCTATGATGAAAGAAATCAAACCAGAACGGATAGATTCTGCACCAAGTGAAGGACCTACTACCTGTTCTTGAACGATAGTCGCAGGGGCTGGAAGTTTACCTGATTTAAGGACATTGGTAAGGTCGGTGGCTTCCTCGATGTCGAAGTTTCCACTGATTTCAGAATTGCCTCCTGTGATTTCCGTATTTACTACTGGGTAAGAATATACGGTACCATCGAGAACGATAGCTATTTGCTTGCCAATGTTATCTTTTGTAAGTCTTGCCCAAGTGTTAGCACCTTCTGCATTCATGGACATAGAAACTGTAGGATTCCCTCCACGCTGAGAATCGTATGAAACGCGAGCATCTGTAACGGCACTTCCGTCAAGAGGCGCTTTGCCATCGCGGGAAGATGCCTTTATGGCTACTAACTCGAAGATATTGTCTGCTCCCATTCCGTGTACAGGCTTAACGGACCACATTGGTCTAAACTCTGCAGGGAAAAGGTCTTTCGTCCTTTTTAGCATGGCATTTACCTTAGAGGTGTCGGCAGCATTAGCATAACCGATGCAAGCGCCTCTTTGGCTGTTAGAAGGCTGAAGAACTGCAAACAGAGGATTGGCTTTTCTATAAGATTCCAGTTCAGCATTATCGCTCTGAGCCTTGATTTCGCTCTCTAGAACTGATTGTGTAGCTGGATTCGATGGCTCTTCAGTTTCTTCTATTTCTACGAGTGAGTGGTTCGCTTCCATGAGGAATGGATAGATCTCACTATTTTCGTAAGTAGTCCAGAATTCGAGAGATGCAGTTCCTTGAAGGAGTTTACGCACGCGCTCTGGTTCTTTTACACCAGGAAGTTCCACGAGGATGCGTCCAGTGTTTCCAAGTCTTTGAATAGAAGGAGACGCTACACCGAAACGGTCGATACGATTACGCAATACATTGAAGGAGTTAGCTATCGCAGCATCAGCATCTTCCCTTATCACAGCGATTACTTGTTCGTCTGTGCTTTCAGGTTTAATGCGGTCACGCATTTCGTAAGCTCCGAATATCTGTGCAAGTCTTTTGCCTCCGCTGACTTCTTTCCATACATTTTCGAAGATGCTGATGAAGTCCCCATGCTCGGTTATAGTTCTCTCTTTAGCTATAGCCATTGCTTTTAGGAAGGTCGGGTCTTGACTGTTGTCAGCAAGAGCTTTAACCAAATCTTCGAGTTGAACTTGAAGCATAACGTTCATACCGCCCTTCAAGTCTAGACCTAGGCTGATTTCTTTAGCTTTAACGTCTTTGTAGGTTAGTCCGAAAAATACTTTTTCGGTTGAAATGGAATCTGTGTACCATCTACTTTCGTACTTCTCGACAGAGTCTTTGAGATAGGCCTGATCTTCAATAGGGAAGCGGCTAACATCAAAGGCCTCAGCCTTCGTTTCTGCATAAGTCTTTGCATTCTTTTCTATAATGGCTGTTACTGCCGTGAAAGAAAGCTGATAGATGCAGGCAAGTGCAAGTACGATGGTAACAAATCTAATTGCGCCTTTACTTTGCATAATGTTTTTATGTTTTATAATTTATTTTTTTATTCAAAAAACCATACAAGCCCGCAAATTTACAAATTTTTTCCCATAAATAAAGGACTAATCAGCCATATTTATTACTTTTGTGGAAGTTGTGATTTTTGTAAGGAGTGAAATTGAAAAGAGGTAGTTTAATATCAATAGCAATCATCTTTTACGCATCCATAGCTTTTCAAATGGGGGCACAAGATGTAGAAAGTCTTTTGAAAAACGCGCGTCGGATGATGTCGTTGTATGAATACGAACAAGCGGATTCATGTTACGCGTTGGCTAGCCGTGTTGCAAGTGATTCCTTGCAGATAATGCATATAGAAGAAGAAAAGGCTATATGTGATAGTGCTCAGGCGCAAACCATGGAAGTCCCTATGTTAAATGTAGTAGCGCGAGCCCGTTTTTCCAGACAAGATTTTTTTCTGTATTATCCTCTTCCCGATTATTCTTTTAGACCTATAGAAGGAAGTAATGAGGTCCTTTATTATCCATTAGATGATGATCAATTATTTATAAGTGCAGACGATGAGTATAAGGACTGCCTTTTCCCTATGACAATAGAAAATAAAATGTACTTCTCCGCAGATTCATTAGGTGGATTCGGCGGGTATGACTTATTCTGTCGCGAGTGGGACGAGAGTCTGGGAGAGTGGAAAGAGCCATATAACATGGGATTCCCGTATTCTTCTTCAGGTGATGACTTTCTATTTATGGAAACGGATGATGGAATGTATAACATATTTGCTTCTAATCGCTTCTGTTCTAAGGATAGTGTATATGTATATGTAATTGAAAAAAAAGACCATTATCCTATGGTAAAGGTTGATTCTCCTTCGGCAAGACAGAATATTTCACAATTAAATCCGAATGCAGAGAATAGTTCCCTAGTAGCATATCACATAAAAAGTATTGATCCATGGGCGGAGAAATATCAAAACATAATAGAAGAGGAGAGAGATATTTTGTCTGCTATGCGTAATGCCACAGAAGAGGAAAGAGTTTCCTACCAGGAGGAACTTGGTAATTTGATGGAAGCAAAAGCTCAAGTCGAAGAATACATATTTAAAAATAATACTCAGACGCGCTCTATAAGTAAAGAGGTGGATAGAGAGGTAGCAGGCGTCGAAGGTTCATTTATTTTTTTAAAGAGAAATATCGGCAAACCTATTAAAATCACATATATAAAATGACACCAACACTTATCATTATTACTCTTGTCCTTTTTGGTATCATAGCTATACTTGCAGAGTTCCTTATTATTCCAGGACTCGGAGTAGCTGGGATCCTGGGACTTGCGTCACTGATCGGATCTTCAGTATATGCTTTTAATCAGATGGGTAGCCAGGCGGGAACGATAGTCACAGCTGTTGATATTGTGATAGTTGTAGTGATGTTAATCATTATGCTGAAGGCTAAGACATGGAAAAAATTTGAATTGAAGGATTCAATCGATGCTTCTGTGGAGGATGATAGCAAACAGGTACATGAAGGCCAAAGGGGAAAGACTATAACCAGGATTGCACCTATGGGAACCGCGCGTTTTCGTGATCTAACCTGCGAAGTCCGCTCCTATGACGGCACCTTAATAGATCCATCAGTAGAGGTGGAAGTAATAAAAATAGAAAATAATCAAATATTTGTAAGACCAATTAATAACTAATTCAGTATGACTCAAATTATCATTTGGGCAGCGGTCATTTTGGTCGCTCTCGTTATCCTTTTGTGGTTTTTCCCTGTCGGAATGTGGTTTCAAGCGTTGCTTTCAGGCGTTCGAATCTCACTTCTTCATTTAGTTTTAATGCGTTGGAGGGGCGTAAATCCTAATACTATAGTGGTTGCCATGATAACTGGAACTAAGGCAGGGCTTAAGTTGAATGCTAACGAACTTGAAGCTCATTATCTTGCCAAGGGAAATGTCGGTCGCGTGGTCATGGCATTAATATCCGCTGCTAAAGCGAACATTCCGCTTGATTTTAAAATGGCTGCCGCTATAGATTTGGCAGGAAGAAATGTGTTCGAAGCGGTGCAAATGTCAGTAAACCCTAAAGTAATAAACACACCTCCAGTAACGGCTGTGGCTAAAGATGGAATACAGTTAATATGTAAGGCAAGAGTAACCGTAAGGGCCAATATTAAACAACTCGTTGGTGGCGCTGGTGAAGAAACTGTACTTGCCCGTGTAGGGGAGGGAATAGTATCTTCCATTGGCTCTGCTGATAGCCATAAGGCAGTACTTGAGAACCCTGATACTATTTCTAAATTGGTACTTGGTAAAGGTTTAGATGCTGGAACAGCGTTTGAGATATTGTCAATAGATATAGCAGATATCGATGTTGGTAAAAACATCGGCGCTGTGTTGCAAATGGATCAAGCGGAAGCTGACAAGAATATCGCTCAGGCTCGCGCAGAAGAGCGTAGGGCTATGGCAGTGGCTCTTGAACAAGAGATGAAAGCCAAAGCTCAAGAGGCTCGCGCTGCTGTTATTGAGGCTGAGTCTCAGGTACCATTGGCAATGGCAGAAGCCTTTCGAAATGGTAATCTCGGAGTTATGGATTATTATCGCATGAAAAATGTCCAGGCTGACACAGAGATGCGAGAGAGTATAGCTAAGAACTAATTATAGCGAGAACTATCCTTTATGAGGCCTTCGATCTGTACTCTCAGGTCGGAGGCTTTGTCCGATAGAAGGTCCTCTACATTAAGGTGCAGACGATATTTCCAGTGATTGTTAGGATTTGCTGGGTTATTAATTCTCTCATTTTCAAAGTCTTTCCTGCGCAAATTCTCATCTATTGCTATCCAATCCTGTATAGGGAATATAGCCAGCATGCAGCAAGAGTTGAGATGCTCCCATAGTATTCGCCTTACTTCCCAACCTGGCATGTCTCCTTTTCCGGCTTCTGCATTTTGTAGGCGGAGATTTGCCATATCGTGACTTGATGTTGCGCATACGCTAAGGTAAGGCCATGCATGACCTTTATTCATCTGAGTCATTTCTAGTGACAGGATTTTCCAATGATCCATTACTCCAGGCACACAGTCTGGGACCATGCCTAGATCTTCTCCGCAGGCGAGCATTCCACTTGCACTCAGAAGTTCAGGCAGTTTATGCTCAGCGTTTCTTCTCCAGAAATCGTTATGCCTGTGGTAGAAGAAGTCGGTGTAGAGGGTGTTGAACCGTTCTTTTTGCCAATTATCAAGATGCGAAGTGTCTGGTGTAATCATCGGCTGATAGCACCCATCGTGCCGCGGATCTTCGAGGAATAGTCCTTCTATAGGCAATCCTATGCGATAGATATCTTCTTTACTATACGGCATGGCAGGATTAAAATGACCCATAAGACCACTCTTATATTTAATGGGAATCTCCCATATTCTAAAAAAACCTAAAATATGGTCTATCCTAAATGCATCGAAATATTCGCTCATTTTCTTTAGACGCTTTTTCCACCAGGTATAGCCGTCTTTTGCCATTTCATCCCAGTTATAAGTCGGGAAACCCCAGTTCTGTCCGTCTTTAGAAAAATAATCGGGTGGAGCACCTGCACACGAATCCAGATTAAAAAGTTCCGGGTGGAAATGTGCATCTGCACTATCCGCACTTACTCCAATAGGGAGATCTCCCTTGAGAGAGATGCCTTTTGACCGAGCGTAAGTTACCTCTTCACTAAGTTGTTTATCGAGGTGATATTGTACCCAACGGTGGTAATCTACTTCGTTAGAGTCGCGTAGTGCACAGAACTGTGAGTATTCGTCTAGCCAAAATGCATTCTCTTTATAGAATTTGAGGTATGATTTACTTTGTAAATCTTTTTGTCCGCGAGCCTCATAGGCTTTACGTATGAGCGCAGTTTTTTCTTTGAATACTCGTGGATAATCCACATCTGGAAGAGCGTTTAATTCGCCTTGAATCTTTTTAAAAGTGGCGGTTTCCTTTATTCCGACATCTTGAAGATGAAGGTAAAGTGGATGCAAAGCAAAACTGCTTATAGGACTATATGGGTATGAATCCTTCCATTCTCCACAACGTGTAGTGTCATTGATAGGAAGAACTTGGATTATTGATTGGCCAGTAGCCGAGGCCCAATCGACAAGTGCATGCAAATCACGAAATTCACCGATACCGAAATCCTTAGGGCTACGAAGAGAAAAAATAGGAATAACAACGCCTGCTCCTCTAAATCCTGCACGATCAAATTTATCTGCGCTATGCTTCATAGGAAATGGGCAGCCAGGGATAGGACAGTCAACCCAATGATCGACTACCTCTGCACTTTTAAGTCTACCATCTAATTTAGTATGGTGTTTATCCCATTCCATACGTGAGATAAGCCCATCGTAGATAAGCAAATAGCCATAATCGTCGAGGTCGGATGCCTTGAGATCGTTTAGAGTGAGGCTCCAGATATTACCCTCATTCCAATTCATAGGGTATTTCCCTCCCTTTATACTAAGTGAAATGCTCTCGCCCCAGATAGTGCGATATTCTATTTTAAAAGTAACTTGCATAATAGTAGTTATAACTTGTAGTAAAGTTTCATTATTTTGGCAAAAAGCCTAGGTGGTAAAATTACTTTTGCGAATATAGATAATCTTTGTAAGAAACTTGCCACTACATAGTGATAAGCCGGATGAGATGACCGAATAATGCGACGAATCTTCTCGGCCAAGTATTCTGGTTTGAGCCCCGATGTTTCATCTTTTTCAATGCTTTTCAGCGATTGGGCATAAGAAGGATAAGCTTTAGAAACTTCTGGTGAGGCTACACTTTTTCTAGATGCAGTAAAGGAAGTAGAGAAGTCACCAGGCTCTATAGTGGTAACCTTTATGCCAAATCCACTTACTTCCAGACGCAGCGCTTCGCAATAACCTTCTATGGCGAATTTAGAAGCGCTATACATCCCTTGATAAGGAAGGCCAATCAGTCCGCCTATACTGCTTATGCATATTATATGTCCGTGACCTTGTTCCCTCATTATGGGGATGATTTGATGCATATAGCGCACCATGCCCATGAAGTTTACATCCATCTGTCTTTGACAATCTTCTAAGGAGCAGAATTCCAAAGGACCCCCGATACCCATTCCAGCGTTGTTGATAAAGACATCTATGCGTCCTTGCTCATCCATCACTTGTCTTACTGCCGATTCTACATCTTGTTCTATGGTTGAGTCGGCCTTAATGTAATGAACTCCAGGCAATTTTTCTGCATCCTTACGATGCGTACCATACACGCTATGGCCATCGGCACTTAGCGTTTTGGCCATAGCGTGCCCAAATCCAGATGTTATTCCTGTAATGAAGATGACCATAATCAGATTACGCCTTGTTGCTTGAATATTGCGGTTAGTTTTTCTACTGCTACATCTATCTGCTCCTTTGTATGAGTAGCCATAAGAGCAAATCTTATCAGTACGTCGCGCTCCGGTACGGCAGGTGCTATTACTGGAGTTACGAATAGACCCTCATTGTAGGCCAAAGTAACGATGGCCATGGCTTTTTTTGTATCCCTGACCATAAGAGGTATAATAGGTGATTGCGTGGCGTTAATGTCGAATCCGTTTTCTCTGAATCTTTTCCAAGCGTAGCGCGTTATATCCCAAAGGTGTTCTATCCTTTGAGGCTCGGTCTGCATAATATCAAGGGCCTTTGACGCAGCCGCAACGGCAGCAGGCGTCATCGAAGCACTAAAAATCAAAGAACGAGCATTGTGCTTTAGGTAATTGATAATCACTTCATTTCCGGCAATGAATCCACCTAGTGACCCAAAACTTTTTGAAAATGTGCCCATAATAAGATCGACTTTGTCTGTCAATCCGAAATGATTGGCAGTCCCAGCACCATTTTTACCGAAAACTCCTAAGCCGTGAGCATCGTCTATCATAACCGCGGCATTGTATTGTTCGGCCAATTCGCATATCTTAGGCAGTGGGCATAAATCTCCCAGCATAGAATACACGCCATCGACGACAATAAGTTTAGGAGCATCTATCTCGCAAACGCTAAGCTTTTGCTCAAGGGAGGACATGTCGTTGTGTTTGAATTTGTATACAGTGCTCCAACTTAAACGACTGCCATCTATAATGCAGGCATGATCGGTTTCATCAAGCAGTATGTATCCACCTCTGAATCCCAATGCGCTTACAACACCCAAGTTAACTTGAAAACCTGTGCTGAAGGTAACTGCACTTTCTTTTCCTACGAATTCTGCAAGCCTATGTTCCAGGTTTTCGTGGATATCAAGCGTCCCATTTAGAAAACGACTACCTGAACAGCTTGTACCATATTTTCTAATGGCTTCGATTGCCGCTTCTTTTAGACGAGGATCGTCAGATAGTCCAAGGTAGGAGTTAGACCCGAACATAAGTACTTCGCTACCATCAGCCATTTTGACAACTGGGTCTTGGCCCGAGGAGATAGGCTTGTAGTAGGGATAAATCCCTGCAGCCTTGGTTTCTTGAGGAATTGTGTATTTGCCACAAATCTCATTAAATAATAAGTTCATTTTTAATAAGGTTTAGAGTTTGTACGTGGCAAATATAGAAAAAATAATTATTTCACTTCCAGAGCATGGCCGTGGTCCTTTACTATGCACTCTTTGAAGTGCTCGGTATAGCCAGGTTGCGCCAAGTCCTCAGGAGTCCCCTTATGATATTCGCTATGCTTGAATGATCCATCAGGATTCTGGGCCTTAATATTTCCGTCTATAAATTTAACTAACAGTAATTTATCTAAAAGTACCCATTTGTTGAAAATCTCCTCCGCTGTAGAAGTGGTAAATGAAGTCATTAACTTGATTGCCTTTTTATGGCGACCTTTTTCTATAAGGGAACAAAGCTTTTTATCCATTTGAGGGACAGCTTTTTCCATCTGATAATGCTCCCATTCATCGATATGAGCTCTTACTACTGGTTCCATTTGATTATACATCTTATAGCAAGCCTGGGCTATTCTGTTGCAAGCCCAAAAGGTGGAGGTCTCAGAGTATGTAAGCAGGTCACCATTCCCCACTTCAAAACAGTGTGGAACTTTAGAAGAATTTACGTAACAAGGGGTTAGGTAAGAGGTGGCGGCGTCGTCGCAGCCGAACCAGAGCAGAGCCCCAACCTCACGCGGGAGATATCCACGCGACTGAGCAACGAACCAGAATCCGGTCTGTTGTGTGGCAATGGCGCGTTCATTTAGATAAGTTTTTCCGTCAACATCGAAATACATCGGCCTCCATCGATAAGGAAGTGCATTCCCACCGGCACCCACATCGTTACGCATATCCATAGGTGTATTCTCATAGTGATCGCGCATTATATCCGCCACATTCTTTGCGGTTATTTTCCTTTCTGGTTTTACGAAAAGTGGCATTTCATGAGATAGGTCATATCCCATAACGTGGTTAAGATAGTTGTCGGCACTTTCTGTGATTTTTTCACCATCTTCATTGATATAGGTAAAGACTCCATCGCATAATGTATTAAAGGCTGCCCATGCTCTAGCTTCACATCCACGAGCTGCACCGAAATCCATAGGGTTATATGCGTGTCTAAAGTTAAAATCTTCATCTTTGCCATCGAACCAGCCGTTTTCTCGTGCGAAACTGATGACATCTGGGGCGTATAGGCAGTTTTCAGGGTCGTTTAAAGGGAATTGGCCAATTCTTGCTTGATTTGCATGTGCGCAAATGTATCCGTCTGGAATGCGCCTTGCTACCCAAACGATTCCCTTTTGTTCACCTTTTCCCACAAGTTCCATTATCCATGCTTCGTTAGGATCTGCTATGGAAAATGTTTCTCCCTCGGAGGGATAGCCATAGGAATTGGCCAATTCGACTATGCATTCTATGGCTTGCCTGGCAGTGCGGGCTCTTTGTAGTGTGGTATAAATTAACGAACCATAATCCATTATACCATCCTTATTGATTTGGCTTTCTCTGCCACCCCATGTAGTTTCTGCGATTATGAGTTGGTATTCGTTCATGTTCCCCATGGTCTGAAAAGTATGCTCCACCTCTGGAATATATCCAAGTGGTTTATAGGTATCCCATTCGATAATCTGGCGAGTGCTACCGGATTTGAAATGTGCTGCCTTGTGAAAATATAATTCCCCATAAAGCCAATGGGAATCAGCTGCATAGGAAACCATCACCGAGCCATCGGCGCTGGCACCGCGAGTTATAATGACATTAGTGCAGGCTTTACTGTCAAGCGTAAACAATAAAGTGAAACACATCAAAGTAGCAAGAACCTTTTTCATTTTGTGTATAATTTTTTAATTTTGTACGATTTTGTAGTGCAAATTTAGAAACATAAATGTAATAAGGAATAGGTTCAGTCACTTCTTATAGCGGAAGATGATAATTCTATAACCTCAAAGAATAAGGAAAGTAATGAAGTGGTATTATTTGATAGTGGCTTTGTTCGTCTCAATAGGAGTTATGGCACAAGAGCCTCCTCAGGATAAGGAAAAAATGCTCCGGGAGAATATAGACAAAACGCTTGAAAAGTATGAAAAGACACTGGACCTGGAATATTGGCAAGTGTTCTATATGGACTCTATTCTAACGCACGATTATGGTGCCATGATGGCTGAACTTGAAGAGAAAAGTAAGGCAAAAGTGGAAAATTCTAAAATATATCAGATAGTTCAGGATAAATGGAATGAACGGATATATAATTCTATACATAAGATCCTTAACGAAGATCAGTGGAGTAAATACTTAAAACAGGGCGCTGCAAGGGAAAAGAAAGCCCGCGATAAAAGGGAAGAAAAAAGAAACAAATAACAGATATGAAGCAGGAAGATATAGATAAAATTATAGACGAACTTAAACAACTTAAGTGTGATTCCATAAAAAAAGTGGAGGAAGCGCGAGTTCGCTATCTTGGAAAGAAAGGAGAAATAACAGCTCTTTTCGAAGAATTTCGAAATGTGGATAAAGATTCGAAAAGAGAATTCGGTAAACCTCTCAATGAGTTAAAGAAAGTAGCTATCGCAAAGATAGAAGAGTTAAAGTCTTCTTTAGAGGATGTATCTGGAGCATCGGATTTGACGCAAGACCTTTCTATGCCAGGTGACTATATGGATCTAGGGTCTCGTCATCCAGTGAGTATGGTAAGGGAAGAGATAGTTAGTATATTTCGTAAGTTCGGTTACGATGTAGCAGAAGGACCTGAAATAGAAGATGATTATCATGTGTTTGAGGCTCTTAATTTCCCTGCTAACCATCCTGCACGAGATATGCAGGATACATTTTTTATCTCGGCAGGACATCTTAACCCATTACTTTTAAGAACGCATACATCAAGTGTACAAGTTCGTGCTATGGAGACAATGCCTTTACCTATAAGGGTGGTGTGTCCAGGGCGAGTTTTTAGAAACGAGGCTATAAGCGCACGTGCACATTGTATTTTTCATCAAGTGGAGGGCTTGTATATTGATGAAAATGTGACATTTGCTGATTTAAAACAAGCTATCTTGCTTTTCGCAAGAGAGATGTTTGGTCCACAGACTCAGATTCGAATGCGACCAAGCTATTTTCCATTTACTGAACCTTCCGCTGAGGTGGATGTAAGTTGTAATATTTGTCATGGCAAAGGATGTAACGTGTGCAAAGGTACAGGTTGGCTTGAGATATTGGGCTGCGGAATGGTGGATCCAAATGTACTGGAAGCTTCTGGAATAGATAGTAAAAAGTATAGTGGATTTGCCTTCGGAATGGGCCTAGAGCGCATAGCTATGCTAAAATGGCAGGTAAATGACCTACGCCATTACTTTGAAAACGATCTTAGATTCTTAAGAGAATTCAATACATCTTTAGAAGTATAAAATATAGGGTCCCACTCGTTGACGGAGTGGGCCCTGTGTTCTTGAAACCACTTTAAAAAAACAAGAAAATGTCAAAATTCAGTACCAGATTTTTGGTGTTGGCAGTTCTGTTTGTCGTCTGCCTCATCACTTCGAACTTTTTTGTTCCAAGAGTATGGCAAATTGGCCATACATCGTTGCAGTTACCGGGTGCGGTTATTCTTTTTCCGGTGTCGTATATTATTAATGATTGCTTGACTGAGGTTTATGGTTATCGTAAATCGAGGCTTGTCATTTGGATAGCTTTTGCGATGAGCGCTTTCGTCGCATTGATGTCTACACTAGTATGCCTTCTTCCTGAACCTATTGAGCAAGGAAGTAAAGAGGTGGCCCGTAGTTTTAATTCTCTATTTTTTATGGTTCCTCGCACTACGATAGCATCTCTTTTGGCTTTTGTCTTCGGTTCTAATTTCAATGCGTTTATTATGAGCAAAATGAAGGTTGGAACAAAAGGAAAGGGATTCGCATTGCGTGCCATTCTGTCTTCTGTTGGTGGGGAATTTTTGGATTCTTGTATTTTTTTCCCAATAGCACTTTGGGGGATCGTGAGTCCACGCTTAATCCCATCAATGATGTTGACACAAGTCTGTGCAAAAACACTTTATGAGGTAATAATACTTCCGGTAACAGCTTCATTCGTCAAGTATTTAAAGAAGAAAGAAGGTATAGATGTATACGATGAAGGTATCTCATATAATCCTTTTAAAATTAAAGATATATAATAATGAGTAATAGAACTTTAGATGGGTTGTCTGCGCTTGGGAGAAAGACTGAGTATAGAGATGATTATGCTCCTGAGGTATTAGAAACATTTGAAAACAAACATCAAGAAAATGATTATTGGGTAAGATTTAATTGTCCGGAGTTTACTTCGCTTTGCCCAATAACAGGGCAGCCGGATTTTGCTGAAATAAGAATTAGTTATATTCCAGATGTTCGCATGGTAGAGAGTAAAAGTTTGAAACTTTATTTGTTTAGTTTTAGAAACCATGGCGATTTTCACGAGGATTGCGTAAATATTATTATGAAGGATTTGATTAAGCTTATGAATCCGAAATATATAGAAGTTACTGGCTTATTCACACCCCGTGGTGGTATTTCGATTTATCCTTATGCTAATTATGGTCGTCCGGGAACTAAATATGAGGAACTCGCGGTAAAGCGATTCGAATCGCATATATAAATTTTAAAAAAATTCTTTTGTTTTTTTACTTATAAATCGTAACTTGCACGTCAAATCGTGTGAGTTACGATTTATGGTTTGTGTATTATTTATTGATTAGTAGTAAATTAATAATTTTAAGTATGAATATTAAAAAGGTTATGTGTCCTTTGGGGCTTCTTTTGTTTTTTGCATCATGTGAGGAGGTTAATAATCCTACAAAAGAAGAAGAAAAGGATCCTCAGTTACAATTTGTAACTGAAAATATGGATTTACCTATAGAAAGTAAAGCAGAACTGTCACTGGTGGTTGATCCGATAAGTAAAGCATCTCAAGTAGAATTTACTAGTACAGATGAAAAAGTTGTGGGTATTGTGGACTCAGAAGTTAGAGCAGAAGGTGTAACATTAACTTTGCAGGGGTTATCGCTCGGAACGTCCACGATAGTCGCTGTATTGGAAGATAAATTGGTGGAGTGTGCCGTTACAGTCGTACCAGTCGAAGTGGAAAAATTGGTTTTAGATGTAAATGAATTAGAGTTGGATGTAAACGACACATACACTTTTAAATTAAGCGTAGAGCCTACAAATGCCACGTCTCCAGTAGTGGAGTGGAGTTCAAGTAATGAGGCTGTTGCTGTAGTAAATAGGGGTATAGTAACAGGTCTTTCGGAGGGCTCGGCAGTTATTACGGCCTCCATAGGAGAGGTAAAGGCTCAGTGCACTGTGAATGTACATGTCGTAAAGGGCGAATCTTTAACCCTTGACGTCACATCTGCCGAAATCACAGAAGGAGAAACTTTTATAACCACAGCTACTGTACTTCCAGAGGATGTTACAGTAAAAAGTATGAAGTGGAGCATTAAAAACGGGGACGATGTAATCGCATATGAGGTTATAGACCCAGTTGAAGGAGATAACCAGACATCGGCAAAAGTTGCCGGACTTAAAGAAGGTAGTGCTACACTTACAGTTGAATGCACTGGACTTATAGCAGAGTGCCAGATTAAGGTAAAAGCAAAAGAAGTGCCTATTCAAGATGCCAAGATAGGTGATTATTTCTATAGCGATGGGACTTGGAGCGATGGTGGATTTTTAGGATATGAGGCAGATGGCATTACAACCAAATGGGCAGAAACAAAACCGGCTCCGGTAGAAGGGAAAACGGTAATAGGTATTGTTTTCCAAACTGATGAAACTCGTATCAGCTCTAAAGAAAAAGCATTAGGATATAACCATGGACTTGTAATGGCTATCCGTTCGGCTCATGGTTCTAAAAGTCCTCTTACAAAATATTCCCTCGATAATGACTTCAATAACATTCCTAATACAAAAATTGGCACCTCGTGGTATAAAGATATAGAGGGTTATCAATGGACCCAAGAAATACTCGCCGCATACCCAGGAGATAAAATACAACAATGCCCTGCTTTTGACTGGACCACAACCGACTTCAAACCATCGGCTCCAGAAGGGACATCCGGATGGTATGTACCAAGTATTGGTCAGCTGTGGGATATGCTTTCAGCTTTTGGTGGAGGAGAAATGGCAGCGCATCTAAAAAAATTACGAGATTATTCGTCAGATATAAGTTATTATTATAGAGAGGGCAAATTAGAACTATCCTATAACCCTATCGAAGTTATAAATTCTGTGATGTCTGCCGTGCCGGCGGATTCGAAAGAAGAATTCGTTATAAGTGGAAGTCGAGGCAGTTCAAATCTATGCGAACTCATGTCCTCTTCGCTTTACGATAACACAGATGGAGCAGTATGTGTATTTTGGCTTTATGACACTGGGCAGATAGAGCCAGTGTGCGATTGGACGGATCAAACCTATGTTTGCAGACCTATATTGTCTTTTTAAATGTATTACAAATTATAAAGAGTATGAAAAAATTGTTGTTAACAGTACTGGTTGCAGCGTCTGTCTGCGCTTGTACAAAAGATCTTGAGAATCGTGTGGACACTTTGGAAAAGAAGGTCGTCGAACTCGAAGAAAAAATCAACACAAATGCCGACGGACTCAGCAAATTAGCTGCAGCTGCAGAAAAAGCAGTTACCGTCACCTCTGTGGAGACACTGTCCGATGGTTATGTAATCCATTTTAGTGATGGAACAAAAGCCACAATAAAAAATGGTACAAACGGAACGAATGGTGTTGACGGAAAAGATGGTCACTCACCTGTAATTGGCATGAAAGAAGAAGGTGGGGTGCTGTATTGGACAGTAGATGGGGAATATATTCTTAATAATGGGAATAAAGTCCCTGTAACTGGAAAAGATGGCGTTGATGGAAAAACGCCTCAATTCAAATTAGAAAATGGGGTTTGGAAAGTATCTTTCGATGGACAAGACTGGAATGATGTACCTGTAACAGGTACTGTTGAGCCTAAGTTGGTTATGACAGAAACTGATACGGAATATGTATTCACACTTGGAGAAGTAGTCATAAAGATAGCAAAAGAAAAGGCGTTTGCTATAAATGTGGACGCGTCATCGTTAGTTTTCGATGCATCAGCAAATAAGCTGACGGTAAAATACACCGTATTAGGAGAAGATGCAACTACACATGTATCCGCATCGTCTTCTAATCTTACAGTATTCGTAGATGAATACGCTCATAGCGTTTATGTAACTCTTCCTGATGGAGCTATAAAAGGCGATATTCTTCTTACAGCAGTAAGAAACAGCGATTCTAAGTATTCTGCTCAGCATGTAACTGTCATTAATGAAGCTTATGGCTCACATGGAGGAAAAATCGTAGTAGATGATAATGAATATACAGAGTGGTAATAGCTTAAATTTTAGAGTATTATGAAAAAATCATTATATATAGCAGCTGCTCTTTTACTTATGGCCGGCTGCGCAAAAGAAGAAGTAACCGTTTCAGAGCAGGATTCTTTTAATATTGGACTATCTGTCGGGGTAAATACTGTTTCTTCAAAAGCGGTATTTGACGGCGTGGATGCACTGAAATTCGAAAAGGGAGACAAACTTGGTGCCGCTCTTGCTAAAATAGACGACCCATATACTATCGTAAAAGTTGCAAAAAATGATCAAGGCGCTGCGAATTCTTATGGTTCTACTCTTACTATTGAGGATCCTGATGCAGAAAAACCTGTTTTTACCGGCGGTTTTTATGATGTTGAGGAAAAGAATTTTGCAGATTTATTCAATGTGTACTACTATTTCCCAGCATCTGCATTCGAAACAGGAGAATCTCCTGCCAATTGGGTTGCGACTGTAAAAAAGGAGCAAAAAGGATATCAAGATCATTGGGATAAAGAATCAGATGCTTTAATCGGCGTACCAAGTGTGGTTAATTCTGCTGACGCAAGGTACTATGAACAATGGAAAGAGTATTCTTTCGATCGTGGAGTTAGTACAGAGTTAGCCCATCTCTTCGGATTTGGCAAACTTACTTTTGCAGATGTTCCTACAGAATATGCTGATTACGAAGTAAACAGCGTAGTGATTGAAGCAGTAGGAGAGAATAAAAAGATAGCCGGAACAGTAAAGGTAGATATATCAAAATCCGTTTCTGCACAAGAGTATACAACGGGGTCATCGTATTCTACCATTACCATTACCCCACAAGAGACAGTTAAGGTCAAGGATAATGTAGTGTGGTTTGTAGCTGTTCCTGGCACATTCGATGTAAAGGTAACAGTAAAAACATTCAGGGGAGATCTTGTATTCGAAAGAAGCGGTCTTGAGATCGTAAGAGGCAAAATTGCAGCTCCTATAGTTCATTATAAAGAGACTGATGCTGCTGTTTCTCACGATGTCGTACTGACTTCAAGGCAGAATTGGACAAACGATAATTTCAACTCGAATTACATTTCAAGCAACAATGTAGCTCCAATGTGGGGCCCAAGCGGAGCAGAGATGGCTTTCTCATTAGCATATCCTGGATCTAAGAACAACAACTATGGCAGCTACTTATCGTCTAACGAAAATTATTATGTAAGGCGTCAAATGCTTGCTTATCAAAATATCCTGGGTGGGAAAGTGGTTCTGTATTCACGCGCTGCATTCCATAATGTTGAAATGGTGAAAATAGGGCTTGGCATTTATAATGATAATGAACCTTCTTGCGATTATACATTAGCTCTTGTAAATGGCGCAGACACGACAGTACTTAAGAAGATTAATTTCAAGGGAGAAGCTACCAAAACCACAGATTACAAGACTTATTTTGTAGAGAATACTACAGAAGTAAAGAATGGAGATCTGGTTTTGATTGTGGACAATATCAGCGCAGACGATATTAAGCCTATATTGGGTCTTTTGACTATAAACCCAGTCCCAGAAATCGAAGTTGGTGCTACTAAAGTAAATGTTGAAAAAGAGGCAGTTAGTGGAGAGATTCTCTGTATAGCACATGCTACAACCTCTGTTCCAAGTGTAGAATCAAGTGAATCTTGGCTTACTGTATCTTACGCAGATAATAAAATAACATATAATGTTGCTGCTAATGATGGTGGAAAGCGTACAGCGGTCATAACTGTTAAAGTGGTTGATGGTGAAAGTATCATTACTAAGGAGATAAGTGTCGTTCAAAAATCGGCAACTTCTGTTGAATATAAATTGACTATAACACCACAAGCGGTTAAACCATTTACTGATGCCGTTTTGGAAAAGACACCTGATGCTACGTCATCGAAGATTACAGCGACTTTTACTGCCGTTGCTACCGATGGTTCTGGCAAAACACAAAATGTGGAAATTTATGCAGATTATATCATGCTTAAAGATATTACAGATGAATACTTTAAGTTGAGGTATGACCTTAAGAATACAACATCCATGGGATTTGTCGAAAAGGTAGTTATTACAGCAGATAGTAAAGTCGGCAATTCTACCTATGGATTAAATGTTGCATATTCTACTGTCGGAGGAGGTTCAAGTAACTACAAGGTTCAGAAAGATGTCACTGTCGAAGGTGGTTCTCCGTTTGTTAGCACTATTGTGAATGAAAACGAAGATAATGGATTTTTCAAGCTAAATACTGGATACTCCTACACTCCTATTAGAAAAGTTGAGGTTTATTACATAAATGACTAAGAAAAGTTTTAAATTATTGTTTTATATGTTGTTCACCTTTATCCTGATTTCATGTCAGGATAAAGGTGAAACGACTAATGAGGTATCTGTATTCAAAGTCAATAGTAACATTTTGAAATGCACCTCAGAAGGTGGGATAGTTACGCTGTCATATTCATCAATAGGTAAGGCTTATGGTAAGATACCTGATGTTGAAGTAGATCAAGATTGGGTCAGAGTTGAAAATACATTATCAACGAACATAGAACTGAGCATAAAAGCAAATGACAGTCAGTATGATAGAAATGCAAAACTCGTTATAAGTGGTTACGATGCGGATCCAGTAACAGTGTATATAATCCAAAGCAAAGAATCAGATTCTCAGCAACCATATAAAAATTTCACTGTCAACATAACAGACATTTCATCTTCTTCGGCTAAAATAGAAATAGACCCGTTGAATCCTTCAGCATATTATTATACCGATTTATTTACAGCATCACAGTACGAATCTTATGGCGAGGCTAAAATAGTAGAAGCCATGCTTGAGTACATAGGCCAGATGGTTTCTTTTTCAGGAGCCACTGATCCAAGAGTCTTTTTGTACCAGGGATATTATAATACGTCTTATGATGAAAATGTTTCACTGGACTTAAGGGATAATACTGACTATTATGTGGCTGTGGTAGGTATGGATCTAGATGAAGGCGGAAATTTAGTTGCAACCGATAAAGGCGAATTCTATAAATTCCGAACCCTAAAGGCTTCACAAGTAGACATGGACTTTACTTTTGCTATAAGTGGCTCGCAAGTAGAGGTGACCCCAAGTGCTGATTACACATATGTTTGTGGTGTTGCTTCTAAGTCGCAGTGGGATGCGTATAGCGATTATGCTAATGCTGCAAGGGATTATATTGCGGTTGCTAAGCAGTATGACATGCTTGAAACTATCATTTATACAGGTAAACGGACAGTTGATTTCACATATCTTCTTGAAAAGTCTGGAGAATATGTGGTATATGCCGTGGGTTATCGTAATTCTGAAAAGGATAAGGGAATTACGACTGAGATTAGTTTCAAAGAGTTTACTTATACGGCACAATAATTTTTGGAATTTTGGGGCACAGATGAAATAAAATTTGTAAAATAAAAAAAGTTTTATACCTTTGTAGTCCCATTGCGGAAATAGCTCAGTTGGTAGAGCGCAACCTTGCCAAGGTTGAGGTCGCGGGTCCGAGCCCCGTTTTCCGCTCAAAGTTAAATGACTGCCTTTCTGGCGGTCATTTGTTGTTTATGGAGCATAAAAGAAAAAATCTGAATTCTTTGATTATCAAGAATTCAGACATTATATCAGCGGAGAGGACGAGATTCGAACTCGTGGTACGGAATGACCCGTACGTCGGTTTAGCAAACCGGTGGTTTCAGCCACTCACCCACCTCTCCAAACCCGAAAGGAATGCAAATATAGTAAAATTTATTGAATATCTAGCTATTTGTGATAGAACTTTTGTCTTTTTCAATGGAATAAATGTATTTTTTCCTTGTTGTTTTGACGGAATAAGTGTAGTTTTGCATCATTGAAAATACGGAATAAATGTAGTTAGCTATGCTTAAGCGTAAGATTTCTAAAAAGATAGAGGATTATTTGAAATCGGGCAGTAACAAAATGCTCGTAGTTGATGGTGCACGACAAATAGGCAAGTCGTTTATCATTAGAGATATTGGCAGTAGACTATTTACTAATTTTATAGAAATTAACATGGAGGAAGACCGGCAGGGAGTTAGACTGTTTGCGGAAGCAAAAACAGTTGAAGACTTCTATCTTGCCATGAGCACATTCGCTGGAGAGAAAATGGGGGACAAGAATTCGACGCTTGTGTTCATAGACGAGATTCAATCATACGAACATTTGCTCACCCTTGTTAAGTTTCTCATGGAAGACGGAAGATTCACCTACATAGCAAGCGGTTCTTTACTCGGCGTTACCCTGAAGAAGACATTATCCATCCCTATCGGTAGCCTGACTACATTGCACATGTACCCTCTTGATTTTGAGGAATTTTTATGGGCAAACGGAGTTGGTCAACTTGCTATAGACGAGCTCTACCATTGTTTCGAGAAGCAGCTTACTCCGAATGAAAGTATCCATAGACGGATGCTTGACCTATTCAAAAAGTATCTTCTCGTTGGAGGTTTCCCCGATGCTGTGAATACATACATAGCAGAACACAATATCACTAAAGTACGGGATGTCCATAAGGTGATCAGAGAATTATATGCCTTCGATGCGTCAAAATATGAAACGGAATCTGCCCGAAAGCTCAAGATTATGCGAATATACGAAATGATTCCATCTAATCTGGAAAACAAAAAGAAACGCATCAAGGTTAAGGATATTGAAGATAAAAAGGGTAAGCGCACAAGTGACTATCAGGATGAGTTTGACTACCTCGTCTCATCTGGTGTTGCGCTTGAAGTTGATGCAATAAGCCAGCCGTCTTATCCTCTTGTTCAGAATGCTGGGAAGAACCTTTTGAAACTATACCTTAACGATGTTGGTCTCTTCACGGAGATATTGTATGGTAATGATATCAGGCCTATCCTCGAAGATAAGTGCTCTATAAATCTCGGCTCTGTTTATGAAACTATTGTTGCTCAGGAATTGAAAGCCCACGGGTTTAACCTGTATTACTACGACAATAAGAAAAATGGTGAGGTTGATTATCTGATTGATGACACAATGAACATGTCTTCCATTCCGCTCGAGGTAAAATCTGGCAAGGACTATATGATTCACAGCGCATTAGATAAATTCATAGCGAATAAGGACTACGCTATAAGACGGGCATATATCCTGTCAAACGAAGCAAAAGTTTTCGAAAAGGACGGAGTAATTTACATCCCAATATACTTTGTGATGTTTTTTGAGCATGATGTCAGGCTTGCGCCTGAAGAATATTTTTTCTAAATCTTTACCAACTTTTTAATGCTTACTTGGTGAGATAGAATATAGATAAGGTAGAAAATTATGTCTAAAGTTATAGCCATAATAGGAGGAGGCGCGGCGGGGTGCTTTTGCGCTGTGCAGATTAAGCGCAGGTGTCCGGATGCTAAGGTAATTGTTTATGAGGCGCAGTCTAAATTAATGTGCAAGCTCGCTGTTACCGGTGGTGGAAGGTGCAATATTACTAATACTTTCGAAGGGATTGGCAGTCTAAAAGAGGTTTATCCGCGAGGTGAAAGGTTGATTAAAGCAGCATTTCATCATTTGTCCCCATCAGAAACGATATGGTGGTGGGAAAATGAAGGTGTAAAATTGGTCGCACAAGAAGATGGATGCGTTTTCCCTAAGAGTCAGGATGCCATGCAGGTGGTAAGAAAATTGGAGGAGTTGATGCGCGAAAGTGGAGTGGAAATAATGTGTTCACATAGGGTTGAGGCTATAAATAGAATAGAAGACAGCACTTTTGAGCTCCGCTTTTACGGGAAGTCCTCGCAACACGCCGATAATGTAGTCCTTACATCTGGCGGAGGCGCTTTATCCATGCTTAATACACTTAATGGCATAGCATTAGAACCTACTGCGCCATCGCTATTTACCTTTAAAATTAAAGATGAATCTTTTACATCTCTTATGGGGACGGTCGTGGATAATGCCACACTTTCTTTTTCTGGAACCAAATTTCGCTCTCGTGGAACCATGCTTATAACCGATTGGGGAGTGAGCGGCCCTGCGACATTGAAGCTCTCGTCTTATGCTGCGTATTATTTGAAAGACTCCGCTTACAAGGCGACATTGCTGATTAATTATCTTAGCCTCTCAGAAACGGAAATAAGGGCTTTGATTTCTGAAACTTGTGAGCAGAATGCTCAGCGGATGATGGCCAATGCGCCCCTTCCGGGGCTGACTTCTCGTATGTGGGGGTTTTTAATGTCGCGTGCAGGACTTAGAAGTGATATTCGTTGGGCGGAACTAGGCAGTAAGGGATGTAATAGGTTAATTAATACTCTTATAGCTGATCCTTATCAGATAGATGGGCGATGTCGTTTTAAGGATGAATTCGTGACAGCTGGTGGGGTAAGTGCATCGGAGGTAAACTCTAATACATTAGAAAGCAAGCACTTCCCAGGATTATTTTTTGCCGGAGAAGTGCTCGATATCGATGCCATTACAGGTGGCTTTAACCTTCAAGCCGCGTGGTCCACTGCGTTTGTAGTGGCTCAGTCCGTGTTAGATTAACATTATTCTTTTACTAGAATTAATTTAACATTACCATCAATCGGTTACTAAAACGGAATACAAAAAGAGGTGACTTATCAGTTTTTTAAATTTCAGTCACCTCTTACTATACAATAGAGTCGGTCAATGATTAAGAAGCTGTTTTATAGCCTATCACACTGCTTCTCTTGCGAAATCTATACAGTTCTGATAATCGTATAACATTTTCTAGCCCTCCAAGTATTATGTCTATCGTCAGGAGCGAAGTTAGCGATTTTAGCGGTATCGAATAAATCTGCAAAATAATTTTCACCGAACTCCGCAGGGATTTCATTCATACAAGATAAGTTTTGAAATAGATACGCCCACTTCTCTGACTCATCGGATAGGTTTTGAAGTACCTTGTTAAATCGTGGAAATTCTATAAAGAGAAAATGAAGATTGTTGCTATAAGGTTCATTGTACTCTAACTCTTTCATTATGTAATGGCTATGAAACCTATCTTTAGGCCATGAATCACAATGTTCCATTATGAAGTCCACTATCTAAGTCACATAGACTGGATAGAGATGATAATCCCAATTGAATTTCTCGTCGCGATTATGGGATAAGAATTTCTGTTTTGCTTCAGAATGTTGTTTCATGATAGGATAAGTGGCATAGAAGAGTACCCTATCGCGATACTTATCCATGTGGTGTAATTGAGGGAACTATAGCAGATGTCTATTCGGCGTATATCCAATACGATAAACATTATCTGACCTTAAAGAAGGAGGTTTGTTACTGATGGATGCTGAATTTGTATTGAAGTTCGAAACTCTTCAAGCGAATAGTAAACTAAATATAAAGATAGAAATGATAGGGGCAGATGGAAAATCGGTTAGCGCTACTAAAACAGTGCAATTCTGCAAGCCTAACGAACCAGCCTGTGATGAAAATAGTTTCAAGCTGAAATTCACCTTTTGGTTACACCCCTATTATACGCACTTCCAGGAAGGTTAAGGTCCAAAGGTGTACGCAAAAATAATTCACCTTTACCTACCATTCTCAATAGAAGCCCCTACATGGCACATTGATTTCAAAGGTGGTTTTCAGGTTCAATAATATAATATGGGATTTGCTCACCAAATTGCGTCAAAAATGATGTTTGGTGTGTAAAATGGGCCTTTCTGCACATCAGAGTTAACAAAAGATTTTTTGTGAGCAGAAATTCGCGATGGCACTATTGTGATTGGCCTGTCTATATGTGATAATGCTTAGTAATTGTATTTCCCTTTGAATACTTTAAGAAGAATAACACAAAGAATAAGGGCCAAAAATTCGGCGACTATTACAGAATACCATATTCCGTCAGCGCCGAAAATCATAGGCAATAAGAACACGCAGCCTAACTCGAAAACAAGGGAACGGGTGAATGCCGCTACAGCAGACACGGCTCCATTACCTAACCCTGTGAACCAAGCCGAAGTAAACATGTTTAATCCGGCGATAAGAAAACTCATCATGTATATGCGCTCCGCATGCGTAGTAAGTGCCACTATATCACTATTATATCCCACAAATAGACGGGCGGCAGGATATGCTATCCCCTGAGCTACGATAACCATTCCAGCCCCTAAAATAAATAGAATAGTAAAACTTTTAGACAATATACTATGTAATTCCTTACTGTTTTGAGCGCCATAATTATACCCAACCACTGGAGACACGGTAAGATTATACCCAATGAAAATGGCTGCGAAAATATAGCCTATGTACATTATTACAGAATAGGCAGCGACTCCACTTTCTCCGAAAAATTTCATAAGTTGGGCATTGTAACACATGCTTACGAGTGAAAATGCGATGTTGCCTATGTATTCAGAGCTACCATTTGTGCAGGTATGTGCCAATACTCTTTTGTCGAAGTGAATGCGTGTTATTCTCAATTGGCCTTCTGACCTGCGGAACTTAAAATACCACAGAGGAAAGAATCCGCCCAAACAACAGGCCAATATTGACGCTATCGCGGCTCCTGCCAACCCCCATTTGAACACTATGATAAACAGAGCATCCAGAATCATATTGGTAGCCCCGCATGCCAATGATAGTTTTGTGCCAAGTTCCGGCTTTTCAGCAGCCATAAAGAATGGTTGAAAAGCGGTTTGGAGCATGAATGCAGGCATACCTATGGCAAATATCCGCCCATAAAGGGTCGCATTGTAAATTAATTCTTCACCTTCCGCACCCAAAAGCACTACGATTTTAGGCATCAGAAAATACATCGGTACTCCAAGCCCTATCGCTAAAATAAGAGTGAAAACCACCAGTGAAGTAAATGTCTCACAAGCCTTTTCCAAATTCTTTTGCCCTAGCATTATGGAAATAATGGCACTACCTCCGGTGCCCACCATCAGTCCCAAGGCGCCCACTACCATAATCGCGGGCCAAGCGATATTTAGTCCTGCAAATGGAGTAAGTCCCACATAATTAGAGACAAACAATCCATCTACGATGCTATAAAGACTGCCTATTATCATCATCGCCATGCTTGGTATCGATGACAGTAAAAGTCTTCTATGTGTATAATGGCCTGATAATTCTATCTTCATAAAAACGGATTCTCTCCTTTTAGGGAATACTGATCAGAAATATACAACTACTAAAATTTAGGGATGCAAAGATACTATTATTTTGCATAACTTTGCGGTATGCTTAGTAAGGAAACATATATTAAACGTCGCACGGAACTTCTAAAAAGACTTTCCGGCGAGAATGGCGTCGCTCTATTTATCGGTAATGTAGATTCTGCGGCGCAGTACCGAGATAACTGCTATAAGTGGAGACAAGATAGTACTTGGCTCTACTTGTTCGGTATAGATGAGCCTCGTCTTGCCGCAATAATTGATTTAGAGAATGGTAAGACGACTCTTTTCGGAGACGATCCAGATATTGACGATATAATATGGAATGGTCCTACTCCATCCGTTAAGGATTATGCCGAACAAAGTGGAATAGAAAATACTGCATCCTATTCTGAATTGGCCAAATATGTCGCAGGCAGGAAAATACACTTCGTACCTGCTTCTCGAAACTATAACGCCGAGCTTATCGCATCATTAGTAGGAATCAAACCTTCGCAGTGTTTTAGTCAAGGAAAGAAAGGCTGTGCAGATGCTTCTCTACCTTTAGTCAAGTCGCTTATAGATATGCGATTGGTAAAAGATGCGCAGGAAATAGAGTTGATAGACTCTGCATGTATACTCGGGCAGCAGATGCACACCATCGCCCGAAATGCTATAAGGACAGGAGTGATAGAACAGGATATAGTGGGAGAAATGGAGGGCTATTCGCTTTCAAAGGGATGGGGCGTTAGCTTTGCCACTATTTTAACTCAGCATGGAGAAGTATTTCACTGTCATAGCCACGCAAAAAGAATAGAGCCTGGGAAACTACTAGTAATCGATGCCGGGGTGGAAAGTAATGAGCATTATGCTTCGGATTTTACCCGCACATACCCGACGGGGGGATATTATACTAATAAACAAAAAGATATTTATCAAATAGTATGTGAGTGTAATAATATGGCTTTCAGCCTTATAAAGCCTGGTGTCGCTTATCGGGACGTTCATATCGCCGTGTGTGAACATATGCTCAAGCGGCTTGGGGAACTTGGCTTGGTTCACGGAGATCCTGTGGAGATGGTTGCCAATGGATATGCTGGTCTGTTTATGCCACATGGACTTGGACATAATATGGGGCTCGATGTCCATGATATGGAAGATTATGGCGAGGATTTGGTCGGCTATGACGAGGACCAGCACCGCAGTTCTCAACTCGGTCTTGGAAGCCTTCGTATGGCACGCCGTCTTAAACAGGGGAATGTAATTACCGATGAACCAGGTATTTATTTCATTCCGGCACTTATCGAGAAATGGAAAAACGAAGGAATTGGCATAGGCGAAATAGATTATGAAAGGCTGAAAGATTATTATGATTTCGGAGGAATCCGTCTCGAGGACGATGTCTTGGTAACTGAAAACGGAGCGCGAAGGCTTGGTGGGGAACGCTTGGCCATAACTCCGAAGGAAGTGGAAAATGCTATGAATAACAGATAATTATGGGACTATTGGATGGAAAAATTGCTCTCGTGACAGGTGGTTCGCGAGGTATAGGGAAGGCGATTGCTTTAAGATTTGCCCAAGAAGGGGCAGACGTGGCTTTTACTTATTTGTCGAATAAGGCAGCGGCAGATGCTACGGAGAAAGAATTGGCCCAATATGGAAAGAAAGTAAGTGCGTATGCGTCGGATGCTTCGAATTTCGAATCTGCGCATGAGCTTGTAAAACAGGTGATTGAAGAGTTCGGGCGGATAGATATTTTAGTAAATAACGCGGGGATTACTCGAGACACGCTTCTTTTAAGAATGAGCGAGGAGCAGTGGGATGCCGTGATCAATGGTAATCTAAAGTCGGCATTTAACTTTACGCATGCGGTGGTGCCACAGATGCTGCGTCAGCGAAGCGGCAGCATAATATCGCTTTCCTCAGTTGTCGGCATTGCAGGTAATGCTGGACAGGCCAATTATGCCGCTTCCAAGGCTGGAATTATAGCACTTAGCACTTCTGTGGCTAAAGAGGTCGGCTCTCGTGGAGTTCGTGCCAATTGTATCGCGCCAGGATTTATCGATACGGACATGACCGCCTCGCTTCCAGAGGAACTGCGTGCCGAGTGGGCTAAAACCATTCCTCTTAAACGTTGCGGAACTCCTGAAGAAGTCGCAAATGTGGCGCTGTTTTTAGCGAGCGACTTATCTTCTTATGTTACGGGCCAAGTTATTCATTGTTGTGGCGGAATGTCCTATTAAGTAATCCATAAAAAATAAATTGATAAACTTTGTGCGTTTTTCGGTCGATATCCTCGAAAATCTACTATAAATTTTTACCAACTTGTTTTTAATGCTTACTTACTAAAAATTTTTATTTAGATTAATTTATGTGAAATACTTGTCTAGACTTAAACTTGGGAACTATTTCAGGGCGGCATTTGACTTAGTGCTGCCGCGAGTGTGTGTAGTCTGTGGCAGACCTTTGAATTTACAAGAGTCACATATTTGTCTGCCTTGCGAAATGAATTTTCCTTATACTCATTTTGAACTGACGAGACATAATCGTATGGCCGATTTTTATAACGAACGCCTTTCGCAGATAATGCCAGATGATTATATGCCTTATCAGTGGGCCATAGCATTGATGCGTTATCAAAGTGGCTCGATGTATTCACATATACCTTGGGCTTTGAAGTACAATGGTAATATTCCAGTAGGTAAGTATATCGCAGAAAGACTTTTTTATATGATAAGACGCACTCCCTGGCTAGCAGATGTAGATATGATAATACCTGTTCCTGTACACCGAAGACGGCGTTTCCGTAGGGGATATAATCAGGCGGAAGTAATAGCCTTTAGATTAGGAGCTTTGTGGGGAATAAAGGTAAATAAGCATTTTCTGAGAAAAAGGAAATACACCATAAGTCAGGTAAAGGTGGATACAACTCTTAGACATGCTAACATTTCAGGGTCTTTTGAAGTCGTCCAGCGGTATATCGGTGAAATTGCGCAAGTGAAACACATCTTGTTAGTCGATGATGTATTTACCACAGGCTCCACTTTAGCGGAATGCCATAAAACAATACGAACCGCTCTTAAAAGAACGATTCGTATAAGTGTCGCTACAATAGCTTGTGTCGAATAAGAGTATATTATTCGTTAGTATCCTGGTTAGGAGATTCCTGCTGAACAGGAGCTATAGGAAATTCTGGCTGTTCAACTACATTTTCCATCTTATTTGTAAAATCTCCATCAGAAGATTTAGTGTTCGTAGTGAATGATGCGATGATGGAAACGACGGCTATAAAACAAACGAGTCCCCAAGTTATTTTTTCTAGGATATCAGCGGTTTGACGCACGCCAAACGTCTGGTTACCAGCTACAAAATTACTGGCCATGCCGTCCCCCTTACCATTTTGAAGCAATACCACCAATATAAGAAGGAGGCTTGCGATAATGATAAGCACGACTAATGTTGTGAATAATGCGTTCATATTTATTTATCTATTTTTTCAATAAGGGATGCAAAGTAAATACTTTTTTCTGGGATTAGCAAACTTAGTTTTGAATAAATCTGTTTGGCCTTGTCTGGATAACCTTGTTCCAGATAGACTTTTGCCAATTCTTCGGTGCAAAAATCCACCGAATCTGAACTTTCAACAAAAGTGCTAGGTGTGGTTTTGCTATTTTCTATGGCATTACTAATGAAAGAAGCGAAGATGTTATCTTCTGCTTTTTTCGCTTGCGCGTATTGCTCGGCAGAAAAGTAGTCGCCTCCTATGACATAAATTTGTCGGCTTTGTTTGGACGGGGTAGGTGATGAACTTTCAGTCTCTATCTTATGGGAAGCTTTGCGTTTAAGAATCTCATATATTTTTTTTCTGGATGGAACATATAATGCCTGCAGAGCGTATTTGTCTATGCTCCATGTTTCATCTCCTAGAGCAGCCATTCTTCTGCATAGCTCTATTCGTGCTCCTGCGAACCATGGATATATGCTGACCACCCCAGAAAGTTCTTCTAGATTCAAGGAGTCGAGCTTAATCATGTCTTTACGTGTTTTTACCATTGCGCCACACTTGCATTAAAAATGTCATCCACTAATTTTTCTATAATCTCAGACACGAGAGTCGATTCTACAGCATCTAGTGAATTAGTAGCGTCGAAATCGGAATATGCTGAAAAACTTTTGTTCGTAAAGTCGTCTTCTGGGTGTTTTCTGTTCACAAAGGATACTTTAACGCTGACTGTGAGGCGGTTTTGCGAAGCGACATCTCCTGCCGTTATAGCAGTGGCTTTAACATCGTAATTCGTTATCTCCCCTGTTATTTCCAAGTCTCCATCCATGTCTACTTGCTCAAGGTTAGTCATTTTCCTAAATTGATTCCTCAGTGCTTCTGTTAGGTCATTGCTTAAGGTAGGATTGACTTTAAGAGCCTTATAGTCAAAATAATTAATGGTAATAGTTTTTACGTCACTCTGTATGGATGTCCCTGAAAAAGAATAGATACCACACGATACCACGCATACTAATGCTATAATATAAATTAGAATTTTATTACGCATTGTTTTTCTGTTTATCTAACCAACGGTAAAGTGTTCTTTCAGAAACGCCTAATTCGGCTGCTGCCGGCTTGACTTTTCCGTTGTATTTGTCTAATGCCTGCTTGTACAGGCTATCTGTACTTTGCTTTAAAGAATAGGTCGGCGCAGGCGCCGTTTCTTGAAGATTATCTTGCCAATCAGCATCGTCATTATTTCGTTGTGATGATATGGCTTCTACTTCTCGTGGCTTCTCTTCGACCATTCGCCTTAGTCGGTCTACCTCTTGCTTTAGGTCAAATATTGCTTTGATAATGGCTCTCATATCCTCTCCACTTATTTCCGAAGCATTGCTATCCTTTGTTGAAGAGATGGATGGAAGAAGAGAGTCAAATTCTTGGGGAAGGTGAGCCTTTACTTTATCCGCAGAGAGTTCAATTCTGTCTGTGTGTCCCGATATCGGCTCTGATTCCAATACGGTTAGAGCTTCTGTGAAGTTCTTTAATTGTCTAATGTTTCCTGGCCAACGATAGTCCTGCAGGGCTGTGATACCATCGTGAGAAAGAGCTATTTTGCAGAGTCCGCTTTTTTGAGAAAAGTCATAGGTGAATTTTCTAAATAGCAAATAGATATCGTCTTTTCTATCACGAAGTGCGGGCAGATTAATCTGTATGGCGTTAAGCCTATAATAAAGGTCTTCGCGGAACTTCCCTTCAGCTACAGCGTGCGCAAGATTGGCGTTTGTCGCACAGACTACTCTGACATTAGTTTTCTCTATTTTAGAAGAGCCTACTTTCATGTATTCTCCATCTTGAAGCACACGTAGCAGTAGGGCTTGTGTGTCTTTAGGTAATTCACCTATTTCGTCTAGAAAGAGTGTGCCGCCATCAGCTTCTTCGAAATAACCTTTACGCGTTGCTATGGCTCCTGTGAAAGACCCCTTTTCGTGCCCGAATAATTCTGCATTTATGGTTCCAGAAGGTATTGCCCCACAGTTTATCGCAAGGTAGGGGCCTGTTTTCCTTCGTGAATAGTCGTGAATAATGCGGGAAATCACATCTTTTCCTACGCCACTCTCTCCGCTAACTAGGACGGTAAGATCGCTCGGGGCTACCGCTAATGCAGTCTCTAAAGCATAGTTAAGGCCGGCATTGTTGCCTATTATATCATATCTATTTTTAATACGTTGTAGTTCTTGGCTATCCATATCGAGCAAAGTTAGTAAAAAAAACGATTAGCGGAAAATCTCGCCAAATTGGAATTTTGGTCAGTATAGCGTATATTTGCGCGAATAGTTGAAAAGTTTAAACAATGAAAAAAATCGGAATTTTAACGGCGCTGATATTACTCGTGGCAGGATGCGCCACCCCACAGGGCCAGATGAAAAGGGAAGTGAAAGAGATAGTGGTTAAATCTTCTCCTGAAGTTCTTGTGGTAAAGAATAACAAGATAGAGGCAAATGTCACGATGACATTCCCCGAAGGCTATTTTGATCAGCGCACCATGATGGTTATGACTCCAGTGCTCGTGTATGGCGATGGACAACAGCGTACAGGAAAGCCTTTTATCTATCAGGGAGAGAAGATAATGGCTAATTATAAAGTCGTTCCTGTTAAGGGGATATCGCATAGAGAGATCATTTCTTTTGATTTTCTTCCAGGTATGGAACAGTGTCGCTTGGAACTTCGTCCTACCATAATATATGGGGACAAGAAACTTACTCTTTCTCCTATAAAGGTTGCTGATGGATGCAATGCTACTTATCGTCTTGTTCAGGTAAGCGGAGAGTATGAATATAAACCCGACGGATATGAGCGTGTTACTCACCATAGTACTGAAACCAGTATCCTTTTTGATGTGAATTCATCTTCAGTAAAATCCAATACCCATAATAGAAATGCTGTATCTGTTTATAAGTCATATCTTTCAGATATTAAGGAAGATGACAGATATAAGGTAACCGGTACACAGATCGTGGCATATGCATCTCCAGAGGGAGGCCAGAAGTATAATGCCGAACTTTCAGATAAGCGAGCCGATGCTGCTGTTAATGCTTGGAAGGACATGGCTGGAAATATGGAAGCAGATTCTATGGCCATAAAGAGCGTAGGACAGGATTGGGAAGGATTTAAAGAAGCATTAGAGAATTCAGATATTCCTGAAAAGGATTTAATTCTCAGAGTTTTATCCATGTATTCGGATCCTGCTGTTCGTGAGTCGGAGATGAAGAATCTATCATTCATATATAATGAACTAAAAACAGAGGTGTTCCCAAGTTTGAGGCGTGCTACATTTGTAGTGAATGCTGAGCATATTGGCTATTCAGATGCAGAACTTTTGGAATTGGCAGATAAACATTTGTCCTTGTTAAGTGAACCAGAAGTGTTGCACCTGGCCTCAATAGTGGACGATATGGGCCTGAAAAAATTCTATTATAGATATGCATCTCAAAGATTTCTCTCACAGACGGCATATTATAATTTAGCGATGATTGCGTTAGATGAAAATAAAAACGATGTGGCTTTAACATATCTTGCAAATGTAGGAGAGGATGCTGATGTGCTTAATGCAAAGGGCGTTGTGGAGTTGCGAAAAGAAAATTATGAAGACGCTCGTAAGTACTTTTTACGTTCAGGTAATTCTTATGCGCATAGGAATCTAGGAACCTTGCTTATTCTTGAAGGAAAGTATACTGAGGCCGTGAAAATGCTTACGGGAAGTGGCAGTACTAATGAGGTTCTAGCTTATATTCTTGATGGACAGATAGAAAAGGCTGTGGAAAAGGCTACTTGCGATACCCCTCGCGATGCTTATATTGCTGCCATTGCATATGCCCGTGAAGGAAATGAACAAGGAGTAAAATCAGCACTTGCAAAGGCTTGTGTCGATGAATATTATGCTGAAAAGAGCAAAAAAGATGTGGAGTTTGTGAATTATAGATAGAAAATAAAAAATTATTCTTATATTTGCAGCCCCAATTTTGGGGGTAAAAACATTTTTATTAACAATTATTTATGCCAACAATTCAACAATTAGTTCGCAAAGGACGCGAGGTTATCGAACTTAAATCGAAATCTCGTGCGTTGGATGCTTGTCCTCAAAAGCGTGGCGTTTGCGTGCGTGTGTATACAACCACACCTAAAAAACCTAACTCTGCTATGCGTAAGGTTGCACGTGTACGTCTTTCTAATGCTAAAGAGGTCAATGCCTACATCCCTGGCGAGGGTCACAACCTGCAGGAGCACTCAATCGTGCTTGTTCGTGGTGGTCGTGTGAAGGACCTTCCAGGTGTACGTTACCACATCCTTAGAGGCGCTTTGGATACGGCTGGTGTAGAGGGAAGAACACAATCACGTTCACTCTACGGAGCTAAGAGACCAAAGAAGTAGTCGAGAAGGATGGTTTTTAATCTTTAATTTTTTAGAAAAATGAGAAAATCGAAGCCTAAAAAGAGGATTCTACTTCCTGATCCTAAGTTTCACGATGTTGAGGTTACTCGTTTCGTGAACAATCTTATGTTGCAGGGGAAGAAGAGTATCGCGTATTCAATTTTTTACGATGCCATTGATATGGTAGGCGAGAAGATGAAAGATTCTGACAAGGCTCCTCTAGATATTTGGAGGAAGGCACTCGAGAACGTAACTCCTCAAATTGAGGTTAAGTCACGTCGTATTGGTGGTGCTAACTTCCAGGTGCCTACAGAGTTGCGTCCTGAAAGAAAGGTGTCCCTTTCCATGAAGAACCTTATCGTTTTCGCTCGTAAACGTTCAGGCCACTCTATGGCAGAAAAATTGTGCGCAGAGATCGTTGCAGCCTACAATAACGAAGGTGGTGCATACAAGCGTAAAGAAGATATGCACAAGATGGCAGAGGCTAACAAGGCATTTGCACACTTCCGTTTTTAATTTAGTTAGTAGTTAGTATTCAATGGCTAAAAGAGATCTTAAGTTCACAAGAAATATCGGTATCATGGCTCACATCGATGCCGGTAAGACCACCACTTCTGAGCGTATCCTTTATTACACAGGGAAAACTCATAAGATAGGTGAGGTTCACGATGGCGGCGCTACCATGGACTGGATGGTCCAAGAGCAGGAGCGCGGTATCACTATTACTTCAGCAGCAACAACTGCATTCTGGCATTATGATGGAGGCACATATCAGATTAACTTGATAGATACTCCCGGCCACGTAGATTTTACTGTTGAAGTTGAGCGCTCACTTCGTGTGCTCGATGGTACTGTCGCGACTTTCTGCGCAGTAGGTCGTGTTCAGCCTCAGTCTGAGACCGTATGGCGTCAGGCAGACAAATACAAGGTTCCGAAGATTGCTTATGTCAATAAGATGGACCGTGTAGGAGCTGACTTCCTCGCTGTGGTGGAAGAAATCAAGACAAAACTTGGAGCTACAGCAGTACCTATCTGTCTTCCTATAGGAGCAGAGGATAAATTCCAAGGTATTGTTGACCTAATTGATAAGAAGGCTATTTATTACAATTCCACAGACGAACTTGTAAATTACGAAATTAAGGATGTCCCTGCTGATATGGCAGATGAGGTAGCTATCTGGCGCGATAAACTCGTGGAGACAGCTGCTGAATGTGATGATGCCCTTATGGAGAAGTATTTTGAGGATCCAGATTCTTTGACTAAGGAAGAGATTATAGCAGCACTTCGTAAAGGTACAATCGAAATGCAGATTGTTCCCGCATGCTGTGGATCGTCCTTTAAGAACAAAGGTGTTCAGTTCCTTCTAGATGCTGTAATACGCTATCTTCCTTCTCCACTTGATAAGGGTGCCGTTAAGGGTACGGATCCTGAAACTGGTAATGAGATCGAGCGTAAACCTTCACCTGATGAGCCATTCTGTGCTCTTGTATTCAAGATTGCGACGGATCCTTTTGTGGGACGTCTTGCATTCTTGCGTGCATATTCAGGAAAACTCGAAGCTGGTTCGTATGTGCTTAATGTAAGATCAGGAAAGAAAGAGCGTGTAGCACGTTTGTATCAGATGCACTCAAATCATCAAAACCCTATCCCTTTTGTGGAGGCTGGTGATATATGTGCTGCCGTAGGTTTTAAAGACCTTAGGACTGGAGATACGATTTGTGCAGAAAACGCTCCTATTTCACTTGAGTCTATGGAGTTCCCAGATCCTGTGATCGGTATCGCTGTGGAACCTAAGACGCAAGGTGATCTTGACAAGCTTGGGCTTGCACTTGCAAAACTCGCAGAAGAAGACCCTACATTCCAGGTTAAATCTGACCATGAGACTGGACAGACTGTGATTAGCGGTATGGGTGAGCTTCACCTGGATATTATCGTAGACCGTCTTCGTAGAGAGTTCGGTGTAGAGATTAACCAGGGTGCACCACAAGTAAACTACAAGGAGGCGATAACCACTACTACAACACATCGCGAAGTCTTTAAGAAACAGACCGGTGGACGTGGTAAATTCGCTGATATTATCGTTGAAATCGGGCCGGCTGATCCTGGCGTAACTGGGCTACAGTTCGAAAATCAAGTTAAGGGTGGTAACGTTCCTAAGGAATTCATACCTTGTGTAGAAAAGGGATTCCGTTCTGCTATGGCGAACGGTGTTCTTGCAGGATATGAAGTTCAATCTTTGAAAGTTACTTTACTCGATGGTTCATTCCACCCTGTGGATTCAGACCAGCTTTCTTTCGAACTTGCTGCGCGTATGGCATTCCGTCACGCATGTCCTAAATGTAAACCTGTCCTTCTCGAACCTATTATGAATTTGGAAGTTGTTACTCCAGAAGATTATATGGGTGATATCGTAGGTGACCTTAACCGTCGTCGTGGACAGATTGTTGCTATGGACTCTACAGCTAACGGAGCGCGTATCATAAAGGCGTATGTTCCTCTTGCAGAGCAGTTCGGTTATGTGACAATACTTCGTACCCTTTCTTCTGGTCGTGCTACCAGCACAATGTCGTTCGACCATTACTCTGAAGTTCCTGCGGCTATGGCTAAGGATATCATAGAGAAGAGTGGATACAAGTTGTCCGATGATGATGAGTAATAGTAAAAAATTGTAAATATGAGCCAAAAAATCAGAATTAAACTCAAATCATTCGATCATATGCTTGTCGATAAATCGACAGCTAAAATCGTTGAGACGGTGAAGTCTACTGGCGCTATGGTAAACGGACCTATTCCGCTTCCTACTAACAAAAAGATTTTCACAGTCAACCGCTCTACCTTCGTTAATAAGAAGAGTCGTGAGCAGTTTGAGCTCGATACATATTGTAGGCTTCTCGATATCGAAGGGAGCAATGCTAAAACAGTAGATGCTCTTATGAGACTAGAATTGCCTGCAGGTGTAGATGTAGAGATCAAAGTTTGATAATAACAAAAAGAGTTTGTATATTTGCAATCCGAAAGGAGAATATACGGCTCTTTTTCCGGTCCCTTAGCTCAGTTGGTTAGAGCATCTGACTCATAATCAGGGGGTCGTAGGATCATGCCCTACAGGGACCACACAGAGAAAATCACCCAGTCTGTCTTTATGATGGACTGGGTTTTTTCATTCTATATGAAACCCCCACCACAAGTGCCTGCAAAGGGGTTTTTAGGCTTTCTGGACAGTATCTGGAACATATTGCCACCTGTCCACAGAAAGCCCTGTATGGGGAGCAAATGGACACAAAAGTGCCACTAATGTGCCACTAAAATTATTGTCCATTTTGCAGTATTATGACATTTTATTTGCAGCCTCAATCTCATAGAATGCCAGTTCCTTCGGATCAGAAATTCGCATCAGCCTTATATAATGTGTCCAGCTCAAAGATCGCGAAATCGTCGATTTCGCAATCTTATATGTCAGGTAGAACTGTCGCATCAGTTCAAGGTTCCTCTTTGATAATCCTTTCTCGAAACGCCCTGAAAGAGACTCCGACAGGCGCATGAGCAGATATTGAGAAAGGCAAGGATACAATCAGGCAAAGTTCAATGTAGTGAAGAAGCCAAGTGGGCCATTGGGCGGATTTAAGTTCGTTCCTTTTACTTCTTGAAAAACATCTATAGCAGTTTTTTGAGCTCTTCTACATCTGGGAGCGCCTGCTGCAATGCTGTCGGCATATCCGCTAGGGTGTAGTAAGTTGCCACACCCATTGGCTTGCTGTAGTCTCGGACAGCGTATTGAGCGTAAGCTTTATTGGCTTCCTTACATAAAACAATTCCTACAGACGGATTCTCATGAGGCTTTTTGACTTTATCATCAAGAATTTTGAGATAACCGAATAATTGCCCAAGGTAGGCATCTTTGAATTCTCCTATTTTAAGCTCAATTACAACAAGGGAATTGAGTTCGCGGTTGAAGAACAACAAGTCAGGGAAATGCTCGACCCCATAAATCTCTAGATGATACTGATTCCCGAGAAAGGCGAAATCACGGCCGAATGTCATAATGAATTTACGTATGTTGCGGACGATCTGATTTTCCACGACTCTTTCATCTACACAGTCGTATTCTTCGTCAATATCCTCGGCATTGATATAGTCTAGGATATACTCATCCTTGAACATCCGGATGGTCTTCAGTGCCTGTTTGGTATCAGGAATTGTTTCAATAAAATTGTTTGAAAGTGTATTATTTCCGTTTTTGTAAATATTCTGTTTGAGAGCCTTACGGAGTTCATACTTGTTCCATTGATGCATTACAGTTTGACGGAGGTAGAACAAGACTTCATTGATGTCCTTTGTCTTATGCAATATCTCCATGTGATGGGAGAAACTGACAGACAGAATGTCCTCCCTGTTAAATTCGGTCGCCATTGGCGACCATTTTTGGATCGAAAATAAATCTGTTTCAATAATGAATTCATTTTCAATCTTTTGTAAATCGGTCGCCAGTGGCGACCGATTTATGAACTGACTCCAGAACTCCGAGAAAGTGCGCATCTTTTTCATGCTCTCAGCGGAGAATCCTCTAAGCCCTGGCATCTCTTTGCGGATCTGTTCACTGATGGCTTCTATCGCACCGGTTCCCCAATATCCTTCACGGGAATGAGCACTGATGTATAAACCTATCCCGAAATAGAGGGACAGACCTGCCCGCTGGCCAAGCGTAATGCACGTCCTTGACTCTCTAAAATCGCTCTCTTTATTGTCTTGACATCCTTTCTGTAGGGTGTTATATCTGTGTTCTTTGTCATATTCTACAGTATATAAGTTCTGCAAATTTAAACATTTTACGAAATTTCAGCCGGCTGTTGTTATCCTTTTGATAAAATAACTTATCTTTGTGTCGTTCAGCTAGCCCGGCACTCAAAACAGTGTATCTGATTGTTGATCTTGATGCTGCTGATTTGATTGCAGGGATGGGTGGGCAAGACATATTAAGACGTTACTTGACGTTTTTCTTCTGGGTACAAACTTGGTAATTTGGATTCTACAGAAAGAAACGGCAAAGGGAGCGTCCACTTGTGATGACAATTCGGTCATCCGCGTCTTCGTATAGGCGTGGTGATGTACTGCATATCATCCTGACGTGGGCTAGCTGCTTTGCTTATCTCTGTAGAAGGCAGCCAAGGCCGGTACCCAGGATGAGCAAGAGTATGACTCCCACGTCTTTTTTGTACCCGTTCTGGTAGGGTGGTCTCAGGGCAAAATAAGGGTATTTTCTTCATGAAAATAGTAGATAAATGGCACTATCCAAATAGACTAGGCTTTCTTTGTTTAGTTTCTATAGGTCTTGCTTTTTTATTTGAGCTGATTGTAACTATATGGGCACTGATTTCCTCTTGTAAATCTGGAATGCCAATTGAATTAAAATCTTGTCTAGCTATCCTGCCAAAGTATTGCTTGTGGAAATCAGTCGATTATCCTATGCCTTTACCAGAGACTACATTGGCAATCATTAAGGTTTTCTTTTTGGCAGCCTTGGTAAGTCTTTTTTATGAGGTTTACAAATCCATCATTGAATGGTATAGATGCAAATATATTTCGGAATCTATTTATAAAAAATTTAAGTGGATTTATAATAGGAAAACGGGTGCCAATTTAAGATATATCCCATGGTATAGGAGTTTTTCTTATTTAAAAACACGTCTTGGTCTAACTGATGACGAGATTATTAAGGCATGTGCTAAGTCAAATCATCTTCGTGTAGCAGATCTGTCTTCAACTCGCTCTTCATCATCTTATCAGTACGAAAAGTTTGTGGTAGAATGCTATTGGATGAATAGGCCTTATGGGGCAATGGTCAATAAAAACTCTAAAGTAACAATAGTTGTAGCCGCGACATCCTTAGGATTGAGCAAATTCGGATTTTATCTGGCATTCTTTGGCGGTTTCAATTTTATATCTAAAGAAGTCGTTACGGGTGAGAATTTTTTCAACGTCAGTGATGACACAAAGAAGAATTCTCTGTTTAAAAAATTCTTTGAAAATGTTGAGAATATGACAAGACATAATAATGCCGATAGCCTTGTAATACTTTTGACTGCTTATAAATATAAGAAGGATAAAAAAATATATCTGTTAAATTCAAGTAATGAATGTGATGGTGTATGTGTTTGTTCGGAAGAAAGGATATGTAGATTGTCAGACAGCTTTTCGTCAGAACTTGGTAATGATTTTCAGATTAAGCGTTCCGACAATGATACAAGTGAGGAGTATTACTTAAGGTATAATGATATAGAAAAGAATCTTCTGTACGAAATCGGATGTGGCCCTAAAAAACCAGGAGTTGTAATAGGAATACCAGCAAATATAAATGTTTGGGACATGAAGAGGATAAAGACTATTCAAGCTATGGCCAGTGCCATTAAGGAATCATCTAATGCTGTTGGCATTATGGCGCAGAAGAGAATAGGATTTGATTTTCCAGAATATATTAATTAGGCGTTTTTGTGTTTAGTGATTATGAAAAATAGAATATTAAAACAGGTCTCATTTATGACCAAAGCAGCCCCGATGTCTTTATTAATTACGGCTTCTCTCTTTTCATTATTAGGATGCCTCAAGGATATTGAACCTCAACAGCAGGAGGAGTTGCACGAAGTCGTTTTTCATGCGAGTTGGGATCCAGAGACGAAGACTGTTCTTCAGGAAGATGGCAGCGTCTGGTGGTCACCGGGGGATGAGATTGGGATAGTTCCTTTTTGGCAAAAACTTGATGGTAGCATTGATTATGATGCTGCGGTATCACACTTTGTTTCAATAAATTCAGATTGCTCTTCAGAAACAGATTTTGTATGTCACAACTTTACAGATATGGATGATGCAACGAAATATGTAGCGGTTTATCCATATAAGTCTATTTATTTAATTCAGCCAGGAAGTTTTATGGTTACAATTCCAACTGTACAGACAGCAACCGGTGATTCATTTGATCGAAATGCATTTGTTAGTGTTGCTGTTAGTGATGACAAAAATCTTAATTTTAAAAATATTTGTGGCGGAATAAAGTTTTCCGTTTCACAAGAGGGGATAAATGAAGTATCATTTAAGTATCTTAATGGTGACGCTATGTCTGGGAGACTACTTTTGTCATATGATATGGATGAGAACAAAAATAAACAGTGTGTTCCGGAAAATGGAGAGGTCTCCGAGGTAATCGTTCGTGCGCCAGATAATTCGCATTTTGAGGTTGGTAGGTATTATTATGTGTCAATGTTTCCTTCTGAGAATACTCGTCCTATACGAGTTACCTTAAAAAAAGATTCTGAAATTGCTACATTTCTTACAAAAGGGAAAACATCAATTAAAAGGTCTGTTTTTAAGCGATTGTACAATATGGATAGTGGCTTAATATTCAAACCATATAAAAATGGTGCCACGATGCTGCGGATGTTTCCTGATGGCGTAGAGAAAGATAAAATAACAGAGGTGTATTTTCATCCTTCAAGTAATAAAGTAACTAATATAAATTGTGGGACTGAAGATGAACCGGTGTATTTTGAACAAAAAGGGACAATTATTCATTATTATACTGAAAAAGAGTATTTCAATCTAAAACATGTCACATCCGGAATGTTCAGTGGATGTAAATCGTTGGTTAAAGTTGATTTTGAGGGGATTGATACTATTGAGGCTGAGAGTTTTGAGAGCTGTTTTGCGGAATGTCGTTCGTTGAAACAAGTTGATCTTAGTAATTTTAATACATCAAGTTCGGAATCTATGGCAAGAATGTTTTGTGGTTGCCGTAGTCTTGAGTATTTGGACTTATCATCTTTTTGTACGAAAACAGTCGTTGATATGGAAGCAATGTTTTCATATTGTCTCAAATTAAAGCATTTGGATTTAAGTTCATTTAATACAAGTGCTTGTTATAATATGGAGAATTTTTTGGGAGAGTGTTTGAGTCTTCAGGAATTGGATATTGCGCATTTTAATTTTTCTTCTTACGTGGAAAGTTCCTTAGGTATGTTTTGCCATGCCATTGGTGCTCATAGCAAATACTGTGTGATACGGGCTCCAGAAGATGTAAAAGAACGAATGATTCAAAGTATCAATGTGTATTCGAGTTATGCAAATTCCTATATTCAATGGGTTGATCCAGGAATGCCATTCCCTACATATAGTGATCCATATGCTGAATTATATAAAAGCTCGGATTTTAGTAAAGATGGTACTTATAAACAAATTCAAAAGGCAACGAAAGGAAAAGGAATCGACATCGTTTTAATGGGAGAGGCATATTCGGATAGGCTAATTAATGATGGGAAATATGATGACGATCTTAATCGTGCTGTTAATCATTTGTTTTCAGAAGCTCCATTATGTGGATTAAAGGAGTTCTTTAATATTTACATAATGTATGCAGTATCTGAAAATGAGTCGCGTGCAGGCATTACGGCTTTTGATACTGGGATTAGTTCAAAAATTGTTGAAAATTTGTTGGAACGCCAAATGTATTGGGTTTTGCGTCCATCATTGAACCTTGAAAATTATTTAACAATGCTATATCCTAATTGGCCATGGATTTCAAATAAAGTCTTTCAACTAATTATACTGAATGATTCTTTAGACTTTAATGTATCTAGTGAATTTGACATGTATAATGAGGCTACTGTGTTGTATTGTTACCCATTCAAGGATGATAATCAATTTTATATAGAATTGAATTATGTGTTCGGCCAGTTTTTTGGGCTAGCGCCAGAAATAGAAGAAAAGTGTACTGAGAGTGATTATCAAAAGGCTAACTCAAAAGGTAATTGGCAAAATATTGATTTATCAGATAATCCAAATGAGGTAAAATGGAGTCATTTTTTGAATAATGAAATTTATTCTAATGAGAATTTAGGTGTTTTTAAATTTGGCGATTGGACAAAATCAACGGAGAGTAGTACAATGAGCAAAGACTCTATTGGGTTTAATGCACCATGTAGGGAAGCCATTTACAAAAGAGTCCATGAGATGGCTTATGATAATTGGGAGTATAATTTTGATGAGTTCGTTGCTTTTGACAAGAATATAAAGTCAAAAATTAAAGGGCATGACACAAAGTTAACACAATTTAAGAAAAGAGTGGATCCGGTTGTCTTTGAATGGTCTAGGGGAAAAGATGACGATTACTATTATGTATCTCTAAAATAATTACTGCGGATATGAAATATATAATGAATAAGGTTATTATATTTTTAAAAATCACCATAGTACTAATATATTTTAGTTCTTGCAAAAAGGAGCCTCAGGAAGTTTTTCCTTCTAGCGTGGCTCTAGATAAAACTTTTGTAGAATTAGCCGTTGGTTGTTCTGTGAATATTTCGGCTACTGTTCTTCCTGAAAACACTACGAATAAGACTATAGTATGGTCTTCATCAGACGATTCTGTGGTTAATGTTGAAGATGGGTTGGTTTCTGCTCTAAAAATAGGAGGTGCGGAAGTAAAGGCTACATGTGGAAATAAATTCGCAAAATGCGTTGTTAAAGTAAAGCCGATAGAAGTCGAATCTATTACTTTAGATAAGACGAGTGCATCATTAAGAGCAGGCGAATCCATTACATTGATAGCGACAGTCAATCCATCTGACGCCACGGACAAGAGCGTGACATGGACTTCGTCCAATCCATCAGTTGCTACAGTAGAGAATGGAGTAGTAAAGGCTATCAAGGTAGGCAGCGCCACCATTACCGCAAAGTCTGGAGATAAAACGGCAACTTGTGCAATCAATGTGGAAGCTACACCAGTGACGAGCATCACATTGGATAAGACTAGTGCATCATTAAGAGCAGGCGAATCTATTACACTCACTGCGACAGTCAATCCATCTGACGCTACAGATAAGAGCGTGACATGGAGTTCGTCCATTCCATCAGTTGCTACAGTGGAGAATGGAATAGTAAAGGCTATCAAGGTAGGTAATGCCACCATCACCGCCAAGGCTGGAGATAAGACGGCAACTTGTACAATCAATGTGGAGGCTACTCCAGTAACGAGCAT